>NZ_JBITLR010000003.1:0-422225 GCF_044465445.1 Actinoplanes sp. NPDC049668
GGAGGGCTGGGCTGCGTGGGCTGGTGGAGGGCTGGGCTGCGTGGGCTGGTGGAGGGCTGGGCTGCGTGGGCTGGTGGAGGGCTGGGCTGCGTGGGCTGGTGGAGGGCTGGGCTGCGTGGGCTGGTGGAGGGCTGGGCTGCGTGGGCTGGTGGAGGGCTGGGCTGCGTGGGCTGGTGGAGGGCTGGGCTGCGTGGGCTGGTGGAGGGCTGGGCTGCGTGGGCTGGTGGAGGGCTGGGCTGCGTGGGCTGGTGGAGGGCTGGGCTGCGTGGGCTGGTGGAGGGCTGGGCTGCGTGGGCTGGTGGAGGGCTGGGCTGCGTGGGAGGGCTCGGGTGGTGGGAAACGTGGTCGAGGAGGTGGTGTTGCTTGGGCAGACTCGGGCCCATGGGCGCTTATCAGCAGGAGCCGGCGGCTGCCGGGGTAGTCGGTGCGGGACCGGGGCGGTGGGGTGTTGTCGCTGCGGTGAGCTGCAATGACGTCTACTCGTTCACCAAGCCGAACCGGGACGAGATCACCCTGATCGCCGGCCTGGGCGTTGAGGGTGACGTTCACGCGGGCGTGACGGTCAAGCACCGGAGCCGGGTGGCCGCGGACCCGACGCAGCCCAACCTGCGCCAGGTGCATCTCATCCACGCCGAACTGCACGACGAGGTGCGCCCGGAGGGCTACGAGGTGCCGGCGGGCGGCCTGGGCGAGAACCTCACCACCGTCGGCCTCGATCTGCTCGGACTGCCGGTCGGAACGATCCTGCGCTTCGGTCCGCCGCCGGCGGGCGAGGCCACTTCCGCAACCACGGGCGAGCCCTCGGACGGATCCGCAGGCCAGGTCGGGCCTTGGGAGGGTGCGACGGGTGGGGTTGGACTCTCAGTGGCCGCGATCGGTGGCGCTGGTTCCCCGGTGGGTGCGGGGGATGACGGCGGCGCCCCGGTGGGTGGGGGTGGGTCTCGCCGGGCGCCCGTCGGGGGTGGCGAGCCGGCCGCGGGCCCGGTGGGTGTGGATGGCGGTGGTTCCCCGGTGGGTGCGGCGGGTGACGGTGGCGCCCGGGTGGGTGGGGTTGGGTCGCCGGTGGGTGTGGAAGGGCGGGGTGGGTTCTCGGAGGGGGCGGCGGGTTGGGTCGGGCCACCCGAGGGGGCGGCGGCTGTCATTACTGCTGCTGCCGCTGCGCGTATCGAGGCGCACATCGCTCCTGTTGTGGCGGTGCTTGCCGCGCGGATTGAGGGCGAGGGGTCTGCCGTGGGTGGGGGCGTTCCGCGGCCGGCGGTGATCATCACGGGGCTGCGTAACCCCTGTCAGCAGATCAACGGCTACCGGAGTGGGCTGCTCAAACACGTGCTCGGCCGCGATGCCGGTGGCAGCCTGGTGCGTAAGGCGGGTGTCATGGCCGTTGTCCTGCACGGCGGTGCTGTGCGGCCGGGGGATCGGATCAGCGTCGAGCTTCCCGGTTCGCCTCATCGGGCGCTCGACCGGGTGTGATCCTGGCGCTCGGTGGCGGCGTGGGACGATAGACGTTGCCGGCGCCTTCGCCGGTAGCCAGCTCGCTTGAGAAGAACGGACGATCGTGCCTGGACCGCTCGACCCCGGCGTGAACATCATCGGAGCGACCGATCCGGGTCGCATCCGCAACTTCTGCATCATTGCGCACATCGACCACGGGAAGTCGACCCTGGCCGACCGCATGTTGCAGATCACCGGCGTGGTCGACCCACGGCAGATGCGCGCTCAGTATCTCGACCGGATGGACATCGAGCGCGAGCGTGGCATCACCATCAAGAGCCAGGCCGTGCGCATGCCGTGGATCGTCCGGGAGGGCGAGCGGGCGGGCGACACCGCGGTCCTCAACATGATCGACACGCCTGGGCACGTCGACTTCACCTATGAGGTCTCCCGCAGCCTCGCCGCCTGTGAGGGCGCGGTCCTGCTCGTCGACGCGGCGCAGGGTATCGAGGCGCAGACGCTCGCCAACCTGTACCTGGCGATGGAGAACGACCTGCACATCATCCCGGTGCTCAACAAGATCGACCTGCCGGCCGCCCAGCCGGAGAAGTACGCCGAGGAGCTCGCCAAGCTGATCGGCTGCGAGCCGTCGGACGTGCTCAGGGTCTCCGGCAAGACCGGCGTCGGGGTGGCGCACCTGCTCGACGAGGTCGTCCGCCAGTTCCAGCCGCCGGTCGGCGACGCCGACGCGCCGGCCCGCGCGATGATCTTCGACTCGGTGTACGACGTCTACCGTGGCGTGGTGACCTATGTCCGGGTCATCGACGGGCGGATCGAGGCTCGGGACCGGATCAAGATGATGTCCACCGGGGCGGTGCACGAGCTGCTGGAGATCGGCGTCGTCTCGCCCGAGATGGAGAAGGCCGGCGCCCTCGGTGTCGGCGAGGTCGGCTACCTCATCACCGGGGTGAAGGACGTTCGCCAGTCCCGGGTCGGCGACACCGTGACCGGCAACAACCGGCCGGCCCAGCAGGCGCTCGGCGGCTACTCCGACCCGAAGCCGATGGTCTACTCGGGGCTGTACCCGATCGACGGCTCCGACTACCCGGCGCTGCGGGACGCGCTCGACAAGCTGCAGCTCAACGACGCCTCGCTGACCTATGAGCCGGAGACCAGCACCGCGCTCGGGTTCGGCTTCCGGTGTGGCTTCCTGGGCCTGCTGCACCTCGAGATCATCGGGGAGCGGCTCGAGCGTGAGTTCAACCTGGACCTGATCTCGACCGCGCCGAACGTGGTCTACCGGGTGTTCACCGAGGACGCCGCAGAGTTCGTCGTCACCAACCCGAGCGAGTTCCCCGAGGGCAAGATCGCCGAGATCCATGAGCCGACGGTGCGGGCGACGGTCCTCGTCCCCAACGAGTTCGTCGGCGCGGTCATGGAGCTCTGCCAGGGCCGCCGGGGCCAGCTGCTGGGCATGGAATACCTGTCCACCGAGCGGGTGGAGCTGCGCTACACGCTGCCGCTGGGCGAGATCATCTTCGACTTCTTCGACCAGCTCAAGAGCAAGACCAAGGGCTACGCGTCGCTTGACTACGAGCCCTCGGGCGAGCAGGCGGCCGAGCTGGTCAAGGTGGACATTCTGCTGCACGGCGAGCCCGTGGACGCGTTCAGCGCGATCGTGCACAAGGACAAGGCCTACAACTACGGCGTCACCATCGCGTCGAAGCTGCAGAAGCTCATTCCGCGGCAGCAGTTCGAGGTGCCGATCCAGGCCGCCATCGGCAGCCGGATCATCGCCCGGGAGACCATCCGTGCCATTCGCAAGGACGTCCTTGCCAAGTGCTACGGCGGTGACATCAGCCGCAAGCGCAAGCTGCTCGAGAAGCAGAAGGAAGGCAAGAAGCGGATGAAGATGGTCGGGCGGGTCGAGGTGCCGCAGGAGGCCTTCATCGCCGCGCTCTCGACCTCCGATTCGGGTGAAAACAAGGGCGGCAAGAAGTAAGGCGGTTTGGTTTCCGGCACGCTCGGGAACTTCGGGGTCAGACGAACGCAACAACTTCTCTACCCCGAGGGGGACCCCCAATGACTGTCACCGGCATCATCACCGCACTCATCATCGGCCTGATCATCGGCGCGCTCGGCCGGCTGGTCGTGCCCGGCAAGCAGAACATCCCGATCTGGCTGACCATGGTCATCGGTGTCGTCGCCGCGCTGCTGGGCACCGTGCTCGCCAACGCCTTCGGCGTCGCCTCGACCGGTGGCATCGACTGGATCGAGCTGGCCTTCCAGGTCGTGCTGGCCGCCATCGGGGTGGCCCTGGTGGTTGGTGCCAGCGGCCGTCGCCGCATCACCCGCTGACCTAGCGACAGACGCCGAAGCCCCGGGCCTCAGGCCCGGGGCTTCGGCGTGTCGGGTGATCGGTCAGTAGCGGAACTTGTGCTGGGCGCTGC
Organism: Actinoplanes sp. NPDC049668; assembly: GCF_044465445.1. NCBI lineage: Bacteria > Bacillati > Actinomycetota > Actinomycetes > Micromonosporales > Micromonosporaceae > Actinoplanes > Actinoplanes sp. NPDC049668. The sequence continues at coordinate 3,882 of NZ_JBITLR010000003.1, forward strand.
GGCGGTTGACCCAGGCCGGCAGCTCGTCCACGTGCTCCAGGTGCGGCACCCGGTCCATCGGGTCCTGCGCGCCCGTGATGTCGCGCATCGTCACCACGTACCCCTGCACCAGGCGGTCTTCGCGCAGGTCGCGGTAGGTCGCCTCGACCAGGATCTGGCGCTGGTCCGGGCGCTGCAGCGCGCAGTAGACCACGCCGTCGCCCTCGTCCCGCAGCGCCCGGCGTACCTGGCCGCGGTCGTCGGGGTGCACCAGGTCGTGCAGGGTCGTGAACGGCGGCAGGTCCGCCACCCCGATCAGCTCGCGCAGCGCCGGGCTCGCGTACCGGATCTGCTGGTCCTCGTCGATGACCAGCATGATGTCGGCGGTGTTGCGGATGACCGCGCGCAGGTACAGGTCGCTGTCGCGGCGGCCGACCGCCTCCACCAGCGAGATCCGGTCCAGGGCCAGCGCGGCCTGCCCGGCCAGCACCTCGCACGCGTCTCGGCTCGCCGTCAGCATGTCCAGGCGGCCGGAGAGCACCAGCGCGCCGCCGTTCGGGCGGGCCACCGCCAGCGGCTCCAGCCACAGCGGGCAGACCAGGGTGCCCTCGGCCGCGCCCTGGTCGTCGGTCCGCTTCTCGTCCAGCCACCAGCTGCGGGGGCGGGGGCCGGACTCGGCCGCCGGCAGGGCCGCGAGGGTGAGCTGGCGGTCGTCGGTCGCGAAGACGATGCGGCGCACGTCGTGCGGCGGCAGCAGCTGGGTGACCGCGGCCCGGACCGCCTCGTCCACCGCCGCCTCGTCGGCGGCCGCGACCAGGGCCGCGCTGGCCTCCCGCAGCACCCGCTCGCGGGTCAGCGCCAGGCCGTTCTGCGAGACCGAATCAGCCAGACGGGTGAAGGTCAACACCAGCGTGAGGCCGCCGACCACGGCGATCGCCACGCCGTCGCGGACCGTGCCGGAGAGGGCCTCGATCAGCAGGACCAGCGGCGGCGCCGCGACGGAGAGGCCGAGCAGCGCGGTCCAGTGGCTCTGCCAGGTGGACGGGCGGGCCGGCGCCGGGCTGGTCAGCCGGGCCATCGACGGGTGCAGCGCCGCGGCGCCCCAGGCCAGGTAGAGCACGACGTAGCCGGCCTCGGTGCCGGCGTTCGGCGCCATCGGGTACGCGATGTCGCTGATCAGCATGCCCAGCGCGCCGACGCCGAGCAGCACCGCCGACCAGTTGAACCAGGCCGCCACGATCAGCCTTACGGCGACGCCGACCAGCAGCAGGCCGCCGATCACGTCGGCCGCCGAGACGCTGCCGAACCGGCCGGTGTCGCCGATCACGAAGACCCACACCACCAGCAGCGACGAGCACGCGAACGCGAGCAGGTCGATCAGCCGTGCCCGGTTCATCAGGATCGCACCGGCCCGGGTCAGGCGCAGCATGGCCAGCGCGACCAGGGCGAACATCACCAGGTAGGAGACGTCCGCGGCCGGGTGGCGGCCGGTGGCGTAGAAGACGTCACCGATGGCCAGCGCGGCGACCGCGGCGGCGAGCAGAAGCCAGGGGCCGACCCGTGCCGGCTTGTGGCGGCGGACTCCGATGACAACGGCGATGACGCTCGTGGCTCCGAGGAGGACCCATTCGATGGCGTGGAGCACGAATAACTAGTACCAGGCCGGTCGCTGTCTGTCCACGTTCATATATACGCAGCGCAATGAAGGTGAGGAGCGAACGATTCCTGCTCACGTCCCTCGATGGCAGCTCAGCTGAAGACCTCGGCCACCACTGTGGCGTTGTCCGCGGTCCGCCCGCCGGTTACCGGCTGCCACGTGCCGTCGCCCGCGTTCCACTCGAGGCTGCCGAAGCGCACCCGCGAGAGGCCGGTGCCGCTGGCGTGCGAGACGAGCCAGTGCGCGTAGCGCCAGCCGATCTTGACGTCCTCGACGGCGACGGAAATGCCGCCGGGCCGCGGCGACTCGATGGAGTCGAGGCCGTTGCCCCAGTCGAGGCGCATGCCGTCCGCCAGCGCCGTGGCCGCGGCGGCGCCGCGCAGGGCGGGCTCGCCGGTGATCGTGCACTCGACCGCGCCGCCCTTGCGGCCGGTCAGCGCCTTGGCGAGCACCGCGGACTCGTCGGCCCACTTCTCGTACGCGTTCGGGTAGGCCGAGCGCTGCACCTTCTGCGCGGCGTCGGTGACCCGCATCTTCTCCCAGCCCTTGACCTTCTTGAGGGAGGCGTAGAACTTGGTCGCGGCGTACCGGGGATCCTGGATCTTCTCCACCGTGCCCCAGCCCTGGCTGGGCCGCTGCTGGAACAGCCCGACCGAGTCCCGGTCACCGCTGTCCAGGTTCTCCAGCTTGGATTCCTGGAAGGCGGTGGCCAGGGCGACCACCACGGCCCGCTCGGGCATCTTGCGCCGGACGCCGACCGCGGCGATCGTCGCGGCGTTCGCCATCTGGACCAGGTCGAGCGTGACCTCGCCGTCGGCGCGCACCGTGCACTCGGGCCCGAGGTGCGGCAGCTGCAGCGATCCGCCGATGGACCGGACGGCGACGACCACCCCGAGGGCGCCGACGAGCGCGAGCAAAGCCACCAGTACAACCGGCTTTCTCTGCACGCGCACTCCCTCCGTCAGGTGACAAGGGTAATCAACGGGCGCTCGTGTCGTGAGTCACCGGTACCCAGGAGGCGGGACGCTTCTCCCGGAAGGCCGCGACGCCTTCGCGCCCCTCGGCCGATCGGAAGTAACCCGCGGAGCGGGCCGACAGGTCGGCCAGGTCGGCGCGGATGGTGTCGGCCGGCGGGCGGCGCAGCAGCTGCTTGGTGCCGGCCAGGGCCAGCGGACCACCACGGACCAGGGCACCGGCGTACGCGGCGACGGCCTCGTCCAGCCGGTCGGCCTCGACCGCGGCGGTGACCAGCCCGATCTCTGCGGCCCGTACGCCGTCGAAGACCTCGCCGGTGAGGTAGAACTCGGCCGCCGCGCGGGGTGCCAGCCGCGGCAGCACGGTGGCGCTGATCACCGCGGGGATCACGCCGAGCCGCACCTCGGAGAAGGCGAACGTCGCGTCCCGGGTACAGACGGCGATGTCGGCGGCGGCGACCAGGCCGAGCCCGCCCGCCCGGGCCGGGCCGGCGATCCGGGCCAGCACCGGCTTGGGGAACTCCCAGATCGCCGCGAGCACGTCCGCGAGCAGCTCAGCCGGGATCTTGCCGGTCTCGCGGGCCTCGGCGGTCTCCTTCAGGTCGGCGCCCGAGCAGAAGACCGGCCCGGTGTGCGAGATCACCACCGCCCGGACCTCGGTGTCGGTGAGCGCGGCGCCGAGAGCGTCGAGCAGCTCGCGCATCAGCAGGGCGGAAAGGGCATTTCGGTTCGCCGGGCTGTCCAGGGTCAAGGTGGCGATCCCGGCATCGGTGGCGGTACGGACCAGCTCCATGCCGGAACCTTAACGGGGTGCGTGCACACTTGACGGATGCCTGGTCCTCCACCCGACGGTGAGCCCGTACCCAGCGACGGCTCCCTGCCCAACAGCGCCCTGCGCGAGGTCGGCCGGCGCGGGTTCGGGGTCTACGTACACGTCCCGTTCTGCGCGAGCCGCTGCGGGTACTGCGACTTCAACACGTACACGGCCAGTGAGCTCGGCGGCGGCGCGAGCCGGGAGGGCTACGCCGACGCGGTGCTGGCCGAGCTGAGGCTGGCCGCGACCGTGACCGGCGCCCGGGTCGACACCGTCTTCGTCGGCGGCGGCACGCCGACCCTGCTCGACGCGGGCGACCTCGGCCGGATCCTCGAGGGCATCGACAAGACCTGGGGGCTGGCCGGCGACGCCGAGATCACCACCGAGGCCAACCCCGAGTCGGTCGACCCGCGCTCGCTGCGGGCGCTGCGCGGCGCCGGCTACACCCGGATCTCGCTGGGCATGCAGTCCGCCGCGCCGGGCGTGCTGGCGATCCTCGACCGCAAGCACACGGCGGGCCGGGCGCCGCAGGCCGCGATCGAGGCCCGCGAGGCCGGCTTCGAGCACGTCAACCTGGACCTGATCTACGGAACGCCGGGTGAGCGGCCGGAGGACTTCGCCGCCTCGCTGGACGCGGCGATCGGGGCGGGGGTCGACCACGTCAGCGCGTACTCGCTGATCGTCGAGGACGGCACCCGGATGGCGGCGAAGATGCGGCGCGGCGAGCTGCCGTACCCGGAGGACGACGTCGCCGCGGACCGCTACCTGGCGGCGGAGGAGGCGCTCGGCGGCGCGGGCTTCTCCTGGTACGAGGTGTCCAACTGGGCGACCTCGCCGCAGGCGCGCTGCCGGCACAACCTGCTCTACTGGACCGGCGGCGACTGGTGGGGGCTCGGGCCGGGCGCGCACAGCCACGTCGGCGGCGTGCGGTGGTGGAACGTCAAGCACCCCACGGCGTACGCGAAAAGGGTCGAAGAGGGTGTCTCGCCCGGGTTGGGGCGCGAGATTCTGACGGACGCCGACCGGCACGTCGAGGACGTGATGCTGCGGGTGCGGCTGAGCGACGGGCTGCCGCTGGCCGGGCTCGACGCGGTCGGGCTGGCCGGCGCCGCGCGGGCCCTCGCGGACGGCCTGCTGGAGCCGGGCGCCTATGCCGGCGGCCAGATCGTGCTGACGCTGCGCGGCCGGCTGCTCGCCGACGCGGTCATCCGCGACCTGCTGCCGTGACGCCGGGCCGGGGCCCGGCGCCACGGGCGGCCACTACTTGATCATCGAGACCGTGAGCGGGTAGTTGTACGGCTCGTTGTTGTTCGCCTTGACGCCGGCGATGATGCCGAAGATCGTGCCGATGGCCCAGGCGGCCGGGCCGATGATGAACCCGACCAGCGCGCAGGTCAGAATCCAGCCGACGATCGCGACGATCGACCAGAGGATCTGGAAGTTCAGCGCCTTGATCGCCTCGGCCCGCACGACCGGGGACTGGTTGCCCCGGGCCAGCAGCGCCACCAGCGGCGCGATCCAGCCCGAGCAGCCGCCGCCGAGGAAGGCGCCGGCCGCGCCGCCGAAGTGGGCGACCAGGATCCAGGTCTTGTCGTCGCCGCCGGGCTGCCCGTAGCCCTGCGGCGGGTAGCCGCCGGGCTGCTGGCCGTAGCCGGGCTGCTGGCCGTAGCCGGGCTGCTGGCCGTAGCCGCCGGGTGCTCCCGAGCCGGGCGGAGGTCCGTAGCCGCCGGGTGCCCCCGAGCCGGGCGGGGGTCCGTAGCCGCCGCCGGAGGTCGGCGGCGGGGTGCCGTAGGTCGGCGGCTGGGGCGAGCCGTACGCCGGGGGCGGCGGCGGGGCCGATCCGGGTGTCGGATCGTTACCCGGATATGGGTTGAATGGCGCGGTGGGGTCCGAGGGGTTCCCCTCACCGGGCGGGCGCGGCGGTTCAGTCATGTCGCACACGGTAGGACCGCAGGTCGAACGTGGCGAGGGCAACATGCCGCGCGAGGGCGGAGAATAGACAGTCGGCTAACCGTCGCGAGCACCGAAGACTGATCATCGCGCGCGGCGTGGCGGCGACGTAGACTGGCACTCGACTTTGACGAGTGCCAAACGGGCGGGGAGGGTTCGGAGTGAGTCTCGACGACCGCAAGCTCGAAGTGCTCCGCGCCATCGTCGAGGACTACGTGTCGACCCAGGAGCCCGTCGGCAGCAAGGCCCTGGTCGAGCGCCACCAGCTCGGCGTCTCCCCGGCGACGGTCCGCAACGACATGGCCGTCCTCGAGGAGGAGGGCTACATCCGGCAGCCGCACACCAGCGCCGGCCGGGTGCCCACCGACGCCGGCTACCGCCTCTTCGTCGACCGGCTGTCCCGGGTCAAGCCGCTGAGCCCGGCCGAGCGGCGCGCGATCGAGCGCTTCCTGGTCGGCGCGGTCGACCTCGACGACGTGGTGCACCGCACGGTCCGCCTGCTCGCCCAGCTCACCCGCCAGGTCGCGGTCGTGCAGTATCCGAGCCTGGCCCGCTCGTCCGTGCGCCACCTCGAGCTGGTGCCGATCTCCACCACCCGGCTGATGCTGGTGATGATCGCCGATACCGGCCGGGTCGAGCAGCGCCTCGTCGAGCTGCCGGCGCCGACGGCGAACGACGACGTGCTGGACATGCGCCGCAAGATCAACGCCAAGCTGAGCGGCGTCAAGCTGTCCGACACCCCGCCGCTGGTCGCCGCCCTGGTCGAGGAGTCGGACCCGGCCATGCGCAACACCATGGCCTGCGTCGCGTCGGTGCTGCTGGAGACGCTGGTCGAGCGCAGTGAGGAACGCCTCGCCCTGGCGGGTACGGCGAACCTGACCCGCGGCGGCGTGCTGGACTTTCAGGGCTCGCTGCGGCCGGTCCTGGAGGCGCTCGAGGAGGAGGTCATCCTCCTCAAACTCATCGGCGAGGTCGAGCCCAGCACCACCCGGGTCCGCATCGGCGATGAGAACGAGATCGACAACCTGCGGGCGGCATCCGTGGTGAGCACGGGTTACGGACCGGGTACGACGATCGTTGGTGGGCTCGGCGTGCTGGGGCCCACCCGGATGGATTACCCCGGCACCATCGCGACCGTGCGTGCCGTGGCACGCTACGTTGGCGACCTGCTGGCACAAAACTGACGCAACCGCGACGAAGGTCTCCAGCGCGAAGCGCGGGGCAGACATGAGGACTCGAAACCCTGTGGCCAAGGACTACTACGGAATTCTCGGCATCGGCCGCGAAGCCACCGACGACGAGATCAAGCGCGCCTACCGCAAGCTGGCCCGTCAATTCCATCCGGACGTCAATCCGGACCCGGAAGCGCACGAGAAGTTCAAGGACATCAACGCGGCGTACGAGGTGCTCTCGGACGACCAGAAGCGTCAGATCGTCGACCTCGGCGGCGACCCGCTGGCACCCGGCGGCGGTTCGGCCGGCCCCGGCGGCCCCGGCGGAGCCGGACCGTTCGTGGGCTTCCAGGACATCATGGACGCCTTCTTCGGCACGGCGGCCGGCGGCGGCTCGCGCGGCCCGCGGCCGCGCACCCGCCCGGGCGCGGACGCCATCCTGCGCCTGGAGCTGGACCTGGTGGAGACGGCCTTCGGCGTCGAGGCGCCGATCACCGTCGACACGGCAGTGCTCTGCACCCAGTGCTCCGGCGCGGGCACGGCGCCCGGCACCCACCTCGCCACCTGCGAGACGTGCGGCGGCCGCGGCGAGGTCCAGTCGGTGCAGCGCACCTTCCTCGGCCAGGTCGTCTCGGCCCGGCCCTGCCAGGTCTGCCAGGGCCACGGCACGGTCATCCCGCAGCCCTGCCCCACCTGCGCCGGCGACGGCCGCATCCGCACCCGCCGCTCCCTGACGGTGAAGATCCCGGCGGGCGTCGAGGACGGCATGCGCATCCGCCTGGCGCAGCAGGGCGAGGTCGGCCCGGGCGGCGGCACGGCAGGCGACCTCTACGTGGAGATCCACGAGCGCCCGCACGACGTCTACTCCCGCAAGGGCGACGACCTGCACTGCCGGGTGACCCTGCCGATGACCGCGGCGGCGCTGGGCACGCGGCTGACCATCAAGACCCTGGACAGCGAGGAGAACATCGAGGTCAAGCCGGGCACCCAGCCGGCGTCGACCCTGCGCATCCGCGGCAAGGGCGTGCCGCACCTGCGCGGGCAGGGCCGCGGCGAGCTCTTCGTGCACCTCGACGTCAAGACGCCGACCAAGCTGACCGCCGACCAGGAGCGGATGCTGCGCGACTTCGCGAAGACCCGGGGCGAGGACATCGCCGAGCTGAGCAAGCAGGGCGGTTTCTTCTCCCGCATGCGGGACGCCTTCAACGGCCACTAGCTGACCGGTGATCTTTGCGCCGGATGTTGGGTAGCGTGTGCTCGTGTCTGCGCCTCTGTTCTTGGTTGACGACCTGCCCGGCGGGAAGCGGTACACCCTGGCCGGGGCCGAGGGGCATCACGCCGCCACCGTGCAGCGGCTGAAGGTCGGTGAGGCGCTGCTGCTCGGCGACGGGCGGGGCGGGACCGCGAACGCCGAGGTCACCGCCGTGGGGCGGGGCAGCATCGACGTAAACGTGCTCGGCCGGGCCTTCCGGGCCGGGGCCGACCCGCGGCTGGTCGTGGTGCAGGGGATCGCCAAGGGCGACCGGGGCGAGCTCGCCGTGCAGGCCATGACCGAGATCGGGGTCGACGAGATCGTGCCCTGGGCCGCCTCGCGGTCGGTCGCGCAATGGCGCGGCGAGCGCGGCGACCGGGCCCGGGAGAAGTGGGTCAACACCGCGCGCGAGGCCGCCAAGCAGGCGCGCCGGCCGTGGCTGCCGGTCGTCTCGGGTACCCCGGACGTCAGCACCAAGCGGGTCTGCGCGCGGCTGCCCGAGGCCGCCGCCGCGTTCGTGCTGCACGAGGAGGCGACGGACCGGCTCACCGCGGCCAAGCTGCCCGACGCCGGGGAGATCGTGCTGATCGTCGGGCCCGAGGGCGGCATCAGCGACCAGGAGCTCGGCGCCTTCGTCGGCGCCGGCGCGCATCCCGTGCGGCTCGGCGACGCGGTGCTGCGGACCTCGACGGCTGGGATGGCCGCACTCGCAGTGCTCTCCGCCCGCCTCGGCCGATGGTGACGCCCGGCTCCGACCGGTGGTGAAGCCGATGGTGACGCGCAAGGAAGGTTAGCCTAAGCTTCGCCGCATGGTCCTCACGCGTACGCCGGCGCCCGCGCGCTCCGAGCCGGCCGCCGCGGCGGGCGCCGGGACCGGGCGAATGCGGCGCAGTGCCGGGCTGCTGGCCTGCCTGGGGGTGCTCGCGCTGGTCTGCCTGGCCAGCATCGCGATCGGCACCCGCAACGTCTCCATCGGCACGGTCTGGGACGCGTTCTTCCACTACGCCGACACCGACGATCAGTCGATCGTGCGGGACCTGCGGGTGCCGCGCACGATCCTGGGCCTGCTCGCCGGTGTCGCCCTCGGACTGTCCGGTGCGGTCATCCAGGCGGTCACCCGAAATCCGCTCGCCGACAGCCAGATCCTCGGCATCAACGCCGGCGCCGGGCTGTTCGTGGTGTTCGCGGTCGGCGTGCTCGGCCTGACCAGCCTGTCGCAGTACATGTGGTTCGGCTTCGCCGGCGTCGCGTTCGCGCTGAGCCTGGTCTACCTGCTCGGGTCCGCCGGGCGGGCCGGTGCCACGCCCATCCGGCTCACGCTCGCCGGCGTCGCGCTCGGCGCGGTCATGGACGGTGCCTCCGAGGGCATCCGGCTGCTGCGCCCGCGCGCCTTCGACTACCTGCGCTTCTGGGACGTCGGCTCGCTCGCCGGGCGGCCGCTGGAGATCGCCACGACGATCCTGCCGTTCGTGCTCGCCGGTACCGTGCTCGCCCTGCTGGTCGCCCGCTCGCTGAACGCGGTCGCGCTCGGCGACGACCTGGCCCGCACGCTCGGCGCCGGAGTCGGGCGCACTCGGTTCCTGGCCACCGTCTCGGTCATGCTGCTGACCGGCGCCGCCGTCGCCGCGGTCGGGCCGATCGGCTTCGTCGGCCTGATGATCCCGCACGTGGTGCGCTGGTTCGTCGGCCCGGACCAGCGCTGGATCTTCATATACACGGTCGTGTGCGGGCCGATCCTGCTGCTGCTCGCCGACATCGTCGGGCGGCTGGTCCTGCGGCCCGGCGAGCTGCGGGTCGGCGTCGTCACCGCGTTCGTGGGCGCGCCCGTGCTCATCTGGCTGGTCCGCCGGTCCCGGGTGAGTGGACTGTGAGCGTCGACTTCGGCCGCCGGGTGCTGGTGCTCCGGCCGCACCGCGGTGTATCGGCCCGGGTGAGCGTGCGGCCCGCGCTCGTCTGCCTGCTGCTGGTGCTGGCCGCGCTCGCGGTGGCCGTGCTGGCGCTGGGTACCGGCGAGTTCACGCTGTCGCCGGGCGAGGTGGTGGGTGCCCTGTCCGGCGAGGGCACCCGGGCGGCGCGGCTCGTCGTCGTCGAGTGGCGGCTGCCGCGGGTGCTGCTCGCGCTGATCATCGGCGCCGCGCTCGGGCTCGCCGGCGCCGTCTTCCAGGCGCTCACCCGCAACCCGCTCGGCAGCCCGGACGTCATCGGGTTCAGCACGGGCGCGTTCACCGGGGTGCTCGTCGCCGCGGTGCTGGTCGGCAACTCCTACTACGTCACGGCGGCCGGTGCGCTGGTCGGCGGCCTGGCCACCGCGATCGTGGTCTACGTGCTCGCGTTCAAGCGCGGCGTGCAGGGCTTCCGGCTGATCATCGTGGGCATCGCGATCAGCGCCATGCTCGCCGCCGCCAACCAGTGGTTCATCATCAAGGCCGACCTGCAGGCGGCGTACGCGGCCACGATCTGGTCGCAGGGCAGCCTCAACGGACTCGGCTGGTCGCAGGTCGTGCCGGTGGTGGCCGGCGTCGGCGTGCTCTGCCTGGCGCTGATCGCGTTCGGGCCCCGGCTGTCGCTGCTGGAGATGGGCGAGGACGCGGCGGCCGCGCTCGGCGTACGGGTGGAGCCGACCCGGCTGGTGTACCTGGTCATCGGGGTCGGCCTGACCGCGGTCGCGACGGCGGCCGCCGGGCCGATCGCCTTCGTCGCGCTGGCCGCGCCGCAGCTGGCGCAGCGGCTCACCCGCACCGGCGGCATCGCGCTGCTGCCGTCGGCGGCGATGGGCGCGTTCCTGCTGATGCTCAGCGACTGGCTCGCCCAGCGCGCGTTCGCGCCGACCCAGCTGCCGGTCGGCGTCGTGACCGTCTCGGTGGGCGGCATCTACTTCGTCTGGCTCCTGGTCCGCCAGGCGCGGCGGTAGGGGGCACGGATGACTCTGGCTGCTGGTACGCCCGGCACGGCGGTAGGGGAGGAACACGGATGAGTCTGGTCGCCCGGGACGTCACCGTCGGGTACGACAAGAAGACGATCAGCGAGCACCTGGACTTCGAGGTGCCCGAGGGCCGGGTCACCGCGATCATCGGGCCCAACGCCTGCGGCAAGTCGACGCTGCTGCGCGCCCTGTCCCGGCTGCTCAAGCCCGGCCGTGGCGAGGTGCTGCTCGACGGCCGGGACATCCACTCCCGGCCGGCCCGGGAGGTAGCGAGGCGGCTGGGGCTGCTGCCGCAGTCGTCGATCGCGCCGGACGGGATCACGGTCGCCGAGCTGGTCGCCCGGGGCCGGTTCCCGCACCAGAAGCTGATCCGGCAGTGGTCGGCCGCCGACGAGGACGCGGTCGTCGCGGCGATGGCCGCCACGGGTGTGACGGAACTCTCCGGAGAGCTGGTCGACACCCTGTCCGGCGGGCAGCGGCAGCGGGTCTGGGTGGCGATGGTGCTCGCCCAGCAGACGCCGATCGTGCTGCTCGACGAGCCGACGACGTTCCTGGACATCGCGCACCAGATCGAGCTGCTCGAGCTCTGCGTCCGGCTCAACCGGGAGCAGGGCACCACGATGGTTGCCGTGCTGCATGACCTCAACCAGGCCGCCCGGTATGCCGATCATCTGGTCGTGATGAAGTCGGGCGCGATCGTGGCGCAGGGCGACCCGCGCGAGGTCATGACGGCCGAGCTGGTGGCGGACGTCTTCGGGCTGGGCTGCCGGATCATCGACGATCCGGAGACGCACACCCCGCTGGTCATCCCGCGATCGTCGGTGTTCCAGCGGGTAGGTTAGGCTGACCTTACTTTCAGGCAGATCGGTGGGGAGACGTCGTGTCCAGCAACCCGTTCGATGACGAGAACGGCACCTTCCACGTCCTCGTGAACGACGAGGAGCAGCACTCGCTGTGGCCGTCCTTCAAGGAGGTCCCGGCGGGCTGGCGCAGCGTCTTCGGACCGGCGCCGCGCCAGGAGGCCGTCGACTACGTCGACGCCAACTGGACCGACCTGCGCCCCAAGTCGCTGCGCGAAAGCATGGCACAGTGAGCTCGGCCACGTGAGCCGCTCCGGCGCGCGCATCCTGCTTCGCAGCACCACCCGCAACGCCCGACGGCTCTGGACCGGCACGGCGCTGATCGCCGTGCACCAGGCCTGCGAGACGTTCGTCCCGATCATGATCGGCGTCATCATCGACCGGGCCGTCACCCCCGGCGACCTCGGCCAGCTGCTGCTCTGGGTGGCCGTGCTCGCCGTGCAGTTCACGCTGCTGACCACGGCGTACCGGTTCGGGGCGCGGCAGCTGATGGCCGCCATCGCCGAGGAGGGGCACCAGCTGCGCCTCGAGGTGTCGGCGAAGATCCTGCATCCGCGCGGGGTGCGTACCGACATGCGGGCCGGTGACCTGCTGACGGTCTCGACCAGCGACGCGGACAACACGTCGTACGTGCTCGACTACATCCCCCGGATCGTCGGCGCGCTCGTGGCGACCGTGATCAGCGCCGTCGCGCTGCTGCTGATCTCGGTGCCGCTCGGCCTGGTGGTGCTGATCGCCACCCCGGTCGTGCTGGTGCTGCTGCAGATCAGCTCGCCGGTGATCACCAGGCGCGTCGCCGACCAGCAGGAGCAGGCCGGGCGGGCCACGTCGCTCGCCACCGACCTGGTCACCGGGCTGCGCCCGCTGCGCGGCCTCGGCGCGCAGGACGCGGCCGCCGATCGCTACCGCGAGGTGAGCCGCCGCTCGCTGCGGGCCACCCTGCGCGCCGCGCGCACCCAGGGCGGCTACCTGGCCGCCTCGACCACCCTGAGCACGCTGCTGGCCTGCGCCATCGCCATCATGGCCGGCTGGTTCGCGCTGACCGGCCGGATCACCGTCGGCCAGCTCATCGCGGTGATCGGCCTGGCCCAGTTCCTGATCGAGCCGTTCGGGACGCTCGCCGTGGTGCCGAGCTGGGTCGGCGAGGCCCGGGCGTCCGCCGACCGGGTCGCCCTGATCACCGACGCCGGCCTGGTGCTGCCCGAGGGCGCCGCGACGCCGGCCGAGCACCCGTGCGACCTGCGCCTGTCCGGGGTGCGGCACGGCCCGCTCGACGGCCTGGACCTGCACGTGCAACCCGGCGAGTTCGTCGGCGTCGTGGCCCGCCGCCCCGGCGACGCGGAGGCGCTGGTCCGGCTGCTCTCGGTGCCGGACGGCTACCAGGGCAGCCTGCTGCTCGGCGGCTCGCCGCTGGAGCAGGTCGAGCGCGCGCACGCCCGCCGGCTGCTGCTGGTCGAGCCGCACCACGCCGACCTGTTCACCGGCACCATCGCCGACAACGTCGACGTGCACGCCGGCGACGAGATCCTGACCGAGGCGCTGAGCGCCGCGGCCGCCGACGAGGTGCTCGCCACCCAGGCGGACGGGCTCGACGCCGTCGTCGCCGAGCGGGGCGCGAGCCTCTCCGGGGGGCAGCGGCAGCGCATCGCGCTCGCCCGCGCGCTGCTCGCCCGCCCGCCGGTGCTGGTGCTGCACGATCCGACCACCGCCGTCGACGCGGTGACCGAGCACGCCATCGCGCAGGGCATCCGCGCGCTGCGGCATGCGCCCGGCTCCGGCTTCTCCACCGTCGTCATCACCAGCAGCCCCGCGCTGCTCGCCGCCACCGACCGGGTCGTCGTGCTCGGCGAGGGCGCCGTCGCGGCCGAGGGCGGGCACGAGACGCTGGGCGCGAGCGACGAGACCTACCGTCAGTTGGTGCTGAGATGAGCCAGATCCTGCCCGTCGCGACCGCGCGGCAGACCCGCGCCTGGCTCTGGGCGGAGCTGCGCGGCCGCCCCGGCGAGGTGATCGGCACGCTGCTGGTCGGCCTCCTCGCGGCCGCGGCCGCGATCCTTCCCGTGTACGCGCTCGGCGTGCTGGTCGACCGGGTGCGCGCCGACGCCGGCTCGTCCGCGATCGTCGAGATCTCGATCGTCATCGGCGTCGCCGCGGTGGTCGGCGGCGGCGCGATCGGGCTGTCCACGTACCTGATCGGCCGGCTCGGGTCCCGGATGCTCGCGGATCTGCGCGAGAGCACCGTCGCGACCGCGCTGCGGCTGCCCGCGCTGGTGCTGGACCGGGCCGGGCGCGGCGACCTGCTGTCGCGGGTCGGCGCCGACATCGCGGCGATCGGCAAGGCCGTCGCCGACGTGCTGCCCAACGTGATCTCGGCCCTGCTGCTCGGCGTGCTGAGCCTGGCGGCGATGACCGGGATCGACTGGCGGCTCGGCCTGGCCGGCGCCGTCGCGGTGCCGTTCTACGTGATCGCGCTGCGCTGGTACCTGCCGCTCTCCGCGCCCAGGTACGCGCAGGAGCGCAAGGCCGTCGCGGAGCGGTCCCAGCTGCTGGTGGAGAGCATGCAGGGGCTGCGGACGGTGCACGCGTACCGGCTCGAGAAGCGGCACCTGGAGGACATCGAGCGGGCGTCGGCCAAGCACCGCGACATCGACGTCGGCGTCTTCACGCTGTTCACCCGCTTCGTGGGCCGGGTCAACCGGGCCGAGTTCTTCGGGCTCTCCGCGCTGCTGGTGGTCGGCTTCCTGCTGGTGCGCGACGGGTCCATCTCGGTCGGCCAGGCCTCGGCGGCCGCCCTGCTCTTCCACCGGCTCTTCAACCCGGTGTCGATGCTGCTCTTCACGTTCGACGAGATCCAGGCGGCCGGCGCGAGCCTGGCCCGCCTGGTCGGGGTCGAGACGATGCCGGTGGAGCGGCGCGAGGCCGGCCGCCGGCCCGCGGACGCCTCGCTGACCCTGGACGGGGTCGGCTTCAGCTACGACGGCCGGACGCCGGTGCTGCGGGGCGTGAGCCTGCGCCTCGAGCCGGGTGAGCGCGTCGCCCTGGTCGGTTCGACCGGGGCCGGCAAGACCACTGTGGCGTCGATCGCCGCGGGCATCCTGCGCCCCGACGAGGGCACGGCCCGGGTCGACGGCGTGCCGGTGCCGGACCTGCCGGCCGGGACCGTCGCCATCATCAGCCAGGAGACGCACGTCTTCGCCGGCCCGCTGGTGGAGGACCTGCGGCTGGCCCGGCCGGGCGCGAGCGTCGCGGAGGTCGCGACGGCGCTGGAGACGGTCGGCGCGCTTGCCTGGGCGCAGGAGCTGCCGGACGGGCTGGACACCCCGGTCGGCGACGGCGGGCACGACCTGACCCCCGCGCAGGCGCAGCAGCTGGCGCTGGCCCGGCTGGTGCTGCTCGACCCGGCGGTCGCCGTACTGGACGAGGCCACCGCGGAGGCCGGCAGCGCGGGCGCCCGGGCGCTGGAGCGGGCGGCGGCGGCCGCGACGCAGGGCCGGACGGTGCTGATCGTGGCGCACCGGCTCACCCAGGCCGCGTCGGCGGACCGGGTCGTCGTCATGGAGCACGGCGTCGTGGTGGAGTCGGGCCCGCACGCCGACCTCGTCGCCGCGGGCGGCCGCTACGCGGAACTCTGGTCGGCCTGGGAGTCGAGAAGCTCCACTCCCGCCTGAAAGACACGCGCGAGAGGCCGGATACCGCATGGGTATCCGGCCTCACGCGTATCCGCATGCCGCCCGGTGAAGAGGTTAGGCTAACCTAATCCCGCGTCGATGACGCGCGCCCTCGGGCGTTCCACATCGGAGGTGCGGGAAAAGATGACGGCAGGGCTGCAGGGTTTCGAGGGGCTTCTCGCGCGGTGGAACAATCACACCCGGCCGGAGACGACCTCGACCGTGGTCGCCGACTTCATCGCACAGGCCGGGCGCACGCCCGACGCGCTGGCGCTGGTCGCCGGCGAGACCCGGCTGACCTACCGCGAGCTCAGCGACCGGGTGCACGGCGTCGCCCGGCACCTGCGCGAGCGGGGCATCGGTGCCGAGGACACGGTCGGCATCGGCATGCCGCGGAGCGCCGAGATGGTCGTCGCGGTCCTCGCCGTCATGGTCGCCGGCGGCGCGTTCGTGCCCGTCGACCCGGCCTGGCCGGACCGGCGCCGCGAGCAGGTGCTGGCCGGTGCCCGCGTGCGCCTCACGCTGACCGAGCAGGACGTCCGGCGGTACGGCGCGCAGCCCGCCGAGGCCGCCGACGGGAACATCGACGGCGGGCGCCTCGCGTACGTCATCTTCACCTCGGGCTCCACCGGCGAGCCCAAGGGCGCGATGATCCGCCACGAGGCCATCGCCGAGCGGCTGCGCTGGCAGGTCGAGCAGATCCTGCACTTCGGACCCGGCGACGCGTCGCTGTTCAAGGCGCCGCTCTCCTTCGACATCAGCGTCAACGAGATCCTGCTGCCGCTGGTCTCCGGCGGGTACGTCGTGGTGGCCGAGCCCGGCGGCGAGCGCGACCCGCAGTACCTGCTGGGCCTCATCGCCACCGAGGGTGTGACCTTCGTCTACCTGGTCTCGTCCATGCTGGACGTGCTGCTGCAGCTTGCCCGCGGCACCCACCTGCTGGACGGCCTCAAGCACGTCTGGTGCGGCGGCGAGGTGCTCACCCCGGAGCTGTTCGACCGGTTCCGCGCCCAGCTCGCCACCACCCTGTACCACGGATACGGCCCCGCCGAGGCGACCATCGGCGTCTCGCACGTGATCTACCGCGACTCGGCCGAGCGGATCGCCACCTCGATCGGCCGGCCCAACCCGCACACCCAGCTCTACGTGCTCGACGACGACCTCAACCCGGTCGGCACCGGCGTCGCCGGCGAGCTGTACGCCGCCGGCTTCCTGCTCGGGCGCGGCTACGTCAACGCGCCGGCGTTGACCGGCGCCCGCTTCGTCGCGAACCCGTTCGGCGAGCCCGGCTCCCGGATGTACCGGACCGGCGACCTGGCCCGCTGGCACGGCGACGGCACCCTGGAGTTCGTCGGCCGCGCCGACAACCAGGTCAAGATCCGCGGCATGCGCCTCGAGCTGGAGGAGGTCGAGGCCGTCGTCGCGACCCACCCCGCGGTCCGCCAGGCCGTCGTGCTCGTGCACGACCGGCACCTGATCGGGTACGCGGTGACGGACCGCGCAACCGCACCGGACGAGCTGCGTGAGTGGTGCGCGGACCGGCTGCCGGAGTACATGGTGCCGTCGGCGGTCGTGCTGCTGGACGCGTTCCCGCTGACCGCCAACGGCAAGGTGGACCGCCGCGCGCTGCCCGCGCCGGTGCTCGCCGGCCAGACCTCCCGCGCGCCCCGGACGCCGGCCGAGGCCGCGCTCTGCGAGGTCTTCGCCGCCGTGCTCGGCCTCGCCGAGGTGGGCGCCGAGGACGACTTCTTCGCGCTGGGCGGCGACAGCATCGTCGCCATCGGCGCCGTGCGCGCCGCGCGCCGGGCCGGCTTCACGCTGCGCGCCCGGGACCTGTTCGCCAACCCGACGCCGGCCGCCCTCGCGCTGGTCGCCGGCGCCGCCGCCGAGCCGCAGGCCGAGGCGGTCGACGCGGTCGGCGCGGTGCCGCCGACGCCGATCGTCGCCTGGCTGGACGAGGTCGGCAACGCCATGGACGGCTTCTTCCAGGCGGTCACGCTGCGCACGCCGGCGGGCCTGACCGTCGAGCGGCTGCACGAGCTGGTCGACGGCCTGCTCGCCGCGCACGACGTGCTCCGGGCGAGCGCCGACGGCGCCGTGCTGAGCATCGCACCGGTCGGCGCGCTCACCGCCGCCGACGTCGTCACCCTGGACGAGGATCTGGACGCGACCGTCGCCCGGCTGAGCACCGAGCGGATGGTGGCGTTCTCGTTCCGGCCCGGTTCCCGGCGGCTGATCGTGGCCGTGCACCACGTCGTCGTCGACGGGGTCTCGCTGCGGGTGCTCGCCGAGGACCTGCGCAACGGCCTGCCGATCGCGCCCGCGCCGACCTCGTACCGCCGGTGGGCCACCGCGCTGTCCGGCGTGGACTTCGCCGCGGACGCGGCCTACTGGGCCGGCGCCGCCGCCGAGCCGGTACGGCCGCTCGGCGGCCGGGCGCTGGACCCCGTGCGGGACACCGTGGCCACCGAGGAGACGCTGACCGTCACGCTGCCGCCGGAGGTCACCGAGCGGCTGCTCGGCGTCGTGCCCGCGGCCGTGCACGGCGGGGTCAACGACGCGCTCGTCGCCGCCCTGGTGCTGGCGATCTCGCCGGACGCGCCGCTGCTGCTCGAGCTCGAGGGGCACGGCCGCGAGGAGGACGCCGTCGACCTCGACCTGTCCCGCACCTTCGGCTGGTTCACCACGCTGTTCCCGGTCCGCCTCGACGTCACCGGCCTGTCCCCGGCGCAGGCGGTGAAGGCGGTCAAGGACCAGCTGCGTGCCGTGCCGCACAACGGCCTGTCCTACGGCGCCCTGCGCTACCTCGCGCCGCGCCCGGACCTCGCCGTGCAGCCGCAGGTGCTCTTCAACTACCTCGGCCGGTTCGGCACCGACACCGGCGCCGACTGGGAGACCGTCGTCGACGACGGCGAGGTGGTCGTCGAGC
Source organism: Actinoplanes sp. NPDC049668 (assembly GCF_044465445.1). Classification (NCBI taxonomy): domain Bacteria; kingdom Bacillati; phylum Actinomycetota; class Actinomycetes; order Micromonosporales; family Micromonosporaceae; genus Actinoplanes; species Actinoplanes sp. NPDC049668. The sequence goes on from NZ_JBITLR010000003.1 coordinate 22,060, forward strand.
GGCGCGACCCCCGGATGCCGCTGCCCCGGGCCCTGGAGGTCAACGCCGTCGCGGTCGACGCGGGCCTCTCGGCCACCTTCAGCTGGCCCGCCGGCGTGCTGACCCGCGAGCAGGTGGGCGAGTATGCGCGGCGCTGGGCCGAGCTGCTGACCGGCATCGTCGCCGACCCGGCCGTCGCCGGCCACACGCCGTCCGACTTCCCGCTGGTCGCCCTCGACCAGGCCGACGTCGACGCGCTCGGCGCCCGGGTCGCCGACGTGCTGCCGCTGACGCCGCTGCAGGCCGGCCTCTACTTCCACGCCACCTACGCGCCCGGCGCCGACCCGTACGTCGTGCAGCAGCTCATCGAGCTGGACGGGCCGCTGGACGCCGAGCGGCTGCGGTGGGCCGCGGGCGAGCTGTTCGACCGCCACCCGAACCTGGCCGCCGCGTTCCGGCCGGTCGGCGGTGGCGAGGTCGTCGCCGTCCTCGGCGCCCGCCCGTCGCTGCCCTGGCGCCTGGTGGTCAGCGACGACGTCGAGGCCGTCGCCGCGGCCGAGCGTGCCGAGCCGTTCGACCTGGCCCGTCCGCCGGCCATGCGCTACGCGCTGGTGCGGCTCGCCGCGGACCGGCACGTGCTCGTGCAGACCGTGCACCACATCGTCGCCGACGGCTGGTCGGTGCCGCTGGTCCTCAACGACCTGCTCGCCCTGTACGCGGGCCGCGAGCTGCCGCCGGCGCCGTCCTACCGCGACTTCCTCGCCCATCGCGGCACCGGCGACCCGGAGGCGTTCGCCCGCCTGCTCGACGGCGTCACCGAGCCGACGCTGCTCGCGCCCGGCGCCGCGGCGAGCGCCGCCCGGGTCCGGGCCACCGTCGACGGCGCGGGGGTGCGGGCCGTCGCCCGCGCGTACGGGATCACCGTGAGCAACGTCCTCGCCGCCGCCTGGGGCGTCCTAGTCGGGCGCGTGACCGGCAGCTCTGACGTCGTGTTCGGTCACACGGTCTCCGGCCGCGGCCTGGACTTGCCCGGCGTCGACGCCATCGCCGGTCTGCTCATCAACACGGTGCCGGCCCGGGTCCGCTGGTCCGGCGACGGCACCCTCGCCGACGTGCTGCGCGGCTTCGCCGCGGCGCAGCGCGAGGTGGTCGACCACGAGCAGACCGCGCTCGCCGATGTGCAGCGCCGGATCGGCCTGCCCGAGCTCTTCGACACTCTCGTCGTGATCGAGAACTACCCGGCGGCGTCCGCACCCGCGGACGGTGACCTACGGATCGCCGGGATGAACGTGATCGAGGCGCCGCACTACCCGGTGACGCTGATGGTCAAGCCCGGCGACACCATCGCCGTCGACCTGACCCACCGCCTCGACCCGGCCACCGCCGAGCTGCTGCTGCAGCAGTACCTGCGGGTGCTGGCCGCGTTCGCCGGCGACGCGTCGCGCCCGGTCGCCGCGCTCGACCTGCTCTCGCCGGCGCAGCGGGCCGAGGCGCTCGCGCTCGGCGCCGGCGGGCCCGCTGCGGCCGGCACCGACGTGCCCGCGATGATCGCCGCGGTCGACCCGGCCCGGATCGCGGTGCGCGGCGGCGCGACCGAGCTGACCTACGGCCGGCTGGGCGAGCGGGCCGACGCGGTCGCGGCCGCGCTGCACGCCGCCGGGGTGCGCCGCGGCGACGTCGTCGCGGTCGCCACCCGGCGCACGGCCGAGCTTCCCGTCGCGCTGCTCGGCGTGCTGCGCGCCGGCGCCGCGTACCTGCCGGTGGACCCGGGCTATCCGGCCGCGCGGATCGAGTTCATGCTGGACGACGCCGCGCCCGTCTGCCTGCTGGTCGACGACGCGAGCGCCCGCGCGCTGCCGCCGCACGACGTGCCGGTGGTCCGGATCCGGACCGTCGGCGCGGGCGCGGCGCCCGGCGTCACGGTCGGTCCGCTGGACGCCGCGTCCGTCGTGTACACCTCCGGCTCGACCGGGCGGCCCAAGGCCGTCGTCGGCACCCACGCCGCGCTGGCCAACCGGCTGGCCTGGGCGCGGGACGCCTGGACCGGTGACGTGCGGGTCGCGAAGAGCTCGATGAGCTTCATCGACGGCACCACCGAGCTGCTCGGCGGCCTGGTCGCGGGCGCGACGGTCGTCGTCGCCGACGAGAACGCCGCCGCCGACGGCGCGGCCCTGGCCCGGCTCGTCGCCGACTCCGGCGCCACCCAGCTGCTCGCGGTCCCCAGCCTCGCCGCGGCCCTCGCCGAGACCGCGCCGGACCGGGTACGCGCCCTGCGGCGCTGGATCACCAGCGGCGAGGCCCTGGACGCCGGCACGGTGGCGGCGCTGGCCGCGGCCTCGCCCGGCGCCACGATCGTCAACTCGTACGGCGCCAGCGAGAACACCGGCGACGTCCTCGCCGGCGAGGTGCGTCCCGGCGCGCGGGTAACGCTCGGCCGGGCCGTGCCCGGTGTCCGGGTCTACCTGCTCGACGCCGCCCTCGACCCGGTCGCGCCCGGCGCGGTCGGCGAGATCTACGTCGGCGGCGTGCAGCTCGCCCGCGGCTACCGCGGCCAGGGCGGCGCGACCGCCGCCCGCTTCGTCGCCGACCCGTTCACCCCCGGCGAGCGGCTCTACCGCACCGGCGACCTGGGCCGCTGGGTCGGCGACGCGGTCGAGTTCCTGGGCCGCAACGACGACCAGGTCAAGGTCAACGGTCACCGGGTCGAGCTGGCCGAGGTCGAGGCCGCGCTGCTGCGGCGCCTCGGCGTGCGCGAGGCCGTCGCGGTGGCGCGCAACCGTTCGAGCCTGCACGGGTACGTGGTCGCGGAGGCGGGGGAGGCGCTCGACCCGCAAGCTCTGCTCGCCGCGCTGCGCGAGGAGCTGCCCGCGTACCTGGTGCCGGCGACGGTGACCGTGCTGGACGCCGTACCGCTGCTGCCGAACGGCAAGCGGGACCGGCGCGCCCTGCCGGACCCGGCGGCTGCCGTCGCGGCGCCGCCGCGAACCCCGCGCGAGGCGCTGGTCTGCGCCCGGCTCGCGGCCGTGCTCGGCGCCGAGGCCGTCGGCGTGCACGACGACTTCTTCGCCGTCGGCGGCGACAGCATCTCGGCCATCCGCCTCGTCAACCTGCTCGCACAGGACGGGATCGTGCTCTCCACCCAGGACGTCTTCCGCGCCCGCACCGCCGCCGCCATCGCCGGGGCCTTCGAGCCGGCCGTCGCCGGGCGGCTGCGGCCGACGGTCGAGCTGACCGACGACGAGGTCGACGCCGTGGTCGCGGCCGCGGGGACGCCGGTCGCCGACATCTGGGCGCTGTCCCCGCTCCAGCAGGGCGTCTACTACCAGGCCACCTACTCCGACGGCGCGAACACCTACATCGCGCAGAACGTCTTCGACCTGGACCGCCGGGTCGACGTGCCCGCGATGGAGGCGGCGTTCGCCGCGCTGCTGGAGCGGCACCCGACGCTGCGGGCCGGCTTCACCGGCGACCCCCGGCCGCTGCAGTATATTCCCGCGAGCGTGCCGGCGGTCGTCACCGTCGCCGAGGGCGACGCCGAGCGGATCACCGTCGAGGACCGCGAGCGACCGTTCGACCTCGCGAACCCGCCGCTGATCCGGCTCACCGTCGTGCGCAACCCGGACGGCACCGACCGGCTGCTGCTCACCTGCCACTTCCTGCTCTGGGACGGCTGGTCGCGCGAGCTGGTGCTGCGCGAGCTGTTCGCGCTCTACGACTCGCGCGGCGCCCGCGGCGTGCTGCCCACCGACGGGCCGGGGTTCCCGGACTACCTGGCGTGGATCGCCGAGCAGGACGCCGCCGCGTCCGCCGCCGCCTGGAAGGCCGTCCTCGACGAGCCGACCATCGTGGTGCCCGCCGCCGCCGGGCTCGAGCCGATGCTCTCCGAGCGGATCCTCGCCGCGCTGCCGACCGCGGTCAGCGGCCGGCTGCAGGAGCAGGCGCGCCGGGCCGGTGTCACCCTGAACTCGGTGCTCACCGCCGCGCTCGGGCTGGTGCTCGGCCACCGCACCGGCCGCGGCGACGTCACGTTCGGCACCACCGTCGCGGGCCGGCCCACTGACCTGCCCGGCATCGAGAACGTCATCGGCCTGTTCCTCAACACCGTGCCCGCCCGGGTCGCCGCCGCGCCCGGCACGTCCGTCGCCGAGCTGGCCCGCCGGGCGCAGCAGGACCGGATCGACCTGGCGCCGCACGAGTACCTCGGCCTCGGCGACATCCAGCGCGCGGCCGGGCACGACCAGCTCTTCGACACCCTGTACGTGCTGCAGAACTTCCTCGCCGACAGCACCTTCGACGACCTCGAGGCCGCGCAGGGCATCGTCGACGTCGAGTACACCGACACCACGCACTACCCGCTGACCTGGGTGCTGACCCCGGGCGCGAACCTGCGGATCAAGCTGGAGTACCGGCCCGACGTGGTCACCGCCGCCGAGGCCCGGTCGATGGTGGACTCGCTGGTCGCGGTCCTGCGCTCGCTCGCCGACGGCCTCGACGTGCCCGCCGGCTCGCTGCCGCTCGGCGCCGACGACCGGGCGGACGGACGGGCCGCCGAGATCCCCGACGAGACCATCGCCGAGATGCTGGCGGCGCAGGCCGCGCGGACGCCGAACGCCGTCGCGCTGGTCTTCGGCGACGAGCGGCTGACCTACGCCGAGCTGGACGCGCGGATCGACAGCGTGGCCCGGGGGCTGGTCGCCCGCGGCGCCGGGCCCGAGCGGATCGTCGCGCTGGCGCTGCCGCGCGGCATCGACATGGTCGTCGCGCTCTTCGCCGTGCTGCGCGCCGGCGCCGCGTACCTGCCGCTCGACCTGGACCTGCCCGAGGACCGGCGGCAGACCATGATCGAGGACGCCCGGCCGCTGCTCGTGCTGACCTCGCTGGACGGGCTCGCGCGCGAGGACGGCCCGGTGGCGCACCCGGACTTCGCCGCGGACCGGATGGACCGGCCCGCGTACGTGATCTACACCTCCGGGTCGACCGGGCGGCCCAAGGGCGTCGTCACGCCGTACCGAGGGCTGACGAACATGCAGCTCAACCACCGGGCCGAGATCTTCGACCCGACGGTGGCGCGGGCCCGGGCCGCCGGCGTGGAGCGGCTGCGGATCGCGCACACGGTGAGCTTCTCCTTCGACATGTCCTGGGAGGAGCTGCTCTGGCTCGTCGAGGGCCACGAGGTGCACGTCTGCGACGAGGAGCTGCGGCGGGACGCGACCGCGCTGGTCGCGTACTGCCACTCGCGCGGCATCGACGTCATCAACGTCACCCCGACCTACGCGCACCACCTCTTCGACGAGGGCCTGCTGGACGGGCACCGGATGTGGCTGGTGCTGCTCGGCGGCGAGGCGGTCACCGAGGCGGTCTGGTCGCGGCTGAGCGACCCGGACGGCCCGACCGGCTACAACCTGTACGGCCCCACCGAGTACACGATCAACACCCTCGGCGCCGGCACCGGCGACAGCGGCACCCCGACGGTGGGCAAGCCCATCTTCAACACCCAGGGGTACGTGCTCGACGGCTGGCTGCGGCCCGTTCCGCGCGGCGTCGTCGGCGAGCTGTACATCGCGGGCGCCGGGCTGGCCCGCGGCTACCTGGACCGGCCCGGGCTGACCGCGTCCCGCTTCGTCGCGGGCCCCGGCGGCGGCCGGCTCTACCGCACCGGCGACCTGGTCCGCGAGCGCGCCGACGGCAACCTGGACTTCCTGGGCCGCAGCGACGACCAGGTCAAGATCCGCGGCTACCGGATCGAGCTCGGCGAGGTCGAGGCCGCGGTCGCCGCGGTGCCCGGCGTACGCCAGTCGGCCGTGCTCGCCCGCGACGGCAAGCTGCACGCCTACCTGGTCGGCGACGCCGCGCCGGGCGACGTGCGCGCGGCCCTGATCGAGCGGCTGCCGTCCTACATGGTCCCGTCGCTGTACGCCGTCGTCCCCGCGCTGCCGCTGACCGTGAACGGCAAGCTGGACGCCGCCGCGCTGCCGCCGGCCGAGCCGATCATGTCCGCCGCCCGGGGACCGCGCGACGAGCGGGAGGCGCTGCTCTGCGCCCTCTACGCCGACGTCCTCGGCCTGCCGGGTGTCGGCATCGACGACGACTTCTTCGCCATCGGCGGCGACAGCATCTCGTCCATCGCCGTCGCCGGCCGCGCCCGCAAGGCCGGCCTTCGCGTGACGCCGCGCGACGTGTTCCGCCGCCGCACGGTGCAGGCGCTCGCCGCGGCGCTGCCCGCCGCGACCGTCGAGGTCGGCACCGACACCGGCGTCGGCGACGTGGCGCTCACCCCGATGCTGGCCGAGACGGTGAAGTCCGCGACGCCGCTCGGCAACTTCTACCAGTCGATGGCCTGGCACACCCCGGCGGCGCTGACCCGGGCGCGGCTCGAGGCGATCCTGCAGGCGCTGCTGGACCGGCACGACCTGCTCCGCGCGAGCTTCGACGGCACCCTGCACGTGCCCGCGCCCGGCCTGGCAGCCGCCGGCCTGATCACCGAGGGGCCGATCGACGAGGCGGCCGAGGTGGCCCGGCTCGACCCGGCCCGCGGCATCATGCTGCGCGCCGCCTGGGACGGCCGGACGCTGCTGCTGGTCATCCACCACCTGGTGATCGACGGTGTCTCGTGGCGCATCATCACCGGCGACCTGGCCCGCGGCTGGGCCGACGTCAGCGCCGGCCGCCCGGTCGCGCTGGACGAGGTCGGCGCGTCGTTCCGCACGTTCGCGGCGACGCAGGCGTTCCACGACGAGCAGGCCGCCTTCTGGCGCGCGACGCTGGCCGACCCGGGCCCGGACCTGGGTGACCGGCCCGTCGACCCGGCCGTCGACACCGCCGCGACGGTCCGCTCGATCACCGTCGCCCTGCCCGCCGAGGTCACCGTCCCGCTGCTCTCCAGCGTCCCCGCCGCCATGTACGGCGGCGTCAACGACGTGCTGCTCACCGGCCTCGCGGTCGCCGTCAACCGCTGGCGCGGCGTTTCCGCTCCCGTGCTGGTCAGCCTCGAGGGGCACGGCCGCACCGGCGACCTCGACCTGTCCCGCACGATCGGCTGGTTCACCGCGATCCACCCGGTCCGGCTCGACCCCGGCACCGGCGACATCGCCGCGGCGGCCCGCGCGATCAAAGAACAGCTGCGCGCGGTGCCGGCCGACGGCATCGGGTACGGCCACCTGCGCTGGCTGCGCGATGAGGACCTCGGCCCGGCGCCGCAGATCCTGTTCAACTACCTCGGCCGCTTCGGCGCCGGCGAGCGCGGCGTCGACTGGAGCCCCGCGGCGCCGCTGCGCGAGGGCGTCGACCCGGCCAACCCGGCGATGCCGCTGGAGATCAACGCGCACGCCACCGCCGACGTCTTCACCGCGACGCTCGCCTGGCCGGCCGGCATCCTCGCCGAGGAGCGGGTCATCGCGCTCGGCGAGCACTGGATGGCCGCGCTGCGCGAGCTGGCCGGCGCCGACGTCGGCGGGCACACCCCGTCGGACTTCCCGCTGGTGTCGCTGACCCAGGACGACGTCGACGCGTTCGCCGACGACGCCGACGTGCTGCCCCTGCTGCCGTTGCAGGAGGGCATGTACTTCCACTCCGTCGTCTCCGAGGTGGACACGTACGCGGTGCAGCAGATCGCTGAGCTGACCGGCGAGGTCGACCCGGCCCGGCTGCGGCGCGCGGTCGAGGCGGCGGTGCGCCGCCACGACGCGCTGCGCGCCTCCTTCCGCGAGCTCGGCGACGGCCGGATCGTCCAGGTCATCGCCGCCGACGTGCAGGTGCCGTGGCGCGAGTACCAGGCCGAGACGCCGGAACGGCTGGCGGAGATCGCGGCCGCCGAGCTGGCGCAGCCCTTCGACCTGGCGCACCCGCCCGTGCTGCGCTACGCGCTGGTCTCGCTGAGCGACACCGAGCACCGGCTGATCGAGACGATGCACCACATCCTCGCCGACGGCTGGTCGTACCCGCTGGTCTTCTCCGACGTCGTGGCCGCGTACCACGGCAGGGAGCCGGCGGCACCCGCCGTGACGTTCCGCGACCACATCGAGTCCGTGGTCACCCGCGACCGGGATGCCGCGCGCGCGGCCTGGGCCACCGCCCTGTCCGGCGTCGAGCCGACCGCGCTCTACCCGGACGTCACCACGGTCTCGCACCACGACAGCGCGTTCGCCGTCTTCGAGCGCACCGGCGACCTGGCCGAGGTGGCCCGGACCGCCGGCGTCACGGTCAGCACCCTGGTGCACGGCGCGTGGGGCCTGCTGCTGGGCCGGCTGCTCGGCCGCGACCGGGTGGTGTTCGGCTCGACCGTCTCCGGCCGCGGCGGCGAGCTGCCCGGCGTGGAGTCGATCGTCGGCCTGCTGATCAACACCGTGCCGGTGCCGATGGCCTGGCGGCCCGACGAGCCGCTCGGCGACGTGCTGCGCCGCCTGCAGGAGCAGCAGACCGACGTGCTCGACGTGCAGCAGGTCGGCCTCGCAGAGCTCAACCGGCTGGCCGGGGTCCGGGAGCTGTTCGACTCGATGGTGGTGGTGGAGAACTTCCCGGCCGTCGACGGCGGCGACGCCGAGGGCCTCGGCGTGCGTGGCTTCACCGGTACGGACTCGCCGCACTATCCGGTGTCGCTGGTCGCGTTCCCGGGCGAGCACCTGACGCTGGAGATCAAGTACGACGCGGCGATCGGCGCCGCGGCCGCGCAGCGCCTGGCCGGCCTGGTGCACCGCGTCCTGGACCAGTTCGCCGACGGGCTGGACCGGCCGGTCGCCGCCCTCGACCTCGGCGCGGCCTCGTCCGGCGGCGAGGCCCTCGAGGTACGCGAGACCACGCTGGACCTTCCGTTCACGCACCCGGACGCCGTCGCGGTGACCGCGGGGGAGACCACCCTGACGTACGCGGAGCTGGAGTCGCGTGCCAACCGGCTCGCGCACGAGCTCATCGCCCGCGGCGTGCGTCGCGAGTCGCGCGTCGCCGTGGTCCTGCCGCGCGGCGCCGACCTGATCGTGGCGCTGCTGGCCGTGGTCAAGGCCGGCGGCTGCTACGTGCCGGTCGACACCGGCGCGCCGGCCTCGCGGCAGGAGTACATCCTCGCGGACGCCGACCCGGTCTGCGTCATCGGCGCGGGCGGCATCGCCGTCGACGCACCCGGGCGGCCGGACACCCGCCCGGCCGTCGACCTGAGCCCCGACAACGCCGCGTACGTGATCTACACGTCCGGCTCGACCGGCAAGCCCAAGGGCGTCGTCGTGACGCACCGCGACGTGCTGGCGCTCTTCGCCGCCGCGGAGCGGCTCTTCGACTTCGGCGCGGACGACGTCTGGACGATGTTCCACTCGTACGCGTTCGACTTCTCGGTCTGGGAGCTGTGGGGCCCGCTGCTGTACGGCGGCCGCCTCGTGGTCGTGCCGCACGACGTGGCCCGCGACCCGGTGCGCTTCCGGGCGCTGCTGCGCGCCGAGGGCGTCACCGTGCTCAACCAGACGCCGTCGGCGTTCTACCCGCTGATCGAGGCGGACGCCGAGGAGCCGGACCGGCTGCCGCTGCGCTACGTCGTCTTCGGCGGCGAGGCGCTCGACCTGTCCCGGCTCACCGCCTGGTACGCCCGCAACGAGGCACCCCAGCTGGTCAACATGTACGGCATCACCGAGACCACCGTGCACGTCTCGTTCCGGGCGCTGCGCCCGGACGACGTGACCCGGGCATCCGTCATCGGCGCCGCGCTGCCCGGGCTGACCGTGCACGTGCTCGACGCGTACCTGCGGCCGGTGCCGGAGGGCGTGACCGGCGAGATCTACGTGGCGGGCGACCAGCTCGCCCGCGGCTACCTGGACCGGCCCGCGCTGACCGCGTCCCGGTTCGTGGCCGACCCGTACGGCCCGGGCCGCCTCTACCGCTCCGGCGACCTGGCCCGGTGGGAGGACGGCGAGCTGGTCTACCTGGGCCGCTCCGACCACCAGGTGAAGATCCGCGGGTACCGCATCGAGCTGGGCGAGATCACCTCGGCGCTGCTGTCGCTGGGCGGGGTCTCGGACGCGGCGGTGATCCTGCGGGACCGCCGGCTGGTGGCCTACCTGGTCGCCCGCGCCGGCACCCGGCCGGACACCGACGCGATCCGGGCGCACCTGTCCACGGTGCTGCCGGACTACATGGTCCCGGCGGCGTTCGTGACGCTGCCCGCCCTGCCGCTGACCGTCAACGGCAAGCTCGACCGCGACGCGCTGCCCGAGCCGGTCCGCGAGGCGCCGGCCGCGGTCACCGCCGCCGGCGAACCCGCCGCGGTCACCGCGCTGCGTGAGCTGTTCGCCGAGGTCCTCGGCGTCGGCACGGTCCCGGCCGACGGGGACTTCTTCGCGCTCGGCGGCGACAGCATCGTCGCCATCCAGCTGGTCAACCGGGCCCGCCGGGCCGGCGTCAAGCTGTCGCCGCGCGACGTCTTCCTGCTGCGTACGCCGCAGGCGCTGGCCGGGCCGGACGCGCAGGCCGCGCCGGCCGCCGCGGTGGCCGCGCCCGGCGACGGCGTCGGCGAGGTGGCGCTGCTGCCGATCGTGCACCGGCTGGCCGAGCTGGGCGGCGGCATCAACCGCCTGCACCAGGCGGACCTGCTGCGCACGCCGGCCGGCGCCACCGAGGCCCGCCTGCGGCGGGCGCTGGACGCCGTGGTCGCGCACCACGACGCGCTGCGCCTGCGGCTGAGCCGCCCCGCGCCGATGCTCTGGTCGCAGGAGGTGGCCGCGACCGGCGGGTACACCCTGACCGTCGTCGCCGGCGCCGAACCGGAGGTCATCGCCCGCGCTGCCGAGGCGGCCGTGGCCCGGCTCGACCCCGACGCCGGCGACGTCCTGCAGGCCGTCTTCTTCGACGCCGGCCCCGAGCGGCAGGGCCGCCTGCTGCTGGTCGCGCACCACCTCGTCGTCGACGGGGTGAGCTGGCACATCCTCGCCGAGGACCTGCGCCAGGCATACGAGGGCCGGGCGCTGGAGCCGGTCGGCACGTCGCTGCGCACGTTCGCGCGGCAGCTCACCGAGGAGGCCGGCGCCGCGGCCCGGCTCGCCGAGTTCCCGGCCTGGCAGCGGATCCTCGCGCCCGGCGGCGAGCTCAAGGCTTCCGCGCAGACCTTCGGCCTGACCGTCGGGCAGACCCGGGACCACGAGATCCGGGTACCCGTCGACCCGTCGCTGCTCGGCGGCGACGTCACCGCGAAGCTGCTGGCCGCCCTGCACACCGCGGTCGGACAGTGGCGCGGCGACGACGCGGACCTGTTGGTCGACCTGGAACGGCACGGCCGCGAGCCGATCGGCGACGCCGACCTGTCCCGCACGGTCGGCTGGTTCACCTCCGTCTCGCCGGTACGCCTGCCCGCGCAGAGCACCGACGACGGCCTCGGCTTCGGCCTGCTGCGCTACGTCAACCCGCGCTCGGCCGCCGCCCTGTCCCGGCTCGGCACCCCGCAGGTCCTCTTCAACTACCTGGGCCGGTTCGCGAGCGACGACGCCGACTGGGCGTCGGCCGACGAGGACATCCGGGTCCGGCCCGACGACGACCTCGGCACGCCGTACCTGTTGGAGATCAACGCCTGGGTCCGCGGCGGTGAGCTGCACGCGGTCCTCACCTACGCCGACGAGGGCCTCGGCGCGGGCGCCACCCGGGCGATCGCGGACGGCTGGGCCGCGGCGCTGGCGCCTGGGATGCGGGAATGGCCGCTGTCGCCGCTGCAGGACGGCCTGTTCTTCCAGGCGAAGCTGGCCGGCGACGCCGACGTCTACATCGCGCAGAACGCGTTCGACGTCGACTACCGGCTCGACGTGCCCGCCCTCGAGCGGGCCTTCGCGGCCGTGCTGCGGGCCAACCCGGCGGCCCGGCTCGGCTTCACCGACGAGGGCCGCGACAAGCCGGTGGCGATCCTCGGCACCGAGGTGCCGGCCGTCGTCGAGGTCGTCGACCTCGACGACGAATCGCGGCTCGACGACATCATGACCGCCGACCGGGCCCGCCCGTTCGACCTCGCGCGCCCGCCGCTGGCCCGGCTCACCGTGGTCCGGCTGCCCGGCGGCCGCGACCGGCTGCTCTTCACCTACCACCTGCTGCTCTGGGACGGCTGGTCCCGCGAGCTGGTGCTACGCGACCTGTTCGGCGCGTACGCGGGACGGCCCATCGCGGAGAAGCGCGCGAGCTTCACCGACTACCTGGACTGGCTGGCGCGCCAGGACGGCGAGGCGTCGGCGCGCGCCTGGGCGGCGGCGCTCGGCGAGCCGACCATCCTGTACCCGGCCGCCGCCGGCACCCAGCCGGTCCTCGCCACCAGCCTTGCCCTGCAGCTGACCGAGGCGCAGACGGCCAGGCTCACCGAACAGGCCCGGTCCGCGGGCGTCACCCTCAACACCGTACTGAGCACCGCGCTGGGCATCGTGCTGAGCCACGCGTCCGGGCGCACCGAGGCCGTCTTCGGCACCACCGTCGCCGGGCGCCCCACCGAGCTCGACGGCATCGACGAGGTCGTCGGCGTCTTCCTCAACACCGTCCCGCAGCGGGTCACCCTCGCCGCCGGCGAGCCGGTCGGCGACGCGCTGCGGCGGGTGCAGGCCGAGCGGATCGACCTGATGGCGCACGAATACCTCGGCCTCGGCGACATCCAGCGCGCCGCCGGGCGCGGCCAGCTCTTCGACAACCTGTACGTGCTGCAGAACTTCCTCGACGACGACACGTTCACCGACCTGGAGACCGAGCACGGCATCGTCGGCGTCGAGGCGGTCGACGCGACCCACTACCCGCTGACCTGGGTCGCCACCCCCGGGCGCGAGCTGCGGATCCGGCTGGAGTACCGGTCCGACGTGGTCGACGAGGCGCAGGCGCGGTCCCTGCTCGCCCGGCTCGGCCGGGTGCTGCGGACCCTGGACGTCGCCGCGCCCGTCGCCGCCGTCGCCCTGCCCGTGCCGCCGCCGCAGCTCGGCCATGTGGCGGAGATCCCCGACCTGACCATCGCGGAGATGCTCGCCCGGCAGGCCGCGGACACCCCGGCGGCGGCCGCGCTGACCCACGACGGCGTCACCCTCAGCTACGCCGAGCTGGACGGCCGGGTCAGCGCCGTCGCCCGCGGCCTGCGGGCCCGCGGCGCCGGGCCGGAGAGCATCGTCGCCCTGGCGATGCCGCGCGGCATCGACATGGTCGTGGCGCTCTTCGCCGTGCTGCGCGCCGGCGCCGCCTACCTGCCGCTCGACCTGGACCTGCCGGCCGAGCGCCGGCAGGACATGATCGACGACGCGCGGCCGTTGCTCGTGCTCGAGTCGCTGGCCGGGCTCTACCTCGAGGTCGGCGAGCCGTGGCTGGCCGACTTCGCGCCGGGCACGCCCGGGCGGCTGGACCGGCCGGCGTACGTCATCTACACCTCCGGGTCGACCGGGCGGCCCAAGGGTGTCGTCACGCCGTACCGAGGGCTGACGAACATGCAGCTCAACCACCGCGACGCGATCTTCGGCCCGACCGTCGACGCGGCCGGCGGCCGGATCCTGACCATCGCGCACACGGTGAGCTTCTCCTTCGACATGTCCTGGGAAGAGCTGCTCTGGCTGGTCGAGGGCCACCACGTGCACGTCGCCGACGAGGAGCTGCGGCGCGACGGGCGGGCCCTGGTCGCCTACTGCGCCGCGCACCGGGTCGACGTCGTCAACCTCACCCCGACGTACGCGCAGGCGCTGCTCGACGAGGGCCTGCTCGACGGCGACCACCGACCGTGCCTGGTGCTGCTCGGCGGCGAGGCGGTCTCCGAGAAGCTCTGGGCGGTGCTGCGCGACACCGACGGCGTGGCCGGCTACAACCTGTACGGCCCGACCGAATACACGATCAACACCCTGGGCGGCGGCACGTCCGACAGCCACACCGCGACCGTCGGCCGGCCGATCTGGAACACCACCGGCTACATCCTGGACGGCTGGCTGCGCCCGGTGCCGCCCGGCGTCGCCGGCGAGCTGTACATCGCCGGCGCCGGTCTGGCCCGCGGCTACCTGAACCGGCCGGGCCTGACCGCCTCGCGCTTCGTCGCGGGACCCGGCGGGAGCCGGCTTTACCGCACCGGTGACCTGGTCCGCGAGAGCGCCGACGGCAACCTGGACTTCCTCGGCCGCACCGACGACCAGGTGAAGATCCGCGGCTACCGGATCGAGCTCGGCGAGGTGGAGACCGCCGTCTCCGCGGTGCCCGGCGTCCGGCAGTCCGCGGTGCTCGCCCGCGACGGGGCGTTGCACGCCTACCTGGTCGGTTCCGCGACGCCCGCCGCGGTGAAGGCCGCCGTCGCCGAGCGCCTGCCGTCCTACATGGTCCCCGCGCTGTACGCCGTCGTCGACGTGCTCCCGCTGACCGTCAACGGCAAGCTCGACGCCGCCGCGCTGCCCGCGACCGCGCCCGTCGCCACCGAGTCCCGGCCGCCCGCCGACGACCGGGAACGGCGGCTCTGCGAGCTCTTCGCGGAGGTGCTCGACCTGCCCTCGTTCGGCGTCGAGGACGACTTCTTCGACGCGGGCGGGCACTCGCTGACCGCGCTGCGGCTGCTCGGCCGGGTCCGGGCCGAGCTCGGCGGTGAGCTGTCGCTGCGGGCGCTGTTCGACGCCCGTACCCCCGAACGCCTGGCCCGGGCCGCCGGCGGCCCGGCGCGGGCCGCCCTCGCCGCCCGGCCGCGGCCCGAGGTCCTGCCGCTCTCCCCGGCGCAGGAGCGGCTCTGGCTGCTCGACCAGCTCGACCCCGGATCCAGCGCCTACAACTACCCGCTGCTGGTCCGCCTCGGCGGCCGGATCGACGTGCCGGCGCTCTCGCTGGCCCTCGCGGACGTGGTCGGCCGGCACGAGGTGCTGCGCACGCTGATCATCGCCGGTGCGCAGCACATCGCCGCCGCGCCGGCCTCGATCCCGGTGCTGCGCGACGTCACCGTCGACGACCTCGTCGGGCGCCCGTTCGACCTCTCCGCCGACCTGCCGATCCGGGCCGCGGTCATCGAGGAGGCCGAGGGCACGGTGCTCGCGCTGGTGCTGCACCACATCGCGATGGACGAGTGGTCCGACGGGCCGCTGCTGCGCGACCTGAGCACCGCCTACCTGGCCCGCGCGCAGGGCCGGGCGCCGGAGTACACCCCGCTGACCGTCCAGTACGCCGACTACGCGCTCTCCCTCGCCGACGACCCCGCCGACCTGGACCACTGGCGGTCGGCCCTGTCCGGGCTGCCCGACGAGATCACCCTGCCCGCCGACGGCCCGCGCGCCGCCGGGCGCAAACGGGCCGGGCTGGTCGGCGCCGCGCTGCCGGCCGGGCTGATCGACTCGCTGCGGGAGATCGCCCGGCGCGAGTCCGCCAGCCTCTTCATGGCCCTGCACGCCGCGCTCGCCGTGCTGCTCTGCCGGCACGGCGCCGGCACCGACGTGCCGATCGGCAGCCCGACCTCGGGGCGCGGCGACGCCGCGCTGGACGACCTGGTCGGCTTCTTCGTCAACACGGTCGTGCTGCGCACCGACCTCGCCGGCGACCCGACCTTCGCCGAGCTGCTGCGCCGGGTGCGCGCCGCGGACCTGGCCGCGTTCGAGCACGCCGGCGTGCCGTTCCAGCAGGTGGTCGAGCTGGTCAACCCACCGCGGGTGCCGGGCCGCAACCCGCTGTTCCAGGCGATGATCGGCTACTTCCACCGGCCCGCGGACGGCGGCCCGGTGCTCGGGCTGCCGGTCCTAGCCGCGCCGGAGTTCGCCGCCGACCCGAAGGTCGACCTGAACGTCACGTTCGTCGACGGCGGCGCCGACGGGGTCGAGGTGACCTGCGAGTACGACGCCGGCCGGTTCGAGCCGGAGACCGCGCGGCGGCTGCTGGACCGGCTCACCCTGCTGCTCGAGGCGTTCGCCGCGGACCCGGGCGTGCGCGTCAGCGAGGCGGACCTGCTCACCGACGCGGACCGGCGCGACCTGGCCGCGCTGTCGGCCGCTCCCGCGTCACCGGCCGCCGCTCCCTGGTTCGCGGCGCTCTCGCGGCACCAGGGCGAGGCGCTCGTCGCGGACGGCGTCGCGTGGAGCTACGCCGAGCTGGACCGCGCCTCCGATGCGGTCGCCGCCAAGCTCGCCGGGCTGGGTATCGGCGCCGAGAGCATCGTCGGCATCAGCCTGCCGCGCTCGGCCGAGCTGGTCGTCGCCGTGCTCGGCGTGGCCAAGGCGGGCGCCGCCTACCTGCCGCTCGACCCTGCGTTCCCGCCCGCCCGGCTCGCCTTCATGATCGAGGACGCGCGACCAGCGGCGATCATCGACTCGTCGTTCCTCAAGGGAATTCCGGCCGCCGCCGCGCCCGCCGTGGCGACCCGGCCCGGGCAGGCCGCGTACGTCATCTACACCTCCGGCTCGACCGGACGGCCCAAGGGCGTCGTCGTCACCGAACGGGACCTGCGGACGTTCCTGGCCGCCGTACCGTTGAAGCCGGACGACCGGCTGCTCGCGGTCACCACGCTGTCGTTCGACATCTCCGTGCTGGAGCTGATGGGCCCGCTGCTGGCCGGTGGCACGGTCGTGCTCGCCTCGCCCACGCAGGTCGGCGACCCGCTGTTGCTGGCCGCCCTGCTGCGCGAGCAGCGGATCACCGCGATGCAGGCGACCCCGGCGCTCTGGGCGGCCCTGCTGGAATCCTCCGACGTGGACCTCTCCGCCACCCGGGCGCTGGTCGGCGGCGAGGCGCTGCCGGCGTCGCTGGCGACCGCGCTCCGCGACCGCGCCGCGTCGGTGACGAACCTGTACGGCCCCACCGAGGTCACCGTCTGGGCCACGGCCGACGAGGTCGGCCCGGGCTGGGACGGCACCATCGGCCGGCCGCTGCCCGGCACCACCGCGCACGTGCTCGACGAGCGGCTCCGCCCGGTGCCACCCGGCGTGGTCGGCGAGCTGTACCTCGGCGGCGACCAGGTCACCCGCGGCTACCTGGGCCGCCCGGCGCTCACCGCGTCCCGCTTCGTCGCCGCGCCCGACGGCCGTCGGCTCTACCGCACCGGCGACCTGGTCACGTTCCGCGCGGGCCGGCTGCGCTACCTCGGCCGCACCGACCACCAGGTCAAGGTGCGTGGCTTCCGCATCGAACTCGGCGAGATCGAGGCCGTCGCCCTCGCACACCCGGACGTCACCCGCGCCGTCGTGGTGGCCCGCGGCGACCGCCTGGTCGCGTACCTGACCACGACCGACGGCGCCGTGCCGGCCGGCCTGTGGGAGGACGCGCTGCCGGGCTACATGGTCCCGGCCGTGTGCCACGTGCTCGACGCGCTGCCGCTCACCCCGAACGGCAAGGTCGACCGGGCCGCGCTGCCGGACATCGCCGTCACCGCCACCGGTACGCGCCCGCGCTCGCGCACCGAGGCGGCCGTCGCGGCACTGGTCAGCGAGGTCCTCGGCGTCGAATCGGTCGGCGTGCACGACGACTTCTTCGCGCTCGGCGGCCACTCGCTGCTGCTGGTCCGGCTGGCCACCGCGCTACGCCGCGAACTCGGCGCCGACGTGCCCGTCGCCCGCCTGTTCACCGCACCGACGGTCGCGGGCGTGGCCCGGCTGCTCGCCGACGACGCACCCGCCGGCGACGCGCTGGCGCCGGTCCTGGTGCTGCACCCCGGCGGCGCGGAGCCGCCGCTGTTCTGCCTGGCACCGGCGAGCGGGCTGAGCTGGCAGTTCGCCGGGCTCAAGCGGTACCTGCCCGAGTCGGTTCCGCTGATCGGACTCCAGTCACCGCTGCTGTCCGGCGCCGAGCTGCCCTCGACGATGTCAGCGCTGGCCGAGGCACACGCGGACCGGGTGGTCGCCGCCTGGCCGGCCGGGCCGGTGCGGCTGCTCGGGTGGTCGTTCGGCGGGGCACTGGCGCTGTGCGTGGCGGCGGTCCTGCGGGCGCGCGGGCGGTCGGTGAGCTTCGTCGGGATGCTGGACGCCCGGCGCGACGCGGTGCAGGTACCGTCCACGGTGGCGGCGCTGCTCACCGAGATGGGGTACGCGGTCACCGACCCCGGCCTGACCATCGCCGACGCGGTCGGGTTCCTGCGGGCGGCGGGCGGGAGCGTGGCCGCGCTGACCGACGAGCAGATCGCCCTGGTGCTGGAGAACTACCTGGCCGCCGACCGCCTGCTGGCGGGTGCCGAGTACCCGGCCTACGACGGCGAGATCTTCTTCGTCGAGGCGACCGTCGCGGAGCAGGGCTTCGAGGGACCGGCGGCGCCGGCCTGGCGACCGCTGGTCGGGGGTGTCGAGGTGCACGAGTTGCCGGTCGGCCACTCGGAGCTGCTCGACCCGGCCACCCTGGAACGGCTCGGCCCGCTGCTGGCGAGCACGCTGGCGTCCGGCTCGTAGCCCGGTCCAGTGTGGAGCGGGTCGCGTGCTTCTGCGGCCGCGACCCGCTTTCCGGCCGACCCCGCGATTGATAAGTGACGGCGAGGGACACCCAGCCTGTGGCCGCAAACCCGGCCGGACCTTGCCCCCGGCGGGGATCTTCGCCTCGTTCGCCGACCAGTTCGAGCGGGTCTGGCAAACCACCGTCTCGAACCCCGGCGGACAGCCGCGATGACCGGCCGCCGTGACTACTACCGCGATCCCGCCGTACCCACGGCCAAAACAGCCTCGTGCCCGGCGGCTCCGCAGTGGTCGTCGACGAACACGGCCGGGTGCTGCTGCAACGCCGCGCGGACTCCGGCAACTGGGCGCTGCCGGGCGGCACGATGGACCGCCCGTATCTCAGATAGCTGCCGGGCGGGTGGGGCGCTTGCGCGCCGGTCCCGGGTTCGGTGGTCTTCATCCGAATGGGTGGTTGCCGGATGGGTGAGTTGCGGGACTCTGGTAGACCGGCGGTGACGTTGGGCGAGGAGTTGATCACCTGTGGTTGATCTTGGGGTTATGGCGCAGGACGTTGTGCCGTATGTGACGGCGGCTGCGGCGGTGTACGGCGGTGCGGTCGTGCAGAAGGTCGCCGACGCGGCCGGTGATGCGGGCGCGGATGCCACGGTGAGTCTGGGGCGGCGGTTGCTGCGGCGGTTGTTCGCCTCACGCCGTGGGGATCAGGTGCGGGCTGCGGTGGTTGAGGTCGGTGAGCAGCCGGATGACGAGGCGTCGGTGGCGGTGTTGCGGGCGCAGGTGCTCAAGGCGTTGTCGCAGGAGCCGGCGCTGGTCGAGGAGTTGTCGCGGATGCTGGGGCAGGCCGGCGCCGGCGGGGATCGCTACACGGTGACGGTCTCGGGTGGACAGGGCGTTCAGGTCGGCTCGGGCAACACTCAGACGAACACGTTCACGTCGCCGCCCTCCGCGTGAGCGTCGACCAGCCCTGGCCGCACGCCGAGACCCGGGTCACCAACAGCCAGGGATTTCAGGTCGGATCGGGTAACACGCAGACCAACATCGGCGTGGACGCTGTTAGCCTTCCGCCGCCGCAGGCGGTCGGTGCCGGTGCGGTGGTGCACAACCTGCCGCAGGCGTCGGCGGTGTTCGTCGGCCGTGACCTGACGGTGCTCGCCGAGCGGCTCGGCGGTGGTGGCGCGGGGGTGGTGGTGGGTCAGGCGGCCGTGCACGGGCTCGGCGGGATCGGCAAGAGCGAGCTGGTCAACCACTATGCGCGGGAGCACCTGTCGCGGTATTCGCTGGTGTGGTGGATCACCGCCGACAGCGCCGAGGGCGTGGGTTTAGGTTTGGCGGCGCTGACCGGCCGGCTGCATCCGGCGGCGAAGCTGGCCGACGCGCAGACGTGGGCGGTGGGCTGGCTGCAGGCGAATGCCGGGTGGCTGCTGGTGTTGGACAACGTCGAGGACGTCAACGACATCACCGAGCTGCTGGGCGCGATCGGCGAGCGTGGTCAGGTGCTGGTGACCACTCGCCGCGATCTCGGGGCGGCTCGGTGGGCCAGGTCCGGGTTGACTCCGTTGCGATTGGAGGTGCTGACCCGGCCGGCCGGCGTGGATCTGCTGGTCCGGCTGACCGGCTGCGCCGATGACGCCGGTGGCGCGGAACGGCTCGCCGCTGAGCTGGGGGATCTGCCGCTGGCGTTGGAGCAGGCCGCGGCCTACATCAGCCAGCACGACGGGATGAGTTTCGACGGCTACCGGAAGCTGTTGTCCGACGAGTTCGGCCGGGTGGCCGCGGACGCCGGGCAAGGCGGGACGACCGACCGGAATGTCGCTGCGGTGTGGACGGTCACCGTGACCGCGATCGCACGGACGAGCCGGTTTGCCCTCGACGTGTTGGACGTGTTGGCGTGGCTGGCCCCAGAGGGGCTACCCGCCGAAGTGCTTTTGCCGCTCGCGGACAACCCGGCCGACGTCGACGACGCGCTGGCACTGCTGGCTTCCTACAACATGATTCGCCGTGCGGCAGGGACCGTTGGTGTCCATCGACTCGTGCAGGCCGTCACCCGCAACACCCAAGTGGTGGCCGACACCGCCGAGGCCGTGCAGGAACAGGCCGTGCAGTTGCTCGTCGCCGCGATCCCTGACGATCCGATCAACAATGTGCAGGGGTGGCCGCGGTGGAATGCCCTGCTACCCCACATCGGCGCCCTGGCCGGCAACCTTTCCACCAATCACCAATTCGTCGCCATGCTGGATATCCAGGACCGGGCGGCGACCTACCTGCAGTTTCAAGGTCAGACCAACGCGGCGATCGCCGAATTCGAGAAGGTGCTGGCCGATACGCGGCGGGTGCTGAGTGAGGATCATCCGGACACACTGGCGTCGCGGCACAATCTCGCCTTTGCCTACAAGGCGGCTGGCCGGCTGCGCGAGGCGATCGACGAGTACGAGAAGATGCTGGCCGATCGCCGGCGGGTGCAGGGTGCGGATCATCCGGACACGCTGTTGGCGCGGAACAATCTCGCCGCCGCCTACCGGGCGGTGGGCCGGGTGGGGGAGGCGATCGACGAGTACGAGACGGTGCTGGTCGATTTGCGGCGGGTGCAGGGTGCGGATCATCCGGACACGCTGATGGCGCGGAACAATCTCGCCGCCGCCTACCAGGACGCCGGCCGGGTGGGAGAGGCGATCGGCGACTACGAGAGCGTGTTGGCCGACTTGCGGCGGGTGTTGGGTGAGGATCACCCGTACACGCTGATGGGGCGGAACAATCTCGCCGGCGCCTACCGGGACGCCGGCCGGGTGGGGGAGGCGATCGGCGACTACGAGAGCGTGTTGGCCGATTCGCGGCGGGTGTTGGGTGAGGATCATCCGTCCACGCTGATGGGGCGGAACAATCTCGTCGGCGCCTACCATGGCGCCGGCCGGATAGGGGAGGCGATCGACGAGTGTCAGAAACTGCTGGCCGACGCGCGGCGAGTGTTAGGGCCAGAACATCAGCTCACCCGGGTCGTCGCTGCCAATCTTGAAATCTGTAGGCGCTCGGAGTGACGATCGCGGCGAACGAGTAACGACGGCGACCGGTCTCGGTCAGAGCAGGGCGAGGTCGAACATGTTCCGGGCTACCGGTGTCGGTGTGCCTAGCCCGGCGGGCAGGATCGGGTAGCGGGACAGGTTTCCCGTGATCGTGTCGATGGCCAGTAGGTCCCGGGTGCCGTCGCGGTCGAAGTCGCCCGCGCCGGTCAGCTGGGTGAGCGTGCCGGCGTTCGGATGGATCTCCCGGTAGGTCTCCAGGGTCCGGTCGTGTCCGGAGTAGAGGCGGAGCGCCCCGGTCTCCCGCACGCGCGCCACCAGGTCGCCGATGCGGTCGCCATCCGTGTCGCCGACGCCGGTGATCTCGTCCATGGCGCGCCAGTCGGTGGTGCCCATGGCGGTCGGCGTGCCGAGGCCGGTTCCGGTGCCGGGGTGCAGGAGCAGCTGGCCGGTGTCCGGCTGCACGGCGACCAGGTCGGCGCGGCCGTCGCCGGTCAGGTCTCCGGCCATGGTGATCTCCTGCGGGGCGGCCCAGTCCGTGTCGATCTGCGTCCGGGTGCCGTACCCCGTGCCGGTGCCGGGGTAGAGCCACAGCGAGCCGGTGTCTCGTTCGCGGGCGATCAGGTCCTCGCGGCCGTCGCCGGTGAAGTCGCCGAGGCGGGTCGCCGCGTCCATCGCCTGCCAGCCGGTGTCGATCCGCCGGGCGGTCACGGACGTGCCGTTGCCCTGCCACACGGTGAGGTTGCCGGTGGCGTCCACGGACAGTACGTCGGACCAGCCGTTGCCGGTGACGTCGCCGGACGGGGTTTTCGGCAGCGGCGCGAAGTCGAGGTAGTTGCTGTCGATGTTGATGGTGGCCCCGCCGTGCGTCTCCTTGTGCGGGCCGCGGTACTGCTTCATCCGGCGGCTTCCGGGCCAGTGGTCGGCCGGGACGGCGGGGTCGGTCAGCGTGGCCACCTTGTCCCAGCGGGCCAGGTCGACGTAGTCGGGCGAGACGAAGCCGGCGGTGCCGCGGGCCTTGACCAGGGCGGAGATGGTCGTCGCGGCGTCGCCGTACACGCCGGAGAGGTAGGCCAGGTCGTGCAGGCGTGCGGTCCAGGCGCTGAGGAAGGTCAGCACCGCCTGCCGGCACGTCGCGTTCCCGGAGTATTTCTCCATGTCGTAGATGAGCACGCTGTCGCGGCCCAGGCCGAGCGCCTTGGCCTTGGCGACGGCGTCCGACGCGGCGGCGGTGCCCTCGGCGGCGGCCTTGGCCGGCGTGATCTTGTGTTTGGCCTTGGTGGTCGTGCACGGGGCCTGTGGGCCGACGTAGATCGGGATCATCGTCCAGCCCGCGGCCTTGCGGGCCACGACCCAGGACGCGGTGAGGTTGGGCTGCTTGCAGCCGCGGCCGATGCCGCCGAAATAGATCACCAGGGCCCGGTAGGGCGACTTCGCCCAGGCCTTCATCTGTGCCGCCGACGGCGCTGTGCAGGCGTCGAACGCCTTGCCGCGGAAGGTGCCCGGTGACGCGCCCCGCGCCGCGGCGGCCCGCGTCGCCGCCGCCGAGACCACCGCCGCCACGTGCCCGCCGGACGGGCGGGTCTCGGCGGCGGCGATCCCGGCGACCGAGCCGGCCACGAGGGTGGTCACGACGGCGGCCGCAGCAGTCAGAGCCCGCCGCGCCGTCGCGGATCGTCGTCGGGGGAGGTCTGGTGTCGGCACCCGGGGAGGGTACCAACGCCGGTCGATGGAGGTGGGCCCGGCGCGACCGGATCAGGCGGGGTCCGGGATCAGGGCGTCGCCGAACAGGCTGTGCAGGCCCCAGGTGGCGAGGCTGATCAGCAGCCCACTCAGGAACGCGAGGCCGATGCCGACGTACCACCGGTACGGCTTCTCGCGGGGTTCGGCCCCCGGCGACCACGGTCGTTCCCGGGCCAGCCACACGAGCAGGCCCAGGCCGAGCGGCACACCCGTGAGCACCCAGAACCAGAACCACCGGGTGCCGATGACCGGTCCCGGCGCCGAGACGAGCGCCCAGAGGACGAGCAGGCCCCCGCCGATCGCGAGCCCGGCCATGATCGTCTTGGTCGGTGGCTCGGCGGGCGCTTCCCGGTCCTGGTAGGCCTGCACCGCGAGGCCGAGGGCCTGTGCCTGCGGTCCGGAGTACTCCGGACCGTTCTCCGCGGCGGCCGGCGGGTAGCTGGTCGCGCCGTCGTCCAGGACGGTGTAGTGGGTCCGGCCGTCGCCGGTGTGCCACAGGAAGATCGGGCCGGCGCTGCCGGATGACCGGAGACGCACGTCGACGGGGAGGACAGATCCGCCGACGTGCTCCCAGTCGTCGCCCCACTCGTACGACGTGACGTGCCCGGCCGCCAGATCGGCGCGGGCCTGCGCGGCGCTCGCCTCCCGGGGCGCCGCCCACCAGGCCAGTCCGGCCCACACGGCCCACACGGCGACCAGCAGGATCCGCAGCACCCGCCACCACGAGACCCTGGGCCGCTCGCCCACCTGCCGCACCACCGCGTCACCCGTCATGGCGACCATGATCACAGGTGGGCGCACGCGGAGGAGGGGCGGCCGGGGCCGCCCCTCCTCGTTCTCGCGGATTACCTCAGGCGGCGTTCGACAGGTCGGTGACCGCGGTCGCCTTGTCGCCGTCGGTGGCGTTCTTCAGCTGCGGCACCAGGATCTCCAGCGCGTAGAGCAGCGCGTTCGGGCCGCTGTAGGCCAGCGCGCCGCCCAGCGGGGTGGAGAACGACGTGTAGAGGGTGCGGTCCTCGGTGGTCACCTTGAGGCGGCTGAACGCGGGGGAGGCCAGCATGTCCTTCTTCGTCGCGCCGTTGACGAACAGCACGTCGCGGTCGAGCAGGTCGAGGCGCTCCTCGCTGACGTCCTCGGACTCGGTCTGCGCGGCGAAGCCGAGCGCGTCGAACAGCGCGCGGCGCGGGTCCTTGGCCGGGATCAGCCAGTGCTGGCCCTTCTCCGGGCCGAAGTCGACGACGAGGGTCTTGCCGGCGAACTGCGGGTTCGCGCTCTTCGCCTCGGTGATCTTCGCGTTGACCTTGTCGACCAGCGCCTGCGCCTCGGCGGACTTGCCGAGCGCCTTGCCGGTGGTCAGGGTCTGCACGTCCCACGGGGTCTGCTCGTCGGCGTACGCCGAGGACTGGATGACCGTCGGGGCGATCTGCGACAGCTTCTCGTACGTCTCCTTGTTGATCGTCTCGTAGATCGCCAGGATCAGGTCCGGCTGCTGCTTGATGATCGCCTCGAAGTTGAGCTCCGCGGAGAACGTGGTCAGCTGCTTGCCGCCGAGCGCGTCCTTGACCCACGGGTAGGTCGGGTACTCGGTGAACCACTCGCGGGTGCTCACCGGCACGACGCCGAGCGCCAGCACCGGGTCCTGGTCGTTCCAGCCGACGGTGACGACGCGCTGCGGCTGCTTCTCGATCGTGGTGGAGCCGAACTTGTGCTCGATGCTGACCGGGAACGCGGCCGTGGCGGAACCGGCCGTCGTGGGGGTGGTGGGCTCGTCCTTGTCGGACGAGCAGGCGGTGATGGTGGTGGCGGCAAGAAGGCCGGCGGCGACGACGGTCAGCGCGCGGCGCCACCCGCCAAGGCGTCGGTTCATTTATGTGGCTCCTCGATCGGGGGTCCGTTGGCTCGGTCTGAAGGTTAGGTTAGGCTACCTTTGCTTCCGCGACGGCTCCAGGGCCCTATTCTTTTCGCGGTAACCCATCTACGGAGGACGACACATGCAGCGGACCCTGCTCGGCGGCAAGATCCATCGGGCCACCGTGACCCAGGCTGACCTGCACTACGTTGGCTCGATCACCATCGACAAGAACCTGATGGACGCGGCCGACCTCGTCGAGGGCGAGCAGGTACAGGTCGTCGACATCGACAACGGCGCCCGGCTGGTGACGTACGTCATCGAGGGTGAGGCGGGCTCCGGCGTGATCGGCATCAACGGCGCGGCGGCCCGGCTGGTCTCGGTCGGCGACCTGATCATCATCATGTCGTTCAAGCAGGTCGACGAGCGCGAGCGGGCCGACTATGTGCCCCGCGTCGCACACGTGAACGAGCGGAACGAACTGATCGAGATCGGCTCGGACCCCTCGGCGCCGGTGCCGGGCGCGGACGACCAGATCTCGGGCAAGGTCCTGGTGCACTGAAGTCCGCAGGTAAAAGGCCGCGACCCGGAGGTCGCGGCCTTTCGCGTCAGAGGTCCGGGTGGCTGGTGAGGTAGCCGCCCATGGTCCGGAAGTACTCCTGCGCCGGCAGCTCGACGCCCTCGTCGGTGCGCACCGAGCGGATCAGCAGCGCCTTGCTGCGCCCGCGCCGGGCCTCGGCGCCCGCCACGATCGCCACGCCGTCGCCCTCGCGGAAGAAGATGCGCCCGGGGGTGCCGCCGTACACCGCCTGCGAGACGGCCGCGGTGATGATCTCCAGGCGCCGTCCCTTGTGGAAGCAGAAGGCCTGCGGGTACGGCGCCGACTGCGCCCGGACCAGCCGCTCGAGCTCCTCGGCGGTCCAGGTCCAGTCGATCCGGATGTCCTCCTCCGAGCGCTTGTGGAAGAAGCTCGCCTTGCTGCGGTCCTGCGGGACGAACTCGCGCCCGCCGCGGGCGATCTCGGCGAGGCCGTCGACGGTGATCGGCCCGAACAGCTCGAGGGTCTTGTCGAACAGGTCGGTCGTGGTGTCGGACGGGCCGACCGGGACGGCGCGCTGGAGCACGATCGGCCCCGCGTCCAGCGTGTCGTCCATCATGTGCGCGGTGACGCCGACCTCGGGCTCGTCGTTGAGCAGGGCCCAGATCAAGGGCGAGAATCCCGCGTACGCGGGAAGCAGCGCGTCATGCACGTTGAGCGTGCCGAACGCGGGCAGGTTGAAGATGCGCGGCGGGATCCAGGTGCGCCAGTTGGTGGCGACGATGACGTCCGGCGCGACCTGCTTGAGGGTCTCGTAGAGCTCGTCGTCGTCCGGGCGCTCGCGCAGCAGGACGGGCACGCCGTTGGCCTGCGCCAGGTCGGCGACCGAGTCGGACCAGACCTTCTCGTAGGCGCCCTCGCCGGCCGGATGGGTCACCACCATGACCACATCGTGCTCCGAGTCCAGTAGGGCCTGCAGGGTGCGGTGCCCCCAGGTCTGGAAACCGAACATGACGACGCGCATGGATCACTCCCTAACTCGACACTGCAGACGCTTAGGTTAGGCTAACCGAAATCCGGGGCCAGATCGGCCCCGCCGCTGAGGGGACGGACATGTCTGAACCTGAACTCGATGTCGTGGGGATCGGCTTCGGCCCGTCCAATCTGGCCATGGCCATCGCCGTGTCCGAGCACAACGGCGCGGGGGGTCCGGATGGGCAGGTGACGGCGCGGTTCCTGGAGCGCCAGGCCGGCTTCGGCTGGCACCGGGGCATGCTGCTCGACGACGCCACCATGCAGGTCTCCTTCCTCAAGGACCTGGTGACGCTGCGGAACCCGACCAGCGAGTTCAGCTTCCTGCGCTACCTGCACAGCCAGGGCCGGCTGATCGATTTCATCAACCACAAGAACCTGTTCCCGCTGCGGGTGGAGTTCCACGACTACTTCGCCTGGGCGGCGGAGCAGGTCGCCGATCAGGTCACCTACGACGCCGAGGTGCTCTCGGTGACGCCCGTGACCGATGCGGCCGGTGACGTGGTGGCGGCCGACGTGCTGTCCCGCCAGGGCGGCGAGCTGAGCACGCACCGGGCCCGGAACCTGGTGGTCGGCACGGGCCTGCGCCCGCGGCTGCCGGAGGGCGTCACGGCGTCCGACCGCGTCTGGCACACCAGCGACCTGCTGCACAACCTGCCGAAGCTCAAGGGCACGGATCCGCGCCGCATCGTCGTGGTCGGCGCCGGACAGAGCGCGGCGGAGGCCGTGGCGACCATGCACCGGGAGTTCCCCACGGCGGAGGTCTGCGCGGTCTTCTCCCGGTACGGCTACTCGCCGGCGGACGACAGCTCGTTCGCCAACCGGATCTTCGACCCGGCCGCGGTCGACGACTTCTACCTCGCGCCCGAGGACGTCAAGCGGCAGCTGATGGGCTACCACGCCAACACGAACTACTCCGTGGTGGACATCGACCTGATCGACGACCTGTACCGGCGCGCGTACCAGGAGAAGGTCCTCGGCAAGCAGCGCCTGCGCATGCTGAACGTGTCCCGGATGACCCACGTGACCGACGGCCCGGACCGGGTGGTGGCGAGCATCCGGTCGCTGGTGACCGGCGAGACGACGAGCCTGGCGGCCGACGTCGTGGTCTGCGCGACCGGTTACCACCAGGCCGACCCGTACGCGATCCTGGGCGAGCTGGGCGACCTGTGCGGACGCGACGACCAGGGCCGGCCGCGGGTGGAGCGGGACTACCGCGCGGTGGCCGACCCCCGGCTGCGGGTCGGCGTCTACCTGCAGGGCGGCACGGAGCACACGCACGGCATCACGTCGGCGTTGCTGTCGAACACGGCGATCCGGGTCGGCGAGATCCTGGACTCCGTTGTGGCCCGGAAGGCGGCACCGGCGCTGATCGGGGTTTGATCTCGGCAGGGGTATTGACGGGGTTCGACGACATATAGATCATTGACGGCGAAGAGTGACGGACTATCATCAACGAGTGATATATATAACTGTCTGTGATTGTCTCTGAGGGGTCTGGTAAGACTTACTTCCACAGTCGACTCGTCCGATTAGTCAGTTCGCACCGTGATCGTTGTCTTGCTGCGCGTGGGGGCGCACACTTTCGACCGCGCGTCCGCCCCCTCCCCCCGACGCGAAGGACCCATATGACGCACCCTCGCCAGACCCCGCCGCAACCGCACGTCCGGAAGCGCAGCCCGCTTCCCTGGATCATCTTCGCCGTTCTGCTGGTGGCCGCCGGCATCGTCTTCGTGCCCAAGCTGCTCGACGACAGCGGCAACAAGCAGACGCCGGTCGCCGCCGGCGAGCAGGACCCCTTCCTCGTGGCCATCGCCAAATGCGACCCGGTCAAGAGGGCAACCAAGATCGTCGACCGCAACCGCAAACTGGAAGTGGACGGCGCCGGGACGGATCGCCCGGACGGCCTCAACAAGGCCGATTTGAACTGCATCCTGACGTCCCTGCAGGTACCTGGCGCGCTGATCTCGCGGATGAACGCGACGGTCGCCGCCGACGGGCAGCTGCAGGGCGAGTGGCCGGGCTTCACGGTCGCCTGGACCAACGACCCGGAGGGCCTCGACCTGGTCGTGACCCGGGACTGACGCCGGAACGCATCGGATGGGCCACGACCGGCGGACGGTCGTGGCCCATCGGCGTGTCTACAGCTCCAGCGTCGCGGTCAGTCTCGGGTCGTCGAGCGCGTGCGCCGCGGTCACCGCGTACGTGCCCGGCACCGTGTGCCAGCCGGAGTCCCAGACCTGCCAGGTCCGCGGCGGCAGCGGGATCCGCACGGTCACCGTCTCCTCGGGATGGGCCGACACCGCCTCGAAGCCGGCCAGCCACTTGGCCGGGCGCTCGGGCACCACCCCGGCCGGGCCGACGCCGACCGGCGGCGGGCCCTGCGGCTCCGCGTACACCTGGACGATCTCGGTGCCGAAGCGGGCGCCGGTGTTCGTCAGCGTCACCAGCGCCTCGGTCGCCGACACCGCGAGCATCTCGTACTCCCAGGTCGTGTAGCCGAGGCCGTGGCCGAACGCGTACAGGGGCGTGTTGCCCGAGCGCTGCCAGGCCCGGTAGCCGATGAACACGCCCTCGTCGTAGGAGACCGCGCCGTCCCGGGGCGCCACCGCGGGGACCGGGCAGTCGTGCTCGCGGCGCGGCCACGTCGTCGGCAGGCGCCCGCCCGGCTCGAGAACGCCGAGCAGCACGTCGGCGAGCGCCGCGCCCGCCTCCTGGCCCGGGAACCAGGTCAGCAGCACCGCGGCGACGTCGTCCTCCCACGGCAGCAGCACCGGCGAGCCGGCGTTCACCACCACGATCGTGCGGGGGTTCACCGCCGCCACCCGGGCCACCAGCTCGTCCTGGTTGCCCGGCAGCGCGAGCGAGACGCGGTCGAAGCCCTCGGACTCGACCTGCTCGGTGGTGCCCACCACGACGACCGCCACGTCGGCCTCGGCCGCCAGCTCCACCGCCTCGGCGATCATGCTCTCCGCGGAGACGCCCGGGCCGCGGTGGCCCAGCGTCGCGCTGACCGTGTGCGCCAGGCCCGGCTCGATCGTCTGCCGCAGCACGATCTCGACCGGCTCGTCCGCCTTCAGCGACACGACCTCCCGGTGCTCGCGCGGCGACAACAGCAGGTCGCCCCGGGTGGCGCCGGGCGGGTGCAGGGCGCCGATCTGGCGGTGCTCGCCGCCGACCCACAGGTCGAAGGCGCCGAAGCCGGACACCGCGAACGTGTGCTCGCCGCCGTCCTCCGGCGTGAACGTGGTGCGCAGCTCCACGCCGGTCACCCGGGCCGGGTCGGTACCGCCGGGCAGGTCGCCGATCCAGCGCACGGCGGTGGTCTCGACGCCGAACCGGTAGCCGGCGCCGGTCAGCTCGACCGAGGCGGCCAGCGGCAGCGCCGGCAGGAACGGTCGCGGGTCGGTGCCGATCGCGTACTCGACGTCCACTCCGGACAGTGCCCGGCCGAGGCCGTCCAGCGGCGAGATCACGTACGGCGGGGTCACCTGGGCGCTGCCGCCGCCGAGCACCCGCGCGTCCGTGGCCAGCGCGCCGATCACCGCCACCTTCGTCAGCGCCACCGCCTCCAGCGGCAGCGTGAAGTGCTCGTTGCGGGCCAGCACGAAGGAGCGGGCCGCGATCTCGTGCGCCACGGCGGCGCCGTCCAGGTCCGCCGGCGGCGTCGGCACGGCCGGGGGAGTGCCCTCGAGCAGGCCGACGCGGGCGGCCAGCCGCAGCACCCGGCGTACCTTGTCGTCCACGACCTCCTCGGGCACCTCGCCGGCGCGCACGGCCGCGACCAGCCGGTCACCCCACGGGTTCTCCAGGGCCGGCATGGCGACATCGAGGCCGCCGAGCGCCGCGCCGACGGTCGACCGGGCGGCCCGCCAGTCGGAGACCACGACGCCGTCAAAGCCCCACTCGCCCTTGAGCACCTCCGACTGCAGCCGCCCGTTCGAGGCCATCGACAGCCCGTTCACCCCGTTGTACGCGCTCATCACGCCCCAGCCGCCCGCCGCGACGATCCGCTCGAACGGCGCGAGGTAGACCTCCCGCAGCGCCCGCTCGTCGATGCGCACGTCGACGGTCATCCGGTCGGTCTCGAAGTCGTTGCCCACCAGGTGCTTGACCGTCGTGCCGACGCCGTGCTCCTGAACGCCCTCCACGAAGCCCGCCCCGATCTCGCCGGTGAGCAGCGGATCCTCCGAGTAGCACTCGAAGTGCCGCCCGCCGAACGGGGTGCGCTGGAGGTTGACCGTCGGGCCGAGCAGCACATGCACGCCCTTGCGCCGGGACTCCTGGCCGAGCAGCCGCCCGGCCCGCCGGGCCAGCTCGGTGTCCCAGGTGGCGGCGAGCGCGGTCGGGCTGGGCAGCGCGATCGACGGGTCCTGCGGCGCCCAGCCGGTGCCGCGCACGCCGATCGGGCCGTCGGACATCACCAGCGAGCGCAGCCCGATCCGCGGTATCGCGGGCAGGGACCAGAAGTCCTGTCCGCCCAGCAGCGACACCTTCTCCTCGAGGGTCAACCGGGCCAGCAGGTCGTCCATGGAAGCGCTCCCATCAATCGGCTCCGGTGATCTTACGTGCGCAGGTACGAGGCGCCGTTCAGGTCGATGATCGTTCCCGACGCCCACTCCGCCTCGCTCGACGCCAGCCAGTGCACCGCGCTCGCGATCTCCGCCGGCCGGGCCACCCGGTTGAACGGGCTCTGCGCCCGGACCGCCTCGCCCCGCTCCGACTTGAGGTGCTCGTTCGTCATGTCCGTCTCGACGAAACCGGGCGCGACACAGGCCACCCCGATCCCGTACGGCGCCAGCGCCACCGCCAGCGACTGCGCCATCGAGTTCAGCGCCGCCTTGCTGGCGCCGTACGCGGGCTGGCCCGGCTCGCCCCGGAACGCGCCCCGCGACGAGACGTTGACGATCCGGCCGCCGCGCTCGCGCATGTGCTGCGCCGCCGCCCACGCCGCGTTCGCCGCGCCGAACAGGTTGACGTCGAACGTGTCGCGCCAGGTCGCCTGCCACTCGTCGTAGCCGCCGCCGAAGACCGGGTGCGGTCGCTCCATCGGCCCGAAGACGCCCGCGTTGTTGACCAGCACGTCCAGCCCGCCGAGCCGCGCGGCCGCGTCGTCGACCATGGCGCGTACCGCGGCGGGGTCCGCCAGGTCGGCCTGGACCACGACGTGGCCCGCGCCGGGCAGCTCGGCCGCCAGCTGCTCGGCCAGCCCGGCGGAGTCGCGGTGGTGCACTGCCACGCGGTCGCCGTCCGCGGCGAAGCGGGCGGCGATCGCCCGCCCGATGCCGCGGGAGGAACCGGTCACGAGGATCGCCCGTCCTGTCATCAGCTCACTCTAGGATCTTCCGGGTGGACAACGACTGCCTGTTCTGCCGCATCGTCGCCGGAGAAATCCCGGCGACCGTCGTGCACGAGACCGACACCACGCTCGCCTTCCGCGACATCGACCCGAAGGCGCCGGTGCACGTCCTGGTGATCCCCAAGGCGCATCACGGTGACGTCGCCGCCGTCGCCAACGCCGATCCGCGGGCCGCCGCCGACGTGCTGGCCGCGGCCGCCGCGGTGGCCGAGGCCGAGGGCCTGCTCGCCGACGGCTTCCGGCTGATCTTCAACAGCGGCGCCAACGGCGGCCAGGAGGTCTTCCACGTGCACGCACACGTGCTCGGCGGCCGGCCGCTGGGCCCGATGGTGTCCCGGTGACGCCACAGCAGCGCCTGGAGCGCGCGGTGCGCCGGGTACAGGCCGAGGCCCGGGTGCCGGCGCTCTCGGTCGCGCTGCACCGGCCCGACCGCGGCGTCTGGACCTGCACCGTCGGCAACTCGGGCAACCCCGGACACCCGCTGGACGCGGAGAGCCGGTTCCGGATCGGCTCGGTCACCAAGACGTTCACCGCCGTACTGGTCATGCAGGCCCGCGACGACGGCCTGCTGGACCTGGACGACCCGGTCTCCGCGCACCTGGACGTGCCCGCGCACGGCGGCGCGACCATCCGCCGGCTGCTGTCGCACACCGCGGGCCTGCAGCGCGAGCCGCACGGCGACGTCTGGGACCTGCTGGTCGCGCCGGACGACGCCGGACTGCTCGCCGACCTGGCGCTGGCCGAGCGGGTGCTGCCCAACAACCGCCGCTACCACTACTCCAACCTGGCCCTGGCCGTGCTGGGGCAGCTGGTGGCCCGGCTGCGCGGCGGCACCTGGGCCGGCGTGCTGCGCGAGCGCGTCCTCGAACCGCTCGGCCTGTCCGCCACCACGGTCGAGCCGACCGGCGCCGCCGTCGTCGGCTACCTGGTCGACCGGTACTCCGACGCGGCCCGGCCCGAGCCGCAGCTGGACCTCGGCGGCGCCGGGCCCGCGGCGCAGCTCTGGAGCACCGCCGGCGACATGGCCCGCTGGGCCGCGTTCCTGACCGGCCCGGAGACCGTCGACCCGGGCGCGCGGGTGCTCGCGCCCGAGACGGTCGCCGAGATGTACTGGCCGCAGACCACCACCGACGAGACGCTCTGGGCCGCCGGCTTCGGCCTCGGGCTGATCCTGATGCCGCAGGGCAACCGGGTGATGCACATCGGGCACGACGGCGCCATGCCCGGCTTCCTGGCCGGCGTGTACGGCCGCCGGGGCGGCGAGGGCAACCCGGGCGCGCTCGGCGCGGCGGTGCTCGCCTCGTCCGGAACGGCCGTGGAGATCAACGAGCTGGTGCACGAGCTGCTCGGGCTCGCGGTCGAGGCCGACCCCGCCGAGATCCGGCCCTGGTCGCCCGGCCGGGCCGCGCCCGAGGCGTACCGGTCGGTGCTCGGGCCGTGGTGGGGCGAGGGCTTCCAGCACTTCTTCAGCTGGCATGACGGCGCCCTGCAGTCCCGCGCCGCCGACGCCCCGGCGGACCGGCCGCCGTCGATCTTCCGGCCGCTGCCCGACCAGCCGGACCTGCTCCGCACGGTCTCCGGGCGCGAGGCCGGCGAGCTGCTGCGGCTGACCCGCGACGCCGACGGAACGGTGGTCCGGATGCACTGGGCGACCTACCGGTTCACCCGGGCGCAGGAGGGGTTCGACGGCGTTGTCGTCTCCACGGGCTGACCCGGGCGTCTACCGGCGGCGGACCCGCCGATAATGGCCTCGGCGTCGAAGGCGCCGACCGGATACGATGGCACGATCCTCAGGCGGGCCGCCGATCATCGGCGGGGACGAGAAAGAGAGCAGGTGGCGTAGGCCTCACGGCCGCCCTATGACCGGCACCGATTCCAGCAACGCCGCCGCTCGGGTGCAGACCAGGATCTCGGTCTCCGACCCCAAGATCATGGTGAATCTGCTCGGCGCCAAGGACGAGATTCTGCGGCTGATCGAGCGCATCCTCGCCAGCGACGTGCACGTCCGCGGCAACGAGATCACCATCACCGGCGCGCCCGCCGACAACGCTACCGCGGAGCGCCTCTTCTCCGAGCTGATCGAGCTGACCGAGAAGGGCGAGACGCTGAGCGTCGACGCCGTCCGCCGCACCGTCGCGATGCTCGAGCAGAACACCGCCGAGCGCCCCGCCGAGGTGCTCACCCTCAACATCCTCTCCCGGCGCGGCAAGACCATCCGCCCCAAGACGCTGGGTCAGAAGCGCTACGTCGACGCCATCGACGAGAACACGATCGTGTTCGGCATCGGGCCGGCCGGCACGGGCAAGACCTACCTGGCCATGGCCAAGGCCGTGCAGGCCCTGACCGCCAAGCAGGTCAGCCGGATCATCCTCACCCGCCCGGCCGTCGAGGCCGGCGAGCGGCTCGGCTTTCTGCCCGGCACGCTCAACGAGAAGATCGACCCGTACCTGCGGCCGCTCTACGACGCCCTGCACGACATGCTCGACCCCGAGTCGATCCCGCGCCTGATGCAGGCCGGCACGATCGAGGTGGCCCCCTTGGCCTACATGCGGGGTCGGACGTTGAACGACGCGTTCATCATTCTCGACGAGGCGCAGAACACGACGCCCGAGCAGATGAAGATGTTCCTGACCCGGCTGGGCTTCGGTGCGAAGATCGTGGTGACCGGTGACGTCACGCAGGTCGACCTGCCCGGGGGCACGAGCAGCGGGCTCCGGGTCGTCCGGGAGATCCTGCGCGACGTCGAGGACGTGCACTTCGCGGAGCTGTCCAGCTCCGACGTGGTCCGGCACCGGCTGGTCGCCGAGATCGTCGACGCGTACGCCCGGTTCGACGCCGAGCAGGAACAGCAGGCCACGCAGTCCGTCCATGCCGTGCAGGGGCGCGCCGCCAGCGGCGGACGCCCGAATCGCCGGCGCTGATAAGGGGTAAAGCACTACATGTCCATCGAGATCGCCAACGAGTCGGGAGTCGACGTCGACACCGACGCGATCCTGGCGGTGGCCCGGCACGCGCTCGAGGAGATGGGGGTCAACCCCCTCGCCGAGCTTTCCATCCTGCTGGTCGACATCGACTACATGGCCGAGTTGAACCTGCGGTGGATGGGCAGCGACGGCCCGACCGACGTGCTCGCGTTCCCGATGGACGAGGGCAGCGTCGACCACGGGCCCGGCGAGTCCGGCACCGGGGAGCCGGCGCTGCTCGGCGACATCGTGCTCGCGCCCGAGGTCGCGGCGAAGCAGGCCGCCGCGGCGGAGCACTCCGCCGCGGACGAGCTGCACCTGCTCACCGTGCACGGGGTGCTGCACCTGCTCGGCTACGACCATGCCGAGCCCGAGGAGGAGCGCGAGATGTTCGCGCTGCAGGCCCGGCTGCTGCAGAGCTGGCGCTCCGGACGGCGGGCCGGCTGATCCCCGTGGAGCCGTCGTTACTCGCGGCGGGCCACACCGCCGGCCTGCCTGACCTGCAACTGATCATCTACGCGGTGGTCCTGGTCCTCCTCGCCGGCCTGGCGTCGATGACCGACGCCGCGCTGGCCACCGTCTCGCCGGCGCGCGCCGCGGAGATGGAGCGCGAGGGCCGGCGCGGTGCCGCCGCGCTGACGGCGGTGGCCGGCGACGTGGTGCGCCACCTCAACCTGTTGCTGCTGCTCCGGCTGCTCTGCGAGCTGACCGCGACCACCCTGGTGGCGCTGGTCGCGGTGGACAGCTGGGGCGTCGGCTGGCGCGCCGCCCTGGTCACGGCCGGCGCGATGACGCTGGTCAGCTTCGTCGTGGTCGGCGTCGCGCCGCGCACGCTCGGGCGCCAGCACGCGTACGCGGTCGGGCGGGCGACCGCCCCGCTGGTGCGCTGGCTCGGCCGCGCGCTGAACCCGCTCGCGTCGCTGCTGATCCTGATCGGTAACGCGGTGACGCCCGGCAAGGGCTTCCCCGAGGGGCCGTTCGGCAGCCAGGTGGAGCTGCGGGAGCTCGTCGACCTGGCCGAGCAGCGCGGCGTCGTGGAGCACGGCGAGCGCGAAATGATCCACTCGGTCTTCGCGCTCGGCGACACCATCGCCCGCGAGGTGATGGTGCCGCGCACCGAGATGGTGTGGATAGAGGCGGCCAAGACGCTGCAGCAGGCGCTCTACCTCTTCCTGCGTTCCGGCTTCTCCCGCATCCCGGTGATCGGCGAGAGCGTCGACGACGTGCTGGGCGTGCTCTACCTCAAGGACGTGGTGCGCAGCACCCAGAACGGCGACCCGGCGGCCTCGGCCTCCCCGGTCGCCGAGCTGATGCGCCCGGCGACCTTCGTGCCGGAGTCCAAGCCGGTCGACGACCTGCTGTCGGAGATGCAGGCGGCGCGCACCCACCTGGTCATCGTCGTCGACGAGTACGGCGGAACGGCCGGGCTGGTCACCATCGAGGACATCCTCGAGGAGATCGTCGGCGAGATCACCGACGAGTACGACGTCGAGCACCCGCCCATCGAACATCTCGAGGACGGGTCGGTGCGGGTGACCGCGCGGCTGCCGATCGAGGACCTCGGCGACCTGTTCGGCGTCGAGCTGCCGGCCGACGAGGTCGAGACGGTCGGCGGCCTGCTCGCGCAGACGCTCGGCCGGGTGCCGATCCCGGGGGCGTCGGTCGACGTGTGCGGCCTGCACCTGATCGCGGAGGGCACGGTCGGCCGCCGCAACCGGATCGACTCGGTGCTGGTGCGCCGCGGCGGTCCGGACAACAGTGACAAAGAAGCGAAAGCCCCCGAGAACGAGGAAAGACAGCACGCCGATGCCTGACCAGACCATCCCCGCCGGATCCGCCGTCAACCCCGCCGAGGGCGAGCTCAGCGCCGAGGACGCGAAGCTGGTCACCCTGGCCCGCGGCGCCCGCGCCCGGGTGGGCGCGGCCGAGGGCGCATCCGTACGCGACCAGGACGGCCGCACCTACGCGGCCGCGAGCGTCGCCCTGCCCAGCCTGTCGATCACGGCCCTGCAGCTCGCGGTCGCCTCGGCGGTGGCGGCGGGCGCGACGACGTTGGAGGCGGCCGCGGTGGTGACCGAGGCGCCGACGCTCGACGGCGCCGGGCAGGCGGCGGTCCGGGACCTGGCCATGGACGCGCCGATCCACGTGGCGGCCCCGACCGGCGCCCTGCTGGGCACGGTGACGGCGTGACGCCGGAGAAGCGCGAGGGGCGTCCGGCGCGGGCGCAGGCCGCGGGCCGCGGCGGCGACGCCCGGCCGAAGAAGGTCGGCAAGGACGGCGAGGCTCGGCCGAAGAGGGTCGGCAAGGACGGCGAGGCGCGGCCGGTTCGCCAGGGCACGGGGCGCGGCGACGCCCGGCCGAAGAGGGTCGGCAAGGACGGTGAGGCGCGGCCGGTCCGGTCCGGGCGTGACCAGGGTGCGGGGCGGGGCGGGGACGCCCGGTCGGAGCGGCCTGGGCGTGCGCAGGGTGCCGGCGGCGAGGCTCGGCCGGTGCGGGCCGGCGAGGCCGCGGCGGGGGAGCGGCGGCCGACGGCCGGCGAGCGTAACGAGCTGCGGCGCCAGGAGCGCCGGGCCGCGCGCCGCGAGCAGGTTGACGCGGCCGCGGGCGGCGCGGCAGCTGGTGGCGCGGGCCGGGGCGGCGCGGCGAAGCCCGCGGCCGCGGGCCGGTCCGGTGGTCCGGCCGCGGGCCGGTCCGGTGGCGGGAAACCGCGCGCGGCCGGCGCCCGGACGCCGGGCGGGAGTGGCTCACCCCGGGGGGAGCTGAGCCAGGGGCCACGGGCTTCCGACGGTGCGCCGAGCGCGCGTACGGAAGAGAGAAAGAAGCACCGGCACAAGGCCGCAAGCCGGGCCGAGACCGTCGATACCACCTACCGTGCCGGATTTGCGTGTTTTGTCGGACGGCCCAACGCCGGCAAATCCACCCTGACGAATGCGATCATCGGTCAGAAGATCGCTATTACGTCGAACAAGCCGCAGACCACCCGGCACATCATCCGCGGCATTCTGCACCAGGAGCACGCACAGCTCGTCCTGGTCGACACCCCCGGCCTGCACCGGCCGAAGACGCTGCTCGGCGAGCGCCTCAACGACCTGGTCCGGGAGACCTGGAGCGAGGTCGACGTCATCGGGGTCTGCTTCCCCGCGGACGAGCCCGTCGGCGCCGGTGACCGGTTCATCTCGTCCGAGATCGCCGAGCTCAAGGCCACCGTCATCGCCGTCGTGACCAAGGTGGACCTGGTCGATCCGGCGACGCTGGCGAAGCGGCTGATCGACGTCAGCAAGCTCTACGACTTCGCCGACATCGTGCCGGTCAGCGCCGTCTCCGGGCACCAGGTGGAGACGCTGGTCGACGTGATCGTCAAGCGCCTGCCCGAGTCGCCGCCGCTCTATCCGGACGACGTGCTCACCGAGGAGCCCGAGCAGGTGCTCATCGGCGAGCTGGTCCGCGAGGCCGCGCTCGAGGGCGTGCGGGAGGAGCTGCCGCACTCGATCGCCGTCCTGGTCGAGGAGATGATCGTCGAGGGCCGGACCACCAAGATCTACGCCAACCTCTTCGTCGAGCGGGACAGCCAGAAGTCGATCGTGATCGGCACCAGGGGCGCCCGGCTCAAGGACGTCGGCACCCGGGCGCGGGCCGAGATCGAGAAGCTGCTCGGCCGCAAGGTCTACCTGGACTTGCACGTCCGGATCGCCAAGGAATGGCAGCGGGATCCCAAGCAGCTCCGAAAGTTGGGATTTTAATCCATATTGTGTGTCATCTCACGCTGTGACCGTTTGGTTTGCTTTGTCGAGGTTATTTCGATAGCCCTTTAGGCTATGCGGAATCGGTATCTGGACCTGCTGCGGGCGATCGCGATCGCCCGGGTGGTCGTGTACCACTCGACCGGCTGGGTCGCGCTCACCATCGCCTTCCCCGCGATGACGGTGATGTTCGCGCTGGCCGGCTCGCTGATGGCCGCCTCGATCGACCGCTGCGGGCCGCTCGCCGTCGAGCGCCGCCTGCGCCGGCTGCTGCCCTCGCTCTGGGCCATGTCGGCGATCGCCGTGCCCGCGATGCTGTTCACCGGGCTGGCCTGGGACTGGAAGGTCCTCTACTGGGCCTTCCCGATCCAGGACCCGCCCGCGAACGGCTGGGGCTCGATGGCGCTGAGCGCCACCTGGTACCTGCGCGACTTCCTCTGGTTCGTGCTGCTGTCGCCGCTCGCCCTGCCGGTCTTCCGCCGCTTCCCGAAGCTGACCGTCGCGGTGCCCTACACCGCGCTGGCCGTCATCACGTTCGCCGGGCTGACGCCGCACGCGATCGTGCGCGACATGGCCCTCTACGGCGGCGCGTGGCTGCTCGGCTTCGCGCACCACGACGGCATGCTGCGCCGGATACCGCGACGGCGCCTGGTCGGCCTCGCGGCGGGGCTGGCCACGCTCGGCGCGGCCTGGGTCGCCACCCATCCCGGGCCGCGCGGGTACGACCTCAACGACATCCCGCTGGGCAACGCGCTGTGGTCCGCCGCGTTCGTGCTGATCGTGCTCGGCTTCGCGCCGGCCGCGACCGCGGCGCGCCCCCGGCGGCTGGTCACGATCCTCAACGCCCGGGCGCTGACGATCTACCTCTGGCACGTACCGATCATCGTGGCCGTCACCAAGATCGGGGAGGCGCACGGCCTGCCGGTGCGCGGCGCGGTCGGCATCGGCTGGCGGTTCGTGGTGATCGTCGCGCTCGTCAGCCTGGCCGTGCTGCTCTTCGGCTGGGTCGAGGACTTCGCCGCCGGGCGCGTGCCGGTGCTCGTGCCGGGCGGGCGTACCCGCCGGCCGGCCGAGGCGCCGGTCTCCCCGGCGATTCCCCCGATCCAGGCGGGCCAACGGGCCGCGGTGGGTGAGACCGTGCGTACATGACGTTCACGGCCGCGCTGGTCCGGCGTACGTATTACGGGCTCAGCCTCGGCAACACCCTGGCCGCCTCGCTCATCTGGGGCGTCAACACGCTGTTCCTGCTCGACGCCGGGCTGAACAATTTCGAGGCGTTCGCCGCGAACGCGTTCTTCACCGCCGGCATGGTGATCTTCGAGGTGCCGACCGGGGTCGTCGCGGACTGGTGGGGCCGCCGGGCGTCCTACCTGCTCGGCACGGTGACGCTCGCACTTACCACGGTGCTGTACCTGTGGCTCTGGAACCTCGACGGGCCGTTCTGGGCCTGGGCGGTGTCGTCCGCCCTGATCGGCCTCGGCTTCACGTTCTTCTCCGGCGCCACCGAGGCCTGGCTGGTCGACGCCCTGCGCGCCACCGGGTACTCCGGCGGCCTCGACGCGGTCTTCGCGCGCGGGCAGGTGTTCACCGGCGCCGGCATGCTGGTCGGCGCGGCCGGCGGCGGCTACCTCGCGCAGTTCGCCGGGCTCGGCGCGCCCTACCTGCTGCGCGCATGCGTGCTGGCGGTGATGTTCGTGGTGGCCGCGCTGCTGATGCGCGACCTCGGATTCACCCGAGCGCGCGGCGCCGGCTTCCGCGGGGAGATCCGCGGCATCGCCGGCGACTCGGTGCGCTTCGGGCTGCGGGTCCGGCCGGTGCGCTGGCTCATGCTCGCCGCGCCCTTCACCGGCGGCGTCACGATCTACGTCTGGTACGCGCTCCAGCCGTACCTGCTCGAGCTGTGGGGCGACGACACCGCGTACGGGATCGTCGGCATGACGGCGGCGCTGCTCGCGGCCGCGCAGATCGTCGGCGGGCTGGTCGCGCCGTTCCTGCGGCGGGTCTTCGTCCGGCGCACCTCGGTGCTGCTGGTCACCCTCGGCCTGAACGTCGTCGTGGTGCTGCTGGTCGGGCTGATCCCGAACTTCTGGGTGGTGCTGGTGCTGGTGGTGCTCTGGGGGCTGGTCGGCGCGTCGGCGCAGCCCGTGCGGCAGGCTTACCTGAACGGCATGATCCCGTCGCGGCAGCGCGCGACCGTCCTGTCCCTCGACTCGCTGATGGCGTCGGTCGGCGGGGTGGTGAGCCAGCCGGTGCTCGGCCGCTCCGCCGACGTCTGGGGCTACCCGTTCTCGTACCTGCTGTCGGCCGGGCTGTCCGCGCTCGCGCTGCCGTTCGTCTGGCTGTCGCGGCGCGAGCGGGACCCGGCCGACTTCCGCTCGGAGCCGGCGCCTACGCCCCCGGGATAGTCGTGATCGTCACGTCGCCGCTGCCGGTCTGCACGTCCAGCAGGATCTTCGCGCTCGGGTCGTCGGTCACGCCGATCAGCTCTTCGTCGCCCGACCCGGTCTGCGCCTTCACCTGGTACTTGCCGTCCGGCACCACCAGCTCCACGTTTCCGCTGCCCGCCCGCGCCGTCACCGGGCCGGCCTCGGCCAGCTCGACCTCGACGTCGCCGGACGAGGCCTGCGCCCGGACCGCCGCGCCGCCCGCGAGCCCGCGCGCCTCGACGTTGCCGGAGCCGGCCACCAGCGTGACCGCGCCGTGCAGGTCGGTGACGGCGATGTCGCCGGAGCCGGACTTGACCGACACCGCGCCGCTCGCCCCGTCGATCTCGACGTTGCCCGAGCCGACGGTGACCTCCGCGGTGCCGACGTCGGTCAGGCTGATGTCGCCGTCGCCGAGCTTGCCGTGCACGCGCACCCCGGCCGGCGCCTGGATCTCGTACGAGACGTTGCAGCGGTCGCCGCAGCGCGTGTCGATGCTCAGCACCGTGCCGTCCAGCCGGTACGAGGCCTGCGGGTCGGCGGAGCCGCCGGTGCGCACGACCCGCTTGATCCGGGTCTCGTTGATCGGGGCCGTCGACACGGTGACGTTCCCGCTGCCGCCGCTCAGGACGATCTCGGAGACCTTCACCTTCTCGGTGTCGTCGTAGGTCAGCCGCGCACCCACCCCGGCGCCGCACCCGGCCAGGGCGGCCGCGGTCGCGGAGATCAGGGCGATGGCGCCGGTGCGCCGGGCGAGAGTCGGGGTCATGCCCCTGACGCTAGGGCGCGCCACCGTACGGGCGCTATCGGTCCTCCCACTGAGGCAGCCCCGAGAAGACCCTGAGATCCGGGTCAGGGTCGGTCGTACCCAGGGGGCAGAATGGCGTCCGTGCCCGCCGGATACCGCCGCCAGCTCTACCGCGACGACGCGGTGGTCCTGCGCGTGCAGAAACTGGGCGAAAGCGACCGGATCATCACCCTGCTGACCCGCCGGCACGGCCGGCTGCGCGCGGTGGCCCGCGGCGTGCGCCGCACGACGTCGCGCTTCGGCGCCCGGCTCGAGCCGTTCGGCCACATCGACCTGCAGCTCGCCGGCTCGCCGGAAGGGCTGGGCAGCGGCCTGCACTCGGTCAGCCAGGTCGAGGCCGTGACGCTCTTCGGCAAGCGGTTCCTCGGCGACTACCCCCGCTACACCGCGGCCAGCGCCATCGCCGAGACCGCCGAGCGGCTCTCCCCGGTCGAGCGGGAGCCGGCCCTGCGGCTGTTCCAGCTCACCCTCGGCGCGATCAAGGCCCTCGCGGCGGGCGAGCACGCGACCAGCCTGGTCCTGGACGCCTACCTGCTGCGCGGGATGAACTTCGCGGGCTGGGCGCCCGCGCTGGCCGAGTGCGCGGTCTGCGGCACGCCCGGGCGGCACGGCGCGTTCTCGGTGCCCGCGGGCGGCTCGGTCTGCCCCGACTGCCGCCCGCCCGGCGCGGCACACCCGGCACCGGCGACGATAGCCCTGATGGCGGCCCTGACCAGCGGCGACTGGGAGGTCGCCGACGCCACCGAGCCACCGGTACGCCGCGAGTGCAGCGGGCTGGTGGCAGCACACCTGCAGTGGCACATGGAGCGCAACCTGCGCGCGCTGCCACTGGTCGATCGACGGGAGAGCACCTCGTGACGCGTCCGCCAACTCCGCACACCTCCGGAGCCCGCCCGCCGGCC
The DNA here is from genome assembly GCF_044465445.1 of Actinoplanes sp. NPDC049668. Lineage (NCBI taxonomy): Bacteria > Bacillati > Actinomycetota > Actinomycetes > Micromonosporales > Micromonosporaceae > Actinoplanes > Actinoplanes sp. NPDC049668. The sequence continues at coordinate 64,709 of NZ_JBITLR010000003.1, forward strand.
CTGCCGGCCGGCGCGATCCCGAAGCACGTCGCGGTCGTGATGGACGGCAACGGCCGCTGGGCCAAGGAGCGCGGCCTGTCCCGCACCAAGGGCCACGAGCAGGGCGAGTATTCGCTCTTCGACACCATCGAGGGCGCGATCGAGCTCGGCATCCCCTACCTCTCGGCGTACGCGTTCTCCACGGAGAACTGGAAGCGTTCGCCGGAGGAGGTCCGCTTCCTGATGGGCTTCAACCGCGACGTGATCCGGCGGCGCCGTGACCAGCTGGTCGACCTGGGCGTCCGGGTGGTGTGGTCGGGCCGCGCGGGCCGGCTGTGGAAGAGCGTGATCTCGGAGCTGCAGACGGCGGAGGAGATGTCGAAGGGCAACTCCAAGCTGACCCTGCAGTTCTGCGTGAACTACGGCGGCCAGGCGGAGATCGCGGACGCGGCGGCGGCGATCGCCCGCGACGTGGTGGCGGGCCGGCTCAAGGCCGACAAGATCAACGAGAAGACGATCGCGCGGTACCTGTACCACCCGGAGATCCCCGAGGTGGACATGTTCCTGCGCCCCTCCGGCGAGGAGCGCACCTCGAACTTCCTGCTCTGGCAGTCGGCGTACGCGGAGCTGGTCTTCCTCGACACGCTCTGGCCGGACTTCGACCGCCGCCACCTCTGGTACGCCTGCGAGCTCTACGCCAAGCGCGACCGCCGCTTCGGCGGGGCGATCCCCAACCCGGTGGCCCCGCCTAGCCTGTGATGACCGCGACCGCGGCGTCCACGTCGGACAGGTCCGGTAGCACGGCGTGCGCGCCGGCCAGCGCCAGCTCGGCCATGCTGGCCGAGCCGGTGGCGACCCCGATGGCCAGCGCGTCGTTGGCCAGCGCCGCCGTCACGTCGTGGGGGGTGTCGCCGATCACCACGGCCCGGAAGCGCTCGCCGTACTTGGCCTCGGCCCGCTGCCGGCACCGCCGCACCAGCGTGGCCCGCACGCTGTCGTCGGTGCCGTAGCCGCCGATCTCCGTATCGAAGTCCGCGGCGAGGCCGAACGCGGCGACCTTGGCGGCGGCCACCTGCGGCACGTTGCCGGTGACCAGCGTCTGCACCACGTCGCCGCGCGCGCCGAGCTCGTCGAGCGCGGCCCGCACGCCCGGCATCAGCGCGCCCTGCTCGGCGAAGAGGTGCCGCGAGACGTGCACCTCCTCGACGTAGCGGGCGAAGAACCGCTCCGGCGTGCAGTCGGTGACGCCGTGCGTGGCGAAGACCTCGGCGCAGATGTCGAGGTCGGTCCGCCCGCCGAAGTTCGGCGTGGCCCGCCACTCGACGCCGGTGACCGCGGTGAACGCGGCACGCCAGGCCTGGGCCGCGACCCCGCCGCCGCGCAGCAACGTGTTGTCGATGTCCCACATGACCAGGCGTCTCACCGCTCCGCCAGCCGGCGCTCGACGTGCTCGACCTTGGCGTGCAGCGCGTCGGTGACGCCGGGCCGGATGTCGGCCTTGAGCGAGACCGACACCCGCGGCGCGTGCGCGGCGACGGCGTCGACCGCCTGCTTGACCACGGCCATCACCTCGTCCCACTCGCCCTCGACGGTGGTGAACATGGCGTCGGTGCGGTTGGGCAGCCCGGAGGCCCGCACGACCCGGACGGCCTCGGCCACCAGGTCACCGACGGACTCGCCCGCGCCGAGCGGGGTGACGGAGAAGGCAACAAGCATGCCCTCATCCTGACAGGGTCGCTCCGCGGCCAAGGCAATGACCAAGCTCACCTTCGGCAGCACGAATCGTTTGTCGTCGAGCGCGAGGTTCGTCGGGAGCTGGCCCGGTAGTGGCCCTGAATCGGCCGCGGAAACCCAGAAACGGCGTTCAGGTACCTCCCTGAACACCTTCCCAGTTTGCGGCGCAATCTGGACCGTGGACCCCTTAATGCGAATTCGCCGCTCTGGTCGGGTGCTGGCTACCGTCGCCGCATGCCTGAACTGACCGAGCCGACCGTTCTCCTGCACGCCGCCTTCCTGGAATGCCGCGACGAATGGGGCCCCGGGCTGCACGAGGACGGCTTCGGCCTGAACGCCGCCGACGACGTGGACTCACCGGAGGGCTTCGCCGGCTGGGTGCGCCGACGCCTCCACCTGACCCACCGGGCCGGGGAACCCTGCCCGGAGGAGAAGCACGGCTCACCGCGCTGGATCGTCGAGGACGGCCGCGTCCTCGGCGGGATCGACCTGCGGCACAGGTTCGACGACGGCATCGGCCACGTCGGCTACGGCGTACGGCCATCGGCGCGCCGTCGCGGCCTGGCCGGCTGGGCGCTGGCCGAGATGCTCGGCGAGGCCCGCGCTCTCGGCCTGGAGCGGGTCCTCATCCCGTGCCTGGCGGACAACGTCGCCTCGGCCCGGACGATCGAACGCAACGGCGGCGTCCTGGAGGGCATCCGCCATCTCGAGCACGTGTCGGTGCGGCGCTATTGGATCGCGCTGAACCGGTGATGGTCCGACCGTCAGCGATAGGCGGCCGCCTGCAGGGTGAACAGCTCCGCGTAGAGACCGTTTCTCGCCATCAGGTCCTGGTGGGTGCCGGCCTCGGCGATGCCGCCGTCCGCCACCATCAGGATCAGGTCGGCCATGCGGACGGTGGAGAAGCGGTGGGACACCAGCACCGTGATGGCGCCCGTGCGCGCGCCGACCTCGCGGGCCGATTGTGCGTAGCGCTCGAAGAGGGCGTGTTCGGTCAGTGGGTCCAGCGCCGCCGTCGGCTCGTCGAGGAGCAGGAGCAGCGGCTCCTCGCGCATCATCGCCCGGCTCAGCGCGACTCGTTGCCATTGGCCGCCGGAGAGCTCCTCGCCGTCCTCATAGGCCTTGCCCAGGTGGGTATCCAGGCCCTGGGGCAGGCGGTCGATAACCAGTTCCGCATCCGCGCGGTGCACCGCCTCGAGGACCGCGCCGGTGTCGCCGGCCCGGTGCAGGTCGCCGACGCCGATGCTCTCCCGGGCCGGCGCGTCGAGCTTGACGAAGTCCTGGAAGCTCGCGGCGATGCGCTCCCGCCACCGGTCCGGATCGATGCGGCGGAGGTCCACGCCGTCTACGGTGATCTCGCCCGAGGTCGGCCGGTAGAAGCGGGACAGGAGCTTGACCAGGGTGGACTTTCCCGCGCCGTTGTCGCCGACGATCGCCACCGTGGTGCCGGCCGGAATGTGCACGGTCACGTCGCGCAGCACGTCGGCTTCGGTGCCCGGGTAGCGGAATGCCACGCGGTCGAAGCGGATCCCCGCACGGAGCGCCGGCGGCACCGGCTGGTCCGCCACGACGGGGTCGGCTGCCAGCTCGGTCTCCCTGCGCAGCCAGCGCACCCGCGCCAGGGCCCGGGCGTTGCGCTGCAGGGCGCCCGCTACCGCGACGACGCCGGCCGCCTGTGCGTTTGTCTGCACGGCGAGGGTGATCACCAGGACCACGTCGCCGACCGAGCGCTCACCCGCGATCGCCGAGCGGACCACGATCACCACCGCGGCGACGTACCCGATAGCGAAGATCATCTGGCCGATCAGCCGCAGGCCCAGCCCGGCCAGCTCGGCCCGGCGTAGCGGAACCTCCTCATCCCGGCGTGCGGCGGTCTGGCGCTGGCGCAGCACCCCCTGCAGCCCGAAGAGGCGGATCTCCTTGGCGGCGGCCGGGCTGACCGCCAGCTCGAGCAGATGCCAGCCGAGCCGCCGGGACTCGGCCGTCGCGAGCTCGGCGCGTTCCAGCCGGGCCTCGCCGATCCTTCCCGCGATCAGCGGCGGCACCGCGAACAGGGGCAACAGCAGCAGCCACGGCTCGACCCCGGCGAGCAGTACGGCGGTCAGCACGATCTGAGCGGAGAGCGTGACAGCGGTGAGCACGCTCTGTACGCCGTTGGCTATCTCCCAGCTCTCCTTGCGCAGCAACTCCATCCGGTCGGCATAGTCCCGCCGCTCGTGCTGATCGACCCCGGCCGTGCCGTGTGCGAGGTCGCCGATCTCCCGCTCGACGCGCAGGTGATGCAGGTCGGCCAGCTCGAAGAAGAAGATGTGGGCGAAGTGCTCCATCGTGAGGCTCAGCAGCGCGACCAGCGCCACCGCGACCGCCGCCCAGACCGCCGCATCGGTGTCCCCGGCGAGGGTCGCGTCGGTGGCCACGGCGAGGAAGACGGCGATGAGTGGCGCGCTCACGTTGCCGAGCAGCATCAGGAAGCCGGAGATCAGCAGCCGTCCCCGGCTCGCCTTCCAGGAGGAGCCGAGCACGCCGGTGATGCCGAGCCACAGGTCACGCATCGGCGGTCTCCTCGACCAGATCGTCGTCGCCGGACGGTTCGTCCTCGGCGAAACGGGCGGCTTGCAGCATGAACAGCTCCGCGTAACGGCCGCCGGCGGCGAGCAGCCCGTCGTGGGTGCCGGTCTCGGTCACCCTGCCGTGCTCCAGGACCGCGATCCGGTCCGCCCGGCGTACGGTGGAGAACCGGTGCGAGATCACCAGGCTGGTCGCCCCGCTGGTCAGGTCGAGGAACCGCTCGAAGAAGGCCACCTCGGCGCGCGCGTCCAGGCTCGCCGTCGGTTCGTCGAGGACGAGCACCCTGGCGCCGCTCTCGACCGCGATCAGCGCCCGCGCGATGGCGATGCGCTGCCACTGGCCGCCCGAGAGTTCGGCACCGTCCGTGTACTGCCGGGACAGCGGGGTGTCGAGCCCGGCGGGAAGCTCTGCCACGAACTCGAGCGCGCCGGCCCGGCGCAGCGCCTCCTCGATGGGCTCGTCGTCTTGCAGGCCGCCGGCGCCGAAGCCGACGTTGTCGCGGACCGGAAGTTCGAAGTGGACGAAGTCCTGGAAGATCGCGGCGACCTTGCGCTGCCAGGCCGCGCCGTCGAAGGTGCGGATGTCGACGCCGTCGGCGGTGATCCGCCCCGACTCGGGCTCGTAGAGGCGGGCGAGCAGCTTGACCAGCGTCGTCTTGCCGGCACCGTTGAGGCCGACGATCGCCAGCGAGGCACCAGCGGGAATGACGAGGTCCAGCCCGTCGAGCACGGGTGGCGCGTCCGGGGCGTACCGGAAGGTCACCCGCTCGAACCGGATCTCCCGGATCGGCAGCTCGGCCGGCGGCGTCTCGCTGCCGCCCGGGTCGGCGGCCGCCAGGGTCAGCTCGCCGAGCCGGGTCAGCGCCTGCTGCGCGTTCATGCCGTACTCGGTCTGCACGTCGGACTCCGCGATGAACGCACCGATCCGGATCGAGGAGAGCGCCGCCTGCATCACGATCATGAACGCGCCGACGCCGAGCACGCCGGTGGCCGACGCCCGCGCCACGGCGGCCAGCACGCCGCCGAGCAGCACGAACGCCGTGAGGGTGTAGAGCACGTACGGCCCGTAGAAGATGCGGCGACGCTGCTGCCAGACCGGCACCGAGCTGGCCATGAACGCGTCCGAGTAGCGCTCGCCCACCCAGCCGAGGAGGCCGAAGACGCGGATCTCCTTGGCCGCGTCGGCGGTGAAGAGCAGATCGCGGAAGTAGAAGCGACGCCGCCGGACCCGCTGGTGCGTCATGAAGATCCGGCCGAAGACGGAGAGGCCGACCCGGTACCCGAACCGGATGACCAGCCCGGCCAGCAGCACGGCCGCGCCGGCCCACCACTCGTACACGACGGCGACGACGACCGCGGCCGCGACGGTCTGCAGATAGCGTGAGAGCAGCGCGATGAAGCCCGCGCAGGCGGCGCCGGGTGTCCAGGCCGTCATGCGCAGCATGTTGACGCCGTCGGCGGCCTGGTCGAGCACCTCCGGATCCTCGAGTACGGCGACACTCGGCCCGGCGAACGAGTCGGCCATCAGCCGGTCGCGGACCCGGTCGTCGAGCCGCCGGCGCAGCACCTCGCCGAGGAACGCCTGCACCGGCAGCAACAGCTGGATGGCGAAGAACAGCGCCGCGGCGGTGATCAGGTGGTCGCGCAGTTGCTGCCAGGCCGACGAGTCGACGCCGCCCTCCACCGCGGCGGGGACGCCGGCGATGACCCCGGCGGTGGCGAGCACGAAGCCGATGGGCAGCAGGCCCGCGATGATCTGCAGGAGGACGGCGCCGCCGACCAGGGCCGGCCCTCCGCCGAGCAGTAACCGGAGGATGGCCCGGCGCTGGTCCCAACGGCCCCGCATCCCGCCGGTGAACTCGCCCCACACCGACCTGCTGACGGCGTCGCCCGCGCTCTGGTCGACCATCACCACCCCCGAGGCATCGATCAGGAGCATTAACCTACCGGTGACCGCCGACGGAAATCGCCCCCGTTTCCACCGGCCAATGTGCGGCGCAGCACGGTGTCGGGGTGTGTCAGGCTCACCCCGATCACCGGCAGGTCGTCGATCATCACCTGGGCAGGACCCAGATCGGGTTGGTGTAGAACCACAGGTCGCCCCAGGGGTCGGCGTCGCCGATCACGTCGAGCTTCGGGCCGGCCGGGTCGATCGCCGCGCCCAGCGGGCCCGGCTGCGTGCGCTTGCCGTCCGTGCCGCGCAGGCGCAGGTAGAACGGCTTGTCCAGGCGGCCGAGCGGGTACGTCACCGACAGCCTCGCCGAGTCGCGCGACACCTCGAAGGACTTGACCACCCGGGTGTCCGGCGCCGTGAAGGCGTCGCGGGACGCCACCGGGCCGGTGACGGTGCCGACGATCACGTCGACGCGGGACAGGACGGGCACGAACTGGGCCCAGTTCGGCCGGTCCTGCAGGTCGATCTCCAGCGTCAGCTCCGTCGCCGTGCCGCGCCGCACGTGCACGACGCCGCCGAGCGGCGTACCGGATGAGCGCCGGCGGTCGCCCGCGACCCGGACCCGCGCGTCGACGGTCTTGACGAGGCGGCCGTGGTCGACCCAGACCCGGCCGGCGCGCAGGCCGTCCATGACCGCCCGGTACGAGAACGAGGTCGCGCCCACGTTGGTGCGCCCGTAGAAGCCCGGCCAGAAGTCGCCCGCGCCGGTGTTGACCGTCGGCGTGTACACCGGGTCGTTGTAGCGGCCGTTGGCCTCGAAGTCGCTGCCCGGGCCGCGCTCCGACTGGTCCAGGTAGTTCACGTGGCTGTCCGAGTTCACCGTCACCCACCATGCCCGGCCCTCGGCGAGCAGGCTGTCCCAGAGGCCGCCGACCGTCGCCGTCATCCAGTCGAAGCCGCCCCAGGTGCGGTACGCCTCCAGCGGGTAGCCCGGGAACGAGGCCGCCGACGGGCTGTTGTCGTAGAGGCCGCGCGCGCCGCCCCGGCCGTTCGGCGCCTTGATGCCGGCGGCCTGGTGGCCGGGCGCGCCCTCCATGCCGATCGCGACGCTCGGGTCGGCGTCGCGCCAGTTGCGGATCTCGTGCGGCGAGTCGATGCCGCGCCGGGCCGGGTGGTTCGCCAGGAACAGCGCGCCGCCGACCTTGCGGTCCCGGACCTGTTCGCCGAGGAACTTGATGCCGGCGATCGCCATGGCCTCGTTCTGTTCCGGCGTGTTGGTCGCCGGCAGCTGCGAGCCGTCGTAGGTCTGCTCGAACCGCTTGAGCACCGCGACCTCGTTGCGGCTCGGCTCCACGAAGACCGTGGCGTGCTCGGCGGCGGGGATGTTCCACTCCAGGCCCTGGAACGTGAGCAGTTCGGGCAGCGCGGAGCGGGTCGCCAGGATGTCCGGGTTGACCTTCTCGACGCCGATCCTGGCGTGCGCGTTGCTGCCGTGGTCGGTGATGACCAGCCAGTCCAGGCCGTACGCGTGGCCGTGCCCGGCCTGGTCGATGACCCGGTACTGGCCGTCGGAGCTGTGCTGGGTGTGAATGTGGTGGTCGCCCGCCAGCCAGCGGAAGCCGCCCTTCGCGGTGCCGCCGCCGGCCGGCCCGTGTGCGTGCGGCAGCCCGGCCGCGGCCGACGGTGTGGCCAGCACCGACGCGGCCGCGCCGGCGCCGAGCAGGCCGGCGCCGCGCAGGAAGCCGCGGCGGGAGACGTCCGACGGCGACAGCTCGCTGTCGGGCACGCTCAGGTCGTGCGCGGCGGGCGTGCCGGCTCCGGCGGCGTCGTGCGGGTGATCGTGGTGGTGGCCGTGACCCATGTCCGTGGCTCCCAAAGATCGACAGGGATGTCCGCGTCAATCTCGTGGCGACGTTCCAACACGGGGTGTCAGCCGGATGACCCCGCGGCGAACATGAGCGCAAGTCGCAGATCGACGCCGGTCAGCCGATGATCGGGCGGAAGAGGCCGGTCTGGATGCTGATGGTGAGGATCGTTGCCGAGAGGACGGCGGCGCCGATCAGCAGGGCCGTGTCCGCGCGGCCGAAGACCTGGCGGCGGGCGCAGGTGCGGGGCAGGCCGGAGTCGAAGCCGCGGGCGTCCATCGCCAGCGCCAGCCGGGCGCCGCGCCGCAGGGCGCCGACCAGCAGGGCGAACGCGGTGGACCCGAACAGTCGCAGCCGCGCGGCCGGGTTGCGGCCGGCGTCGATGCCGCGCGCCCGGCGGGCCAGGCTGAGCATCTGCCACTCCTCGCCGAGCAGCGGGACCATCCGGAAGGCCGCGAGCGCGCCGATCGCGAAACGGGCGGGCGCCCTCGCGTTCTGCACCAGGGCGTCCGCGAGGTCGGTCGGGTCGGTGGTGGCGAAGACGATGATGCCGGGCAGGGCGACCGCGAAGAGCCGCAGCACGAGGCCGAGCGCGCCCATGACGACGCCGGTGGTGATGTCGAACGGGCCGAGCGAGAACAGCTGCGCGCCGGTGCGGTCGGCCGCGAACAGCACCATCGTCACCAGGATGCCCGCGGCCGCCAGCGCGAGCGGCCAGGCCCGCCGGGCCAGCACCCGGTAGCGGACGCCGAAGAGCGGCAGCAGCGCCAGCTCGATCGCGAGCGCGAGGCCGGGTGTCAGCGGGTCGAGGGTCGCCACCAGCGGCAACGAGAACAGCAGCGCCGCGCCCAGCTTGGCGACCGGGTTGCGCCGGGCCAGGACAGCGGTGGCGTCGGCGACCGGTTCCAGCACGAGGGTCATCCGGCGCCGCCCAGGACGACAGTGCGGTCGGCGAGCGCGGTCACGAAGTCGTCGTCGTGGGTGACCGCGACGATGCCGCAGCCGTCGTCGCGCAGCCGGGCCAGCAGCTCGACCAGCTCGATCCAGGTGCGCCGGTCCTGGCCGAAGGTCGGCTCGTCGAGTACGAGCAGCCGGGGCGCGGCGGCCAGCGCCGTCGCGACGCTCAGCCGCCGGGCCTCGCCGCCGGAGAGGGTGTACGGGTTGGCGCCCGCCAGCCGGGTCAGCCGCAGCCGGTCGAGCAGCTCGTCCACGATGGCGGCGACGTCCGGGCGGCCGAGCCGGCGGGGCCCGAGGGCGAGCTCGTCGGCCACTCGGGACGTGACGAACTGGTGTTCCGGTGACTGGAAGACCGAGCCGATGCGCTGGGTGAGCGCGGCGGCCCGCCACTTGTGCGGCGCGCCGCCCGGCGCCGCGTCGACCGAGCCGGAGGTCGGCGCGAGCAGCCCGCCGAGCAGCAGGGCCAGCGTGGACTTGCCGGCGCCGTTCGGGCCGGTCACGGCGAGCGCCTCGCCGGCCCGTACGAGCAGGCTGGTCTCCGCCAGGCGGTGCCGGACGGTGACCCGCTCCGCGCGTACCAGGGGATCGCCCGGGGGAGCGACGGCCCGGTGCGCGGGCAGCGGCCGGCCCGGCACCCAGACGCCCTGCTCGGCGAGCTCGTCGCCGAGCTGCGAGAAGACCGCCGCGGGCGCGCCGTCGGCGCGGACGCCGCCGCCCGGCTCGAGGACGACCACCCGGTCGACCAGGGTGAGCGCGTCGGCGACCCGGTGCTCGACCAGGATCAGCGTGGTGTCCGGGTCGTGCGCGCGGGCGATCGCCGAGCGGATCAGCGCGCCGCCCGCCGGGTCGAGGTTCGCGGTCGGCTCGTCGAGCAGCAGCAGGTCCGGCCGCGGCGCCAGGACCCCGGCGAGGGCCAGGCGCTGCTGCTCGCCGCCGGACAGGGCGGCGGTCCGGCGGCCGATCGGGTACGGGAATCCGACCCGGTCGAGCGCGGCGGACACCCGCGGCCAGATCTCCTCGGCGGGTACGCCCCGGTTCTCCAGGCCGAACGCCACGTCGTCGCCGCTGCGGGCCATCACGAGCTGGGTCTGCGGGTCCTGGAAGACGATGCCGACCCGCTCGCGGGCCTTGACCGGCTCGAGGCCGTCGATCTCGACGGTGCCCTCGGACTCGCCGGAGTCCTCGGGCAGCAGCCCGGCCAGCGCGGCGAGCAGGGTGCTCTTGCCGGCACCGGAGGGTCCCAGCAGGAGCACCCGCTCGCCGTGCGAGATGCGCAGGTCGACGCCGCGCACGGCCCAGGCCCGGCGCCCGGCGTGGCGCCAGCCGAATCCGCGCAGCACGACCTCGGGCATGTCAGACCAGGGCTCGGTCTCGGCCCGCGGCGAAGCGGTCCAGCACGCCGGTCGGCGCCAGCGCCCGGGTCAGTGCCCAGGAACCGACGCCCGCGATGATCGTGCTGCTGACGATGGTGAGCAGCGCGTACGGGATCCGGTAGTCCCACAGGTCGTAGGCGGCGTTCCAGGCGAAGAAGTCGAAGACCGCCGCGCTGAACCCGGTCAGCAGGCCGGCGAGCAGGGCCGCCGGCAGCTTCCACGAGCGGTACAGCAGCAGCGCGAACGCCAGCTCCGCGCCGAGGCCCTGTACCAGGCCCTGCGGGATGACGGTGGCGCCCCAGGCCGCGCCGAGCAGCGCGGAGATGACGGCCGCGACCGTCTCGGTGTACAGCGCGGCGCCCGGCTTGCGGATGATCAGCCCGGCCAGCACGGCCGGCATCAGCCAGACGCCGTAGAGCAGCGCCTGCGCGGGCGGGAAGAAGGCGAACAGGCCGTCGGTGGCGCTCCAGACCAGGTTCCAGGCCCAGAAGATGACGCCGAAGGTGACGGCGATGATCGATGCGACGATGATGTCGATCGTGCGCCAGCGGAAATTCATTCGTGCCTCCCAGCTCATACCGGGAGGAGACGCTGCGCCGGTCCGGGTGTCGCCCGGACGCGGCGCGGCTGGAGAAAGACCGAGCTCCCTGCGCTGGCATTACCCAGATCAGGTTCGAGGGTCTGCGGTGTCACCCGCACTCTCAGCGCTGTGCGCTCCCCTGTCGGTGAAGTCGGTCCGCGCCGCGTCTGCGCGTCGCGAACAGGCTCCATTGCATGTGTTTCGATGACGCTAACACCGTGCGTACGGAACAGCGTAGGAGGCGTCACATGGAGATCAAGGCGAGAGGGCTGACCTTCGACGTGTACGAGGGCGGCCCGGTCGACGGCCCGCCGGTGCTCCTGCTGCACGGCTTCCCGCAGGACCACCGCGAGTTCGATCTCATCCTGCCCCGGCTGCACGCCGCCGGGCTGCGCACGTACGCGCTGGACCAGCGCGGCTACTCGCCCGGCGCCCGGCCCGCCGCGGTCGCCGAGTACCGCCTCGACGAGCCGACGGCCGACGCGATCGCGGTGCTCGACGCGCTGGGCGTGGAGAAGGCGCACGTCGTCGGCCACGACTGGGGCGCGCACGTCGGCTGGCTGCTGGCCGACCGGCACCCCGAGCGGGTCAGCACGCTCACGGCGGTCTCGGTGCCGCACCCGCGCGGTCTCGGCGTCGCCCTGCACAACCAGCCCTCGCAGAAGCTGCGGTTCGCCTACATGGGCCTGTTCCGCTCCCGGATCGCCGAGCGGCTGCTGCTCGCCGCCGACGCGAGAGTGCTGCGCTCGATGCTGCGCCCGATCGGCACCCGCGCCGACCTGTACACCACCGCGATGCGCGAGCCCGGCAGGCTGACCGGCGCCTTGAACTGGTACCGCGCGATCACCGCGGGTAGGCTCGCCAAGGTCGGCAAGATCACAGTTCCCACCACATACGTTTGGAGCGACGGCGACCCGGTCGTCGGCCGGTCGGCGGCGCTGTCGACCGCCACCTGGGTCGAGGCGGATTACCGGTTTGTCACCCTGCGCGGGATCGGCCACTGGGTGCCGGAGGAGGCGCCCCAGGCGCTGGCCGACGTGACTCTCGACCGCATCGGCGTCTGACGCCGCTCGGGCCGCCGGTCGCCGCGCCGTCACGAGGAGGCGCGATGGCCGTTCACGAGTCCGAGCGACAGCGCTGGAACCGCAACTTCGCGGACCTGCTGCAGGAGCTGCGGGTCACCCAGACGGGCGTGCAGGTCCTCTTCGCGTTCCTGCTGACGCTGCCGTTCAGCAGCGGCTTCCCGGAGACCACGCAGTTCCAGCAGGACACCTACATCGTCGCGCTGATGTCGGCCGCGTTCGCCGCCGCGATGATCATTTCGCCGGTGGCGTTCCACCGCGCGCTGTTCCGCAAGGGGCGCAAGCCGGAGCTGGTCCGCTACGCGCACCGGATGGCCACCGGCGGCCTGGCCTTCCTGCTGATCTCGATGGTCAGCAGCGTGCTGCTGATCGCCGACTACCTGCTGAACATCTGGGCCGCGAGCGTCCTGGCGGCGATCACCGCCGCCTGGTTCCTGACGTTCTGGGCGGCCATCCCGTTCGCCCGGCGCGCCTGGATGGACGAGGAGTACGAGGAGACCGAGGCTAGCGGGCCTTAGCGGGCTTGAGCCCCATGTCCTTGAGCTCGAGCGCCGCCAGCGCCTGGACCGCCGCCGCGTCGCCGTTGCGCCAGGACTGCGCGATGTCCGGGCCCAGCTTCGTCAGCTCGTTCAGCGGCCGCCCGGCCAGGGCACGCAGCGCAAGCAGGTCCTGCCCGGCCGGCTCGGCGCGGACCTTGCAGGCCACCCCGGCCCGGCGCATCCAGCGCAGCCGCAGCGGCAGCCAGACGAAGAGCACCAGCGCCAGCGGCCCCACGACGATCGCCAGCGAGACGACCAGCGCCAGGTTGTCCGCCATCTCCTGCTGCTGGCGGCCGGCCTCGGCGAGCCGGTCGGCGGCGCCGGCGGCCTTGGTGAACGGCGCGGTCAGCTCGTCGCCGACCAGCGGGACCCGGCCGACCTTGCCGGAGATGTCGTTCATGTTGCCGGCGATGCCGACGCCGGCCTCCTGCAGCTTCTGGCCCGGGACGCCGAGCTTCTCGACGAGGTCGTTGATCCACATGCCGGCCCGGATCCAGGCGTAGATCCAGAGCACGACGAAGAGGTCGGTGAATACCTGGCGTACGGCGGTTGGCAGCCGATCGGCGTACATCTTCACGCGCGTCAGCGTGCCATGACACGGCTAGGAACGCTTGTCGGCGCACTCCGGACAGGTACCGAAGATCTCCATAGTATGCGAGACGTCGACGAAGCCGTGGTTGCCGGCGACCTTCTCGGCCCAGGTCTCCACGGCCGGGCCCTCCACCTCGACGGCCCGCCCGCACGAGCGGCAGACCAGATGGTGGTGGTGGCCCTGGCTGCACCGGCGGTAGAGGTGCTCGCCGCCCGGCGGGCGCATCACGTCGATCTCGCCGGCGTCGGCGAGGCCCTGCAGGGTCCGGTAGACGGTGGTCAGGCCGACCCGCTCGCCCCGGTTGCGCAGCATCGCGTGCAGGTCCTGCGCGCTGTTGAAGCCCTCGGCCTCGGCGAGGGCCGCGCTCACCGCGGTCCGCTGCTTCGTGTTCCTGACAACGGTGCCCTCGTCCCCGCTGCCCTCACCCTGTCCGGTCATTTGCCCTCCCTCGCATGGCTCACGGCGTCGGCGACGATGTGTGCGACGTGTTCGTCCACGAGTGAGTATGCGATCTCCCGCCCCCGGCGCGCACTGCGCACCACGCCGGCGCCGCGCAGAACCCGCAGGTGCTGCGAGACCAGCGGCTGGGGCGCGCCGAGCTTCTCGACCAGTTCGTGCACGCAGCGTTCCCCGGCGCCGAGCTCCGCGACGATCGCGACGCGGATCGGCGCGGAGAGCGCCCGGAGCAGCTCGCCGGCCGCCTCGTACGCCTCGTAGCCGCTCGTCACCGGGGCAACGTTACTGCTCATCGGGCATCCGCCTGAAGAACGACATCCGGCGGCTCCGCCTCGACCCCCGTCCAGGGATAGCCGGTGCCGGCCCGCCGGCGCAGCGCGCGCCAGGTGGCGCTGCCGACGGTCAGCGCGACGAAGACCGCGATGGCCAGGATCACGATGGTGGCGCCGGGCGCGGTGTTCACCTCGCCGGCCAGCGTGATGCCGGCGGCGGCCGCGCCGACCCCGATCAGCATGGCCAGCGCCATCGTGCCGCGGAAGCCGCGGGTGACCTGCTGCGCCGCGGCGACCGGGACCACCATCAGGGCGCTGACCAGCAGCAGCCCGACGGTGCGCATGGCGATCGTGACGGTCACGGCCGTGGTCACGGCCATCAGGAGATTGAGGGTACGCACGGGAAGCCCGGAGACGCGGGCGTACTCCTCGTCGTTGCAGACCGCGAAGAGCGCCTGCCGCAGCCCGAGCATCGCGATCAGCACGGCGACGCCGAGCACCGCGATGACCGCCAGGTCCTGCCGCGACGTGGTGGTCAGCGAGCCGAAGAGGAACTGCATCAGGCTGGCGTTGCCGCTGCTGTCGGAGAGCCCGACCAGCACGACGCCGCCCGCGATGCCGCCGTAGAAGAGCAGGGCGAGGGCCAGGTCGCCGGAGGTGCGGCCGCGCTCGCGCACCAGCTCGACGCCGATCGCGCCGACGACCGACACGATCACGGCGGTGAGCACGGGCGACTGGTGCAGCAGCAGGCCGACGCCGACGCCGGTCAGCGCGACGTGCCCGATGCCGTCACCGATCAGCGACAGCCGCCGCTGCACCAGGTAGATGCCGAGTGCGGGCGCGGCCAGGCCGATGATCAGCGCGCTCACCAGCGCCCGGATCATGAATTCGTACTGATAGAGGTCGATGGGTCATCCCCTGTCTGTGGGCGACACGCAGATCGCGGGGCGTTCGGCGGCGGCGTGCGGGTGTACGTGGTCGTGGCCGGGCTGCGCGTGGTGCCCGGCGGGCTCGGGGACCGCGCCCTCGTACGCGATCCGCCCGTCGTGCACCACGACGGCCCGGTCGACCAGCGGCTCGATCGGGCCGAGCTCGTGCGCGACGAGCAGGATCGTGCCGCCGGCGCCGCCGAAGTGGCGCAGCGCGGCGGCGAACGCGTCCTGGCTGGCCGCGTCGACGCCGGCCGTCGGCTCGTCGAGCACGAGCAGGTCGGGGCGCCCGGCCAGGGCGCGGGCGATGAGGGTGCGCTGCTGCTGGCCGCCCGAGAGGGTGCTCACCGGGTCGCCGATGCGGTCCAGCAGGCCGACGTCCTCGAGCGCCGCGCGGACGGCGGCCCGGTCGGCGGCGCCGGACGGCCGGAAGATGCCCCGGCGCGCGAGCCGGCCGGAGGCGACGACCTCGCCGACCGTCGCCGGCACGCCGCTGCCGGCGCCCATCCGCTGCGGGACGTAGCCGATCCGGGCCCACTGCCGGAACCGGCGCTGCGGCGTGCCGAAGAGTGCGACAGTGCCCGAGGCCAGCGGCACCAGGCCGAGGATCGTGCGGACCAGGGTGGACTTGCCGGAGCCGTTGGCGCCCAGGATCGCGACGACCTGGCCGGCGGGCACGTCCAGGGTGACGTCGTGCAGGACCGCGCGGCCGCCGTAGGAGACCGCCGCGTGCTGTACGGAGACGACGCTCATGAGGTGCACTCCAGGGCCGCGGTGAGCGCGCTCAGGTTGCCGCGCATGACGGAGAAGTAGTCCGCGCCGGGCTCGGTGAGCCCTTCGAGGGGGTCGAGGACGGCGGTCCGGGCGCCGACCTCGCGGGCGATGGTGTCGGCGACCCTCGGGCTCACCAGCGTCTCGAAGAAGATCGTGGTGGCGCCGGTCGCCCGGGCCTGCTCCGCGACGTGCGCCAGGTGCCGCGGCGTCGGCTCCGACTCGGGGGAGACGCCGGTGATGCCGACCTCGGTCAGGCCGTACCGGTCGGCGAGGTAGCGGAACGCGGTGTGGCTGGTGATGAACTCGCGGCGCTCGCAGGTCCGCAGCCGGTCCGCGAACTCGGCGTCGAGGGCGTCGAGCTGGGCGTGCAGCGCCGCGGCCCGGGCCCGGTAGGCGTCCGCGTGGGCCGGGTCGGCCTGTGCGAGGCGCTCGGCGAGCCGGTCGGCGACGGCGGCGAAGCGCACCGGGTCCAGCCAGACGTGCGGGTCGGTGCCGCCCTCGGCGTGCTCGTGCTCGCCCGGCGCGTGCTCGGGCTCCTCCCCGTGCTCGGGCTCCTCCCCGTGCTCGTCCTCGTCCTCGTGCGCGTCGGCGCCGAGCAGCTCGACCACCGAGCCGGCGTCCAGGGCCCGGTCGGCCGCCTCCTGCGCGACGGCCTGGTCGATCGCGGGCTGGAAGCCCTTGAGGTAGAGGACCAGCCCGGCGTCGCTGATCTCGCCGACCTGGCGCGGGTAGAGCTCGACGTCGTGCGGCTCGGCGCCCGGCTTGGTCAGGTCGGTGACCGCGACCGCGTCGCCGCCGACCCGCTCGCCGAGGAAACGCAGCGGATAGAACGCGGTCACCACGTCGAGCCGGCCGTCGGCGGCGAAGCCGCTCGCCCGGTCGCCGCACGCCGCGCTCGTGCCGATCAGCAGCGCGACGGCGGCTGCCACGAGCAGGCGACGGGGCGGCATCATGCCATCAACTGTGCGCCCTATTGGTAATGATTGTCAAAAGCGCATGTATCAGATCAGCTTCGCGACGACCGCCGCCAGCAGCACGACCAGCAGCGTGGCCCGGACCGCGCGCACCGGCGTGGCCTGCACCGGCCAGGTCGTGACGGTGAGCGCCACCAGCGCCGCCCACAGCACGAACAGCAGTGCGGCGCCGATGATGCCGGGCAGGAAGAGGCCCGCCAGCAGCAGCGCGAGGGCCACGATGAACGCCACCGTCGGGTTGACCCCCGCCAGCCGGCGCAGCAGGTTCTCGGACTTGGGTGTGGTCACGTCGGCCTTCCCTGGTGTGCGTACGCTCACGTCATGCTGGTGCTCAACCGCTTCGTCGTCCAGCCGGACGCGCAGGACTCCTTTACGCAGCGGGCGCACGCCGCCCTCGCCGCCCTGGCGGAGCGGCCCGGCTACCTGTCCGGCCGGCTCACCCGCGCGCTGGACGACCCCGCCTACTGGACCCTGGTCACCGAGTGGGAGTCCGTGGGAGCGTACCGGCGCGCGCTCGGCGGGTTCGACGTGAAGGTGCACGCCACCCCGCTGCTCTCCGAGTCGCTCGACGAGCCCTCGGCGTTCGAGACCCTCGCGGCCGCCGAGCCCGGCGGCGAGGTCGTGGCCACCGCCAGCGACCGGGCCGCCGAACCCTGGCGCTGAGCCGTAGGCTTGGTCACATGACCCTCATCGGGGAGCAGCTGCCTCCGCCACCGCCGCAAGGCCCCGGCGTGTTCCCGCCGTTCCCCGCCCCGCCGGTCGAGGGCCGCGGCCGGCGCCTCGGCATGGGGCTCGGCATCGGCGTGACAGTGCTCGTGCTGGCGTGCGGCGGCGGCGTCGCCGCGGTGGCCGGGCTGATCACCGTCATGGGCAGCGCCCTGAGCGAGCAGGCCGAGGTCGTCGTCGGCGACTACTTCGACGCCCTGCAGGACCGCGAGTGGGCGCAGGCCTACGACATGCTCTGCGACCGGGCCAAGGACGACGAGACCGAGTCGCAGTTCATCAGCCGGGTCTCCGCCGACGAGCCGATCGCCAGCTACGACGTCGGCGACGTGGAGCTGGTGCAGCTCTCCACGCCGGTGAGCGTCACATACACCAACGGTGACACCGCCGAACTGCGCGCCTTCCTGGGGCAGAACCGCGAGACGGGCGGCTTCGAGGTGTGCAGCGTCGAGGAGTAATCTCCTGATTTTGTCCAGCCTCACTCAATCCCCGCCGACAACCCAGCCGGCGTAGGAGGAACATGCCCGCCGATCGCATCGACGCCGTAGTCAGCCTGGCCAAGCGCAGGGGCCTGGTCTTCGGATCCAGCGAGATCTACGGAGGAAGCCGCTCGGCGTGGGACTACGGTCCGCTGGGCGTCGAGCTGAAGGAGAACGTCCGCCGGCAGTGGTGGCGCACCATGGTCCAGCAGCGCGACGACATCGTCGGCCTGGACTCCGCCGTCATCCTGGCCCGCGACGTCTGGGCCGCCTCCGGCCACCTCGACGCGTTCGTCGACCCGTTGACCGAGTGCCAGTCGTGCCACAAGCGGTTCCGCGCCGACCACCTGGAGGAGGCGTTCGAGCAGAAGCACGGCGCCCCGCCGGCGTCGCTGAGCGAGCTGAACTGCCCCAACTGCGGTAACAAGGGCACCTTCACCGAGCCGAAGATGTTCAACGGCCTGATGAAGACCTACCTCGGCCCGACCGAGAGCGCCGAGGGGCTGCACTACCTGCGGCCCGAGACCGCGCAGGGCATCTTCGTCAACTTCAACAACGTGGCGACCGCCGCGCGCAAGAAGCCGCCGTTCGGCATCGCGCAGGTCGGCAAGTCGTTCCGCAACGAGATCACCCCCGGCAACTTCATCTTCCGGACCCGCGAGTTCGAGCAGATGGAGATGGAGTTCTTCGTCGAGCCGGGCACCGACGAGACGTGGCACGAGTACTGGCTCGAGCAGCGCTGGAACTGGTACCGCGACCTCGGCCTCTCCGAGAGCAACCTGCGCTTCTTCGAGCACCCCAAGGAGAAGCTCTCGCACTACTCGAAGCGCACCGTCGACATCGAGTACCGCTTCCAGTTCGGCGGCACCGAGTTCGCCGAGCTCGAGGGCATCGCCAACCGCACCGACTTCGACCTGAACACCCACTCCAAGCACTCCGGCGTCGACCTGTCGTACTTCGACCAGGAGAAGCAGGAGCGCTGGGTGCCGTACGTGATCGAGCCCGCGGCCGGCCTGACCCGGGCCGTGCTGGCGTTCCTGCTCGAGGCGTTCGACGAGGACGAGGCGCCGAACACCAAGGGCGGCGTCGACAAGCGCACGGTGCTGCGCTTCGACCCGCGGCTCGCGCCGATCAAGGTCGCGGTGCTGCCGCTCTCGCGCAACCCGGAGCTCTCGCCGAAGGCCCGCGGCCTGGCCGACCTGCTGCGCAAGCGCTGGATGGTGGAGTTCGACGACTCGCAGGCGATCGGGCGCCGCTACCGCCGCCAGGACGAGATCGGCACGCCGTTCTGCGTCACCGTCGACTTCGACACCCTCACCGACGACGCGGTGACCGTCCGCGACCGCGACACCATGAAGCAGGAGCGAGTCAGCCTCGACCAGATCGAGGACTACCTGATCAAGCGCCTGCCCGGCTGCTGATCTCGCCTTCGGCTCGATGGGATTGCGCCCTTTAAGTCGGTGTCGAGGGCACCGAAAATGACCACGGCAAAGAGCGCCTAGTCATTTTCGGCACCCTCGACACCGACGGCGCAATCCGACTCTGGTTACAGGCCGGGCTCGCCTGCGGCTTCGCGTCGGATGGGTGGATTTTGGATGTGCCATGCTCGATGACGTGACCCTTGCTCTCTCCACGCCGCTGACCCTCGGGCAGCACGAGGTGTGGCCGCCGGTGGTGCTGGCGCCGATGGCCGGCATCACCAATGTCGCGTTTCGGCGGCTCTGTCGGGAGCAGGGTGGTGGCGTCTACGTGTGCGAGATGATCACCACGCGCGCGCTCGTCGAGCGGATACCCAAGACGCTCAAGATGATCGAGTTCGGGCCGGACGAGAAGTTCCGCAGCCTGCAGCTGTACGGCGTCGACCCCGACGTGACCGCCGCCGCCGTGCGGATGGTCGCGGAGGAGGGCTGGGCGGACCACATCGACCTGAACTTCGGGTGCCCGGTGCCCAAGGTCACCCGCCGCGGCGGCGGCAGCGCCCTGCCGTGGCGGCGCCGGCTGTTCGGCCGGATCGTGCGGCAGGCCGTGCAGGCGGCGGCGCCGGCCGGCATTCCGCTGACCATCAAGATGCGCAAGGGCATCGACGACGACCACCTGACCTACGTCGAGGCCGGCCTGATCGCGCAGGAGGCCGGGGTCGCGGCGGTCGCGCTGCACGCCCGTACGGCGGAGCAGCGCTACTCGGGCACCGCGGACTGGGACGCGATCGCGACCCTCAAGCAGGCCCTCGACGTGCCGGTGCTCGGCAACGGCGACATCTGGGAGGCCTCGGACGCGCTGCGCATGGTCGAGCACACCGGCGTCGACGGCGTGGTCGTCGGCCGCGGCTGCCTGGGCCGGCCCTGGCTGTTCAAGGACCTCGAGGCGGCGTTCGCCGGCCGGTCGTCGCAGGAACTGCCGAACCTGGGCCAGGTCGCGGAGATCATGTCCCGGCACGCGCACCTGCTGGTCGACGCGCTGGGCGACGAGCGGCACGGCTGCGCGGACTTCCGCAAGCACGTGGCGTGGTACCTGAAGGGCTTCCCGGTCGGCGGCGAGCTGCGCCGGGAGCTGGCGATGGTGACCTCGCTGGCGAACCTGGACGACCTGCTGGCCCGGCTCGACGGCGCCGAGCCGTTCCCGCGCGAGTCGCTCGGCCAGCCCCGCGGGCGGATCAACGCGCCCGGCAAGGTGTCGCTGCCGTACGGCTGGCTGGAGAGCCGCGACGACGACACCGTTCCGGAGGGCGCCGAGATGGAGAACAGCGGCGGCTGAGCCGGTCATGCAGATGGGGAGGGCGCGAAGCCCTCCCCATCCGAAGTGTCCGACCGGATCAGACGTCCAGGTCGTTCTCGATGCGCTTCAGGTTGTGGCGGGCCATGGCGAGGTTCGAGCGGTCCCGGCGCAGCGCGACGTACAGGAACAGGCCCTTGCCGGAGCGGCTCGTGAGCGGCCGGATCATGTGGTACTGGGTGTCCAGCGTGATGAGGATGTCCTCGATCTTCTCCGTGATGTTCAGCATCTCCATCGCCCGGAGCTTGGCGCGGACCACATCCGTGTTGCCGGCCGCGGCGACCGTCAGGTCGAGTTCCTTGCCGCCGCCGGCGGTGCCGAGGGCCATGCCGCTCGTGTGGTCGACCAGTGCGACGCCGATGGCGCCGTCGAGGTCCATGATTTCCTTGAGCGCGGTGTCCATGTCAGCCATGGGATGGTTCCTCCGTCTTTCGGGATGGTGGGTGAGGCGCTTGGGTGGTGCAGTACTCAGCCGGCCTGCCGGCCGCGGAACGTGTTCTGCAGGGTGGCCATCGGCGTACGCCGTGCCAGCGGCGTACTCGGCCCCATCTGTGTCGGTATCTCCGTGCGGTTCGGGGCCTGTGCCTCGAGGACGAGCATCTTCACGAGCCGCCTGACGGTTCGGCGGGCCTCGAGGTGCACCATGGCCAGGTTGGCGTCGCCGGACGTGACGAGGGTCAGCAGGGCGTTCGGGCCCGCGGTGTACGAGGTGATGTATCCGCGGTCGCACTCCACCACCGACTCGCGCAGATCGCCGTGATCGACGGCGTGCGCGAATCGACGGGCGAGGGCGAGGTGGGCGGCGGCGAGGGCCGCAAGACTGTCCGGCTCGATGCCGTGCGCGTCGTGCGCGACCACCATGCCGTCGGCGGTGGCGAGGACACTGCCGGAGAGCTCGGGCACCCTCTTGCGAAGGTTGCCGAGTTCCGTCAGCACCTCCGGATCCACCGTCATCCTCGGTCTCTCCTTTCTGGTCAGGCCCGGGTCAGCGGGTCGGTGGGGCGCGGGTCACCGCAGCGCTCTCAGCGCGGTACGTATGCGTTTGAGCAGGACTTCATCGGTGCCGGGATGGGTGTGCTCGGTGTCCGCGGCGATCTCTTTCGGCAGCTTGGCGCCCGGCTTGCGCCGGGCCAGCCGCGGCGGGCGGTAGGCGGTGCCGTTCGCCGTGGCCGGGTCGGGTTCGAGCACGGCCGCCGGCGGGTCGCCCGAGGACGGGCGCGCGCCGGTGATGATGGGCACGGTCGGGCCGTCGGTCACGCCGATCGGCGGCCGTTGTACGTCCACCGACGTGCCACGCGCGCGCGGTAGGCGTACGAAATCGGGTTTGACGTCCGGGTGCTCGCGCGGCGCGGGCCGCTCGATCAGGCCGAGTGCCGCCAGCCGGCGCAGCTCCTGGATCGTCGCGTAGCCGGCCCGGCCCAGTAGCTGGGCCAGGTCCGCCGGGGTGCGCTGGCCGTCGGCGCTGACCAGCAGTTCCCACTGCGGTGCGGTGAGCGTGATCCGCTCGACCGGGGGCCGCGGCACCGGGATCACCGGCTCGGTGTCGAGCTCCGGGTGCGGGAAGATCTCGTCGAGCAGCCGGGACCGGCGGCGGGCCTCGCGGGTGACCGCCGCCGGGTCGACGCGGATCACCTGGCCGAGCCAGTGGCTGGCGCCGTCCAGGAAGTCGACCGGCGCGGAGGCGGGGGAGAGGGCGAAGTACGCGGCGTCGTAGGTCGCGCCGAGCACGCACAGCTCCAGCTCCCCCTGCGTCAGGTGACCCTGTTCGAGCAGCAGCCGCCCGACCTGGGCCCGTGAGGTCCCGGCGTCGAGCGCCGCCTGCCAGGTCCGGGCGGCCAGCCGGCCGGACGCCGTCAGCAGCTCGCCGACGCCCGGTGCGGCCGGCGACTCCGCGTACGCCACCTGCCCCTCGATGAGGTAGACCGTGCCGCCGGGCTGGCCGCCGACGATCAGGGCGCCCGTCCGCCGCTCGCCCGCGACCTGCGTCAGCAGGCGCCCGGGCGTAGCGGTCTTCGAGGGCTTCACCTTGACTCCTCACTGCTAGGTCGCTACGAGTTCATCGGCCAGGGTCTGCATGCGGCGCCGGGCGACGGCGAGGTTGCCGTGGATCCGGTCGAGCCAGACGTAGAGCACCAGCCGGCTGTCGAAGTCGGTACGGACGAGCCGCAACAGGTGATAGCCCCCCGCGGTCGTGATGATCAGGTCCTCGAGCAGGTCGTGTGGAACCGCCGAGACGAACAGTGACCGGCTCTGCGCGGCCTGCACGACATCCGCCGTGCCCGCCGCCGCGGCCTGGTGGTCCTCATTGGGCGCGGCACCCGTCGTGGCGACCGGGAACCCCGTGGTGTAGTCGACGATGCTGGCCCCCACCGCGCCAGGAATCGCCATGGCCTCTTGCAGACAGTTCTCAACCCCGGGCACATCTCTCCTCAGCCGAGCGATGCTCCCGCCAAACGCCTCGCCCGGCCGCTGGCGGGACGGCGAGTTCCTCGTGCCGGCGCGCGTGGATCGGGTCCTGCGCGCCGTCACAATGAGCCATCCTGCGGCCACGCTGCGATCTCGGGTCGCACCCGGTGTGCGTCATCTTTTCCGTGCTCATTTCGTTGCCTGCGCGGGCTTCCTGGCCCGCGAAACGGCGCGCGGCCGATGCGGCGCCGGGCAGTTCAGCAGCCGCTTCGCGGTCTCGTGCACGAGGCCGCCGAGCTCCACCTGTGCGACCGTGCCGAACCAGTGCCGCTCGCCCGGCACGAACCGCACGGGTGCGTCGCACTGCAGCAGCTCGTGGGTCGCCGCGGTGATGGCGGCCACGACCCGGCAGGCCAGCTCGTGGTGGCCCAGGTGTCCCTCGCGCAGCAGCACCCGGCCGACGGACCGGCTGTCCACCCCCGACTCGTACGCCGAGCGCCAGGCCGCCTCCGACAGCCGCCCGCAGGCGACCAGCCGCTCGCCGATGCCGGGGCAGGCCGGCGACTCGGCGTAGGTCAGCCGCCCGGCGACCAGGTAGAGCACGCCGCCGGGCGGGCCGTCGATGCGCAGCGCGCCGGTGCGCCCGGACTCGGCCAGGTTGATGAGCAGGCGGCGCAGTGCATTCACGGTGGCTCCTCGACGGAACGGGCATCGACCTACCGTTGAGTCTCGAACCCCGCGCCGCCGGAGGTCGCACGGTTGGTGCGTCGCCGACACCATGGCCGGCAGGCGTCCTGCGCGTAACATGATCGCCACGTTTCGATGGCGCTTCGTGGAGGTTTGCCGATGCCGAGCAATTGGGAGCAGATCGTCGTCGACGCGGAGGACCCCGCTCGGCTGGCCCGCTGGTGGGCGGCGGCGCTCGGCTACCAGATCGTGCACGAGGCGCCGGACGAGGTGGAGATCCGGCGGGCCCCGGACGCCCTGCCCGGCCTGCTGTTCGGCGCGGCGCCGGATCCGAAGACGGCGAAGAACCGGCTGCACATCGACCTGCGCCCGGACGACCAGGAGGCCGAGGTCGAGCGGCTCGTCGACATGGGCGCCCGGCCGGTCGACATCGGCCAGCACGACGTGGGCTGGGTGGTGCTCGCCGACCCGGAGGGCAACGAGTTCTGCGTGCTGTCGTCCGGTCAGTAGGTGAACTGACCGATCAACCCCTGTATCTCGCCGGCGGCCGTGCTGACCCGCTCGGCCGAGACCCGGGTGGTGTTCGCACCGTCGGCGGTGGACTCGGTGGATGCCGTGATGTGGGTGAGCGTGCCGCTGATCTCGGTGGCCGCGGTCGACACCTCGCCGACGTTGCGGGCCATCAGCTC
Organism: Actinoplanes sp. NPDC049668; assembly: GCF_044465445.1. Classification (NCBI taxonomy): domain Bacteria; kingdom Bacillati; phylum Actinomycetota; class Actinomycetes; order Micromonosporales; family Micromonosporaceae; genus Actinoplanes; species Actinoplanes sp. NPDC049668. The sequence continues at coordinate 89,032 of NZ_JBITLR010000003.1, forward strand.
GGTGGTGGCCGACTGCTCCTCGACGGCCGCGGCGATCGTGCGCTGACCGTCGTCGATCCGGGTGATCACCGCGGAGACGGCGTCGATCGCCTCGGCCGTGCGGGAGGTGATGTCCTGGATCGCGGCGATCCGGGCGGTGATGTCGCTGGTCGCCTGGGCGGTCTCCTGAGCGAGGTCCTTGACCTCCGAGGCGACGACCGCGAAGCCCTTGCCGGCGTCCCCGGCGCGGGCCGCCTCGATCGTCGCGTTGAGCGCCAGCAGGTTCGTCTGCTCGGCGATGGTGGTGATCAGCTGGACGATGGTGCCGATCTCCCGGCTCGCCTCGCTGAGCGTGCCGACCAGCGTGGTGGTGGAGGCCGCCCGCTCGCCGGCCGCGGCCGTGGTGATCGCGGCGTCGCTGGTCTGCCGGGCGATCTCGCGGCTGGACGCGGAGAGCTCCTCGGTCGCGGTCATCATGTCGATCACGGAGTGTGACACCTGCTGGGCCGCGGTGTCCGCGCTGCGCGCCTGCGTCGAGGTCTGCTCCGCGGCCGTGTCCAGGGCGCCGGCCAGCCCGCGGAGGTCGCCGCTGGCGGCGGTGAGGTCGCCGACTCTGGCGGCGGTGGCCGCCACCGTGGTCCGGATCGAGGTCAGAGCCGCGTTCAGGGCCCGGGCCATCTCGCCGAGCTCGTCACCGCGGACCACCTCGGCCTCCACGGTCAGGTCGCGGTCGGCGGCGGCGCGCAGGGCCGCGACCATCTGGCGCAGCGGCCGGCGGACGGCGCGGATGGTGAAGAAGGCCGCCGCGGCGGTCAGCGCGGCGCCGGCGAGGCCGGCCAGCAGGATGAGCACGTCGCTGGTGCGGCTCGAGTCGCTTCCCGCGCCCTCGGCGTCCTTCACCGCCTGGAGCATCGCGTCGTCGATCGCGCCCATCTGCTCCTCCAGCGCGCCGAAGGACTCGAGGAACTCCGGCAGCTTCGCCACCGCGGCCGCGTGGTCGGTTCCGGCCAGCGCGACCAGGCCCTTCGCGGCCTCCCCGTACGCGACGACGGCCGGGCGTACCTGCTCGTACTCGTCGGCGAGCGAGTCGGGCGCGTCCTGCGCGGCGGCGTCGTACTTGCCGACCAGCGTCTCGGCGTGCTCGGACACCTCCGCGACGCCGTACGCCTCGCGCTGCTGCGGCGTCACGGCGAACATCGCCGCCATCACGTCGCCGCGCAGGGCGTCGTGCATCATGTCGGCGTTCCACTGGCTGCTCATGCCGTCGCTGGTCGAGGCCATGTCCCGGGCGGCGGCGGACTGGTTCGCCGACCCCCAGTACGCCGCCGCCATGACCAGTGCCACGGCTGCGACGCCGACGCTGGCCATCAGGACCAGGCGCGCGACGATGGTGAGACGGGATCGGGTGTACGAGTCGGACGTCACACCAATCGCATCGGCGGTCCGGGCCGACGCCTTAGGGTGTGGACATGACGGACGGCGATGCGCTGCGCTGGGCGCACGAGCCCGCCAAGGACAGCGGCTACGGTCGCACCCAGTTCGAGCGCGACCGGGCCCGGGTGCTGCACTCGGCCGGCTTCCGCCGGCTCGCCGCCAAGACCCAGGTGCACACGGCCGGGTCGGACGACTTCCTGCGTACCCGGCTGACGCACTCGCTCGAGGTCGCCCAGATCTCCCGCGAGATGGGCACCCGGCTGGGCTGCGACCCCGACGTGGTGGACGTGGCGGGCCTCGCGCACGACATCGGCCACCCGCCGTTCGGGCACAACGGCGAGGCGGCCCTGAACGAGGCCGCACAGCCCTGCGGCGGCTTCGAGGGCAACGCGCAGACCCTGCGGGTGCTCACCCGGCTGGAGGCCAAGGTCGACGGCGCCGGCCTCAACCTGACCCGCGCCTCGCTCGACGCGAGCTGCAAGTACCCCTGGCCGCGCCGCCCCGGCCAGCGCAAGTTCGGGGTGTACGACGACGACCGCCCGGTCTTCGACTGGATCCGCGAGACGGCGCCGCCCGGCGAGCGGCAGTGCCTCGAGGCCCAGGTCATGGACTGGGCCGACGACGTGGCCTACTCCGTGCACGACGTCGAGGACGGCGTGCACGGCGGCTACCTCTCGCTGCGGCCGCTGCTGCACGACGCCGACGAGCGCGCCGAGCTCTGCGCGGACGTGGCGGGCGCCTATTCGCAGGAGAGCACCGAGGCGCTCGGCGAGGCGCTGCGGCTGCTGCTGGCCGACGAGGTGGTGATCGCCGCGGCGGGCTACGACGGCGGGCGCCGCTCGCAGGTCGCACTCAAACGCATGACGAGCGTGCTGACCGGCCGGTTCGTCTCCTCGGCGGTCGGCGCGACAAACAGCCGGCACGGCTCGGCGCCGGTGCGCCGGTACGACGTCGACCTCATCGTCCCGCGTACCGTCCGTAACCAGTGCGCCCTGCTGAAGGGCATGGCGTTGCGCTACGTGATGCGCGCCCGGGCCGCCGAGGAGTGGTACGAGCGGCAGCGCGCGATCCTCGCCGACCTGGTCGCGGTGCTCAGCGAGCGCGCGCCGGAGCACCTCGACCCGATCTTCGCGGAGCTGTGGAAGGCCGCGGAGAATGACGCCGCGCGACTGCGAGTAGTGATCGACCAGGTCGCCTCGCTGACCGATCCGGCGGCGGTGGCCTGGCACCGGACCCTCATGGCGGACGATCGCTAGCGCGAGGCAGTATGTAGCGGTGGCGGGCAGGGTCAAGGACGAGGACATCGCGCTGGTCCGCGACCGGACCTCGATCGCGGAAGTGATCAACGAGACCGTGACGCTGCGCTCGGCGGGCGGCGGCAACCTCAAGGGCCTGTGCCCGTTCCACGACGAGAAGACGCCGTCGTTCACCGTGTCGCCCGCCCGAAATGTGTATTTCTGTCACGGTTGCGGTGCCGGTGGCGACGCCATCAAGTTCCTCATGGACGCCGAGCACCTGACGTTCCTGGAGTCGGTCGAGCGGCTGGCCGGCAAGGCCGGCATCCAGCTGCGCTACGACGAGTCCGGTCTGCGCAACGACGGCCCGCGCCAGCAGCCCGGTCAGAAGCAGCGGCTGATCGCCGCGCACGCGGCCGCGGCCGAGTTCTACTCCGACCAGCTGACCACGGCGGGCGCGCGCATCGCCCGCGAGTTCCTCGCGCAGCGCGGCTTCGGCCGGGCCGCCGCCGAGCGCTACGGCTGCGGCTTCGCGCCCGACGGCTGGGACCAGCTCACCAAGCACCTGCGGCAGAAGGGCTTCACGGCCGAGGAGCTGACCGCCGGCGGCCTGGCCAAGCCGGCCCGCTCCGGCTCGCTCATCGACCGTTTCCGCCGCCGGCTGCTCTGGCCGATCCGCGATCTCACCGGCGACGTCATCGGCTTCGGCGCGCGCAAGCTGTTCGAGGACGACGACGGCCCGAAGTACCTGAACACCCCCGAGTCGCCGCTCTACAAGAAGTCGCACGTGCTCTACGGCATCGATCACGCCAAGCGGGAGATGGCCAAGCAGGGCCGGGCGGTCATCGTCGAGGGCTACACCGACGTGATGGCCTGCCACGAGGCCGGCGAGCCGACGGCCGTCGCGACCTGCGGCACCTCGTTCGGCATCGACCACATCGGCGTGCTGCGCCGGCTGCTGATGGACAGCGACAGCTTCACCGGCGAGATCATCTACACCTTCGACGGCGACGCGGCCGGCCAGAAGGCCGCCCTGCGCGCCTTCGAGGAGGACCAGCGCTTCGTCGGGCGCACCTTCATCGCGGTCAGCCCGGACAACATGGACCCCTGCGAGCTGCGGCTGGCCAAGGGCGACCTGGCGGTCCGCGACATGATCGCGAGCCGCGAGCCGCTGGTCGACTTCGCGCTGCGGCAGACCCTGTCCCGCTTCGACCTGGACACCGTCGAGGGCCGGGTCGAGGCCATGCGCCGCGCGGCGCCGCTGGTCGCCAAGATCAAAGACCGGGAGAAGCGCCCCGAGTACGCCCGCAAGCTCGCCGGCGACCTCGGCATGGACCTCGAGCCGGTGCAGCGGGCCGTGGCGTCGGCGTCCTCGCCCGAGTCCAGGCCCGGTTCGCCCGCGCCGCGCCGGGCCGCCGACAGCCCGCAGCGCCTGGTCGAGCGCGAGGCGCTGAAGCTGGCCCTGCAGCACCCGGTGCTGGCCGGCCCGATGTTCGACGCGCTCGGCCCGGAGACCTACGGCGACCCGGTGCTGCAGGGCATCCGCAAGGCCGTCGCGGCCGCCGGCGGCACCGCCGCCGCGACCGGCGGCGCGAGCTGGATCGAGGCCGTCCGCGACGCCTGCGACGACCTGGGCGGCAAGGCGCTGGTCGGCGAGCTCGCGGTCGTGCCGCTGCACGTCGACGGCGAGGCCGACCTGCGGTACGTCCAGGTGACGCTCGCCCGGCTGCAGGTCGGCGCGGTCACCACCCGGATCAAGGAACTGAAGTCCAAGGTGCAGCGGATCAACCCCGTCGCGCACAAGGACGAGTACCTGGCACTGGCCGGGGAGCTCTTCTCTCTCGAACAGCACGCTCGCGCACTGCGCGACCAGGCGGCAGGTGGACTGTGAGAATCTTTCGTCGGAGCCCGAAGCTGCCCGCGGCGCTCAGCCCCGCCCTGGAGGCCGAGGAGCGGATCCTGGCCTGGTCGTACGTCGGCGAGCCGGGCGAGCGGGTGCTGGTGGCCACCAACCGGGGCCTCTGGCTGCCGGAGGGCCGGCGGCTCGGCTGGCACGAGATCCACAAGGTCACCTGGTCCGGCCGCGAGCTGCTGGTCACGCCCGCCGAGACGGCCGGGGAACGGGACGGCTACACGGTCCAGGTCGACGCGCCCGCCGTCGGCTTCCTGCTCCTGGAGCCCGGCGAGCTGCCCGATCAGGTACGCACGCGGGTGACCCGCTCGGTCGCGTACACCTCGCACCACCCGCTGCCGCCGCACGGTGGCGTCCGGGTCGTCGGCCGCCGGGTCAGCGGCGCCGACGGCCTGATCTGGGCGGTCCGCTACGACGCGCGAACGGCCGTCGACGCGGACCCGATCGTCGAGGCCACGGACCAGCTGGTCGAGTCGGCCCGGGAAGCGAACACGCCGCCAGCGTAATTTTGTCGGACCCTTTCACTAGGGTCGGCCGGGTGACTCTTATTCACGCCCGGGGGCTGGTCAAGCGCTTCGACGGTTTCACCGCGGTCGACGGCATCGACGTCGACGTGGAGCGCGGCGAGGCGTTCGGCTTCCTCGGCCCCAACGGGGCCGGCAAGAGCTCCACGATGCGGATGATCGGCTGCGTCTCCCCGCCGACCGCCGGCACGCTGAGCATCCTCGGCATGGACCCGCGGCGCGACGGGCCGGCGATCCGGGCGAGACTCGGCGTCTGCCCGCAGCTCGACAACCTCGACCTCGAGCTGACCGTCCGGGAGAACCTCACCACCTACGCGCGCTTCTTCGGCATCGCCCGCAAGGTGGCCCGGGCCCGCGCCGCGGAGCTGCTCGACTTCGTCCAGCTCACCGAGCGGGCCGACAGCAAGGTCGAGCCGCTCTCCGGCGGCATGAAGCGCCGGCTCACCATCGCCCGCGCCCTGGTCAACGAGCCCGAGATCGTGCTGCTCGACGAGCCGACGACCGGCCTCGACCCGCAGGCCCGGCACCTGGTCTGGGAGCGGCTGTTCCGGCTCAAGCGCCAGGGCGTGACGCTCGTGCTCACCACCCACTACATGGACGAGGCCGAGCAGCTCTGCGACCGCCTCGTGGTGATGGACGGCGGCAAGATCGTCGCGGAGGGCTCGCCCCGCGCCCTGATCGAGCGGCACTCGACCCGCGAGGTGGTCGAGCTGCGCTTCAACGCGGAGTCGCAGGACCCCTTCGCCGGCAAGCTGGACGGCGTGGGCGAGCGGATCGAGGTGCTGCCCGACCGGATCCTGCTCTACGTCGCCGACGGCGACGACGCGGTGGCCGAGGTGCACCGCCGCTCGCTCACCCCGGACAGCGTGCTGGTACGCCGCAGCAGCCTCGAGGACGTCTTCCTGCACCTCACCGGCCGGACCCTGGTGGACTGAGATGACGCGCTACGTCCTGGAATACCACCTGGTCAGCTACCGGCGGATCTGGCGAGCCAGCGTGCTCTCGTCGTTCGTGCTGCCGCTGCTGACCATGCTCGGCTTCGGTGTCGGCGTCGGCGCCTATGTCACCGGCGGCGTCGACGGCGTGCCCTACCTGGACTGGCTGGTGCCGGGCCTGATCGCCTCGACCGCCACGCAGGTCGCGATGAGCGACTCCACCTGGCCGGTGCTGGGCGGCTTCGAGTGGCAGCGGCTCTACCACGGTCAGGCGGCCGCGCCGCTGCGCGTCGCCGACATCCTCGACGGGCACCTGGCCTTCATCGTCTTCCGCACGCTGACCAGCTGCGCCGCGTTCCTGCTGATCGCCACGGCGTTCGGCACCGCGCACTCGTGGTGGGCGCTCGCGACGCTGCCGATCGCGGCGCTGGTCGGCCTGTCGGTGGCCACCGGGACGTTCGCGTACTCGGCGACGGTGCGCACCGACAGCTACCTGGCGGTGCTCTTCCGGCTCGGGATGATCCCGATGTCGCTCTTCTCCGGCGTCTTCTTCCCGGTCGAGTCGCTGCCGGCGCTGCTGCGCTGGATCGCGTACGCGCTGCCGCTCTGGCACGGCGTCGACCTGAGCCGGGCCGCGATGCTGGGCGTGGCGCCGGCGTGGTCGGCGACCGGGCACCTGCTCTACCTGGCACTCTGGGCCGGCCTCGGCTGGCTCCTCGCCCTGCGGCAGTTCCGCCGCCGGCTCGTGGTGTGAGAGGACTCCGCACATGGTGACCCTGCTCCTGCCGCGGCTGCTCTCGGTCGGTGGCACCGCCCGCCGCTCGGCGTCCATGGTCGAGCGCAACGTGGCGACCCTGCGCTCGGCGTACTGGCTGGTGATGGCGTCGGGCTTTCTCGAGCCGGTGCTCTACCTGCTCTCGATCGGGGTCGGCGTCGGCGCGCTGGTCGGCGACCTGACGCTGCCGGACGGCCGGGTCATCGATTACGCGACGTTCGTGGCGCCGGCGATGCTGGCCGCGTCGGCCATGGCGGGCGCGCTGTCGGAGACCACCTTCAACTTCTTCAGCAAGATGAAGTTCATGAAGCTGTACGACGGGATCCTGGCGACCCCGGTGCGGCCGTTCGAGATCGCCCTCGGCGAGCTGGCCTGGGCGATGATCCGCGGCAACATCTACGCGGCCGCCTTCCTGGCGATCATGGTGGCGATGGGCCTGACCACGGCGGGCCTGGCGGTCGGCGCGTTCGCGGCGGCGGTCCTGGTCGGCTTCGCGTTCGGCGGCCTCGGCATGGCGCTGTCGACGTTCATGCGCAGCTGGCAGGACTTCGACCTGATCGGGTCGGCCCAGTTCGCGCTCTTCCTGTTCTCGGGCACGTTCGTGCCGGCGCAGGCATATCCGACGGCGCTGCGCTGGGTGGTGGAGGTGACGCCGCTGTACCGCTCGGTCGACCTGATCCGGGCGATCACGACGGGCTCGGTCGGCTGGCTCCAGCTGCTCGACGTGCTCTACCTGCTCGCCCTGATGGCGATCGGTCTGACCGTCGCGGGCCGCCGGATGGGCCGGCTCCTCTGCCGGTGACCCCCGGCCCGTCCCCGGCGGCCGAGAAGCGGTCCGCAGGCGGCGGCTCTACCGAGGTGCCCGGCGGAGGTTAGGACCGCCGCCTGGTGGGCAAACACTGCTTAACCGCCCTTCGCGCGGGCCGCCCGGGGGCGGCGCGGCGGCGGCAGAGCGGCAGAGCCTGGAGGTTTACCCGCGATGAGGCTTCTCCCCAGTTCCAGCCACTCGGCCGACGATGCCGAGCACCCGGCGGACGACAGCGCCGGCCGGCCGGCCGATGCTCCGCCGGCCGCCGCGCCCGCCGAAACCAGTGGCGTGCACCGGGCTCCCGAGAGTCCCGCCGAGGCGCGCGCCGCCGGGGCTCGCGACACCGACCTCTCGCGCACCGGCACGGACGCCGGCGGTGCCCGCCCGGCGCCCGGCCCCGACGCGGGCCCGAGTGGCCCGGCCAAGCTCGGGCGCAAGGGCATCCTCGAGGCGCTCAAGCGCACGTTCAAGCAGTTCTCGGAGGACAACGTCACGGACTGGGCGGCGGCGTTGACCTACTACGGCGTGCTGTCGATCTTCCCGGGTGTCCTGGTGCTCGTGTCGGTCCTCGGCATGCTGAGCGACAACGGTCAGAAGGTCGTGCAGGACACCGTGCAGGAAATCGCTCCCCGCGAGATCCAGACCCTGCTTGATCAGGTGCTCTCCCAGGTCTCGGATCCGGGCACGGCCGGGCTGGCCGCCATCGTCGGTATCGTCGTGGCCTTCTGGTCGGCGTCCGGGTACACCGGCGCCTTCATGCGCGCCTCGAACTCCATCTACGACGTGCCGGAGGGCCGGCCGGTCTGGAAGACCCTGCCGATCCGGCTCGCCGTCACCGCGGTCATCGGCCTGATGCTGATCGCCTCGGTCTTCATCCTCGTGTTCACCGGCAAGGTCGCCGAGGCGACCGGCCGCAGGATCGGCCTGGGCGACGCCGCGTTGGACACGTGGAGCATCGCGAAGTGGCCCGTCCTGATACTGATCGTCAGCCTGATGTTCGCGATCCTCTACTGGGCCTCGCCGAACGCGAAGACCGGCGGTTTCCGCTGGGTCAGCCCGGGCGGCATCTTCGCGGTGGTGCTCTGGATCGCCGCCTCTGGCGCGTTCACCGTCTACCTGGCCAACTTCGACAGCTACGACAAGACCTACGGCACCGTCGCCGGCCTGATCGCCTTCCTGGTCTGGCTGTGGATCTCGAACATCGCCATCCTGCTCGGCGCCGAACTCGACGCGGAGCTGGAGCGCGGCCGGGCCATCGCGGCCGGCCACCCCGCCGACGGCGAGCCGTTCCTCCAGCTTCGCGACGACCGCAAGCTCAAGAAGGGCAGCGAGAAGGGCCTGAGCGCCACCTAGTCGTTCCTCCCCCGCCCGCCGGCGGCCGCGCACCTGGCTCGGTGTGCGGCCGTCGGCCTGTTTTCCGGCCTTTGTCTCGTGAGCCGGGTCACCCTCGCCACATACTTTTGAATCAGGCGACAAAAGTTTGCCAGAATCAACGAGAAGGTATGGACGTGCCGGGCGGAAGAGCCCTAGTGTGACGGGCGTGACACCGCACTGTTTCAGCGGTGTGAACGGCCCGGAGGTGCCCGTGCATGTCATCGACGCTCCCCATCTGCGCCTGCTGCGCCTGCTGCGGGACGAGGGGCCGATCTCGCGTGCCGAGCTCGGTGATCGGCTCGATCTGACCCGTCCCCGGCTGCTCGCGGAGGTCGAGCGGCTCGTCGCCGCCGGCTACATCGCCGAGGCCGGCATGGCCGCGTCCCGGGGCGGCCGGCGCTCCACCCTGGTCGAGTTGCAGCCGCAGCTGCGCTTCGCCGCCGTCGATCTCGGCGCCAGCTCCATCGACATCGAGGTCACCAACGGCCGGCTCGAGCCCGTCGCGACGTACCAGGAGGCCGCCGACATCCGGTCCGGGCCCAAGGCGATCCTGCACCGGGTCAACGAGCTGCTCGCCAAGGCCCGCACCGACGGCGCATACGAGCGGCTCGACGCCGTCGGCATCGGGGTGCCCGGCCCGGTCAGCTTCCGCGACGGCGTGCCGGTCTCCCCGCCGATCATGCCGGGCTGGGACCGCTATCCGGTCCGGGAGTCGCTGGCCCGCGAGCACGGCTGCCCGGCGGTCGTGGACAACGACGTCAACATCATGGCGATCGGCGAGCGGCACGGCGGGGTCGCGCACTCGGTCGACGACTTCCTCTTCGTCAAGATCGGCACGGGTATCGGCTGCGGCATCCACCTCGGCGGCGACGTGTATCGCGGGGTGGACGGCTGCGCCGGCGACATCGGCCACATCCAGGTCGACGCGCACGGTCCGATGTGCTCGTGCGGCAACGCCGGCTGCCTCGAGGCGCTCTTCAGCGGCGCGGCGCTGGCCCGCGACGCGCTCGCCGCCGCCCGCAGCGGCGAGTCGCCGGCGCTGGCCGAGCGCCTCGCCGCGGGCGGCGGGATCGGCGCCCGCGACGTCGCCGACGGCGCCGCGGAGGGCGACGTCACCTGCATCCGGCTGATCCGCGACGGCGGCCGCCGGCTCGGCGCGACCCTGGCCACGCTGGTGAGCTTCGCGAACCCGTCGATGATCGTCATCGGGGGCGGGCTCGCCCAGCTCGGCCACATCCTGCTCGCGGAGATCCGCAGCGTGGTCTACCGCAGGTCGCTCCCGCTCGCCACCGGCAACCTGCCGGTGGTGCTCAGCGAGCTGGGCGCCCGCGCGGGCGTCAGCGGCGCGGCGGTCCTGGCCAGCGACACGGCCTTCGAGCAGGCGTCATGACGGCCCCGGAGGCAACGGCCGGCAGGCCTGCCGCCGAGCCCGCCGGCGAGGTCGTGCTCCGGCTCGAGGGCGTGGTCAAGACCTTCCCCGGCGTGCGGGCACTCGACGGCGTCGAGCTGGAGGTCCGGGCCGGCGAGGTGCACTGCCTGCTCGGCCAGAACGGCGCCGGCAAGTCCACCCTCATCAAGGTGCTCGCCGGCGTGCACCACGCGGACGAGGGCAGCGTCACCTGGCTGGGCGAGTCCTTCGCGCCGGCCAGCCCGCAGGCCGCCATGCGCGCCGGCATCGCCACCATCTACCAGGAGCTCGACCTCGTCGACGACCTCTCCGTCGCCGAGAACGCCTTCCTCGGCCACGAGGAGAGCCGGGGCGGGTTCCTGCGCCGGCGCTCCACCGCCGCCAAGACCAGGGAGATCCTCGGCCGGCTCGGGCACGCGCACATCTCACCGCGCAGCCTGGTCCGGTCGCTGCCGGCGGCCGGCAAGCAGATCGTCAGCATGGCCCGCGCGCTCTCGCACGACGCCCGGCTGATCGTCATGGACGAGCCCAGCGCCGTGCTCGCCCACGACGAGGTCGAGAACCTCTTCCGGATCATCCGCGACCTGACCTCGCACGGCATCGCGGTCATCTACATCTCGCACCGGCTCGAGGAGATCCGCGACATCGGCGACCGGGTCACCGTGCTCAAGGACGGCCGGACCACGGCGGCGAACCTGCCGGCGCGCGGCACGCCGACCCGGGAGCTGGTCAGCCGGATGACCGGCCGCACCATCGAGTACGTCTTCCCGCCACGGGTCGAGGCCCGGCCGCGGGAGCCGCTGCTCGTCGTCGACGGGCTCACCCGCGAGGGCGAGTTCGCGGACGCGTCGCTGACCGTCGGCGCGGGGGAGATCGTCGGCATCGCCGGGCTGGTCGGCTCGGGCCGCTCCGAGCTGCTCGAGACGATCTTCGGGGCGCGGCGTGCCGACAGCGGCACGGTCACTCTCGACGGCAAGCGGATCCACACCATCGGCGCCGCGGTCAAGCACGGCATGGGCATGGCGCCCGAGGAGCGCAAGAGCCAGGCGCTGCTGCTGGACCTGCCGATCTACCGGAACATGACTCTCTCGTCCTTCGCCGGGTACGCCCGCGGTGGCTTCACCAACACCGGCAAGGAACGGGTCGCCGCGGCGCAGACCGCCGACCTGCTGGAGCTGCGCCCGCGCGACGTGGGCCGCGCGGTGCGCACCCTCTCCGGCGGAAACCAGCAGAAGGTCGTCGTCGGCCGGTGGCTGCTCGGCGGCACGAAGCTGCTGCTGCTCGACGAGCCGACCCGGGGCGTGGACGTCGGCGCCCGGGCCGAGCTCTACCAGGTCATCCACGACCTCGCCGCGCGCGGCGTCGGCGTGCTGCTGGTCTCCAGCGAGGTACCCGAGGTCCTCGGCCTCGCGGACCGGGTGCTGGTCATGCGGGAGGGGCACCTGATCCACGAGGCGCCCGCCGACGAAATCGATGAAGCAACGGTCCTGGACCTCGTGATGGCGGGGTCTCTGATGGAAGGGGAGCCGGCATGACGGATCAGAGCACCAAGCCGAGCCTGCCGGCGCAGAATCCGCCGGAACAGGGCGCACCGGCCGAGGCGCACAAGACCAGCGCGGGCCTGCTGCGGGCCGACTGGCTCAAGGGCGACAACGCGGAGCCGCTGCGGCGCAACCTGGGCCTGGTCGGCGTGCTCGTCATTCTGGTGGTCATCGGGATCATCACCAGGCCCGAGCTCTACGGCGACCCGACCTGGGTCAAGAACAACGTCTTCACGATCCTGCAGCAGGCCTCGGCGATCGGCGTCGTGACCGTCGGGATGACCTTCGTGATCATCGGCGGCGGCATCGACCTCTCGGTCGGTGCGATCATCGCGCTCGCCGGCGTCTGGTCGACGACGCTCGCCACGCAGAGCTACGGCGCGGCCGGCATGATTTTCACCGCGCTCGTCGTCGGCGTCGCGGTCGGCCTGGTCAACGGCGTGCTCATCTCGTACGGCCGGCTGGTCCCGTTCATCGCGACGCTGGCCATGATGGTCGCGGCCCGCGGCCTGGCGGCGCAGATCTCCGGCAAGCAGACGCAGGTCTCGACGAACCAGACGATCAACGCCATCGCCACCACGAAGATCTTCGGCATCCCGCTGCTGGTCATCATCCTGGGCGTGGTGGTGGCGGCGGGCTGGGTCCTGCTCAACCGCACCACCTTCGGGCGGCGCACCGTCGCGGTCGGCGGCAACACCGAGGCGGCCCGGCTGGCCGGCATCAACGTGCGCTGGCACACCGTGCTGCTCTACGCCCTCTCGGGCCTGTGCTGCGGCATCGCCGCCATCATGCTCACCTCGCAGGCGACCAGCGCGCAGGCCGCGATGGCGAACCTCTACGAGCTCGACGCGATCGCCGCGGCGATCATCGGTGGCACGCTGCTCAGCGGCGGCCGCGGCACCATCATCGGCGCCCTCTTCGGGGTGCTGGTCTTCTCCACCATCACCAACCTCTTTGCGATCAACAATCTCTCCACCGAGGTCCAGAACATGGTCAAGGGCGGCATCATCGTCGCGGCCGTGCTCATCCAGCAGTTCCGTTTCCGCTCAGTGACACAACTCCTCGGGCGCAAGCCCACCACCTGAGTAAACCCCCACATAACAAGGCGACCGGCAACGGCCGCCCGGTCACCCCTGGGAGAAATCCGATGAAAGACCTGTCTCGTCGCCGCATCCTCTTCGGTGGCGCCGCCCTCGGCGCCGGAGCCCTGCTCACCGCCTGCACCAGCAACGACCCGGGTGAGAACACCCAGATCAAGGACGAGGACACCGACAGCAACCCGAACGCCGCGCCCGGCACCAAGGTCGTCATCGGGTTCTCCGCGCCGGCCGCCGACCACGGCTGGATCGCCGCCATCACGAACAACGCCAAGGCGCAGGCCCAGGCGTACTCGGACGTGGAGCTGCGCTCGGTCGAGGCGGGCTCGGACGCGGCCGCCCAGCGCGCCGCGATCTCCACGCTCATCGCCCAGAAGCCGACCGTGATCGTGCTGCTGCCGCACGACGGCAAGGAGCTCAACGCGGTCGGCCTGGAGGCGATGAAGGCCGGCATCCCGGTGGTCAACCTGGACCGGGCGTTCCCCGACCAGGCCGCCTACCGCCTGCAGATCAAGGGCGACAACTTCGGCATGGGCCTGGCCGCGGGCAACTACGTCAGCGCGCAGCTCAAGCTCAAGGGCGTCACCAGCCCGATCATCGGCGAGATCCCCGGCATCGACTCGCTGGAGCTGACCCAGGAGCGCTCCGCGGGCTTCAACGCGGCGCTCGCCCAGAACGGGTTCAAGGTCGCCAACCGGCGCCCGGCGGAGTTCACCGCCGACAGCGGGCAGCGGGCGGCCACCGAGCTGCTGCAGGCGCTGCCGAAGATGGACGCGCTCTGGAACCACGACGACGACCAGGGCATCGGCGTGCTCGCGGCGATCAACCAGGCCGGCCGCAAGGAGTTCTTCATGGTCGGCGGCGCCGGTTCCAAGGCGGCCATCGACCAGATCGCGGCCGACAACAGCGTGCTCAAGGCGACGGTCACCTACAGCCCGTCGATGGCCTCCTCGGCGATCTCGCTGGCCCGCCTGATCGGCCAGGGCAAGGGCATGTCCGACCTGGTCGAGCTGCAGGTACCCAAGGAGATCACCCTCGCCTCCGAGACGATCACCAAGGAGAACGCGGCCAAGTACGCCAAGCTCGGCTTCTGAGCGGTCCTCTGCTATTTCATCGTAAAAGGAGATCTGATGGGGCAGCTGCGGGTCGGCATGGTCGGCTACGCGTTCATGGGCGCGGCGCACTCACAGGCGTGGCGCACCGTCAACCGCGCGTTCGACCTGCCGCTGTCGGCACGGATGTCGGTGGTCTGCGGCCGCGACGAGCAGAAGGTCGCGGCCGCGGCGGCCAAGTTCGGCTGGGAGGGGCACTCCACCGACTGGCGTGAGGTGATCGAGCGCGACGACATCGACCTGGTGGACATCTGCACGCCGGGTGACACCCACCGGGAGATCGCGCTCGCCGCGCTCGCCGCGGGCAAGCACGTGCTCTGCGAGAAACCCCTGGCCAACTCGGTGGCCGAGGCCCGCGAGATGGCCGAGGCCGCGGCGCAGGCCGCGACGCGCGGGGTGCGGGCCATGTGCGGCTTCAACTATCGCCGCGTACCGGCGGTCGCGCTGATGCGTCAGCTGGTCGCCGACGGCCGGATCGGGAAGATCCGCCATGTGCGGGCCGTCTACCTGCAGGACTGGATCGTCGATCCGGAGTTCCCGCTGGTCTGGCGGCTGCGCAAGGAGGTGGCGGGATCGGGGGCACTGGGCGACATCGGCGCGCACATCGTCGATCTCACCCAGTACGTCACCGGCCAGGCGATCACCGAGGTCAGCGCCCTGACCGAGACGTTCGTCCGCGAGCGTCCACTGCCGAGCGCGGCCGCCGGGCTGTCGGCCGCCGGCGATCGGAGCTCGGGCCTGGGGCAGGTGACCGTCGACGACGCCGCGCTGTTCCTGGCCCGGCTCGACGGGGGAGCGGTCGCCACCTACGAGGCGACCCGCTTCGCCACCGGCCGCAAGAACGGGCTGCGGGTCGAGCTGAACGGCTCGCTGGGCTCGGTGGCGTTCAACTTCGAGCGGATGAACGAGCTCGAGTTCTACGACGCCACGCTGCCCGCCACCGAGCAGGGGTTCAGCCGGATCCTGGTGACCGAGCCGGACCACCCGTACCTGGCGGCGTGGTGGCCGCCGGGGCATCCGATCGGCTACGAGCACTCCTTCACCCACCAGGTGCGGGACCTGATCGAGTCGGTCGCGGCGGGCGAGGACCCGACGCCGTCGTTCGCCGACGCGCTGCAGGTTCAGCTCGTGCTCGGCGCGGTCGAGCGGTCGGCCGCGGCGTCGGCCTGGGTACCCGTGCAGGACGCCCTCGCGGTCGTCTGAGCGGGCAGACCTCCGCCGTACGCGGTGAGGGACGGCACGGTTGCGCCCCGTGCCGTCCGGCGTACGACGGAGCGGCTGTCCGGCATCGACCGACCGGGTTCCCGATCGGTGCCGGGCAGCCGCGGACAGCCGCACGAGTGATCGTCACGTGTGATCGTTCCGTGCGTGTCCAAGTGTGCAATTGATGAACGGATAACGCTCTCTTCGTGGGTGTGTCGACTTGCCTCGAAGAGAAAGCATGGCCAGCTCACCGGGGCGGGTTCATCGGCGAAAGCCGATGGGCCCGCCCTTTGTGGATCATGTCTGCGCCGGTCAGCGCGTCGCACGGCGCGTACGCCGCTGATCCGGCGGGCGGTCGAGTCTCGTATCCGAGGGCAGACAAACCACGGATGGAGGCGTCATGGCACCCCGTCGGTCCGCCACGACAGCGTCGGAAACCCGCGGCCAAATGATCCATACTGGACGCAGCACGAACCGATGCACGTGCGAATGCACGAGTGACGCTCCGCTCCAGGAGGGATTCTGATGCGTCTGCGCCACCGATCGGGCCGGGTCGTCCACTTGAGCCACGGCGCGAACGTGCGGCCCGCCCGGGATCTCCCGGCCGTCGTCGAACAGCTCGACGCGTACGCCGCAGTCCGTGATCGCCTCTCCGTGGAGGCCCTCGGGGTGAGCCTCTGGCTCCCGCCCACCCTCGCCGCCGCCCTCGCGATCGACGGCCGCTCCCGTACCCGGCTGCGTGCCGAACTCGACGCCCGCGGGCTCGAGGTCGTCACGCTGAGCGGAGCGCCCTACTCCGAGGGCGGCGACGAGGACCCCGACTGGAGCCACCCGGCCCGGCTGGAATACACCCTCGACCTCGCCCGCATCCTCACCGACCTGCTGCCGGAGGACGCCGTCCGCGGCGCGGTCACCACGATCGGCCTCGGCAGCCGGGCCGGCTGGGACGAGGCACGCCAGAAGTCCGCCGACCGGATCCTCTCCCGGCTCTCCGGCGGCCTCGCCGAGGTCGCCTGGCACCAGGGCCGGGCCGTCCGCGTCGGCTTCCAGCCCGGCCCCGGCCAACTGCTCGACGGCGTCGAGTCGATCGTCGCCGCGTTCGCCCGGCTCGACCGCGAACGCCTCGGCGTCTGCCTGGACCTGGCCGCCCTCGCCTGCACCTGGGAGAAGCCCACCGAGGTACTCGACCGGCTCGCCACCGCCGGCATCTCGATCATCCGGGTCCAGGTCGCCGCGGCACTCGAGGCCGCCGATCCGGTCGCCGCGGCCGAGCGGCTCCGCGCGTACGCGGGGAACCCCGTCACCAACCCCGAGGGCGGCTACGCCGGCGACGTGGCCGAGGCGCTCGAGACCGGTCTGCCCGGCCCGTGGCGGGTGCGCGGCCCCGTACCGTTGCACACCCCGCCCGCACCGCCGCTGAGGGCGACCGCCGAGGTCTGGCGCGCGGCGCTGCGGCACCTGACGGTCGCCGGCTCCGCCGGCACCGAACACCTGGACGTGGAGACCTCGGGCCGCGACGACGCCGCCGCGCAGATCGCGTACGCGCTGAGCGCCCTGGGTGAGCTCGGCCTCTCGCCCCCCGCAGAGGCCGTCGCGGTGCACTGACCCGGGTCTTTCGCGGCCGGGGCCGCGGCTTTAGAGTCGGTGCAGGCACCGCCGCGACGGGCGGGCCGGCCGGGAGGCGCAAACCCGGCCCGGCCGCGACGTCCCTGCGGCGTGCCGCCCGGCCCGCAGCCCTCACGCGGGCCAGCGGAACCCCTTTGTGCGGCCGCGAGGATGCGGCCGCGGACAGGGAGATGACATGGCCCGACCCATTACGCTCTTCACCGGCCAGTGGGCCGACCTGCCGTTCGAGGAGGTCTGCCGGCTCGCGTCCGAGTGGGGCTACGACGGCCTGGAGATCGCCTGCTGGGGCGACCACTTCGAGGTCGACCGGGCGCTGGCCGAGAGCGACTACCTCGACCGCAAGCGCGAGCAGCTCGCCAAGCACAACCTGCAGGTCTTCGCGATCTCCAACCACCTGGTCGGCCAGGCCGTCTGCGACCACCCGATCGACGAGCGCCACCAGGGCATCCTGCCCGCCGCGATCTGGGGCGACGGCGACGCCGAGCAGGTACGCCAGCGGGCCGCCGAGCGGATGAAGGACACCGCGCGGGCCGCCGCCCGCTTCGGCGTCGACACCGTGATCGGCTTCACCGGTTCCTCGATCTGGCACACCGTCGCGATGTTCCCGCCGGTACCCGACTCGATGATCGACCGCGGCTACCAGGACTTCGCCGACCGGTGGAACCCGATCCTGGACGTCTTCGACGCCGAGGGCGTCCGCTTCGCCCACGAGGTGCACCCCAGCGAGATCGCCTACGACTACTGGACCACCCGCCGCACGCTCGACGCGATCGGGCACCGGCCGGCGTTCGGGCTCAACTGGGACCCGTCACACTTCGTCTGGCAGGACCTCGACCCGGTCAACTTCATCCTCGAGTTCGCCGACCGCATCTACCACGTCGACTGCAAGGACGCGAAGGTCCGCACCGGCGACGGCCGCCGCGGCCGGATGTCGTCGCACCTGCCCTGGGCCGACCTGCGCCGGGGCTGGGACTTCGTCTCGACCGGGCACGGGGACGTGCCCTGGGAGGACTGCTTCCGGGCGCTCAACGCGATCGGGTACGCCGGGCCGCTCTCCATCGAGTGGGAGGACGCCGGCATGGACCGGCTGGTCGGGGCGCCCGAGGCGCTGCAGTTCGTCCGCCGGCTGGCGTTCGACCCACCGTCGGCGGCGTTCGACGCCGCCTTCTCGTCCTCGTCCTGATCCGCGCTCGTCGTTCTCGTAGCGTGCAAAGGCCCGGCCCTTCCTGGGCCGGGCCTTGAACTGCGTCATGTCAGTACTTGGCGCCGGTGCCGTTCGACAGTGAGCCGGCGCCGGTGCTCGAGAGGCTGCTGTCCGACGTGCCGCCGGCCGTGTGCAGCTTCTCACCGAGCTTGGACTGGTTCAGCTTGTCCTTGCCCTCGGTGTAGAGCTTGTTGGCCTGTGCCTGGGCGACCCCTGCGGCCTCCTGGACCGTGGGGTGCTCCCACACCTTCTTGGCACTCGCCGCGATCTCCTCGTACTTCTCCCGGCCTGCCCGGCTGCCCAGGACGAAGCCCGCCGCGAGACCCGTGATGAACATGAGCTTTCCGCGCATGGCGGCTCCTTCCGTTCGATGACGCTCGTGCGTCTGACCCGCTGCATACCCATCCTGCCGCTCCGTCATTCACCGGGAGCAGTTTCATCACCTGTTACGCACCACGCGGCGCGCCAGGGTCACCCGGCTCCCGTGTCGGCGGCGCGGTCATGTATTGTCGTTCCGGTCGCCACGACAACCGCTGACGCGGGGGTCGGGGTGCAGCAATCCCCTGTAGCTCAATTGGCAGAGCAGCCGGCTGTTAACCGGCAGGTTATTGGTTCGAGTCCAATCGGGGGAGCTCTTCCACAGCTCAAAGGCATGATCACGTACGCAGTGATCGTGCCTTTCGACTTTTCGACCTCCCCGCGGGCCGGCGATCCGGACACTCTTCGCGAATCGCTCGATTCCTGGTGCCGGTCTGTGCCTGCCTGACCCGCGCTGCTGTCGTCAGGTGTTGGCCCGGCCGTCCGTGCTTTCGTCAGGTGTCGGCGTTGCGGTCCGGGTTGCGGCCTGGCGGGTGGTTCGGCGCGCATCGCGCCAGGCGACGAGGGCCGTTCGCAGCCGGGGCGACCGGACGTTGCCGCCGCGTCGCCGGGCGCGCAGCTGGTCCCGCAGCCACGCCGGTGCGTCGGCGCGCTCGACGGCCGCGCTCTTGGTGAGCAGCTCGCCGTCGCGCAGGGCATGGCGGCCGCGGGCCATCGACGTGAGACCGAGGTCGGCCAGCTCGGGATCCCACCAGATCCAGGGCCGCCGGGCCGCCCAGGCCCAGTAGCCGGTCAGCTCGGCGCGGGCGGCCTCCCGAACGGCGTCGTCGCTCATCGCGGGCAGCACCTCCCGCGGCGGGCGGCCGAACACCGCGAACCCGTGCCGCACGAGCTCCGCCCGCGAGATCCCCGAGAGGATGCGCTGGACGAGCAGCCCGTGGGTCCACGTCGGATGCTTCGCGTCGACGTCGGCGAGCCGGCCGGCGTCTACGTACACGCAGCCGAGCTTCGCCTCCCGGCCGGCGTCGGCGTCGAGCTGCCGGTGCAGCGCCGCGAGCGCGGCCCGGCGGCCGTTGTCCACCGGGCCGTCGACGAGGGCGACCAGGTCGAGGTCGCTGACGCCGGGAAGATAGTCACCGGTCGCCAGAGACCCCGCCACCAGCAGATCACTGACCCAGCCCAGCCCTTCCAGCCGCCCGCCGAACTCAGCGACGACCGGCGGCGAACTGACCATGACGGCAGTCTAGGAATCCGGGGCAATCATGTCGCCGTGGGTTGTGGGGCCGAGCATCGCGTGACTGTCGTCCGGCCTCCACCATGGGCCGGGTCCCGGCGTCGGAGACCCCCGTGAATGTCACAGCCGGGCGATACGGTCCCGACATGCCGTCCAACCGCGCCGCCGCTGCTTCAACACCCCCGACACCCGTCCACGACCAGGACGCGCTCGCCCGGGCCCGCGGCGACCGCTGGCTGCCGGACCCACCGCTCACCACCGCCGCCGAGGCGGGCACATTCATAGACCGGGTCGGCTTCACGGTGCTGTTCCCCGCCGACAAGGTCATCGCCCCGTCGTTGTGGGAGGCGGTGGCCGGCCCGGACGCCACCCCGTTCGCCGAGGGCATGGGAGTCCTCGAGGCCCGGGTCTGGGGCTGGAAGGACGAACTGCCGACCACCGGCGCGGCGTGGTACGGCAAGTTCATCCACAAACGGGCCTCGCTGCTCTCGCCGGCCCTGCTGACCGCGCTGTACCCCGGCGACGGCGACCCGACCGATCACGCCGCGCTCGACCTGCCCGACCAGGCCCACCGCATTGCCGAGGCCCTGCTGACCGGCCCGCTGCCCACCGCCGCGCTACGCGAACTCGTCGGCGACCGCGGCCGCTACGACCGGGCGATGTCCGCCCTGCAGCGACACCTGCTGGTCACCTCGGCCGGCGTCGAGGAGCGCCGGGCCGGCTGGCCCGCCACCGTCATGGACCTGACCTGCCGGCTCTTCGACGTAGGCGGCGCCGCGGACCCCGGATACGCCACCGCCCGCTTCGCGGAAACCATGATCGAGGCAACGCCCGCCGACCTGTCCCGCGCCTTCGGCTGGCCGATCGCCACCGCCCGCGAACGACTGAATGCACTTCCCTGACCTGCGCCTTCCTCCCTCTTTCACCCGCCGGCCGCCGACTCCGCCGCTAGGCTGAGCCTGCGTTGTCCGTCCTCCTGTGAGGTGCCTGTGTCGCATCCCGTCTCGGTGGACGTCGTCATCGTCGGCGGCGGCCTCGCCGGCCTCGCCGCCGCCCGGCGCCTGGACCGTGCCGGCGTCGACTGGCTGCTCGTGGAGGCCGCCGACCGCCTCGGCGGCCGCGTCACCACCGACATCGTCGACGGCTGGCGGCTGGACCGCGGCTTCCAGGTAGTCAACACGGCGTACCCGAGGCTCTCCGCGCTGGTCGACATCGACGTCCTGGACATGCGCTACTTCACTCCCGGCGTACTGGTGCGCCGCGGCTCGTCCCTGCACCGCCTGGAAAACCCGCTACGCGACCCGAAGGCGGCGGCCCAGGCGCTGAACTCGGGCATCGGCTCCCTCGCCGACCGCCTGAAACTCGCGACACTGGCGACCCGCTGCGCCACCTACCCGCCGAGCCGGCTGCTGGACGCCCCGGAAATGACGACCCAGGAGGCCCTACGCCGCGCGGGCCTCTCACACCGCATGATCGAGGAACTGCTCCGCCCGTTCCTGTCGGGCGTCTTCGCCGACCGCGCCCTGGACACCTCGAGCCACCTGCTCGCGATGGTGCTGCGCTCATTCGCCCGCGGCCGCATCGGCGTCCCGGCGGCCGGCATGGCGGCCCTCCCCGCGGCGGTCGCCGGCCCCCTCCCGTACCCACAACTCCTGGTAGGCGCCCACGCCCTGCTGGTAGCACCGGGCAAGGTGATTACCAACGGCGGCGACATCCACTGCCGCGCCGCCATCGTCGCCACCGACCCCTCAACCGCCGCGACCCTGCTACCCCAACTACCAAAGCCGGACATGCGCGGCCTGACAACGTTCTATTTCGGCGCCGACCACGCCCCGATAGACGAGCCGACCCTCCTCCTGGACGGCGACCGCCGCGAAATCGTGGCGAACACGACGGTGGTGTCAAACGCCGCACCGGAGTACGCCCCGGCAGGAAAGTCCCTGATAGCGGCCTCCTCGGTAGGCGTCGCGGCCCCCTCGGGCGCCTCGGAGGCGGTCATCCGGGTCGAACTGGCCCGAATCTACGGCACCCCCACCGACGACTGGGAGTTACTCAGCGTGGTCTCGATACCGGAAGCCCTCCCCGCAGCGACCGTCCCACAATCCCGCTTGCGCAAACCGGTGGCCCTGGGAGACGGTCTCTTCGTAGCCGGCGACCACCGCGACAGCCCATCAATCCAGGGCGCCCTGGCCGGCGGCTGGCGCACGGCAGGCGCGGTCCTAGCATCCCTCGACGCCCTGACCGGCGCAGGTTTGTAGATCACTGGCCCGCCCCCGGCGGGTCGGGATAGGATCGCCGCCGGTACGGGGCGGTAGCTCAGTGGGTTAGAGCAGGGGACTCATAATCCCTCGGTCGCGGGTTCGAGTCCCGCCCGCCCCACCACCAGCACAAAAGCA
Source organism: Actinoplanes sp. NPDC049668 (assembly GCF_044465445.1). Taxonomy (NCBI): domain Bacteria; kingdom Bacillati; phylum Actinomycetota; class Actinomycetes; order Micromonosporales; family Micromonosporaceae; genus Actinoplanes; species Actinoplanes sp. NPDC049668. The sequence continues at coordinate 111,147 of NZ_JBITLR010000003.1, forward strand.
AGGTACTCAGTCGCCTGGACGACTGCACAACGTTCGTACACCGAGGTACAGTACGCCTCCATGAGGCCAGAAACCAGCGCCCCACCCCAAGACCTCGACGACATTCGAACCCTGCTGCCGGACTGGGCGCGCCACCTCAAGGCGCGCAACCGGTCGCCGCAGACCATCTCCAGCTATCTCCGGTGCGGCCAGAACCTCGCCGATTTCCTTGTGGCGCAGGGGATGCCCACCACCGTCACCGGCGTGACCCGCGAGCACATCGAGGCGTTCCTCGGCGACATGCTCGACCGGCTGTCTCCGTCGACCACCGCCAAGCACTACCGGTCGCTGCAGCAGTTCTGGCGCTGGCTGCTCGACGACGGCGAGATCACCCGCTCCCCGATGGAGCGCATGAGCCCGCCCTCGGTGCCCGAGGTGCCAGTGCCGGTTCTGAGCGACGACGAGCTGCGCCGTCTACTGGAAGCGGCCAAGGGCACCGACTTCGAGGCCCGGCGCGACACCGCCATCCTGCGCGTGCTCATCGAGACCGGCGTGCGCCTGGGCGAGATCAGCGGACTGTCCGTCGAGGACGTCGACTGGGAGCTCGACGTCCTCCGCGTGGTCGGCAAGGGCCGCCGGCCGCGTGCGGCGCCGTTCGGAGCGAAGACCGCCGACGCGCTGCGCCGCTACCTGCGCGCGCGGGTCAAGCACCCGAAGGCGAAGATCACCGAGGCGCTGTGGCTCGGCCGGCAGGGTCGGATGACGCCGAGCGGCCTGGCGCAGATGCTCGAGCGCCGCGGCGACCAGGCGGGCGTGCCCGACGTCAACCCGCACCGATTCCGGCACAGCTTCGCCAATGACTGGCTGGCGTCCGGCGGCCAGGAGACCGACCTGATGCGCCTGGCCGGCTGGCGGTCTCGGCAGATGGTCGGCCGGTACGCGGCGTCGGCGGCCGACGGGCGGGCGCGTGAGGCCCACCGCCGCGCGGCCCGTGGCGACCGACTGTAGGTCACCTAGCGTTACGGCCTTGCCTCTGAAATATGCCATGAGACTGCACTGTCATGCGCTGAGCGAATATTCTAAGCGGAAGCCGTTATCGCGTATCGCTGTCAGTAACCGTGTTTCGATGTCAGTAACCGTGTTTCGATGTCAAGAATCGCTTGTCGTTGTCAAGGCAATTGGCAATGGCAGATTGACATGAATGTCGCATCGGGCGTACATGCCCGGACCTGGCACAACGTGCGAGATTGAAACGCCCGTTCGAATACCTAGTGTGCTGGCGCACAGCGCAGCGAGTAATAGTTCGAGACGCGATGTACAACGGTTAGGCGACGGCCCAAGAAAGCAGTAAGGTACAGCGCATCCGAGACAGACTTCGGATGCCCCGACGGTGATTGCTTTTGGGAAGTCACCACCGTCGGGGCCCTTACAGCGCAGGACCGTTAGCCAAGCGCAGGCGACAGAGGGTGTTGGTAGCACCGCCATGCCGCCAAGGCGCGACTCTACCTCCTTGAGTCCCTGTTCGCACGGGCGGGAGCGTAAGAGTTGCGTGCATCGTGCCTGGTCACGGCCCGGAAGGGCACCACACGTGACAACCGAACCCAGCGACGCCCAGGAGATGACAGCGCTCCGCCCTCCCGCGGAGCCGCGGCCGGATCGCTCCCTGATCGCATCGATCGCCGCCTCCGCCTCATGGGCGAGCACCCCTGACTTCGCCGCCCGCACCGCCCCCGCTCGCCAAGCATTCGCCGGCCGGTTCGAGAGGCAGATCCGCGAGGCGTTCCCGGACCTCGACGACGCCCAGGTCGCCATCCGCGCCGAGCACGCGAAGAAGGCGTACTACCTCCGGCTCGCTCTGAAGTCCGCACAGGTGCGCAGGGCCAAGGCCGCGCGCAAGAGCGGTGCCTGATGACGGGCCGGGATGGGGGTGTCCGGCCTGCTGCTAACAGGCCGGCCACCGAGCCCACCGTACGCCGCAGCGTGTGGCAGCCGGACTCGCGCAACGTCAAGGCGCTCGACCGGTACATCGAGCAGCTCTACGGGCGCGAGTGGGTTCGCCGGAGTCGCTCGTGAAGGTCTGGGAATGCCAGCACCACGCCATGCCGCGGACGGTGTTCGTCGGCTCGAAGTGCGAGACCTGCGACCGGAGCCAGTCCGAGGCGCAGGTCGACTACCTCGAGGCCGCGGACGACGCGAGCGTGCATCTCGACCAGGGCGCGCCCGACCGAACCAGGCGCTCCTCCGAGGAGTCCCGCCCGGCGCGCGTGGTGCTCACCAAGGCGTCGAGCATTGCCATGCGGGGCGTGAAGTGGCTGTACCGCGGCCGCATCCCGCACGGCATGGTCACGCTGCTTGCCGGCCGGGAGGGCATCGGCAAGAGCACCGTCTGGGCCGACCTCGCCGCACGGCTGACTCGGGGCGTGCTTCCGGGCCGATTCGAGGGCCGGCCGCAGAACGTCATCGTGTGCGCCACCGAGGACAGCTGGTCGCACACCATCGTGCCCCGGCTTCTCGCAGCCAGCGCTGACATGGACCTGGTGCTGCACATCGCCGTGCACGACGAGGACGGCAAGGAGCGCGGAATCGTTGCGCCGCAAGACATTCGGCGTATGCAGGAGGCGTTCCGGACGGTCCGCCCGGCCCTGCTGGTGATCGACCCGCTGATGGCCGTGATCGACGGGAAGATCGACACCCACAAGCAGGCCGAGGTCCAGCAGGCCCTGGAGCCGCTCGTGAAGCTGTGCGAGCGCATCGGCATGGCCGTGCTGGCGCTGATCCACGTGAACAAATCCGGCGGAACGGACCCGCTGAACAACATCATGGGCTCGAAGGCGTTCGCGACACTGCCACGCTCCGTCCTCTACTGCCTGGAGGAGGACGACGGGCAGTTCATGTTCTGCCACGTCAAATGCAACGTCGGCCCGAAGATGCCCTCCATCGGCTACCGGCTCACCTCGGTGCGCTTCGACCTTCCGCCCGAGGAGGTCGAAGCCGGCGATGAGCCCTACATCGAGACCGGGCGCATCGTCTGGGGCGACGAGGACACCCGAAGCGCGTCCGAGATGCTCGAAGCGAAGGCCAGCAACAGCAAGCTCGGCGGGCCAGCCCAGGCCGTCATCGCGCTGCTCGAAGCCGTCGGCGGAACCCTCAGCACGGCCGAGATCAACGCGAAGCTCACGCCGGCGCACACCGAGGCCGCCATCCGCAACGCCCTGAGCCGCCTGACGAACAGCAGCAAGATCGATTCACCGATGCGTGGCTACTACCAAGCCCTGAGTAGTCGCTGACCAATCTCTCGGTCTGGGGAGAGTGAGATCTGAGAAGAGTGAGAGAAGTGAGAGGAAAGCTCTCGCTCCTCTCGGATCTCTCACCTCTCACCAACGGGAGGAAGTGAGAGGAAGCCGTGAACGTCATCCCGCAGGGTCAGCCCATCAAGGTCCACGTCACCGAGCGCAGTAAGGACGGCAAGGTCCTCCATCGGGACATCGGCCGCATCGTCGCCTGGCGCATCGACACCGACGGCGAGCACCTGGAGCAGCTCACCCCGATCATCTGGACCAGCGGCTACACGCACGCCATCGCCTACGACGGCCTGTACACAGAGATCCGCTACATCGACGAGTGGGAGTAGGGGCATGCCCGAACCCATCGACTGGGAAGCGCGCCTCAGGGCGGCCGTGGAGGAGACGCTGCGCAAGCGGGCGCAACGCCGCGATGAGCGGGCCGAGTTCAAGCGGCGCAGGGACTACGGGCTTCAGCAGCGGCACGCAGCCAAGCTCGCACGCCAGCAGAACCGAGAGGACCAGCCATGAGCAAGCCATCCGACCGCATCGTCACCGCGTTCTGGATCGGCGCCGGCCTCTACGCCGCCGTCTTCATCATCGGGCTCATCGCGCTGGTGCTGGCACTGCGGTGAGCAAGGCCTGGGCAGGTGGGTCGGACACCCGCTGGAGGGCGTTCCGGCTCAAGATCCTGGAGCGGGACAGGTGGCAGTGCACCATCCAGGGCACGGGGTGCACAGGGCGGGCAGAGCACGTCGACCACATCCACCCACTGGGCCAGGGTGGGGACAAGTACGACCCTGCCAACTGCAGGGCAGCGTGCGCATGGTGCAACCTCAGCAGGCCCACACACATCGTCGAGCAGCCCGCACCACGTCCGGTGTCGAGCTGGTGAAAGTTCACGGAGGGTGGCCCGGCTGGCACCCGCTGACCTGTTTTTGTGTGTGCGGTCAGGTGGCCGGGCCGAGCCTGGGCAGCACCCGGGCGGCATGCACGGCGCCGGCCGCGGCGTAGGTGGCGTCGATCGGGGCCTGGCCGCGCCGGGCGAACCGCCACCCGTCGCCCTGCGGGAGCTGCTGCGTCTGCCGTACGTGCAGGTCGAGCAGTGGATCGAAGACGTGGCGCAGGTGCCCGGCCGCGGCCTGCTCTTCGAGGCCCATGCACGCCCGTACGACTTCCTCGGCGCGCACCTCCTCCAGCAGCACGTTGCCCAGCCGGCGCCCGGGCCACTGGTCAGCGACCGCGGCGGCCGGCCCGCCCGGCATCCACACCACCTTGCGCGGCTTGATCCTCGCGACGTGTCCGGGCAGGTCGCGGCGTAGCTGCTTGCGGCATTCGTAGCCCTGCCACGCGGCCACGATCTCGATGTGGGTGATCCCGTCCAGGGTGACCGCGGCGGCGAGCGTGGCGTGCGTCCTGTCGTCGCTGACGTCGAAGCAGAGCGCCACGGACCGGCGGTGGCCAGCCATGTCGACGGCCTGGGCCTGGGGGATGCCGCAGTCGTTCCAGTCCTCGAGGCGGATCGCGGCCTCGAGGAGGTCGACGCGCTGGCACAGGATCTCGATGCGGAACCGGGCCAGCGTCTCGCCGCCGGCGGCCATCGCCGCCCGGGCCTGGCCCAGGATCGCGTCGAGCTGGACCCGGTGCCCGAGCCCCGGGTTGGCCTGCGCGAGCGCCTCCACGGAGTCAGGAGGTGCCCCGGACGGCGCGCTCCACGAGGCGAGGAAGGTGCGCGGGTCGCCCTCTCCGGTCTGGATGAACGTCTCCGCGGCGTCGTGCTCCTCGTGCAGCACAACGGATTCCGCGTCGCCCTCGTTGCTGATGCACACCAGCAGGGCGTCGGCGACGGCGTTCATGGCCGGCACGATGGCATCCCACGTGTCGCGGTTGCGGTGCTCGCGCAGCTCGTCGAGCAGTGCCCGGGGCAGGGTGTCGCCGCGGCCGGCGCGGCGGGTCGGCGCGGCGAACCGGTAGTGGGCCCCGTGGGTGTTCCAGAAGTCCTCCTCGCCGATCTGCAGCGCGGTGTGCCGGGGCTCCAGGTTCTCGGCCAGTAGCGGCGTCCGCTCGGCCAGCTCGACGACCTTCTTCCACGACCGCTTCGCCGCGGCCCGGTCGGTGCTCGTGGCGACGATCTCCGGCACCCTCTCGATCCACATCCAGTAGAGGATCAGCAGGCGCGTGAACAGCGTCTTCCCGTTCTGCCGGGCCACCAGGATGATCGCCTTGCGGTACCGCGGGGAGCCGTCCGGGAACAGCTCGCCCAGGTGGATGGCGAGCCACCGCTGCCACGGGTCGAGCGGGAAGCCGATGGCGATGCAGAACGCGATGAAGACGTGGCCCCAGCTGGCGGCCGGGTCGCTCAGGTCACGGAGCGGCGGTGTCCACAGCCTGGGGACGACCGAGCCCAGCACGACGCTGGGCGAGCTGATCGAGCGGGTTGGCGCTGGGCTGCTGGCCATCGGACTTCACCGCCTTCCGTGCGCGCGGGGTGAGGCCGAGGGCTTCGAGCGTGGCGAGCAGGCCCGGGCCGAGCTTGGTCAGGTCGCCGCCGGCGTCGATGTCGCGGGCGTAGGTCAGCGCGAGCTCGGCCGCGGCGGCGTCGCGGTCCTCGGCGGGTTGCGCGGCGAGCGCCTGTTCGACCTGCGTCAACATGAGTCCTACGGTACGGGATAGTGAGGTAACCTCAGCATCGTGAAGTGGCCGTGGAGCAGACGCGCAGAGCCGCAGAACTCCACGTTGTCCATCGCCGACCCCGCGCTCGCCGCGTACTTCAACCCCGGCGGGTACGTCGACCTGGCCGGCGCCTCGGTCAACCAGCACACGATCCTGGGCCTGTCGGCCGTCTTCCGCGCCGTGTCGCTGATCTCCGGCACCCTGGCGTCGCTGCCGCTGCGCTCGTACCGCGAGGGCGCCGGCGGGATGCCCGAGCGGGTGGCGTCGATCTTCGACAACCCGGACGGCGACGAGGGCCAGACGCAGTTCGAATGGGAGGAAACTCTCTTCGCGCACCTGGTGATCCACGGGCGCGCCGGCGCCTTGAAGGTCCGCAACGAGGCCGGCAGCCTGGTCCGGCTTCCGCTGGTGCACCCGGTCAGCTTCGCCGTGGAGCAGCCGACGACCGACGAGTACGCCAACCCCGACCGGCTGCCCGTCGGCGGGAAGTGGTTCCGGGTGTCGCTCGACGACGGCACGCAGGTCAAGCTCGACGAACGCGACTTCTGGTACGTGCCCGCGCTGAGCCTGGACGGCATCCACGGGATGGGCCTGCTCCAGGCAGCCTGCATGTCGATGAGCACGTCGATCGCCGCCGACCGGGCAGCCGCGAAGGCGTTCTCCTCCGGCGCCCTGATCTCCGGCCTGGCGACCCCGGACGATGACGTCGACCTGGTCGACGACCTGCCGCAGATCCGCGCCGAGCTGAACCGGTCGGTGAACGGCTACGAGAACGCGGGCACCATCGCGATCGTCAACCGCCGGCTGAAGTTCCAGCCCTGGGTGATGACCGCCCAGCAGGCGCAGTTCCTGGAGTCGCGCGGCTTCCAGATCGAGGAGGTCGCCCGCTGGACGGGCGTGCCGCCCACGCTCTTGATGCAGCTGGACAAGCAGACCTCGTGGGGCACCGGCGTCGAGGAGCAGAACCGAGCCCTGGGCCGGACCGTGTTGGCGCCCTGGGCGAACCGGCTGGAGGGCCGCGGGTCGCGGCTGCTGGCCCGGCCTCGCTGGCTGGAGATGGACTTCGCCGGGCTGGAGCGCCCGTCGCCGGACAGGGAGATCGAGCTGCTGCTGGCGCAGACCGGCAAGCCGTTCCTGACCGTGAACGAGGCCCGCAAGATCCGCAACCTGCCCCCGGTCGAGGGCGGCGACGTGCTGGGCGCTCCCGCTCCCGCGCCGGCGCCCGACGAGGACCCGGCCGAGGAGGACGACGATGATCCCGCAGCCGAGTAACCTCGCCGCGCTCCGCGCCGCCTGGCGCGCCGCAGAGGGCGTCACCGCCGCGGCCGCCCCGTGCTTCCGGCTGGTCAACGCCGCGACGCCGAAGCTGTACGTGAGCGGCATGATCGGCGGATTTGACCTCGACGCGCAGGACTTCGTCCTGCAGGTCCACGCGCTCAACGCCAAGGCCATCGACCTGCACGTCAACTCGGCGGGCGGGTTCGTCTGGGACACCCTGTCGATGTACGAGGCCCTGAAGTCGCACCCGGCCACGGTGACCGCGCACGTCGACGGCCTGGCCGCGTCCGCCGCGAGCTTTCTGATCCAGGCGGCCGACCACCGGGTGATGGCGACCGGCTCCCGCGGCATGGTCCACGACGCCCAGCTGGTCGCGGTCGGCTCCCCGGCGGAGGTCCGGCAGATGGCCGACATCGGCGACGCCGTGAGCGACGACATCGCCTCGATCTACGCCGAGCGCGCCGGCGGCAAGCCGGCCGCCTGGCGCAAGGCCATGACCGCGACCACCTGGTACTCGGCGCAGCAGATGGTCGACGCCAACCTGGCCGATCGGGTGGCCACCAAGCAATCGGGACCGGACAACCGGTCCCGGCTCATCACGGCGCGAGTTCGCGCCCTGGCAACCCGGGAGGGTTGATGCGCACCATCGAGGAGATCACCGCCGCGATGACCGCGCTCGTCGACGGGGCCGCGGACCGCAGCCTCACCGACGACGAGGTCACCGCCTACGAGGGCATGGAGCAGGAGCTGAAGGGCGCCCAGCGCACCGAGCAGATCCGCGCCCGCAACGCCGCCTACAACGTCGTGCGGACCCCCGCGGGCGTGCCGTCGAGCGGCTCCCGCCCGGCGGACACCATCGACAAGGCGTTCGACAACTTCCTGCGCACCGGCCGCCCGAACGCCGACCTGAGCCAGCTGGCGCCGACGAACGCCCAGGGCGAGGGATCTGCGCCGGAGGGCGGCTACCTGGTGCCGGACTCGTTCCGGCAGAAGATCGTGGACCGAATGGTCGCCTTCGGCGGGATCGCCAACGAGGCGGAGACCATCACCACGAGCACCGGCGCGCCGCTGCCGTGGGTCACCGTCGACGACACCGCCAACAGCGGCGAGATCGTCAACGAGGGCGGCACGTTCTCCGGCGGCGCGGACCTGGTGTTCGGCACCGCGAGCCTGGGCGCCTACTCCTACATGTCCGGCGGTGCGTCCGCTACGCCGCTGCGGGTGTCGCTGGAGCTGCTCCAAGACGCCGCGTTCAACGTGCAGGGCCTCGTCTCGGACAAGCTCGGCGAGCGCATCGCCCGGATCCAGGCGGTGCACCTGGTCCGCGGGTCCGGCTCCGGTGAGCCGCAGGGCATCGTCGACGGCCTGACCCCGGTGCAGCCGGCCGCTAACACCGGCTGGACCTACGCCGACCTGATCACGTTCATCCACTCCGTCGACCCGGCGTACCGACCCGGCGCGAAGTGGGCGTTCAACGACCAGACCCTCGCCACGATCAAGAAGATGGTCGACTCCCACGGCGACCCGCTGTGGCGTCCGGGCGAAGCGACGATGGGCACCGGCACCGAGGGCGGCACGCTGCTCGGCTACCCGGTGCGGATCGACCAGGCGTTCGTCGACCTGGACGTCGACGACTCGACCGACCTGTGCGGCGTGTTCGGCAACCTGCGCGAGGGCTTCGTGATCCGCCGCGTCCGGGACGTGCAGATCATGGTGAACCCGTACGCCCGGCAGGCGTACCGCCAGGTCGAGTTCACCGCGTGGGCGCGGATGGACGCGGCCCAGCAGAACACGAACGCCTACAAGGCGCTGAGCGGAAAGAGCTGACCATGAGCACTGTGCGCTGGTCCCTGAACGATCAGGTCACCGTCGTCAACATCCTGCCCGCGTTCGACGAGGACGGCGGCACCAGCAAGGCCGCCACCGAGTTCGACGTGCGCACCTACCCACCGGGTAGCCGGTTCCTGCTGATCCTCGACGTCGAGGGCGCGGCCGGGAACACCGGCGGTACCTGGTCGGTGGGCGAGTCCGCCACCACCGGCGGCGGTGTCACCGCGGCCACCACCGACGGCTCTCTCGCGGCCACCGGCGCCAGCACGGCGAACGTGCAGCGGGTGGTGTCGCTCAAGCCGAACCCGGCCAAGCCGTTCGTCACCGTGCTGTTCACCGACGCCGACGCGTCCACCGACGCGTACCTGACCGCGAACCTGATCGTGGTTCCGCGGGCGCTGGTCTGAGGAGGAGACGGCCGTGGCCTGGAAGCCGGACTACATCACCGCGGAGGGTCTGCGCAGCTACCTGCGCATCGACGACTCCGCCGATGACGTGTTCCTGGCGCTCTGGGCCACGACCGTCTCCCGCAACGTCGACGACTTCTGCGGCCGCCAGTTCGGCAAGGTGCCGCTGGTCGAGGCTCGCGAGTACGCGACGGTCTACGACCGGCACCAGGGCTGCTGGGTCGCGGAGATCGACGACGTGCAGTCGGTCGCCTCGATGATCGTGCTCGACGAGAACGCGACCGAGCTGGACACCTACACCCTGGGCCCGGTCAACGCCCTGCAGAAGGGCAAGCCGTACGAGCGGATCCACCTGACCACGGGCGGCCCGGTGACGATCTCGGCGCTGTGGGGCTGGACGAACGTGCCCAGCGCGGTGCCGACCGGCGCCTACCTGCAGGCGGCCCGGCTCGCCGCCCGGCGCGACAGTCCGTTCGGGATCTCCGGCTCACCGTCGGAGCAGGGCGAGATCCGGCTGCTGGCCCAGCTGGACCCGGACTTCCGGACGTCGCTGAAGCCGCTGGTGCGGAACTGGTGGGCGGCATGAGGCTCGACAAGGTCATGGACGAGGTGGCCCAGGCGCTGGAGCAGATCACCGGCCTGCGCGTGTTCGCGTACCCGCCGGAGACGCTCGTGCCGCCGGCCGGCTACGTCTCCTACCCGCAGTCGGTCGACTTCGACGAGGCCTACCAGCGCGGCGAGGACCGGTTCACCGACCTCCCGATCGTGCTGCTCGCCTCCAAGGTGACCACCCGCGCAGCCCGCGACACGGTGACGCAGTGGGCGTCCGGCGACGGCCCGAAGTCCGTCAAGCGCGCCCTCGAGGCGTGGACGTGGACGACGTGCGACGACCTGACGGTCACCTCGTGCGAGTTCGACGTCGAGAAGGTCGGAGGGGTCTCCTACCTCGCCGCGATGTTCAAAGCCACCGTTGTAGGCCCTGGAGAAGAGGACTGATGGCTACCACCCTGAAGACGGTCGCGACGTTCGAGATCGCGACGACCTTCAAGAACCTGCTCGACCTCAGCACGCCGGTCGACGCGGCCACGCTGACGGCGAAGATCCAGCTGTCGAACGGGACCGGCGCGAACGCAGCCGACATCCTGTTCCACGACCAGCGGACTCTCGCGGCCAGCGCCACGGAGAACCTGGACCTGGCCGGCTCGCTCGCCGGGCCGTTCGGCGCGTCGATGGTCTTCGCCGAGGTCCGGGCCGTCATGGTCAAGGCCGCGGCGGCGAACACGAACAACGTCAACGTGATCCGGGAGGGCACCAACGGAGTGCCGCTGTTCCTCGCGCTCGGCGACGGCATTCCGGTGCCGCCCGGCGGCGTATTCGCCTGGGCCTGCGGTGCGGACGCCAAGGTCGCCGTCACGGCCAGCACGGGCGACCTGCTCACCTTCACGAACTCGTCCGGGTCGACCTCGGTCACCTACGACGTGTTCATCGTCGGCACCTCGGCCTGAGGAGGGCATCGTGGCGCGTAAGCACAGCAAGCACACCGTGATCATCATCGACGGCAACGACGTCTCGACGTTCTGCACGGACTCCAACTGCGAGCAGAGCAGCGGGACCGAGGACAACACGACGTACGGCAAGAACGCCGTGGTCAAGGACCCGACGCTGCTCGACGGGGCGTTCGGCTGCTCCGGCAAGTACGACGACTCCGCGTCCGGCCCCCGTGCCGTCCTGAAGCCGCTCGTGGGCACGAAGGTCACCGTCCAGTACCGGCCGGAGGGCACCGGCGCCGGGCTGCCGCAGGACGAGTTCGAGGTCGTCGTCACGAAGTACACCGAGACCGCGCCGGTGGCCGGCTACCGGACGTGGGCGCTGGAGACCGAGCCGTCGGACGAGTGGGACTCGACCGACCAGAGCGCCTGAGGAGGGCATCGTGACCGAGTACGCGAGCGCCGACGACCTGCTCGTCGGCGACCTGGGCGACGGCGAGGACCTGACCCTGCCGAGCGGCAAGACGGTCCGGCTCCGCGGCCTGTCCCGCCACGAGCTGATGTTCAACGGCAAGGGCACCGAGGACAACGCGCTGATCGAGCGCCGCAACGTCGTCTCCTGCCTGGTCGAGCCGAAGCTGACCCTGGCCCAGGTCGAGAAGTGGCAGCGCAGCTCCTCGGCCGGCGGCGACTTCCGGACGCTGTCCGAGAAGATCCGCGACCTGTCCGGCCTTGGTGAGGGCGCCGCCAAAAGCGATCCGGGAGCAGCTGGAGAGTGACGAGTCCGACCTCTGGTTCGAGTTCTTCCTGGCCCAGAAGCTGGGGATGACCGTCGCCCGGATGCGCCGGGAGATGACCTCGTTGGAGTTCGCGCACTGGGCCGTCTGGTACGGCATCAAGGCCCAGCGCAGGCAGATGGAGATCGAGCAGGCGAAGGGGTGACCGGGTGGAAGCGAAGATCGAGGTCGGCGGCCTGGCCCAGCTGTCCCGCGGCCTGCGCGCCGTCGACGCCGATGCCCCGAAGGAGCTGCGGCTCGCCCTGAACGCGGCGGCCCAGCTGCTCGTCGACCAGGCGAAGCCGGAGGTGCCGTCGGTGTCCGGCGCCGCCCGCCGCAGCATGGTCGCCCGGTCCACCCGGACCTCGGCGCGGGTAGGCGTCGGCGGCAAGCGGGCCCCGTACTTCCCCTGGCTCGACTTCGGCGGCCAGGGCCGCGTCGCCGGCCGTCCGGCGCCGCGCGAGTTCCTGCGCGAGGGCCGCTACATCTACCCGACCCTGCGCCGGATCCGGCCGCAGATCGAGGAGCAGCTGCAGCAGTCGATCAGCAGGGTCATCAGCAACGCCGGCCTGGTGGAGGACTGATGGCCGGCAACACGATGACGCTGGAGTTCGCCGGCGACGCCACCAAGCTGCAGCAGGCCGCGAAGAAGGCCCAGGCCGCCACCGACGACGTCGCGGCCGCGGCCAAGAACGCCAGCACCGACTACGACAAGGCCGGCGACGCGTCGGACCGCTACGGCAGCAAGCTGGGCGACCTCGGCGCGGCCACCACCGGCGCCATGGACGCCATCGACGCGCTCGGCGGCGGTCTGCAGGCTGTCGCCGACGTCCAGGACTACGCCCGGGACAAGGCGGCCCGGCTCGCCCGGGCGAACGTCGACGTCATGCAGGCGACCGAGGACATGGCCCAGGCGACCCGCGACGCCAAGCAGGCGACCATCGACAGCGATCAGGCCGTCCTGGATGCCACGCAGGCCAAGCTGGACCAGAAGACCGCCCTGGACGACTACAACGCCGCGGTGAAAGAGCACGGCAAGAACAGCGCGGAGGCCCGGCAGGCTGACATCGACCTCAAGCAGGCCGGTATCGACCTGCGGCAGGCGCAGGAGGACCAGGCCCAGGCCACCCGGGACGCGTCGCAGGCCAACATCGACGCCAAGACGGCCCAGGTCGACCTCAACGACGCCATGCACGAGGCGAACCCTCCGGAGCTGCAGGAGTGGGCCGACAAGATGGCCCTGGTCACGCCGCTGCTGACCGCGATGATGGGCGCCACCGCGCTGGTGACGGCCGCGCAGTGGGCCTGGAACATCGCCCAACTCGCGTCACCGACGACGTGGATCATCCTGGCGATCGTCGCCCTGATCGCGATCATCGTGCTGATCGCGACGAAGACGGACTGGTTCCAGCGGGCGTGGCGCGCCTCCTGGGGATGGATCAAGAAGGCGGCCAGCAACACCTGGGACTTCCTGAAGAAGATCCCCGGCTGGCTCGGCACCGCCTTCTCGAAGATCGCCGGGTTCATCACCGCGCCGTTCCGGATGGCGTTCAACTTCGTCGCCGACGCGTGGAACAACACGATCGGCCGGCTGTCCTGGTCGGTGCCCGGCTGGGTGCCCGGCATCGGCGGCAACTCGATCAGCGTGCCGAAGATCCCGAAGTTCCACTCCGGCGGCGTCATGCCCGGAGCGCCCGGCTCGGAAGGCCTCGCGCTGCTGCAGGCCGGCGAGACCATCACGCCCGCGGGCAGCTCGAGCGGCGGCCGGGCCCCGGTGTACGTGACCGGTGACGGGTTCGTCGACGCGCTGATCCGAGTGCTGGCGGACCGGGTCACGGAGCGGGGCGGGTCGCCGCGCGTCCTGGGAATCACGGTCTAGCCGTGGCCAGCCAGCAGCAGGACGTCGTCTTCCAGTTCTTCGACCCGGCCACCTCCACGTGGACCGATCAGCGCGTGCTGACCGATCCGCCGATCAAGACCTACCGGTACGGGATCCCGGGCGAGCTGCAGGCCGCGAAGATCGAGGTGACCCTCGACAACGAGGACGACCGGTACGACCCGGACAACCCGATGTCGCCGCTCTACGGCATCGTGGGCCGGTACACCCGGTGCCGGGTGCGGCAGAACGACCTCACCGCGACGCAGGCGGAAGCGGCCAGCTTCTCCCCGGAGCGGTCCCTCGCTCACGTGGCCGGCCGGCCCACGCCCGGCACGGAGCCGGCGGGTAAGGGCAAAGCCGTCTGCCGTGTCGTCGCCGAGGGCCTGCTGAGGCGGGTGCTGTCCTGGACGACCACGCTGCAGTCGCCGATGTACCGGGCGCCGCAGCGCCTCGTGCCGCGGCTGATCGGGCACTGGCCGATGGAGGACGGCCGGGACGCGTCCGCGCTCACCAACGCCGCCCCGAACGGGCGCCCGGGCACGCAGCTCAACGTCACGTTCCAGGGCAACGACGGGTCCGGCGGCTCATCCGAGGTGATCAGCCTCGCCGCCGACAGCGTCATGACCGGAGTCTTCGCGTCCGCGTCCGCCACCGCCGGGTGGCAGCTGTCCCTCGCGCTGCAGCTCGCCGCGCTGCCCGCCGACGGCACGCTGCGGCCGATCATCCAGTGGTGGTGCTCCAACGGCTACCGCTGGACGTTCTCCGTGAACAACACGTCGTACCAGTGGGACGTCGTCGACTCCTCCGGCGCGTCGGTCAACTCGCACAACAGCGCGTTCGGCGCCGGCGCCGCCCCGAACCAGTGGCTGATCCACCGCATCAAGGTGTCGGAGTCCGGCGGCACCGTGACCACCGAGCCGGCCTGGTACACCGAGGGCACCGGGACCGTGTTCGGTGTCACGGACACGTTCGCCGGCACGGTCGGCGCGCTGACCCGCTGGCGCATCGCCGGCAACGCGCACCTGGTCGACGCGGGCATCGGGCACCTGTTCGCGGTCACCACGACCGCGGACAATCTGCAGTCCAACGAGATCACCCGCTCGTTCGACGGCTACCCGGGCGAGACCGCGGCCAACCGGTTCGGCCGGCTCATGGACGAAGAGGGCCTGCTCTGGTACCTCGACGGCGACTTCGACGACACGGAGCTGATGGGCTTCCAGCGCGCCGGCACGCTGCAATCCCACCTGGAAGAGATCATGCGCACCGACGATGCGCTGATCGTCGACGAGCGCCTCGACGCGACCGGGCTGACCATGATCACCCGCAAGTTCCGCAGCGGGCAGACGCCCGCCCTGGAGTTGCAGTGGCCGGGCGACATCACCCCTCCGCTGCGGAAGATCACCGGCGACAAGGACCTGTACAACCACGTGACCGCGGCCAACGCGGCCGGCGGGGAGTACACGGCCGTGCTCGAGTCCGGGCCGTTGTCGACCGCGGAGCAGCCGAACGGCATCGGCGAGAAGAAGCAGCGCGTCGACGTCAACGTGGAGCTCGACGAACAGCTCAAGAGCATCGCCGAGTGGTACCGGTCCAAGGGCACCGTGGGCCGGGCCCGCTACACCGACATCCTGGTGAACGTCCGGAACCGGCCGGACCTGGAAGAGGCGTGCCAGGGCGTCGACGTCGGCATGTTGATCACGGTGGCCGGGCTGGAGTTCGACACCATCCCGCTGCTGGTCATCGCGATCGAGCGGACGATCGAGACGCACCGCACGATCTTCGCGTTCACCTGCGAGCCCGCCGACACCTTCGACGTGGGCCGCTACGACAGCGGCGACAAGTGGTCCTCGGCGACCACGGTGCTCGGCGGCACCACCTACGCGCCGTCGGCCACCTCGCTGACCCTGAGCACCACGAGCCCGCGGGACCGGTGGTCGACCACCGCGACACCGTATGACCTGAAGATCGCCGGTGAGGTGGTCACCTGCACGGCCATGGGCGCCGCCTCCGGCTCCGGCCCGTACACGCAGACGGCCACGGTGCGCCGGTCGGTCAACGGGGTGCGGAAGTGGCTGTCCGCCGGCGACGAGGTCCACCTGGCCAACCCGAAGAAGTGGGGGAGATGACATGGCGGTAGCTCCTGGCGAGGACATCGACGCCTCCGACATGCCGATCGAGCGGTACCCGATCGGCCGCATGGTGCAGGCCGTGGCGCAGTCGATCCCGGACAACACCGTCACCGCGCTGACCTGGACCACCGAGGACATCGACACCGACGGCTTCCACGACACCGCGGTCAACAACACCCGCATCACGCCCAACCTCGAGGGCTACTACGAGTTCCACTTCACCTACTACTCCGCGGCGCAGACCACACCGGCGAGCATGGACGTGTCGCTGCGCAAGAACGGCTCCGGGTCGATCGCCTCCGGCACCCGCACGGCCGGCGCCACGGTCGCGACCGGCGTCTCCGGCAACACCATCGTCGAGATGAACGGCACGACCGACTACGTGGAGGTGATGGCGCTTCAGGACTCGTCCGGGGCGGTCAACACCAACGCCTCGTCCCGGTTCTCGTCCCACGTCACCTGGAAGTTCCTGCGACCCCTGTAGGAGGAGCGATGATCAAGCAGCTCACCTGGCCGGCCGTCGGCCTGATCGCCGTCCTCGGCGCGGTCACCATCGGCCTGGCCGCGTTCACCGACTGGGGGCCTGGCGAGATCCTCGGCCTGGTCGGCATCCTCGCCGGCATCGGCGGCGGCGCCGCGGTCGCCGGCGGCGTGTCCGGCCGCGTCGAGCAGCTGCAGGCCGAGACCACCGCGCAGACCTCGGCGCTGGAGACGATCGAGAAGAACACCAACGGCCTGTCGACCGCCGAGAAGCAGGAGATCGCCGAGCGGGGCGCCGCGGTCGTCATCGTCGAGCTCAAGCGCCAGGGAGTGATCCGCTGATGGCCGCCGCCCCGATCCTCGTACCGTGCCTGGTCGCCCTGCGCCGCGAGTTCAACCTGCTGGGCCCGCGCCGCGACAAGGGCTCCGACGGCTGGCTCGGCGACCGCGCGCATGCGCTGAACAGCTCTGACCACAACGGCGACGAGAGCGGCCGGACACCGTACGAGGACGCCGACAACGTCGACGAGGTCCACGGCCTGGACGTCGACGACACCGGCCCGTGGATCAACGGCTTCGTCTTCGACGTCGGCGTGGAGCTGATCCGGCTCAACCACCACCGCGGCCGCGACGACCGGCTGCAGAACATCATCCGCAACGGCCGCATCGCCTCGCGCTCGTGGGGCTGGGACTGGCGGGACTACAACGGCCCGAACGGGCACTACGAGCACGCGCATTTCAGCGCGCGCTACACGACCGCGCAGGAGCGCGACACCAGCCCGTGGGGGCTGGAGGAGAGGTGGGGGACCGACGTGGCGTTCGCCGATGACAAGATCAAGATCACCGAGACGACCGGCCGGGAACTGTACGAGCCGGACCTGAAGCCAGGCACCGAGGTCTACGCCTCCAGCGTCCTGCAGCTCGCCGCGATCCACGCCCGCAGGGCCGCGCTCAGCACCGACTCCGTCGAGACGCGGCTGACCACCATGGAGCGGGACATCGCCGCGATCAAGGCCGCGGTCGTGCCTCCTCCGACGTAGTCACCTCGTCCAGGCGAGGAACCGTTCGAAGGCCTCGGAGATCGGCAGGCCGGGCATGTCGCCGGCGGCCTCCTCGAGGTTGCCCCACGCGTACATGGCGACCTGGACCGGGCTCAACTCGGCGCGGAGCTTCTCCCGCGCCGGGTCGCAGGGCCAGGGCTTGCCGCAGGCCAGGCAGTCCCAGGACGGCCGGTGCGCGATGTGCTCGACGGTGGCCATGGTTGCCCCTCTGTCGCGATGGAAGGGAGGCGACGGCCACAAGATCTCTCACGGCCCCTAGCCGCCGCCTCCGTGCGGGACTTTACAACTAGTCAACCGGCCATGACTAGGGGTTGCGATATCACGCTGCTGTAAAGTAGCCAGCTCATAGCGTGATCGTCATGGGCAAGCTGAGGGTCATGGGCGCCGCGGAGATCGCCGAGCGCCTGCGCGTGACCCGGCAGCGCGCCTACCAGATCACCAGCCGCCGCGACTTCCCCGAGCCCATCGCGCACCTGGCCATGGGTCAGGTCTGGGACACCGAGGACGTCGAGGCCTGGGTCCGCGAGCGCCGGCCCGAGCTGAACGAGCCCGACGGCGAGTAACGCGAAGCGGCCCGCCCCGGGTAGGGGAGCGGGCCGCTCGGATTCGGCACGCAGGTGCCGAATCAGTCCTGGTCGGCGCCCTTGAGGTAGCCGAAGCCGTCGAGGATCGCGCGCGCCAGCTCGGCCGCCTGCTCCCACGTCGTCAGCTCCACCTCGCACCGCACGTACAGGTTCGGCACGCCCACCTTGCCCTCCAGCGGGCAATCCGTGCGGGCCACCTGTACCTCGACGCGCCCGCCCAGCAGCCGACGGACGGTCCCGTCGGTGTGGTCGTCGCCCATGTGCGTGATCAGGTCGTCCCGCTCGTCGACGGGGCCGTGGTCGTCGGTGCACCAGTCCGGGCAGCGGAGCAGCCGCCGGTTCTCGGCTGCCCACCGGGCCGCCGTGTCGTCGACGAGCTGCTGGGCCGGCGACTTCGCCACGGTCCTCGCGTTCTTGCCGTCCTCGCCAACTCCTGCCGTAACAGCAGTGGTCCTCGCGTAGGCCACGCCGGCCACGTAGCCGTCGGCGTATCCCTTGCCGTACTCGGTGCTGTCGTCGGGGGCGAGCTCGGCCAGGCTGTCGTTGATCTGCTCGCTGATGTTGGTGGGTTCGGGCATCATGTTCATGGGTCGCCTCCTGGGGCGATCAAGGGCCCGGGGCTCAGGTGTTCCAGCACCTGCCGGGCCCGTCTTGTACAGCAAGGGACTGTGGCCCGTACGTTCGTCGTCGACCTGCGTTTATGCTGGTCAGCACAGCGTTAATAGCCGAAGTGCTCATAATCCCTCGGTCGCGGGTTCGAGTCCCGCCCGCCCCACACAATGCCTGGTCAAGGCGTGTATCGCATCGATGCTCGCGGGTTCGGACCGGCCGGTACAGCAGCGAAGTACAGCAATCGGTCATCGACCCAGGCGCTCACCGAGGCGCTTGAGCGCGTCGCGGGTCTGCTGGTCAGTGACCTGCGTGTAGATCTCCATCGTGATCTTGAAGCTGGCGTGCCGCTAGATCTGCATCGCGACTCGCAAGTGCACGTCGAGGTCGGCGAGCAGCGTCCCGCAGGTGCGCCGGGCGTCATGCGCCGTGATCCGGCGCACGCCCGCTGGCTCGCACCGACGATCCCAGAACCGAAGGAAGTTGCGCGGCTCGAGGTCGGGCCTCACTGACGTCCGATGGCTCCTTGCTGAATCACAATGACCGACGGACGAAGTCGACGATCTCGGTCTCCGTTCGCACGCCCCTTGCCTTGAACCCCGCGGTTGTGATGGCTTTGCCGAGCGAGTTCTGCGAGGAGTACCAGTACGGGAGGTGCTTCCGGGCTGACGGCGCGAGCGGCTCACCGAGGATGTCCTCGACCTCGCTGAACCTCATGGAGACGGTGTCGGCGTCCAGGGCCATGAGGTACTCGGTGAGCGGCTGGTACTTGCCGGCCGGCTCGGCCTCCAAGACTGTCCCGGACGGCCGCGTTTCGGGGTTCAGAATGTCCACGACCTCGGCCGGAATGCGGATCGCCGTTAGCTGACCGGCGTCGACGTATACCGACTTCATCATCGGCGCGACCGAAGGCGGGAGGATTCCTTCCGACTGGAGGTCAGCTGTGATGCGAGCTGCGGGCCTGGTGATGCCTCGCAGCTTTCGATCGTCGCGGTAGTCGCACAGTACGTAGATTTCCTCGCGGCTGATGGAGCCCCCCGCGGCGGCTGCCGCGTTGATGATGTCGGCGAGGTCCCGTCGTCCTTCACCTCGCAACCGTTCGAGCAGCATCTCGACGGCCTCGGCCGTCCACTTCCCGGACTCCGCGATGTCCGAGCGGTTGACGTCCGCGTCTCTGGCGGACTGCGGATTCACCTCGACGTCGAGGACCTGTGACCGGTTGAGCAAGTCGCTGGCGCGCATCAGGAACAGGCGCTTCCCCGTGTTGTCGAAGAATTCCTTCGTCATCTCCTGCCGTGGGCCGATCATGTCCGGCCCACGCCGCCACCACCAGTCCTCCTTCTCGTCGTTCGTGACGATGATGAGATCCATCTGACGTGACTTCGCTTCGTCGCACGCCTGGGTGTAGACGAGAAAGTCGCCAGCGGCGCCCTCGGCATGTTGATCGCCCTTGTCGGCGTCGAGGTAGCCGGGAGGGATCAGGTTGTCGACGCGCTGGTTGCCTTCGACGATCAATGCATTCCATGTCTTTTCGGCGGGGCGGTGCAAAACCTTGTCAGCCAGTAGCTCTGCGAGCTTGTTCAATACCGGGTCCTCATCCGCTGACGTCGACGGATGGACGCGGTCGGGCGTAGCCTGGTCGATCGCACCCTGTAGGCGCTGGAACACTACGTCGACGTCGTCATGCAATCGCTGAAGCTCGGCGTCGTCGATCGCCAACTGCTTGGACCAAGTGTCGAGAGCGCGCACCGTGCCGGCACGGGTCTTCTCGAGTGCACTGCGCGCCTCGCTGGTTGCCTGTTCAGGGTTGCCGATCGCCTTGAGTCGATTGCGGTGGAACTCCCGCATTGCCTGGTAGGGCACGACGAGGCGGTCGCCCAACTTCTCGAAGATCGCAAGCAGATCGGCCGTTGTCCGGGCGTTGTAGCGGTAGAGGTTGAGAAGCACATTCGCGTCGACCGCGACGAGCGCACTCGTCAACGCCTCACGCGACTCGGCCTCGCTGACCACACGGTAGCCCTCGAAACCATCGAACAACCCAGCCATTGGGCCACCTCCTGCCAACGCTCCATTGTGGTATCGCAGGCATTGTCGGGCCATCAGTCGTATGGACGAGTGCTCACGGGCATGCAGGGTAATCGATAGAGGGCGTGTTGCTTAATTCCCGTATGCGAATCATTTGCTACGGCGGCAACCTTCAGAAGATCGCCTGAAGGCCCGTCCGGCACGCCTTCGAGAGGTTCGGTCGGCGATCAGATGGCCGTCATCGGCGCTCTCGCCGCACCCCGATTGCCGCGTGACATGGCCAAACGTCCCCCAAGTGGGTTGCCAGGGACGGTGTGTCGTGGTTCGCATGGTGCAACGTCCCGCCCCACAAACCCCAACCTGTGTGCGAAATTCGTCCACCGGGATCCGGTAGACCGGGAACAGCCGGTCACCGTCGAACCGTATTCGGTGATTTGGGTCTCCGTGGCCGCTCTGCACTGACCTGGGGTGCCGCTCCGCGGGGATGTCGGCCAGGTGTCGATGGATCTGTTCGATGGTGGCGGGGTCGACGGGTTGCGGTGGGGTGGTGGTCAGGTCGGTGAAATGGGTGCGGCGGTCGCCGAGTTGGTCGAGTTGGGTGGTCGGTGCGGCGATGCGGTTGCCGCAGGTGGCGTCGTCGAGGGCGCCTGTTTCGAATGCGGCGAGGTATCGGTCGATGGCGGCCTGGGTGACGGCGATGCGGCCGGGATGGTGTCGAGCTCGACGGTGCTGGGCGGTGTCGTCTGCGCGGCGGGTGTGTTCGCCGGCGATGGCCGTGCTGATCAGATCGGTGCGGGCGTAGAGCCGGTTCGCGCTGGTCGATTTCCCCTACGATCTTGCCGTGAACAACGACGACCGATACGAGAACGCACCGCAGCAGCAGACCTACGGTCAGCACCCATACCAGCCGCCGGCTGCCGGCCAGCAGCATCAGCAGCCCGGCGACCTACCGCCCGGAATGTGGCAACCTCCGGCCGGTCCGGGTCGGATGCCGCAGCCTCCGGCCGGTCCCGGGCAGATGCCGTACTTCCCGCAGGTGTCCGGAATGCAGATCACGCCCGAACTCGCCCAGCACCAGGCAAACATGCTTCATCAGGCGGGGAAGCTGAACAAAGGCGTCATCGTGGTCCTCGTCGCGGTCATGGCCGCCATGACACTCGCCTTCGCATGGGTGGGCATCACTACCGAGCTCAGGTTCGCGCTGGTGCTGGCACTGATCGTGCCGGTGGTGTTCGGGGGATATCTCGTCGCCACGCGCAGGATGCGGAGGAGTCAGCAGGGCATGCTCGACGAGATGGCGAAGATGCAACAGCGGCAGGCCGACGCCCTGCGCCGGACGCCACGCTGACCCGGCGACCTCCCCGGCGCCAGGAGGGATCGGGGCCACCATTCGCGATGGCGAATGTGCGGTAAAGTGCCGCGCCATGGGATTCGATCTTGTGGTCTTGACTCGGCAACGTCCGGCCGACCTTGCGACCCGGTGGGAAGAAGCGCTCGCCGCACAGGGTCTTCAGGTCGAGATCTGCCCCGGCTTCGACCTGGCTTCGTCGGAGGGTGGATTCCTTCCGTTCCGGCTGGACTCGGCGCCGAGGTCACTGATCGGCATGGACCTCACCGGGCCGAACGTCACCGGCTTCGAGCTGTACGCCGACAAGCGCGAGGTGACTCTCACGACCCGCTATCCACCGCTCGTCGCCGAGGTCATGATGCAATGGCTGGGCGCGGCGACCCTCGCTGCCATCACTGGCGGCGCCTATGAGGATCCGCAGCGGGGAGCGCGATACGAGGGATCGGACGCCATCGAGGTCGCGCTGGAAGAGATAGCCAAGGTTGTCGCTTCCGCTGATTCATCCGCGTTCATCCAGCATCCGTTTCCGGGCTGGGCCGCTCTGGGGGTCGACTCGGCGCCAGATTCCCAGACGGCGGGCGAGCCGGGCTAACGACCCTGTGTGCAGCAGTGCCGGGCGGCGTGGCGGCATGACCAAGACATAGACGGCCTGGCCCACCTGTGCCTGGCATCCCGCATGCCGCCCTCGCGGTCGCCTACGGCGTCGGCCGAACCACGGTCACCCGCGACGTCACCCAGATCCGTTGCCCGGTGGCTGCCGCGTCCCGGGGGCGCACGCCGAACCCGGAGACTGTCAGCGCTGTTGCCGCTCCAGTTCGTACGTGGCCCGCAATCTCAGCTCCCGCTCCAGCTCGTACAGCGTGGTGATGGTCGAATCGTCGTGGTCGAGGACGCGGCCGGCCAGCCCGATCAGCGAGTCGTCGTAATGCGGCGTCGACCATTCGAAGAGCAGGTCGAGAAGCGCATGGAAGGTCTCCGGCGGATCCGGCGCCATGGCCAGGCCGAGCCACGGACGGCTTACCCAGAGATCCAGCAGGGCGGTGAACGTCTGCACGCAATGCCGCTTCACCCTGGCATCTGCGTCGGAGTTGAGGTGGGCGGTCAGATCGCCGTACAGCCGTGCCATGTCCAGGCCGAGCACGCGGGCACCGGCGTACGCCCACCGGTTCGATCCGGTACCGCCGCCGTTCGCCTCCCAAGAAGGGTTCCACAGCAGACGAAGGAACTCGGGGAGGGCCGCAGGCCCGTGCAGGGCGACGCCGAGGATCAGGCCACCGTTGCAGTCGGTTGACGCCGCCCCTTCACCCCACTCCACAAGCCGGCCCAACCACGCCGGGTCACCGGTCTTTGTCGCCAGGATCGGCAGAAACTCCGGGAACAGACCGGCACCGACGTGCCGCTCCAGCGCCTGTCCGATCTCCGTCCGTAAGTCGTCACAGCGCAGGTGCAGCAGGCCCAGGCAGGCCTCGGGCACCCCGGAGGCGGGGAGGACGCCGGCCGGGTCGGGCTGCTCGGCGTACTGCCACAGCAGCCGCCCGGCCGGCTCGTGGCCCAGGTAGCCCAGGGCGTGCAGCACCTCGAACGGCACACCGTCGCGCAGCCGACCCGCCACTGCGCACTCTGCTGCCAGGCGCTCGGCGATCGTGGCATCACCATGCGCGGCGAGCACGGGTACCAGTTCGGCGCGAGTCGCCGGGCTGTCCAGGAACGCTGGCAGCAGCGCCCGTGCGTCCGGCAACGATCCGTGCCGCATCACCACGTCGACCGCCATTGACTCCCAACCCAGGCTCACCGGCGCCGGCACCCCAGCAAATCGATCGAGCAGTTCCCGCGTCACCGGCAACATCGGCAGCACCCTCCTTCTCCACCCAAGCGCAGCGCAGATCGTCTCATCTCGCTTGAGGTGGCCGTGCGCCACCGTGCCCGACCGACTCAGCGGCCCGGTCGAACACTTGGCGCCGGAGTTGTTGTTGCGTAGAACCTCCCCGCCCGGAGGCGTTGAGACGAGGTCGTCCAGGTGTGCGGTCATCGGCTCGATGAGAAACCGGGGGAGCGGGACGGATCGCCGCTGGTGTGTCCTCGGCGTGCCGAACACCGCGAGACCGTTGACCTCGGTTATCGACTCGGCGATGAGCATCCGGCGTCGGACGAGGTTGAGGTTCCGGACCCGCAGCGCGGCCAAGTTCGCCGCAGCGAAGTCCGGTATAGGAGAGAACGCGGATGATCAAGCCGTGCGGCTCGGCGGCCAGGGCGAGCCTGCCGACCTGCTTCGCTCGCCTGACCGGTTGGCGGGTGGCCGAGCGTGATCAGGCCGCCGTCTCGGGCGGCGTGCCGTCGACCGCGGCCGCAAGCTCGATCCGCTCGGTGTGGTTCGCTCCGATGACTTCGATGCCTCGCGTTCCGATGTAGCCGGTCAGGTTGAGCTCGACGACGTACGGCACGATCGCGGGCTGACCGATCGGGGGCATGCATCCGACGACCTCGATGCCCCAGTACTCCGGCTTCTGCGCATAACGCAGCGGGTTGAGCGAGACCTCCATGTTCGCGAACGGCTTTTCCCCGGCGACGACGAGCATCGGAGGCGGCGGAGGATAGATCATGAGGGAGACGGCGTCGGCCCGCTCGAAGTCGATGACGCGGCACGACTGGGCGGGGGGCAGGTTCTCTGATGTGGGCACGCTAATCGCTCGCAGTGTGCTGAAGGCCGACCACGAATTCGAGCGCCAACGGCAACGCCGTCCAGGTTTGCTGGCCGACGACGCCGTCTACCGGGAGGCTCGCCCAGCCCTGAAAGGCACGCACCGAAGCGTCCGTGTTCAGCCCGAAATGCCCGTCGATTCCCTGTGGCGTTGTTTCCCACAGGCCCGCAGCGCCCGATGTCAGGGCCTGCTGCAGGCTGCGGACTACATCACCCTGCGAGCCTTGTCGCAGCGTCGGCATCGCATTGCCGTCCGGAAGCGCCTTCCACGTCGCCGCATCGACGACGCCGGTCACCGGCAAACCCTCCGCGGCCTGGAAGTCCCTCGTCGCGGCCTCCGTCTTGGGCCCGAATTTGCCGTCCACGACGAGCGCGGTGTTCGGGGTGCGCCGCAGCGCACGCTGCGCCTGACTCACCGTGTCGCCGGTGGCGCCCGGACCGACCGTCGGCATTCCCTCGTTGGCCATGTTGCTCCTCATCCCGGTTAGGAATCGGCGACGCGGAGAAGCGCGAGAAGAGCGGCCCCGTACGGCCGATGACCCCCATCATCATCAATGTCCGTGGATGTCTGGTCAACCGTTCCGCCGACACGGAAGGGCGAGGACGGCACGCCGCCGCATCAGTCGGGCTCGATCGGCAATCACCCGTCCCCGGCCAAGCCGAGTGCTTCAGGCCGAGCGCAAGGCCACCCGACGGACGCTGACTGGACCGCGCCCGATACCGCGGAAACGGCCTACGCGACCGGGACGGCGCGGGTTGCGGCCGGCGCGGAGCCGGTCGCCGCGGCCAACTCGGCCGCTGTCACATAGCCCTCCTCGACGGCCACGTCCCCGAGACGGCGCCACGGCCCGTCGGTGGTGATCTGGTGATCGAGGAGCTCGCCGAGCTGTGTCTCGGTCAGCAGACCCGCATCCATGAGCATCTGCCCGACCCGCCGCCGTGCGACCACCGGCTGGGTGGGTGACAACCGGCTCAGCGTCAGGTGCACGATCGGGATGAGGCAGGTGGCGATGGTCAGCACCGCCCAGACATAGAGCGACAGGAACGTGTGGCCCAGCGCCGCCCCGGCGCCGATGAACCCGACACTCAGCCCGGCCCAGCCCAGGTGCGGCCGGAACGTGCGCCAGGTGTCGCCGGTCGCCGCGGAACCCTTGGGCGTCACGACATACGCGAGAGGCCGCCCGGCCAGCTGAGCCGCGGCAGCGGCCAGATAGATCGGCGCGGTGGCCAACTCCAGCAGCATCCCGGTCAGCCCCCACGACCGGCGCTCGTGCGCGACCAGGTTGAACCGGCGAGTGAACTGCACGAAGGCGACTCCACCCACCATGTTCAGCAGGAACAGCGCGGCCCACACCAGGCTCGGCAGCCGGGTGATGGTGATGCCGCCGACCAGATAGAGGCCGGTGAGGAAGATGCCTCCCAACCACGAGATCGCCGTGGTCGGATAATGCGACTGCAGCGCGGCGAACGAAAGCCGCTGGCTCACCAGCGGCAAGCGGCGCAGGACCGCCGGCGAATGGCTGCGGGCGATCTGCCAGATCCCGTACGCCCACCGCTTCTGCTGGCTGAAGAAGTCCGAGTACGTCGCCGGGCCTTCGCCCACCGCGATCACGTCGGGGGTGTAGACCCCGCGCCACGTGTTACCCGTGGCGGAATTGACCGCGCCGAAGATCACCATCGAGGTGAGGTGGTCCTCGATGATCGAGTCCTGGTAGCCGTCGATCTGCCGGAACGCCGCCGGCCGGTACAGGTGGTTGGTGCCGATGAGCAGCGGCGCGCCGCGCCCGTTCCCGCCGCGCTGAATCACGCCGTGGAACAGGTAGGCGAGTTCCGCCGCGCCGCGGGCCACGAACGACTCGGTCAGGTTGGCGTATACCTGCGGGGCGACGACGAATGCCGTGTCCGGGTCGGCGAAGTACCCGAGCGTGCGTTCCAGGAAGTTCGGATAAGGCACGTGGTCCGGGTCCATCTGCGCGACCACGTCATATTCATTCTCGTACGCCGAACGCCAGGCATTGTGGTTGCCGTGCTTGGTGCGGGCCTTGAACGGACCACTGGCCTGATTCCACTCCGGCTGTCCCTTGCGGCTGAAGTGTCGTACGCCCAGCCGCTCGCACCGGCGGCGCACCTCCGGGTCGTCGCCCTCGTCGAGCAGCCACACGTCGAGTACCCCGTCGTGCCGGATGCGGAGCATCGCGCGCAGCGTCGCCATGACCAGCTCGACCGGCTCCTTGCCGGGCACGATCGTGGTCAGCACCGCCACCCGCAGGCCGGGCGTCGGAACCATCGGGATCGGGTCGCGGGCCCGGGCGGCGAAGAACGTCAGCGCCAGCGTGCGCAGGGCGACGATGATCTGCATGGCGATCATGACGACCAGGCCGACCACGGTGAATACCGCGGCGACGGGGTGCAGGGAGTGCAGCTCCGGCAGGTTGCCCGGCAGCAGGAGGAAGACCGCGAGGGCCAGGGCGGCGGCCACGTGCAGCACGCCGAGCGAGCGCAGGGTCCACTCGGCCCGGCGGGCGTATGCGTTGCGGTACTCCACGCGGTCCCTGGTCGGGTGGAGAGAGCCGGTGAGCTCTGTCGCCGTACGCCCGTACAGGGCGCCGGGCACCCGCCGTTCGGCGCTGGTAGTCGCCACGTAACCGCCTCTGTCTGTCGCTGCTGAACATCTGCCCATCGGCGGCGTGTACGGCGACTGAAAGGAAAGCTCCCGCGAGTTCCTGAGCGCTTCGTCACGGTCTTCAAGCGTCGGCTACGACGCTCCGGACCGCCGAGCTGGAGCCGGGCGAGGGCTCAGCCGGGGATCAGCTGGTCGCCGGACGGATAGTGCTCCCACCAGGTGCCACGACGGTGTTTCGTGAATTTGCCGTCGAGCCGGGCGAACAGGAGGATCTCGCCGTTGAAGTCGAATATCGCGTCCTCCGGCCCGGCGTCCAGCGCGCGGCGAACCACGCCGAGCATGTTCGCGACCGCCCAGCGTAGATCTGCGAACTTGTCCAACCGAAAATGGACCCTGACGTGAGACTTCGGCTCCCACACCCAGGACCCGTTGTCGGTCTCCAGATCGAAGTAGCCGTCTCGTCCGGGCAGGACGGTGACAATGAATCCGTATCTTTCCAGGTGGTCGGCGGTGAGCCGTGGGGGAGCGCCGGTCGGCCGCTCGCTCACGTCCGGAAAGGCGCGCTCCGCCACCTGATCGATGGGCGTGTCCCCGGCAAGGACCAGCCTGTATTCGAGGGCCATGGGTGCACTTCCATCGGTGGTGTGGCGGGCACGAAGCCGTCTAGCGACGTCGCAAGACGGTGCGCGGCGGCTCCAGGGCCGGCCACGGGTCGGCTCCATAGATCCTAGGAGTATTGGCGGCGCCTATGTCGGCCACCAGCTGGCCACGTAGACGGTGCGCCAAGGCCAGCAGTTCGTCGCACGCCTCGGGGGCGATCGGTGTGCTGTCGTCGTCGCGCGGCTTGCCGTCGACGAAGATCAGGCCGGCTATGTGGTTCTGCAGCTCAAAAAAGGCCTGCTTGGCCGGGGCGGTCAGGAACATGCCGCCGGCGTCCTGGTTGAAATACCAGTCGTGCAGCTCCTCGCGGTAGTGGAACAGGTCGGAGCCGCTTGGTCGGTCGCCGTCCAGGTAGTAGCGGGGAAAGTGCCTGGTGACATGGAAGAGGCGCTGGTAGGAGTCGATTCGCTTGTCGCGCAGCGTGCGGTCGTAGGTGTACTCCAGCTCGAGCGTCAGCCTGGGCCGCAAGGTCAGGTAGGTCGACAACGTCCCGGCCACCGCGCCGATCAAAGCGGCGATCAGGGCAATCCAGCCAGCCATGCCACCACGTTGGCAGCCGGGCGCAAACGCCGGCGAAGCGCAGCCGGCGGAAACGAAGCGAGAGCCGGGCGTAAATCCCGGCGAAACAGGTGCGGGTGAGCATTGCGGGTGAGCCGAACCGACTCCGCCACGCACGTCCTGACCCGACCTCGGACGAAGGAGATCTCAGATGCAGTCGGTACCGCGGTTCCTGCAGGGCATCTACAGATTCGAGGGTAAGGGGCTGGATCAGCCGTTTCTGCTGGACGTCCTGCTTACCTACACGGTCCCGGACGGGACGGTGACCCAGCCGGTCTACTTTCGCGCCGGGAACGCCTCGCACGAGCTGATCTGCGTGATCCTCATGCGGGACGGCTCGCCGATGCGGTACTTCCCGATCGCCGCGAAGGGGGATGTGCACGTACCGCTGAGGGTGGTTGAGGACCTGGAGCCGGGGACGGCGATCGAGCTGCACCTGGCCGCGCCGGTCGGGGTCGCCGGCGCCGTGGTGGTCGACGTCGGCCTCGTCGAGGTCTGAGATGGCGATGAAGCTGGTGGTGATCGGCAACGGGATGGCCGGCGCCCGGACCGTCGAGGAGATCCTGGATCGCGGTGGCGCAGACCGTTTCGATATCACCATGTTCGGCGCCGAACCCTACGGGAACTACAACCGAATCCTGCTGTCCAACGTGCTCTGCGGCATCGAGGACGAGTCCGAGATCTTCCTGAACGACCTGGACTGGTACGCCGCGAACCGCATCGACCTGCACGCCGGTGTCCGGATCAACCGCATCGACCGGTTCGCCCGGACGGTGGTCGACGAGCTCGGCCGGGCCACGCCCTACGACAAGCTGATCATTGCTACCGGCAGCGACGCGTTCGTGCCGAAGATCGCCGGCCTGCACCGGCCCGGCCGGGGATACCACCAGGGCGTCTTCACATTCCGCACGATCGACGACACCCGAGGCATGATCCGGTACGCCCGTGAGCACCAGCGCGCGGTCGTGATCGGTGGTGGCCTGCTCGGTCTCGAGGCGGCCCGGGGCCTGCAGTCGCACCTGCCGCACGTCACGCTCGTCCACTCGGCCGGCCACCTGATGAACGCGCAGCTCGATCCGCAGGCCGGCGCGATCCTGCGCCGTTCCGTCGAGGCGCTCGGCATCGAGGTCGTCACCGGTGCCCGCACCACCGAGATTCTCGGCAAGGATGCGGTCAGCGGCGTCAAGCTCGCCGACGGCCGGACCATCGGTTGCGACGTCGTGGTGGTGGCGGCCGGCATCCGGCCGAATGCGGCGCTGGCCGAACGCAGCGGCCTGGACGTGGAGCGCGGCATCGTCGTCGATGACCGGCTGCGCTGCACGGACGAGCCGGACATCTACGCGGTCGGCGAGTGCGTTCAACACCGCGGCGAGACGTACGGGCTGGTCGCCCCGCTCTGGGAGCAGGCGCGGGTGCTGGCCGACCACCTCACCGGCGCCGACCCGGACGCCGTTTACCACGGTTCGCGCACCGCCACGAAGCTCAAGGTCGCCGGTGTCGACGTGGCCGCGATGGGCCTCAAGGAGCCGGACCGGGACGACGACGAGACCGTGGTGTTCGCCGAACGTCGTCGTGGCGTGTATCAGAGCGTGATCATCCGGGACGGGCGGCTGGTCGGCGCCACGCTGCTCGGCGACGTCAGCAAGGCCGGCTACCTCGTCCAGGCGTTCGACCGCGGCTCCCCGTTGCCGGAGGAGCGGATCCGGCTGCTCTTCGACCTCGGCGCACCCGACGCCGAGACCACCACGGCGGAGCTGGACGACTCGGCACAGGTCTGCAACTGCAACGGCGTCACCAAGCGGGCCATCGTCGATGCCGTACAGGCCGGGGTGCGGACCGTCGGTGGCGTCGCGGACGCCACCCGGGCCGGCAAGGGCTGCGGCTCCTGCAAGACGTTGGTCGCGCAGATCGTCGAGTGGGCGGCCGGCGGCGAGGTCGAGGAGGACGAGTCCGCCTCGTGGTATGTGCCCGGCATCCCGCTGACGAAGCCCGAGCTGATGACCACGATCCGCAACATGGAGCTGAAGTCGGTCTCCGCGGTCTTCGCCGCGCTCGCACCCGCCGGCGCCGAGGACGCCCGCTCGAAGATGGGCCTCGCGTCGCTGCTGCGGATGATGTGGGCCGACGAGTACGTCGACGAGCGCGACGCCCGCTTCATCAACGACCGGGTGCACGCGAACATTCAGCGTGACGGCACGTTCTCCGTGGTACCGCAGATGAAGGGCGGCGTGACCAGTCCACACCAGCTCCGCCGGATCGCCGACGTCGCCGACAAGTACCGCGTACCCATGGTGAAGCTCACCGGCGGGCAGCGGATCGACCTGCTCGGCGTTCGGAAGGAGGATCTGCCCGCGGTCTGGGCCGACCTCGACATGCCCAGCGGGCACGCGTACGGCAAATCGTTCCGGACCGTGAAGACCTGCGTCGGCGCGGACTTCTGTCGATTCGGGGTCGGCGACTCCACCGCGCTGGGCATCGCGATCGAGAACCGGTTCCAGGGCCTGGAGAGCCCGGCGAAGCTCAAGCTCGCGGTGACCGGGTGTCCGCGGAACTGCGCTGAGGCGTACGTCAAGGACCTCGGCGTCGTCGCCATCGACGGTGGTCGCTGGGAGATCTACGTCGGCGGTGCGGCCGGGGCGCACGTCCGCAAGGGCGACCTGCTCGCCACGGTGGATACGCCCGACGAGGTGATCCGGCTGACCGGGCGGTTCCTGCAGTACTACCGCGAACACGCGAACTGGCTGGAGCGTACGTATGGGTTCGTGCCGCGGATCGGCATCGAGCGGCTGCGGGAAGTGATCGTCGACGACGTGGAGGAACTCGGCGAGCGGCTCGATGAACGGTTGCTGGCGTCGATCGCCGCCTATCGAGACCCGTGGCAGGAGGGCGCCTCGCTGGCCACACCCGGGCAGTTCCGCACGTCGTTGCCGCTGATCCCACTGCCCAGGGTGCCGGCGACCACTCCGGAGACTCCCGCGCACTGATCGCGCCTCGGCCTACCGTGACGGTTGGCATAGAGTTTGCATGTCGAGTGGGCTGGGCCCGCACCCTGGGAGTTTGAATGCGTGACCCTGACTGCCCGTTCTGCGGGATAGCCGCAGGCAGGAGCGAAGCTCGGATCGTCTTCGAGTCGCCTGAGGCTATGGCGTTTCTACCTCTGAACCCGGCATCCAGGGGCCACACCCTGGTGATCCCCAGGGATCATCACGCAGATTTCCTGACGATGCCGTCAGGCCTGAACGGACCCGTTTATACGGCCGCGTCAATCGTGGGTCACGCATTGGATCGCGCGCTGTCTCCCGAAGGAATGAACTTGATCTCTTCGGCCGGGGAAGCCGCAACGCAAACCGTATTACATGCACACATTCATCTGGTGCCGCGCTGGCGTGGTGACGAGATCGGCGGGATTTGGCCGACGGCCAGGACGACGGGTGACGAACTGCAAGACGATATTGCCGGCCTGATCAGGGCGGAGATCCTGAAGGGCCGGCAGTCCGTTCATTTTTGAGCGAAGACGCTGAAGGCGAACAGCAGTAAGGTCAGCAGGAGCAGCAGGCCATAGAACGTGCGAAGGGTGATCGACCACGAGA
This sequence comes from Actinoplanes sp. NPDC049668, assembly GCF_044465445.1. NCBI lineage: Bacteria > Bacillati > Actinomycetota > Actinomycetes > Micromonosporales > Micromonosporaceae > Actinoplanes > Actinoplanes sp. NPDC049668. The sequence continues at coordinate 143,102 of NZ_JBITLR010000003.1, forward strand.
CCCTCGAGAGTTTTTCGCGACTCAGGTAGGGCCGAATATCCATGGAGAACGGCTCGGTGGCGGGTTCCTTGCGGCGAATGTCGTTGTAGAGGTGCCTGAAGAGCCGCTCCTGTTGAAGGAAATAGGAATCCAGGAGCCAGAATGCCAATGCCGGAAGAAAAGCGACGGCGGCGATCCGCAAGCCCGGCTTATTGGCCTGGAACGCGAGCAGGGCCGTGGTGATGGTGATTGCCCAGCCCTTTACGAGAAATGAATTGGTGGACTGGCGTGTCACGACTCCCTGTACCAGCTCGAGATGCTTGACGCGTTCTGCGCTGATCGACTCGTCGTCTGCCACAGCAGCAGGCTACCGGAGCCCCGCTCGATCTCTGATCACAGGACGTGGGCGACGGATGCCCGCGGTCGCGGGCGCCGACCAGCCGACGGCCACGAGGCGGGCGAGCGTCTGTCGGTCGGGCACAGGGCGATCCGAGGTTCTTTCGGTTGACCCGCCAGTGGTACGGCGGTCGGCGTCGAAGCGGTCCCGCCCGCTGCGCACCCCCGGCCGAACGTGGTATCCGCGGCTCGCATGATCAGCGTCTCCGGGCGCTGTTCGTCTGAGAATCGGCCCTCCGATGGTTAAGTCCTGGTTAAACAAGCGTGTTGGATCGGATGCGAAGCGTAGAGACTGGAGACACGCTTTTCGGGGCCGGGAAGGTACTCGCCGGTACCCCCGTGCCCAAGGGTCGGTCTTCGACGTTTAGCTAGGAATATCGTCAGTTCACGGACACCCCATCGGTCACAAGTGCGACGATGATGATCGTGGCGACCCTAGGGACGACATGGCACTATGAACCGGATGTCCATCGCGGACGTAGATAGCAATGGATATTCCGCCGTAACGATCACGGGAGGCCTGAGTGGCTCCATCGCCGGCCACCCGGATCCGGACTCGCGACGGTCTCGATCTCTGTGTCGAGACGTCCGGCGCGGAGACCGGCGTGTCGGTCTTCCTGATGCACGGCACGCCCGGCAGTCGGCTGGGCCCCAAACTGCGGCCCAGCGTCCTGCACCAGCTGGGCGTGCGGCTCGTGTGTTACGACCGGCCGGGCTACAGCGATTCCGACCGGCGACCGGGTCGGTCCGTCGCGGACGCCGCCACGGACGTCGAGGACATCGCCGACCACCTCGGCATCGAGCACTTCAGTGTGGTGGGACGCAGCGGTGGCGCGCCGCATGCGCTGGCCACCGCCGCGGTTCTCGGTGATCGGGTCGATCGGGTCGCCGCGCTGGTCTGCCTGGCGCCGCCGAACGCCGTCGGTCTCGACTGGTTCAGTGGCATGACCGAGGCCAACGTGCGTGAGTACTCCACCGCGGACAAGGACGAAGCCAAGCTTGTCGAGAGCCTGCGGCTGCAGGCGGACCGCGCCCGCCGAAATCCGTCCAGCCTGCTGGACAACCTCCGCGGTCAGATGACCGCACCGGACCAGACGGCGGTGCAGAGCTCCGCGATCCGTGGCCTGCTGGCCGAGACCTATCGCGAGGCGATGCGCGCCGGGCCGTACGGATGGATCGACGATGTCCTGGCGCTGCGTCGTGACTGGAAGTTCGAGCCCGGGAAGATCCTGCAGCCGACCCTGCTGTGGCACGGCGAGTGGGACAACTTCGCGCCGGTCGAGCACACCCGCTGGCTGGCCGAGCAGATCCCGCATGCGGAAGTGCGAATTCAGCGCGGCACCGCCCACTTCGGAGCGGTGGAGGAGCTTCCCGCCATCCTGGGGTGGCTCACCGGTTCGTCCGAGCGTGTTCTGCAGGCGGCCGGCCGCTATCACATGAATCCGTTGTAGGCAACGGCGACATCCGCCATGGTCAATTGCCGAAACCGACGGTTGACCTACCCTCTGCGGCTGTAGTCAGATGAACACCTGATGTTAACTCCAAGCGCCCTCCGGTGATGTGATCGTGGGAGAGCGTGCGATGAGCCAAGCGCTTCCCGAGACGCCGGACGCTCCCGTGTTCTTCGTCAGCTACCGGCGACCCTACGAGCCCGGCCATCCGACGGTGGCCGCTCGTCCACTGGGTCCGGAAGTCCGGCAGTTCTTCCAGGATCTGACCGAGGACGTCGGTGAGTTGATCGGCGCGCCGATCGGCTACGACCCCGGCTATCTCGATCGTGCCGACAGCGTCGGCGTCGACTGGGAGCGGCAGCTGCTGACCGCGATCGGCACGTGTCAGGTGCTGGTCTGCCTGATGTCCGAGCCGTTGTTGCGGGACAGCAAGTGGTGCGCGCGTGAGTGGCACGCGTTCGCCCGGCGGAGAGTCTCGCCGAACCCGTCACAGGCGCGGACGGGTGAAATGGCGATCGTGCCGGTGATCTGGCTACCCCTCGGCCAGACGATCGACCGCCTCCCGCCGATGGTGCGCAAGGTCGGCCTCTTCATTCCGCCGGACCTGCCCGATCCCAGGTTCGAGACCGCGTACCGCACCGATGGGTTGCTCGGCCTCATCCGGACCGGTCAGGATCGTGCTTACCGGGCCATCGTCTGGAAGATTGCCATGCATGTGAACCGCGTTCGACAGTCATGCGTCGTCATGCCCGACATACCGGCGGACATCTCGGCACTGCCGACGAGCTTCGAGGAGGACGCGTGACTCCGTCTCGTCCGGTCCGATACCCGTTCTATCTCAGCTACGCACGGTCCGCCCCGATCGGAACCGATGCACCGGAGGACGGCGACCACACCGTCGGCGAGCTGTTCCGCCGCCTGTCGGACGAGGTTCGCGGCATCGTCGGGGGTGGTCGTTCGGCGGTCGTCGGATACTTCGACGACACGAGCCGGCCGGCCGAGAACTGGAAGACCGAGTTGGGCGACGTGCTCGGCCGGGCCGACGTGTTCGTGGCCCTCTACTCACCGAAGTACTTCATCCAGTCCGTTCCGCTTCGGGAGAGGGCGGCCTACCTGCACCGAATGGCCGGGCGTGAACAGGCGCTACGGCTGTTACCGGTGCTCTGGGTGCCGTGGGAGTCGTGGAATCATCAGGAGGAGCGGGCCGCGTCCCTGACGCTGGCGCCCCGGATTTCGGAGTACACGGAGAACGGGCTCCGCGCACTGTGCCGGCTGACCGCGTACGAGACGCAGTACGGCGAGATCGTGCGCCGGTTGGCGCGCCGGATCGTGGACGTCGCCGAGGCTGCCGGTCCACGTCCGGTGACGTCGGTGGCGTTGGACGACGTGGAGGTTCCGGAGTCGAGTCTGAGCGGCATGCGACTGACCGTCATGGTGCTCGCGCCGGGCGGGCCGACCCGAGCCGGTGGGCAGAACGCGGGGGAGTGGCACCCGTTCGGCGACCGGCCGGCGTTCTCTCCGGCCGAGCTGGCCGCCAACGTCGCCGAGCGGCTGGGCATGGTGCCGCGGCTGGCCGACGCGCAGATCGAGTTCGGACCGCTGGCCGAGGGCGCGGTGCTGGTTCTGGTGGACCCGTGGATCGCCGCCACTCCGCAGGGGCGGGCGGCGCTTGCCTCGGCGGCTCAGCGGCTGCCCGACTGGGCCGTGGTGGTCGCGGTCACCGACGGCAAGGATCCGCGCTACCGCAAGCGGGCCTTCGAACTCAGCGGCATTGTGAACGATAGGCTGGGCGCCGGGCGCCGGGCGCGGCGCATTCTCGACGCCGATCAACTCGGTGAAAGAATGCCGGCCGTGGTCGTTGACACCCGCAGGGAATATCTGAGTATGGCTCCGGTCTACCTGCCGAAGGGCGCCGCCGTGGCCCGGCCCAGGATGATTGACGATAATGGTCCTTCCCACGAAGAGGACATCGATGGCTGAGAACCGCGACGGCACCGTTGTCACGTTCTACTCGTACAAGGGTGGGACCGGCCGGACAATGGCCCTGGCCAATGTCGCCTGGATCTTGGCGGCCAGCGGCTACCGGGTGCTGGTGGCCGACTGGGATCTTGAATCCCCCGGCCTGCACCGCTTCTTCCATCCCTTCATCCGCCCGAGCGACCTGCAGGGCGCGGGCGGCGTCGTCGAGATGGTCAACGTCTATGACGAGGCGACCCGGCAGGACGCCGAGCGCAAGGACAATTGGCAGGCCGACTTCGCCCGGGTCAGCCGGTACGCCTTCTCGCTCGACTGGAGGCACTTCCCGAAGGGCGGCGGCATAGACTTCCTGCCGGCCGGCCAGAACAATCCCGACTATTCCCGTAGCGTCTACGAGCGGAACTGGGACGAGTTCTACGACACGCTGGGCGGCGGGAGACTGTTCGAGGCGCTGCGCGCGGACATGAAGAAGAACTACGATTTCGCGCTCATCGACAGCCGCACCGGCATCAGCGATGTCGCCGGTATCTGCACCTCGCAGCTGCCCGACGTGCTGGTCGACTGTTTCACCTTCAGCGAGCAGGGCATCGACGGCGCGGCGCGAGTGGCCGCCGGCGTCGGCCGGAACAATGCCCGCTCCATCCGGGTCCTGCCGGTACCGATGCGCGTCGACTCGGCGGAGAAGCTGCGGGTCGACGCCGGCCGGCAGGTTGCCCGGCAGCGGTTCATCGGGCTGCCGACCGGCATGCCGGAGTCCGGACGCGATCGGTACTGGGCCACGGTCGAGGTGCCCTACCAGGCATTCTACGCATTCGAGGAGACGCTGGCCACGTTCGGCGACCAGCCGGGCGTTCCGTCGTCGATGCTGGCGTCGTACGTGGCGCTGGCTCGATACGTCACCAACGGGGCGGTATCCGAGTTCACCCCGATGGATGAGGATCTTCGCAGCCGTACCCTCGAGCGGTTCGCCCGGCGGGTGTCCCGGCCCGAGGAGAAGGTGGTCCTGCGATACATGCCGGTCGATCGCCTCTGGGCGGAGTGGGTGACCGGCGTGTTGCAGGCGGCCGACATCACCGTACGGACCGTCGAGGTCGGCAGCGACGACGACCAGATCGAGCACGATGTCCGCCAGTTGACCCTGATCTCTCAGGCCAACGCCGAGTCCGAGGCCGCGCGCGTGTCCCGGGTCCTGCCCGACCCGCGGCCGCCCCTGGTGGTCTACATCGCCGACGTGCGGCCGTTTCGTGGGCAGGCCGCGGAGGACTCCGCGTTCCTGGCGAACCAGTCGGTCGAGGCGGCCGTCGAGCGCCTGCTCAAGCTGGTCCGGCGTCCGACGGCCGAGGTCGACCCGAACGGGATCGGCGTGCGGTTCCCGGGCAGCGCGGCGGCCATCTTCAACGCGCCCATCCGGAACAAGCTCTTCACCGGCCGCGAGGCGGACATCCTCAAGCTTCGCAGCCAGCTGCAGAGTCAGGGATTGAGCGCCCTCGTGCAGGGCAACCAGTCGATCACCCTGCAGGGCATGGGCGGCATCGGCAAGACCCAGGTCGCCATGGAGTACGCCCACCGGTTCCGCAACGCCTACGACCTGGTCTGGTGGATCAACGCCTCCGAGGTGGCCTTCATCGACACGCAGCTGGCCGCGCTGGCCAAACGGCTCGGGTCGGCCGAACAGAGCGCGATCCCCGATCAGGCCGCGGCGCTGCTGGAGACCCTGGAGCGAGGCAAGGCCGACGTCGGCCGCTGGCTGCTGATCTTCGACAACGCGGAGGACATCGAGAGCGTCTTCAAGTACCTGCCGTCCGGGCCGGGCGGGCACGTGCTGATCACCTCGCGCAATCCCGACTGGGCGGCCCATCAGGAGACCATCCAGATGGAGGTCTTCCAGCGCCTGGAGAGCGTCGCGCACCTGCAGCAGCGGGTGCCCTTGATCCGGCTCGAGCACGCCAACCGCATCGCGGAACTCCTGGGCGACCTGCCGATCGCGGTCGCCGCGGCGGGCGCCTGGCTTGCCGAGACCGGCGCGCCGGTCGAGGACTACCTGCGCGACATCGAGGCGCGGCCGGAGAGCGTGCTGGCGCCTCCCGGCAATCAGTCGGTGGAGCGGACCTGGGACCTGTCGTTGTCTCGGCTCAAGGAGACGTCGGCCGGGTCATACCGGCTGCTTCAGCTCTGCTCGTTGCTCGCTCCGGAGATCAGCCTCGAGTTGATCTACGGCGACCGGATGGCCGAGGTTCTGCGTCCCTTCGATCCGGACGTCGCCGAGGCCGCGTACCGATGGTCGCTGGTGCACACGATCAGCCGGCTCGCCCTGCTGAAACTCGACGTCGCCAACCGTCGAATCCACATTCACCGTCTCCTTCAGCACGTGGTCAGGCAGCGCATGACCGAGAGCGAGATGGTGGACACCCGGTTGCAGGTGCACGCCGTGCTGGCCGCCGCCCGACCCCGCGACGACGTGGACAACCCGTCCACCTGGCCGCGTTTCCAGATGATCTGGCCGCACATCGAACTGGCCGAGGCGTACGACTCGCGCGAAGAGGCGGTACGCCGGCTGTTCATCGACCGCGTGCGTTACGTCTGGATGACCGGCGGGATCAAGGAAGCGCGTGAGATCGCCGAACATACCGTCGACCGGTGGCGCCAGCTGATGAACCGCCTGGACACCGACAAGGAGCGCGAGTCGCTGCGCCGGCAGATCCTGCACCTGCAGTTCAACCTGGGGAACATCCTCCGGGACGAGTCGGAGTTCACCGATTCGCGCGCCCTGAACGAGCTGGTCCTGGCGGAGCAGACCGCCCTGCTCGGTGCGAATCACCCGCACACGCTGATGACGGCCGGCAGCCTCAGCGCCGATCTGCGTGCCCTCGGCCTCTATGCGAACGCGCTGGAACAGGACACCCACACCTACACCGCGTGGTCGCAGCACTTCGGCGACGAGCACCCGCGCACCCTGAACGCGCTGAACAACCTGGGCGCGTCGTACCGGCTCGTCGGTGACTTCCGGTCCGCGCGCGAACACGACCAGTCGGTGTTCCAGCGAAGCTCCGCGCTGTTCGGCGACGAACATCCGGCGACCCTGCTGGCCGGCGCCAACCTCGGCCGGGACCTCCGCGAGGCGGGCGACTACCGGGGCTCCATCGTGCTGCTCGAAGACCTCTGCGAGCGGGTGCGCACGACCCTCGGCGAACGGGTGCCACGTTATTACAACCTTCGCACCAACCTCGCGGTCTCGTTGCGCAGCGCCGGCCGGGCCAAGGACGCGGCACGCGTCCTCGAGGAGGCTTACGAGCAGCTGAACCATCTGCTGGGCCCCGACAACCCGGACACTCTCGCCTGCCGGCTGAGCCGCGCGGTGAACCTGCTCTCGACCGGCGAGGTGGAGAGCGCCGGAACCGAGCTGCGCGAGATCGACAACGCGTACGGACGATTCGGCCTGGAGGATTCTCACCCGCACCGCCTCGCCTGCACCACGAACCGGGCCGCGACGGCCCGCGCGGCGCAGGATCTGCGTACGGCGCGCGCGCTCGCGGAGACGGCGAGTCGGGGCTTCACCGACGTCCTCGGGCCCGAGCACCCGTACACGCTGGCGGCCGGCGTGAACCTGGCCGTCGTCCTCGCCGATCAGCACGACCTGCACCACGCGCGTGAGCAGTTCGAGAGCCGTCTGCACGAGATGCTCGGCCTGCTCGGACCGGACCATCCGGACACGGTGCGGTGCGAGGGCAACGTCCTGCTCGTCCGCCGCGAGATGGACGGCAGGCGTTACGACACGGAGATGAGCGAGGTGGCCGCCCACCTGACCGCCCTGCTGGGCGAGAAGCATCCCGCGGTCGAGGCCCTCCATGAATCCCGGTACCTGCATCGCATCGTGGACCCGCACCCGTTCTGATCAACACAGCCCCGGTTCCCTGATCGACGCGCGCCATTCCGGGTCTACAAGATCGCATTTATCCGGGGTCGTCCGGTTGGTTGTTCGGGAGCGATATACATGCGATCCTGTGAATGCCCGGACCGTCCCCGAGCGATAGCGGCATGGCCGAAGGGTGAGAGTGCAGATCTGCTGCCTCGGCGTCACCGCAGTCGCGACAGTCGATTTGTGCGCTGTACTGCTCTGCCCAGTCTCGGCGCGCTGGAGGTCACGATGAATTTCGTCCGCACCGACGAGACGCCCGACGGCGGGGCCTGGGCGCCCATCCTCGACCTCTCCGGGCGGCCCGTCGAACTTCTCGAACTCGCCGACGACGGCCCCATCGGTCGCTGCCTCAGGCGGGTCGTCGAGTCGCTCGACGACCCCGACGGCGTTATCAGCGCGTTCGGCTCTTTTGCTTCGGATGACTGAGATTCGCGGTTGAGCTCCGCCGCGCTGTTCGACCGCGTCCGGGATGCTCACCGTGTCGCGGCCAGGTGGCCGTATGCCGAGCTGGACGTCACCGCGCTGCGGGCCGACGGCTGGAACCCCGTGCCGTTCCGCGAGGTGATCCTCAAGGTCCATCAGCTCTGCAACCTGGCCTGCGACTACTGCTACGTGTACGAGCACGCCGACCAGACCTGGCGGGACCGCCCACCCTCGATGCCCGATGCCGTACGCGACGCCGCCATCCAGCGGGTCATGACCCACGTACGGCGTCACGGCCTCACCCGCCTCCGGGTGGTGCTGCACGGCGGCGAACCGCTGCTGTACGGCATCGAGCGCATCGCCACGCTGGCCGAGGCCGTACGCCGGGCGGCGCCGGCATCCTGCCGGGTCGAGATCGGTATGCAGTCCAACGGCGTGCGCCTGGACGAGGCGACGCTGCGCACCCTGGTAGAGCACCGGATCAAGGTCGGCGTCAGCGTGGACGGCACCGCCGACGACCACGATCGGCACCGCCGATTCAGAAACGGCCGCGGTAGTTTCGCGGCCGTCGCGCGCGGTATTGAGCTTCTTCGTAACCCAGAGTTTCGAAGCTCCTATTCCGGGCTGCTCAGCACCGTCAACGTCGCCGCCGATCCCATTGCCGCATACGAGCGGCTCCTCGCCTTCGAGCCCCCGATGATCGACCTGTCACTGCCGCACGCGACCTGGGATTCGCCACCGCCGCGACCACCGGGATCACCGACCTACGCCCAGTGGCTGATCGCGTTCTTCGACCGCTGGCTCGACGACGCACCGCCGACCCGGGTCCGCCTGTTCGAGGCCGCGATCAGCCTGGTCCTGGGCGGCCGCAGCGCCAGCGAACAGCTCGGGCTCAGCCCGTCCGGGACCGTCGTCATCGAGTCCGACGGCGCCGTCGAGCAGGTCGATGCCCTCAAGGTCGCCTACCCGGGTGCCGCGGCGACCGGCTTGAGCGTGCTGGACGACGACCTCGACGCGGCGCTGGAGGATCCCGGCGTCATCGCCCGGCAGATCGGCAAGTCGGCACTGGCGGACGAGTGCCGATCGTGCCCCGTCGTCGACCTCTGCGGCGGCGGGCACTACGTGCACAGATACCGCGCCGGCGCGGGATTCCGGTCGCCGTCGGTGTACTGCGCGGATCTCGACGTCTTCGTCAGGCACGTTCATGGGCGGGTAGCCGAGGGTCTGCGGAGGAGCCGATCTGTTGCCGGTGAATAGTCTTGCGCCGTCCATGTTCGACAACCTCGGCAGCGGGCTCGGTGGAGCCGACGCGGTCCGCATGCTGCGGGCGACCCGGTACAGCCGGCACCTTCTGCTGATCGAGTTCCTGCTCACCCGCGTACCCGATGATCCGGAGCCGCTCCGTGATCTGCTGGAGCGGTCCCGGTCGGCGGCCCCGGACCGGTTCGCCGCGGTGATCCGGGCGCCGATGGTCGGCGGATGGGCGGCCATCGCGGGCCGGGGCGCCGCTCGGCGGAATCCGGATCCCCGGACCCTGGCCCACCTGGCCGCCATCGCGCTGGTGGCGGCGGCGGCCGCGGAGATCGACGGATCCGTGTCGATCCCCGTCGACCACGGCGTCGCCATGCTGCCCGGACTCGGTGCGGTCGTCGCCGACGGCCTGGACCAGGTCGAGGCGATGACGTCGCAGGGCCGGATCAGCGTTGTCGTCGACGGCGCGCGCGTCGACGTGCCCGCGGACCCGGTCGCCGGGTCGGCTGCCTGGCTGCCGCTCCGCAAGCTGGACGCCGGTTCGGTACGGCTCGATCTGGAAGATCTGCATCCGTATCGGCACGGCCATCACGCGCCACCGGCGGGACGGCTCGGGCCTGCCGAGGTGGAGCGGTGGCGGACCCTGGTCGCCGAGTCGTGGCAGCTGCTGACCGACCTTCTGCCCGATCGGGCGGCCGAGTTGAGCGCCGGACTGAGCTCGCTGGTGCCGCTGATCGACAAGGGACGCGGTTCCGCGCTGAGTGCGTCACTGCGCGACGTCTTCGGCGCGTGCGGCCTGACCCGGCCCACCTCCCCGGACGAGCTCGCGGTGACTCTGGTGCACGAGTTCCAGCACTCCAAGCTCAGCGCCCTGCTGGAACTGAAGCAGCTGACCGATCCGTCGGACGACGGCAGGTACTTCGCGCCCTGGCGTACCGATCCGCGGCCGCTGGCCGGCCTGCTGCAGGGGGTGTACGCGTTCGTCGGCGTCGCCGACACCTGGCGCGCCCTACGAGGCACGGTCGCCGACGCGGAGCTTCGCTTCGCGAAGTCCCGCCTTCAGGTCGAGCGAGGACTCACCGCTGTTGAGCAGTCCGGGGCGCTGACCGCGGACGGCGTGCGGTTCGCGGCCGCGCTGCGCCGGACCGTGGACGCGATGCTTGCCGAGCCGGTGCCGGCGGAGACCGCCCGGGCCGCTGAACAGGCGTTGGCCCGGATCAGGTCCGCGTGGGAGCTGGAGAACCAGGGCATTCACTGACACGCCCGCACCGTCTATCGCGACCCGGACAGTCTCGTCACCGATGGGCGATTGACTCGTTAGGAGCACCGAGGCGCTCCGCGTCTCCCTCGTACCGACCTGTACGAGGGTCGCCACCTTGTTCCCGATGCGCCGGCCGTCGTCCCACTGGCGTCGTCGTATGGTGCGGCGAGAAGTAAGTGTTCAACCAGGTCAAGCGGGCGCTGCGGCGGCCAATGAAGATCTACTGGAGTGTGTACGGGACCACGCTGCGTCTCCATGGGATGACTCATCTCCTTTCGGTGAACCTCCCACGCAGCACATCTCGTTCTGATAGGACAGTGAGTAAGATGTCCGCGACCTCGCTGACTGCTAATTGACAGCCAGCGAGGTGGCATTAATCTCTTCGACGTTGAAGGAACTTTTGGACGAGGTCGTCTCGCCAACCGTCGCGCGCAGTCGCGTACGTCCAGCGCTGTGCGAAACCCGCGAGGCAGCCGGCTGCACCCAACTCGAGATGGCCAAGGTGTTCCGCATCGAGAACGGTGATGTCACCATCTGCTCGAACGACTTGCGCCCGTTGCTCGGCCTCTGGCAATTGACGGCATGGCCGAACTTCGTGTACCCATAGGCTGTTTCATCGGCCCTGCAGGAAAGGCAACCCTTAGGTTGATTCGCTTACAGGTGGCCTGGACCCGTTCTCGTCTCGCCATCTGGTCACGCGTTCGGTCCGTCAAATAGACGGGTCCACCGAAGGTGCAAGGAGAGTCCGTTGGAGAACGGCTACGGATGGGGACCTGCCTAGCTGATCAACTAGCCAATTGGCCAGCTGACCGACTAGACAGGGCCCGGTAACCGGAAGACGGTCCGTCCTCTCGTGCAAGCCGACTGCTGCAACAGCCGGCGAGGGGGCGGGCCTCTTTCGTGTTCGCTCCGCAGTGCGGTGTGCGAACGCGGCAACCGTACCGACGAAAGCCTTTGACCGAGGACTTGGCACCAGGTTTCTGCCCGATAAGGGACGACTTTCGTTCAGATGGTGCAAAAACGACGGTGCACGTGCATCGTCGCGGACGGCTGCACGGTACGCGCCGGACCTCGACGAGACATCATTCATCGTCGGTGCCAGGCGGCTCGATCCAGCCTACCGCGAAGTAGCGAAGTTCATCCAGCCCTCGTGTGGCCACATTGGAAGTGGAGTGGGTTCCTTATTCCACCGAACGCCCGTACGATGCGGCTGGCGGGGCCACGAACTTCGCGACCGCTATAGAGATCCAAAAGGTTGATCTTGACGGCGGGTGCGGGGGGATCCGGGTGGCAAATTCACTCCACAAAAAGATCCTTGATGTGTCGAGTTGGATATCCGCCGCACGGAATGGCGCCTGGGTTGTCGGGGCGCTGGGAATCTTGTCCGCGGGCGCCTTGTATCTCACGAGATCCGTCCCTTCGGTAAGGTTGATCGTAGCCGCGCTGCTTCTTATTGCCGTGTCCGCGGCGGGTGGTTTCCTCATTCATCGGCGATTGGGCAATGCCGGCGTTTCGCCATGGGGATACCGTGTCATATCGATACGGTACGATTTCACGTTCGACAAGAAGGACCACGGGCGTCAGCGGCAGGACATAGAAATACAGCTGGAGGCGATCCGGCCGAACGTGAGCCTGTTCGAGGCCAAGTACCGGTGGAGCGGCCACGGTCCGGCCCGACTCTCCCTGCAAACCTCGGCGCAGCTGCTCCTGACGCATCCCGATATGACTTACGAAGGCTGGACCTATTACTACGTCAAGCTGCTTCGCCCACTCCAGCGGGGAGAGCGGACCACGATAAAGATCAGGCAGGACCTGGAGGATGTAAATCGGCGTATGGACTTCCAGCTCACGAGAACGGTTCGCGAATCCCTTGACCTGCTCGTCCTCTGCGTGAATTTCCCGAACAGCGGGCCAAGGGAGAAGGACATCTGGGCGGTTGAGCGACGGAGTGCCTTGAAGGACATCGGCAACCTGCAGCGGCTGGCGATCGACTACGACTCGAGTGAGCGGCGAGCGGAGTTGACCGTTCCGGACCCGACTCCCGGCAAGACGTACGCGATAGAGTGGACCTGGCCCGGTTACCGCCTGAACAAGGGGCCATAGCCACCACGGACGGCCAGCCAAGGAGAATGGTTCATGTTCAACGACTGAACCCGACGAGCTCCACTGTGAACCGACTTTTCGATGGCCCACCGCTTCGGAGATGAGAAGCCGTGCCGGACTCGGACCACCACCGCATCGTCGGGGACATCCCGATCCGTAACCGCAACTTCACCGGCCGCGTCGAGCTGCTCGAACGGCTCGGCAGCAAGCTCTCCGACAACTCCGCGACGTCGGTCCTCCCGCAGACGCTCAAGGGCCTCGGCGGTGTCGGCAAAACCCAGCTCGTGATCGAGTACGTGCATCGCAATCTTCATCGGTACGACCTGATCTGGTGGATCCCCGCCGAGCAGACCACCACGGTGCTGGCCGCGCTGACCCAGCTGGCCCGGCGCGTCGGCCTGCCGATCGCCGACGACCAGCAGGAGACCGCCCGCACGGTGCTCAACTGGCTGGCCGTCGGCGGTGACGACCGGGACTGGCTGCTCGTCTACGACAACGCCGACGAGCCGTCCGCGCTCCTCCCGCTCCTCCCGTCCACCGGCGGCCACGTGATCGTGACGACGCGGATCGAGGAGTGGAGCACGCTCGGCATCCCGATCGAGGTCGATGTGTTCCGCCGCGACGAGAGCGTGGAGCTGCTCACCAGGCGCACGCGCGACGACCCCGACGTCTCGCCGATCACCGAGGGCGAGGCCGACGAACTCGCCGAGAAGCTGGGCGACCTGCCGCTCGCGCTCGAACAGGCGGCGGCGTGGTACCTGGCGACGGCGATGCCCGTGCGGGAGTACCTCGACCTGCTGGACGAGCGCATCGAGCTGCTGTATGAGGGTAGGCCGGCCGGCTACCCGCATACGGTCGCCGCGTTCGTCGAGGTCGCCTTCGAGAAGCTCGAGAAGGCCGACGCGGCCGCCGCACAGTTCTTCGCGCTCTTCGCTTACCTGGGCGGCGAGCCGATCGGGCTGTCGTTGCTGCGCCGCGGCGCCAACGCCGACATCTCGGGCCCGCTGCGCCAGGCCCTCGGCGACTCCATCCTGACCGGGCGCATCGTCCGCGAGCTGCGGCGGTACGGGCTGGTCCGCACGGCCGGCAGGGCCACCTCGGCGGCCGCGCCGAGGTCCGGCGACCGGTCCCCCCGGGTGCAGGTGCACCGCCTGGTGCAGCGCGTGCTGCGGGACACCCTGACGCCGGAGCTGCGCGTGGAGACTCAGCGCAACGTCCAGCGCCTGCTGGCGGTGGCGCGCCCGGGTGACCCGGACGAGGTCGGTGAGCTGGAGCTGCAGAGTGAGATGGGTCCACACCTCACCCCGGCCGACATGGTGCACTCCGGCACCCACGAGGGCCGGCAGACCGTGCTGGACCATGCGCGTTACCTCTACATCGTCGGCGACTACGAGAACAGCCGAACGCTGGCAGGCCGGGCAGCGGAGGAGTGGGCGAAGAACGTCTCCGAGCAGTCGCTAGGGCCGAGCGGGCTGTCGACGCTACTGGCCCGGGCACAGGTCGCGAACGCCACCCGCGCGCTGGGCGACAGCCGGACGGCGGCTGACCTGCTGGAGGACACGTACAACCGGTTCCTGCGCAGCCCGCTGCTCGGGCCGGAGCACCCGTACACCCTCATCACCGGCAACCAGCGCGGTCACGTCATGCGTATCGAGGGTCATTATCGCGAGGCACTGGCGTTCGACCAGGAGAGCTTCCGGCTGCATCGCGAGGTCTTCGGGGACGAGGAGGCATACACGCTGAGGGTGAAGGGCAACCTCGCGGTCGACTACCGGCTGATCGGCGAGTTCGCTGAGGCGCTCAGGCTCGACGAGCAGATCGCCTCACACTGGGCCGATCAGAGCATCGTCGACGCGATTGCCGTCCAGACCCACCTGAACGTGGCCCGCGACTACTACGGTCTCGGTCACTATCCCGCCGCGCTGAGCCGACTGAGCGAATGGCTACCGGTGCAGGAGCACCTGCTCGGCGCGGGCCACGGATCCGTCCTCCTGTCCGAGCGGACCCACGCGATCACCCTGCGGAAGCTGGGCCGCCTCACCGAGGCGCTGAAGGTGATGCGCGTCAACCACGAGCGCACGATCCAGCGCTTCGGCCGTGGTCACGAGTTCTCCGTGGCGGCGAGTCTCAGCCTGGCCAACGCGCTGCGCCAGGTCGGGGAGTTGGGCGAGGCCGGGGAGCTCGCCGACGATGCGCTCTCGCGCTATCGGGCCGACTTCGGCGAGGATCACCCACTGCGGCTCGCGGCCGAGGTCAACCGGGCCATTCTCCACCGGGCGACCGGCAACCTCGACGAGGCGTACGCCCGGGACGAGCACGCGTGGCTGCGGCTGCGGGAGACGCTGGGCGGCGAGCACCCGTACACGATCTGTGCCGGCACGTCGCTCGCCACGGACCATGCGCTGGCCGGACGGCACGCCGAGGCGCTGGCCCTGTCCGAGGAGATGCTGCGGCCGGGTCGCGGCGGGACGCGGCACCCGTACGACTTGATGCGCGCCGTCAACCTCTCGCACGACCTCCGCGCCGCCGGCCAGGTGGAACGCGGCGTCGCCCTGTTCCGTGAATCGCTGGGCCGGCTCGAGGAACTCCTGGGCGCCGACCATCCCGAGGTACGCGCGGCGGCCGGCGACATGCGGCTCGAAGGCGACATCGAGCCCCCGCCGACCTGATCGCCTTCGACCGCGGCCGAGAAAGCGATGATCAATATTCGTCGCGTCAAGCAGGTCGACGCCCGCACCTGGATCTTGCATTCGGATGCCGGGCCTCGCTATCGTGCATCGATTTTTACGCATGCCAACATAGGGGAGATAGCGAAATGACCGCCACCGAAACCGCCGCCGCCACGGGCTCGAAGTCCTGGATCGCCACCCTGCTGCTCTGCTTCTTCGTGGGTGCGCTCGGCGTTCACCGTTTCTACGTCGGCAAGGTCGGCACGGGCATCCTCATGCTGATCACCTTCGGCGGGCTCGGCGTCTGGACGCTGATCGACTTCATCATGATCGCGATCGGCAAGTTCTCGGACAAGCAGGGCCTCGCGCTCGCGCGCTGACCCGCATCCCGGCAACGAACGGGCGCCCCTCCCCGGGGGCGCCCGTTTCGCGTCTCATCCCTTGACGTACGCGCGCTTTTCCGCGACCAGCCCGTCCCGTACGCGGAAGAGGTCCACACCGCGAACGTGCCCGCCGTCCCAGTCGTAACGCCACGTCACGACCACCTCGTCGCCGGCCACGATGCGTGACTCGGTGGTGAACCGGTGATCGCCGGCGGTCTCGAAGAACCCGTGCCACGCGGCGCGGACGGCGTCGGCGCCGCGGTGGCAGACACCGTCGGGGGGCGACGTCGACTCGAACAGGCAGTCGGCGGTCATGTTCGCCATGATCGCGGAAACGTCCTTGGCGTCGAACGCGTCGCCGAACCGCTGGACGGCGGCGAGCGCCTCGGAGCGGCCGAACATCGCGAGCAGGCGTGCCTGCGCCTCCGCCGGCTCGCCGAGCGGAATGCGGGGACCCACCAGGCCCTGATCCTGGTACGCCCGCCGGACCGGCGCGAACCAGGAGGTCACGGCGTCGCGCAGCCCCGCCTCGATGCGCAGGTTCGTCCCGGTGGCCGTGGCCAGGTCCCAGGCGTGCACGGCGTGGTCGGCGGCGAGCTGCCGCAGGTACTCGTCGACCGGCGTCGGCCCCGCGGACAGGGCCACCGGTTCGTCGTTCGCGGCGGCCGCCGCGCCCACCGCCGCCGCGCTCGCGGCGCCCCACGCCGCGACCGGATCGGCGCCGAGCACATCGCCGTCGAGGCGGTCGCCGACGTCGGCGACGGTCCGGCCGGCCAGCAGCTCGGCCGCCCACCGGTCCTCACGCACCACGTGATCGACCAGCGCACGTACGTCCCAGCCGGCGCACGGCGTCGGCGCGGACCAGCGGTCGCCCGGCACGGCGCGCAGCACCGCGTCGAAGCAGGCCACGGCGCGGGTGTACAGCTCCCGGGTCATTTCGCGTACTCGCTCGCGCCGAACCAGTCCACGACGACGACCGGTTCCTCGCCGACGACCCAGGCGTCGTGACCGGCCGGCAGCGAGGTCACGTCGCCGGGACCCGCGTCGAAGGTGGTTCCGTCCGCCATGGCGATACGCAGCACGCCCGCCACGTGGTATTGGAAGTGTGGCGCCTCGCACAGCTGCGTGCCGGCGCCCGGCTTGACGTCGTTGGACCATCGCCATCCCGGCTCCAGCACCAGCCGGCCGATGGCAGACCCGTCGATGTTGAGCAGCTCGAGCCTGCCGTTGGCGAAGGAGCGGACCTCGTCGGGCTTGGCGAACGTGACATGTTGCGTGGTCTGTGCGGACATCGTGCCCTCCGGATCTCGGTGTTTCCGTCGACCCGACGCTAGGAGCACCACCTTGCAGACAGCTGGCGGGAATCTAGCGGCCGTCGAGATACGCCTGATGGGCCGCTTCGTCGTCGTGCGGGACGGCCGTGCGGTGGACGAGTCGGCGTACCAGGGCCGCAAGGTGCGCACGCTGCTGCGCGTCCTCGCCACCCGGCAGGGCCGGTTCGTGCCCAACGACCTGCTCATCGCGGCGCTGTGGCCGCAGCGGCCGCCGGCCGACCCGGCCGGCAACCTGCAGGTTCTGGTCAACCGGGCCCGCCGGGCGGTCGGCCGCCCGGCGCTGATCCACACCGGACCACAGGGGTACGCCCTGAGCGGTCCACCGGACTGCGTCGTGGACACCGAGGTCTTCCTCTCGGCGCTGGAGCGGGCCGGCGGGCTCGACGGGCGTGCGGCGCTGGCGGTGTACCGCGACGCGCTCGGCCCGGCCGCCGAGCCCCTGCCCGAGGACCTGTACGCGGACTGGTCCCAGCCGTACCGGACCCGGGTGCTGCAGGCACGCCAGCTCGCCTGGGAACGCGCGGCGGAGCTCGCCGCCGCGCTGGACGCGCCGGCGCTCGCGGTGGAGTACGCGACGGCGGCGGCCACGGCCGAGCCGCTCCGGGAGACCGCGGCGCTGGCCCTGGTGCGGGCGCTGGCGGCGGCCGGCGACCGGGTCGCCGCGCTGGCCTGCTTCGACACCTACCGGCGCGGCCTCGCGGACGAGCTCGGCCTCGACCCGTCCCCGGCCGCGGCGCAACTGCACCGCCGGCTGCTGCGCTCCCATCCCGTACGGGATGAGCCGCGGGCCGGTTTCGGGATGTTGCCGTTCGTCGGCCGTGACGCCGTGGTCCGCCAGGTCGTCGCCGGCCTGCCGGACGGCGTCGTGCGGATCGCCGGCCGGTCCGGCACCGGAAAGTCGCGGCTGCTGGAGCAGGTCGCGGCCGCCGTGCCCGCGGTCGGCGTCGCCGCGTCCTGGGCGGACCGGGACGAACCGTGGTCGCTGGCCCGGACGCTGCTGCGGAAACTGCTCGCCGCGGACACCCCGGCCCTCGGCTCGCTGCCGGGCCGGCTCCGCGCGGCGCTGGCCGAGCTGCTGCCCGAGCTCGACCCGCCGCCGACCGGATTCGACCCGGAGACCCGCAACGCCCTGGTCCTGGAGGCGGCCCGGCGGCTGCTCACCGCGCACCCGGACCGCGCCCTCGTCGTCGACGACCTGCAGTGGGCCGACCCCAGCAGCGTCCAGCTGCTCGGCAGCGTCGCCGGGCCCCGGCTGGTGCTCGCATACCGGCCCGACGAGCTGCCCGCCGGCGCGGCGGAGCTGGTACGCCGGCTGCCGGGCCCGCCGGTGATCGAGCTGGGCGGGCTCCTCGAGTCCGCCCTGGCCGACCTCGTCGACGACGGCGAGCTCGTCGCGGCGCTCGCCGCCGAGACCGACCGGACGCCGATGGCGGTCGCCGAGGTGCTCCGGCTGCTGCACTCCGAGGGCCTGCTCGAAGCGGCCGACGTGGACGGCCGCCGGCCCGCCGCCGCGCCGGCGGCCGCCGGACGGGCCCGGCAGGCCGGCCGCGCCGGGCAGCGCAGGGCGATCGCGGACCGGGCCGCCGCACACACCGGCCGGCCGGCGACCGTGCTCGGCCTCCTGGCGCTGCTCGGCCGCGAGACGCCGGCGCAGACGCTGGCGGCGGCCGCGGAACTGTCGGCCCCGGAGCTGCTCGGCCCGCTGGAGGAGCTGGCCGCGGCCAACCTGGTACGCCTCGGCGACCACGGCTGGCGTACCGCGCACGACATGGTCGCCGAGGTGGTCGTCGACGGCCTCACCGACGCGACTCGGGCCCGGCTGCACGCCCGGCTCGCCGCCGTCCTCGACGGCGAGCACGGCGACGCGCCCGAACAGGCGCGGCACTGGCTCGGCGCCGGCGACGTCACCCGCGCCGCCGAGGCGTACGCCCGCGCCGCCGCCAACGCCCTCGACCAGGTCGCCGACGCCGAGGCCGGCCAGCTCGCCGACGCCGGCCTCGCGACCGGCGGCGCCGACGGCCCGGTCCGGGCGCGGCTGCTGGCCGCCCGGGCACAGGCAAGCCGCCGCCGCGGCGACATCGCCGCCGCCCGCGACGACCTCCGCGCGGCCCTCGCCGGCTATCCGGGCGGCCCGGCCCGCGCGGCCGTACTGGCCCAGCTCGCCGCCCTCGACTCCGGCGCCGACGACATGCGGCGCGCGGCCGAGGTCGCCGAGCTCGCCCTCATCGAGGCCGGCACCGACGAGCGGGCCCGGGCGTCCGTGCTCGAGGTCGCCGCCGTCATCGACATGAACCTCGACCAGCCCGACCGGTCCGCCGCCCGCGCCGCGGAGGCCCTGGCCATCCACACCCGCACGGGCGACTCACGCGGCGCCGCCCGCATCCTCGACGCGCGGGCGATGGCCGCCTTTCTGCACGGCAACATCGAGGAGGGCGTCGACGAACTCGACCGCGCCGCGCACCTCTTCGAAAGCTCGGGCGACCTGATGCGCACGGTCACCCCGCGCTCGACCTGCGGGCACGGCCGAGTCCTGCTCGACCGCGCCGCGCAGGGCCTCGCCGACACCGAACGCGCCCTCGACGTGGCCCGCACCCTCGGCCACCCGGACGGCCAGACGTACGCGCTGTGGCACCGCTCCGAGGCACTCTCCGCCCTCGGCCGCCCCGACGACGCACTCGCCGCCGGCCGGGAGGCGCTGGCCATCGCCCGGCGGCTGCGACACCGAGGCTGGACGGCGACGGCGTGGCGGGCGACCGGCATCGCGTACCAGATGAAGGGAGACCTGCCGGCCGCCCTCGACGCGTTCCATCAATCTCTGGATCTCTGCGCCAACCTCGACCTGTTCGGCTGCTGGGCGGCGGCCCGCGCCGCCCTCGTCTGCATCGACCTGGACCGACTCGCCGAGGCCGACCGCCTGATCACCCGCGCGCTCGCCACCGGCCCGGCACTCGGCCGGCACGAGGCACGCTGGGCAGCCGCGGCCCTGTCCGTGACACGCCGCGACCCGGACGCCCCGACCCTGCTCACCGCCGCGATCGAGGCCGCATCGTCAGCCGGCGCCCGCCTCTACCTGCCCTACCTCGCCGACCTCAACCGCCGCCTGGAGTCGTCCGGCTGACCACAGGTCGTGCATGATCTACCGATGCCTGCGAGGACGAACCCATCCGCACGTTCAGGTGCGGTCGACACCCTGACGCTTCCACTGAACCGGCGCAGGCGCGTTCGGTGGGCCTTCTTCCTGTTCGGGCTGGCCCTCGTCCTTCCGGTGCTGATCCTGCTCGCCGTGCTGACGATGACCGGCACCCTGCAGCTGGTGTACCTGTCCGCGCCCGGCTTCCTCGCCGTGCTGACCGTCCCGGTGTGCATCGCCTGGTTCGCCCGGCCGGGCCGGCTGCCGAAGGCCGACCCGGTGCTCGACCGGTCCGGCATCAGGCTCAGCGCCGACGGCCGGCTGCTGCGCCGGGACGTGGTGCTCACCTGGGAGCGGGTGCAGGCCCTGTCGATCGTTGCGCGCACCCTGACCATCGACCCCGTGGCCTGGACGGATCTCGCCGGCGATGACGCGGCCGAACACAAACGCTGGGCGAAGCGGGAGGGCAAGCGCCGCGGCGACCGTGCCCTGACCTACGGCCTGGCCAAGGGACTCCCGGCCAAGGCGCAGCTGCGCGACATCGTGACCGACCTGAGCGGCGGCCGCGTCAAACTCCAATAGCCGCGACGGCGGCCGGGCCCGGATGGCTACGATCTGCCGGTGATCGATGACGCGTTGCAGCAGCCGGACCTCTGGCGACCGTTTCTGTCGGCTCTGCGCGGTGGCGCTCCGGCCGGTACCGCGGAGACCGAGTTCCGGGGCACAGTTCACCCCGGCGCGTACGGCGGCTCGACCTTCGACGACGGCGAATCGCGGCAGGGCGGCAGCTCGGCCCTCGACGCGCTGAAGGCGGTCGGCGCCCTGGTCGACGGCCGGGGCGTGGCGATTCGGGGGCTCGTGACCCGCGACGGCGGCCAGGTGGACATCGTCGGGGCGACGTCGCACGTCTCGTTCGGGATGGGCAGCAACATCCTCGAGTCGGTGCTGCTCGATGCGCGGTCGGACCCTGAGCCGTATCGGCGGCTGCCGGTGCCGTCCGACGGGGTGACCGTGTCGCCGGACGCCGACCCGGACGCGGTGCGGGAACTGGTGCGCCGGATCCTGCCCGACGCGGAGCCGGCGTCCGGATCGGCGCTGGCGGAGGCCGAGTCGTCGCTGGGTGCCGCGCTGCCCGAGGACGTGCGGGCGCTGTACCTGACGGCCGGCGCCGGGGACCTGGTGCTGCCGGAGGCCGGGTCGGACCTGTTCTACGGCATGAGCATCGTCGCGCTGGACGATGCGGCGGCCCGGGAGTATCTCGAGCCCCGCGCCCGGTACGGTTCCTGGCCGGACGGCGCGATCGAGGTCGTCGCGCCCGATCCGCACGGGCGTGTGCAGGCGCTGGCCGCGTCGCGGGCGTGGTTCGCCATCGGTGATGATTTCGGCGGGAATCTGTTCGTCGTCGACCTGGCGCCGGGTCCTCGCGGACACGTCGGGCAGATCCTCTTCGTGGACCACGAGACGCCCGCCGGCGCCCGGTGGATCGCGTCGTCGCTGACCGATCTGCTCACCCGGCGCCCCGCCGAACCGGAGGAGCTCGCGCCGGAGGGCGGTCTGCTGGCGCGGATCGGCCCTCGCGGCCGGACCGTGGCCGACGTTCGCCCCGAGGCCGAGGTGTTGTTCGTAGGCGCCGCGCCCGAGCCGGTGGACCTCGCCGGCCTCGCCGGACATCGGGGGATCCGCTCCCTGGTGGTCAACCGGGCCGCGGCGGTCGCGAATCTCGACGTGGTGGCCGCGCTGCCCGCGCTGGAGTATCTCGAGTGCGATGTGCCGCGCTGGCAGCAGCTCCTCGGCTCCGGTCAGGTCCCGCCGAACCTGCTCGCCGCCGGGATGAACGGTCGTGCGGACTGGGCCGCGTCCGTCGATGTCGTCGACGCCCTGCTCACCCGGTGGGGCCTGCCCCGGCTCGAGGTGACCAGGGTCGACGTGACGCTCGCCTGACGAAGCGGTGCCCACCCGGCCACTGTCGGGCCGGGCGGGCATCGTCGGGTGGATCAGTTCGAGCCGGCCGGTACCGGGGGCTGGTCCGGTGCGGTGTCGGCCGCGCCCTTGGCGACGTCGCCGTGTCCCGGCCACCAGGCGGCGTGGCCGAGGAGCGCGGTCAGCGCCGGCACCAGGAACATCGACATCACGAACGCCGACAGCATGATGCCGACCGCCACCGAGAAGCCGATCTGTTGCAGGAAGGAGACCGGCGCGAGGGCCAGCACCGCGAACGTGCCGGCGAGGATCAGCCCGGCCGCGGCGATGGACGGGCCGGCGTGCCGTACGGCGAGCGCGGCGGCGGGCCGGGGCTCGTTGCCGGCCCGGGCCTCCTCGCGGAGGCGGGCGATCATCAGGATGTTGTAGTCGGTGCCGATCGCGAGGACGAACAGGTACAGCACGATCGGCAGTTGGAAGGTCACGCCGGGCTTGCCGGCCGCGCCCTGGAACAGGTAGATGGCGGCGCCGAGGGTTGCCGCGAAGTTGAGCAGCACCGCGAGCACCAGGTAGATCGGCGCGACGACGCTGCGCAGCAGCAGGGCGAGGATGATCGCGATGAGCAGCGCGGCGAACGGGAGGATCACCGACAGGTCGCGGTTGTTCGCCGAGTTGATGTCCGCGTAGATCGACGTGGTGCCGCCGACCAGTACCCGGGTGCCGGGCGGCGCGGCGGCGTGCAGGTCGTCGCGCAGGTGGTCGTGTACCAGGGTGATGGCCTCGTTGGACGCCGGGTTCACGTTGAGCAGCAGGCCGAAGCCGGCCACCGTGCCATTGGCGGCCTTGACCGGCGGCTGCACGCCGCCGACGCCGGACACCGTGGCGGCGGCCGCGGCGAAGCCGTCGAGCTGGGCGGGGGTCAGGCCGCTGCCGTCGGTGGTGGTCAGGTACGCCTGGGTCGGGTCGAGGGCGCCCTGCGGGAAGCCTCGTTCCAGGTCGGCGGCCGCCTTCGCGGACTCGGTGGTGCTGGGGAAGCCGGCCGCGAAGTCGTAGTCGGCCTTGAACAGCAGGACCCCGCTGGCGAGGACGATCAGCAGCAGGCCGGACGCGGTGGCGGTCACCGCCGGGCGCCGGCCGACCACGTCGCCGATCCGGGCGAACGCGGTGCCCTTCGGCTCGCGCCGCCACGCCTTCGACGGCCAGAAGGTCGCCGGGCCGATCAGGCTGACCAGGGCGGGGATCAGGGTCAGCGCGGTGACCAGCATGACGAAGACGGCGATGGCCAGCGCCGGGCCGAGCGAGCCGAAGCCGCCGAAGCTGGCCAGCAGCAGCACCAGGAACGCGACGATGACGGCGGCCGCGGCCGAGGTGATCACCTCGCCGACCCGGGCTACGGCGTACACCATCGCGGTCTTCTTGTCGGCGCCGGCCCGCAGCCGTTCCCGGTAGCGGAACAGCAGGAAGAGTATGTAGTCCGTGCCGATGCCGTAGAGCACGATCAGCAGCAGCGTCTGCAGGCTCTGGTCCACGTTGAAGTCGAACAGCTTGCCGGCCGCCGCGATCAGGTTCGAGGAGACCTGCAGGACCACGCTGATGACGAGGATCGGTAGCAGGGCGGCGATCGGGCTGCGGAAGATGATCAGGATCAGCACGATGATCAGCGCGAAGGTGGCCGTGCCGACCACCGTGAACGCGGTGTTGAACGTGTCGTTGTTGTCCACGAACTGGGCGAGCTGCCCGGCGACGCCGGCGCTCAGCCCGGTGCCGGCCAGGTCGGACTTGATCACCTCGCGGGTCTGCTTCACCGCGTCCATCTGGCCCTGCTGGTCGGTCAGGGCCGCGGTGACGGGTACGGAGATCAGTTGGACCAGCTTGTTCGGCGCGACGGCCTGCGGGCCGGTCAGCGGCTGGCCGATCCCGGCGATGCGCGCGTCGGCGATCGCGGTGGCCAGGGGGCCGACCCGGGCCTGGTCGGCCGCGGTCAGCGGGGCGCCGTCGGTGCGCTTGACCACCACGATGGCGGTGGAGGTGGCCTGCTCCGGGAACGCGGTCCTGGCCAGGTCGATCGCCTGTACCGACTCGTAGCTGTCGGGCAGGAAGCTGCCCTGGTCGCCGCTGGTGATGTCGGCGAGGCTCGGCAGCAGTCCGATGATGAGGAACGCCCCCACCAGCCATCCGCCGATGACCCACCACGCCCGTCTGACGACGAACCTTCCCCATCTGTCGAACATCGTTCCTCCCCCAGTCAGGTGTTCGGTCAGGACTCGCGGTCGAACAGGCGCTTCGACCAGAGGTATCCGCCCAGGGCGATGATCCCGCTCCAGGCGAGGGCGATCCACCCGCTGTTGCCGATCGGCTGGTCCATCAGCAGGCCCCGCAGGGTGTCGATGATGGGCGTGAACGGCTGGTACTCGGCGAACCAGCGCAGGCCGGCGGGCATCGAGTCGGTCGGTACGAAACCGCTGCCGATGAAGGGCAGCAGGACCAGCGGCATGAGCACGTTGCTCGCGGTCTCGACGCTCTTGCTCACCTGGCCGAGCGCGACGGCCAGCCAGACCAGCGCGAACGTCACCGCCGCCAGGAAGCCGGCCGTCGCCAGCCAGCCGACCAGCCCGGCCTCGGGTCGGAAGCCGACCAGCAGCGCGACGCCGACCACGATCACCAGGCCGATCGCCGCCTGGATCATGCTGCCGAGCACGTGCCCGGTCAGCACCGAGACGCGGGCGATGTGCATGGTGCGGAACCGGGCGATGATGCCCTCGGTCATGTCCATGGCGATCGAGATCGAGGTGCCCTGGACGGTGGACATGACGGTCATCAGCAGGATCGTCGGCACCACGTAGTTCGCGTACGCGGCGCGCCCGTCGGCGCCGACCGCCGCGCCGAGCCCAGCGCCCAGCGTGCCGCCGAACACGTAGACGAACAGCAGCAGGAAGACGACGGGCATCCCGACGAGCGTCAGCGTCATCGACGGGTACCGCAGCATGCGTTTGAGGTTGCGGCGCAGCATCGTGGCGGAGTCGCGCAGCGGATGGAATCGCAGGGCCGCCGGAGCCGGAGCGGCCAGGGTGGTAGTGCTCATCGGGTCACCTTCTCGTCGGTGGGGTTGCCCGTGAGGGCGAGGAAGACGTCGTCGAGGTCGGGGGTGTGCACGGACAGTTCGTCGACCTCGATGGCCTGGTCGTCGAGTCGGCCGATCAGGGCACGCAGCGAGCGCAGGCTGCCGTCGCTGGGCACCCGCAGGGCGAGCGCGTCGTTGTCGCGCGAGGTCTGGCCCAGCACGCGCAGGCCCGCCTCGAGGCCCGCCGGGTCGGCGAACCGCAGCCGGACGTGCCCGCCGGGGATGCGGCGCTTGAGCTCCTCCGCGGTGCCCTCGGCGACCATCCGGCCGTGGTCGAGGACCGCGATTCGGTCGGCCAGCTCGTCGGCCTCCTCCAGGTACTGCGTGGTCAGGAAGATGGTGACGCCGCCGGCCACCAGGTCCCGGACGATCTGCCACATGTTCCGGCGGCTGCGCGGGTCGAGGCCGGTGGTCGGCTCGTCGAGGAAGATCACCTGAGGGCTGCCGACCAGGGTCATGGCCAGGTCGAGGCGCCGCCGCATGCCGCCGGAGTAGGTGGACGCCGGCTTGCGGCCCGTCTCGGCCAGGTCGAACTGTTCGAGCAGCTCGGCGGCGCGCCGCCGGCCGTCGCGCCGGGACAGGTGGTGCAGGTCGGCCATCAGCAGCAGGTTCTCCTCGCCGGTGAGCAGGTTGTCCACGGCGGAGAACTGGCCGGTGACGCCGATCGCGGCGCGCACCGCGTCCGGTTCCCGGGCCACGTCGTGCCCGGCGACCCGGGCCTCGCCGGCGTCGGCACTGAGCAATGTGGACAGAATCTTCACGGTGGTGGTCTTCCCGGCGCCGTTCGCGCCGAGCAGCGAGAACACCGTGCCGCGCTGCACGTCGAGGTCGAGACCGTCGAGGACGACCTGGTCACCGAACGATTTGCGGAGCCCGGTCGCGGCGATGGCCGGCCAGGAGGGCGTGGGGGTCATGGTTTCCCTCTTTCAGGAGCGGTGGACGGTGATGTCGCCGTAGGAGGTGCGGCCGCGCACCTCGACGGTCTCGGCGGCCCCGTCGGGCCGGGTGGCGTTCTCCAGCAGGTTGCGCATGTGCCCGAAGCCGGTGTTCAGCTCCAGCCAGGCGGCGGTGCCCGCGGCGATGCCGATGTCGAGGTCGCCCGCGGCGGTGCCGAGGACGATCGAGCCGCGGACCACCTGGCCGAGGCGGATGGCGCCGTTGGAGGTCTTCGCGTCGACGTTCGCGCCGGCCCGGTCGACGGAGATCTCGCCGTTGGCCGTACGCAGGCGCGCGTCGCCGGCGACCGCGTCGATCGCGATGTCGCCGTTGGAGCTCTTGACGCTCGCGGCGCCCTCGATCTCGCCGACCCGCACCTTTCCGGTGCCGGTGGAGAGCTCGGCGTTGCCCGCGACGCCGTCGACGGTGAGGTGGCCGGCGCCCGAGTTCAGCCGCAGCGGCCCGGTCAGCTCGAGCCGGGCGTTGCCGGCGGAGGTCTTGAACCGGCACTCACCGAGCCGGCCGGCGCCGTGCAGGTCGCCGACCTGCAGGTCGGCGGACACCCCGGAGCCGCTGGGCAGTTCGATGGACACGTCGACCGACCGGGTCTTGCGGGAGAAGTCGAAGGCGCGCGCCTTCGGCCCGGTCACCCGCAGCGTGCCGTTGGCGTAGTCGACGCGGACCTGCTGGGCGGCCGCGACGTCGGACTCGTCGGACTGGTCGGTCGGGCGGACCTCGACGACGGTGTCGGTCCGGTCGCTCGCGACGATTCGCACGTCGCCGACGCCGAGGTCGAGCGTGACGGAGATCGGTTCGGGCGTATCGAAAGTTGGCATTGTCGTTCCTCGTCTGAGTTGGTGTTTCGGTGTGCGGTCAGCGCACCCAGCCGGTGAAGCCCTGCTTGCTCCGCTTGCCGCTGCCGCGCGGCTCGGGACGCTGGTCGCGGTCGGTGCGCTGCAGGGCGGCGGCGGCCGCCCGGCTCAGCCAGGCGTTGACCGAGCGCCCCTCCTTGGCCGCGGCCTCCTCGATCGCGGTCTTGAGCTGCTCGGGCAGGCGCACGTTGATCCGCGCGGCGGGGCCGTCCTCGGCGATCAGCAGCTCGCTGTCCGGCGTGCCGTCGGCCGGCACGGCGGCCTGGTCGGCCGCGAACTCGAGCGGCCCGGTGGGTGCGGTGGTCACCACGAAGCTCGGGTCGCGCCCGCGCAGGCGCACCTCCACCGAGCCGGGGGCCAGGTCGCGGGTGATCTCGTCGGCGGCGGCGGACAGCGCGTCGAGCAACGTCATGCGGATCGCCGACTCGAGCGACCCGGTCAGGCGCTCGACCAGCGCACGGGCGTCGTCCCCGCCGGCCTCGGCGAGGGTGGCGAACTCGCGCCCAAGGTTGTTCACGTACGTGGTCAGGTCCATGTGTGCCACTGTGGCACACGGATGGCACGCATGCAAGCCATGATGGCTCACAGCGGTGCCACCCATGATCGGCAAGCCTGAGACATCAGACGTTTTCCGCCTGGCCACCTCGGCGTCGTTGTCGGCCCGTAGGCAGGCACCATGCGTTCCACGACACCCCTCGGCCGTACCAGAAAGGCCGTCTCCCTGGTCGGCATCGCGGCACTCGCCGCGCTCCTTCCCCCGCCCACGACCGCGGCTGCGCACCCGCACGGGCAACCGGCGCCGCAGTCCTGGCGGCGCCTCGCGACCGTCCCGGCATACCTGAACTCGAGCGTCGGCGACACCGCCGCCGCGGAGATCTCGACCGTCACCGACGACGGGCGCACCGTCGTCTACACCGACAGCCCGGGCGGCCGCCTCGGCTTCGTCGACATCGGCGACCCGGCCCGGCCGAGGCCGGCCGGCACCCTGGCGATGGGCGGCGAGCCCACCTCGGTCGCGCACCTCGGCGGCCTGCTGCTCGCCGCGGTGAACACCAGCGCGAGCTTCACCGGCCCGTCCGGGAAGCTTGTCGTGATCGACGCACGCACCCGCGCGATCCGCCGGAGCCTCGACCTCGGCGGCCAGCCGGACTCCGTCGCCGTCGCGCCCAGCGGCCGCTACATCGCCGTCGCGATCGAGAACGAGCGCGACGAGGACGTCAACGACGGCGCGATCCCGCAGGCCCCGGCCGGGCATCTCGCCGTGGTCGACACCCGCACCTGGACGGTCGGCCGGGTCGACCTGACCGGCCTGGCCGAGGTCGCGCCCGGCGACCCGGAGCCCGAGTACGTCAGCGTCAACTCCCGCGACGAGGCGGTCGTCAGCCTGCAGGAGAACAACCACCTCGCGATCGTCTCCCTCGCGCAGCGCAGGGTGATCCGGCACTTCGGCGCCGGCACGGTCACCGTGCCGGGCGTGGACACGCAGGACGACGACCGGATCTCGCCGACCGGCACGATCACCGCCAAGCGCGAGCCCGACGGCGTCGCCTGGCTCACCGACGACCTGTTCGCCACCGCCAACGAGGGCGACTACGAGGGCGGCTCGCGCGGCTGGACGATCTTCGACCGCCGCGGCCGGGTCGTCTGGGACGCCGGCAACTCGCTCGAGCACCTCGCCATCGCGCACGGGCTCTACCCGGACAAGCGCTCCGACGCCAAGGGCATCGAGCCGGAGAACGTGGCGTTCGGCCGCTTCGGCGGCGTGCCCTACGTCTTCGTGAACGCCGAGCGCGGCAACTTCACCGCCGTCTACGACGTCTCCCGTCCGTGGGCGCCGCGGTTCCGGCAGCTCCTGCCCACCACGAACGGGCCGGAGGGCGTCGTCGCCGTACCGTCGCGGAACCTGATCGTCGTCTCCAGCGAGGAGGAGCTCCCGGAGGAGGGCATCCGGGGCACCGTCCAGATCTACGGCCTCGGCGGTGCCGCCGGCGCCTTCCCGTCGCTGGTCTCCCGCGACGACATCGCCTGGGGCACGCTGTCCGGGCTGTCGGCCGTGCCGGGCCGCGCCGACCGGCTGGTCGCGGTCACCGACAGCGCATACAGCCCGACCCGGCTGCTCACCATCGACACGGCCGCGCGGCCCGCGGCCATCACCGCCGAGCTCACCGTGACCAGGAACGGCACCCCGGTCGGCTACGACGCCGAGGGCGTCGCCGCCCTCGCGTCCGGCGGCTACTGGCTGGCCGTCGAGGGTTCCGCCGGCAAGCCCAACCTGCTGGTACGCACGGACGCGCGCGGCGCCGTACAGCAGGAGGTCCCGCTGCCGGCCGACGTGGCGGCCGCGGTGACCGCCAACGGCCTCGAGGGTGTCGCGGTCGCCGGCTCCGACGTGTGGGTCGCGGTCCAGCGGCCGCTCAAGGGCGAGGAGACCGTGCGCATCGGGCGCTACCGCGACGGAGGCTGGAGCTGGCTGGCCTACCCGCTGGACGCGGCGAAGACCGGCTGGACCGGGCTGTCTGAGCTGGTCGCGGTCGACCGGGACACGTTCGCCGTCGTCGAGCGTGACAACCAGCGCGGACCCGCCGCGGCGATCAAGCGGATCTACCGCTTCGACGTGCCGAGGACCTGGGCCGGCGTCCCGGTGGTCGACAAGCGGCTGGTCCGGGACCTGCTGCCGGCCCTGAGCGCGGACCGGGGCTGGGTGCAGGACAAGGTCGAGGGCCTCGCGGTCGCGGGCAACGGTCAGGCGTACGCGGTGACCGACAACGACGCCGTCGACGACGCCACCGGGGAGACGGTCTTCCTCCGTCTCGGCCGGCTGTTCTGAATCGGGTGCCCGCGCCGCCCGGTGCGGCGCGGGCCCATCATGGACGCCGGCCGGCGATCGCGATGATGAAGTAGACGGCGGACACGAGGAACAGGATGACGGCCAGGCCGGCCGGGAAGATCGAGTAAAGGACCAGGACGACCCATCCGGTCTCGTTGGGGTCGCGGCCGTTCGACAGCACGAACGGCAGGACCCACAACACGACCGTCACCAGGACGCAGAGCGCGGCGGCGATGAGCGTACCCACGGCGATGCGCATGTTTGTCGGCATGGACCCGAGCGTTCTCGTCCGTACCCTCGATCACCTGAGCCGGCGTGCTCAGGTGTCGCTGCGCCCGGGTGCTCGATCCGGCGCCGTGTCGTAGCGGTGGGCGGCGATCCACTCCTCGACCTCGTCGACCGCCCAGACCTTGCCCTGCGCCAGGGTGGCGACGGGCGTCGGGAAGTCGGATCGCCCGGCTATGTGATAAGCCCGCTGCCGGCTGACGCCGAGCAGGTCCCGGATCTCGTGAGCGCCGACAAGGCGCGGAGACTCACCATCCATGCGTACGACCATAGTCGCACGACTAGTGGCGCGGGAAGCCTGTCGTTGTTGCGACGCCGTATTAGCGTCCCCCTCGCCCGGCATCGCCTACAGAGGAGGGCCCAGCGTGCTGCAAACCGCACTCCATACGCCGGAGTTCTGGCGGTGCTACGTGCTCGACGAGACCGACGGATTCGACGTCGACGCGGCGGGCAAGCGGCTCGCTGAGGAGCTGGGCGGGACCAACCTGGACTTGCCGGTCGGCTCGAACTGGTTCCTGCGCCTGAACCTGGCCTTCCAGGTCAACCTGTTCACGCTGTACCTCTGCGATCCTGCGGACTCGGACGACGTCGCCGGCGGCCGGCTCGAGCTCGGCCATTGGGACCAGGCCCGGGCGCACCCGTTCTGCCTGCGCTGGGATGAGCTGGAGGCGGTGGTACGCCGGATGCGCGCCGAGCCGGACCGGCAGCGGGTCTCGCCGGAACTGGCCATGCTGCTGCTGGCGCCCTGGGTCGGCCACGGCTCCGACGAGCAGGACCTGCTGGCGGCGCGGCGGCGGATCATCGCCGGCGAGCTGGACCGGCTCGGCCTGTTCCACGGCGACGCCGCGGAGCGGATAGTGGAGAGCCTGCTGATGCCGGTCTCCGAGGACGATTACGCCTGGCGCTGGGACGCCGAGGCCGGCTGGACCTTCGGCGGAGAGTACTCGTGCTACTCCAACCGCAACGACGACCACCGCTTCCCGTTCGCCGAGTTCGCCGAGTTTCGGCGGCTGCTGGGCATCGCCGACGAGCCGGCATCCGCGCACTGACCGGCCCGGCCGCGTCCCCGGTCAGGGCTCGGCTCGCAGGTCCAGGCCGTCGCCGTCGGCGCGGGTCAAGGTCAGCCGGTCGCCGGTGATGCGGTAGGCCACCTTGCCTTTGAGCAGGCCGAGGACGGCGCGGTCGAACGCCTCCAGCTCGGGCGGGCAGTCCTGTTTCCGGCCGGCCGGGCGGGAGAAGATGATCGCGCCGTCGCCGATGGACGCCGCGCCGTCGACGTCGGTGCAGCCCGTCGAGCCGGTCACCCGTCCGTCCCGGAAGGTCAGGTGTGCGTCGGCGCCGGCCGGGACCGAGGCGGCCGCCTCGCCGTCGATCAGGGACTGCACCGACCAGCGCGGGCCGGTCAGCGGCCGGTCGGGCACGGCGGACCGGATGTCGATCAGCCGCAGCCGGGTCGTTCCGGCGCTGAGCACCAGGGTGTCGCCGTCGAGCTGCCAGGTGGGCCGCTGCTGCAGGAAGTCCGTCAGCCAGGTGTCCTGCTCCATCAGCTCCGCCGAGCAGGCCATCATCGTGCCGCCGACGTCGGTGACCACCAGCCGGTCGCCGTCGACCGCGGCCCGGCCGCTGAGGTGGTTGCATCCGGCCTCGGCGGTCACGGTGTCCGGCTTGAAACCCAGCCGCACGCTGGTGCCCTCGACGAGCTGCCGGGAACCCTGGTCCGCCGCGGCCGGCGCGGAGACGAACGTCCGCCCCCAGATGTCCGCGGCGCCGGGCGGCGGCGCCGCCGCGCCGCCCTGGCCGCATCCCGCGATCGACATCGCCGTCATGGCCGTCAGGAAGTGCCACCATCTGATCGTCATGCCGGCTGAGACGACATTCATCCGCCCACCGTTCCCTCGATCTTGTAATTGGCGCCGGGGGAGGCCCCGGCAATCATGCCGGGGCCTCCGTCATTCGCATATTTCGGATCAGGCGGGGGACAGGCCCTCGGCGAAATCGAAGAGGCTCTTGACGTCATTGTCGAAATACGGGCCGTCCATCTGACTGGCGTCACCGTGTCGATGACTGACCACGCTGTTCGTGTATCCGAGGCCGTTCTGATCGTTGTATTCCTGTAGCCAGGGTCCGCCGCTGGAGCCCTGCGTCATGTTGCACCAGGCCCGCACCTGCTGCCCGTGACCGTTCCAGGTGGTGCCCTGGCAGAAGTACTGGAGATCGCCGGGGAAGCCGCCCGCGGCCGGGTAACCGAGGATGGTCACGGCGACGGAGTAGCCCCAGTTCCAGCGCAGGCCCATGCCGCCGACGGTGTCGACCACCTTGGCGCCGTAGATGCCGCCGTTGTTCATGATCGCGATGGCGATGTCCTCGTCGCCGCTGCTGTTGTTGATCCACGCGGTGCGGGCGGTGAGGTTGCCGGCGACGAAGTTGCCGACCGGCGACACACCCTGCCGGAAGCCCGGCACGAAGATGAAGTTCGAGTACCAGCCGCCGCCCGCGCCGGCGTGCACGCAGTGGCCCGCGGTGATGACCAGGCGGCGCTTTCCGCTGTTCAGGGCGCTTGCCGAGCACTGACCCGTGCCGCCGGGAACCGAGACGTACACCTTGCCGACGGTGACGGACTGGTTCAGCGCGGCCAGGCCGCGCGCGGGCGGCGCGGGTGCGATGCTGCCGGGCTTGCCCTGCGGCGCCGGCGCGCCGGCCGGGTCGGAGTCGGTGACCTTCAGGTCCAGGTCCACCGCGGCCGCCATGCGCTCGGGCGTCCAGTAGGCCTCCACCTCGGCGATCGCCGCCGGGGTGTTCACCGCCTTGCCGCCGGCCGTCCGGGCGACCGTGCTGACGTTGCCGGACGCCGCCGCGGACGGCTGCGCCTGTGCCGCGACGCCGCCGGCCAGTATCAGCGCTAGGCCGACTCCGGCGACGGTCACCGATCTGACGATTGATCTCATTCCGGTTTTCCCTTTCCCCGAGTGACGTTCGATTCTTCCGAGCATATAGATCAACTTGGATGAAAGGTTTCTGGACGGCGTTCGACAAAAAGACGTTCCTATTAACCGCTTCAAGAGACGTCGATTCAGTCCGCTGATGGATCTCGAAAATAACGGGCGCGACTTGGGTAATCCACCCAAAATGACATCATCAATCTTGAATGGTGGGACGGGCTGGATATCCGCGCGGAAACTCGGGTGAATGGCATCCGAAAATGGATCAATGCGATCGCCGGAAATGGAGATCGCCGCGGGGCCGCCGTCAGGCGGTGAGGATCTCGAGGCCGTCGGCGACGGCACGCCCGTGCTCGGTGTCCAGCAGCGGCAGCTCGGCCTTGGCGAGGTAGCCGGCCTCGGCCATCGACCCGCGGATCAGCAGCGCCCGGTACAGGGCCGCCGCCACCGTCGGCGCGGCCTCGTCGGGAAGGTCGTCGCGGTGCGCCACGACGGTCGTGGCGCATTTTCGCAGCGTCTCCGCCGCCGCCAGGCTGTAGCAGGCGTTGAGGACGATGCCGTGCAGCCGCGCCCGGCCCGGGCGGCTCTGGTAGGCGAGTAGCACCTCGGCCAGGTCCGCGGCGTGGATGGCCTGTGGCGCCAGGCCGGGCCCGTGGAACGTGAGCAGGTCCCCGTTGCCGTGGCAGGCCAGGTGCAGCACGTCGTGCCCGGCCTCGAGGACCCGGCGCATGTCGGCGAAGGTGGCGAACGGCCGGTAGTCCACGTCCAGGCGCGAGCCGGCCACGTCGAGGATCGCGCGGTACTCCACTTCGGGCTGCAGCCGGCCGAGCGGTGCGCCGGCCGCGAGCGGGCTCGCGCTGAGCAGGAGCACGCTGCGCGGCGGGCCGGACGTCGGCGGGGCCGCCGCGACGCGATTCCAGAGATCGAAGACGCCCGTGTTGCCCGGCAGCAGGCGCATGAGGCGCCGCAGCAGTTTGGCGTATCCCTCGGCGAGGATGCCGGCGTCGAGCTGGATCAGGATCAGGTCCCACCAGTCCTCGGCCGTGGTGGAGGCCGGCCAGCCGGGTACGGCGCGGGTGGGGAAGCCGATGTCGCGCAGCAGCCGGGCCGCGGAGCTCGCGACGGGAAACGCGTCCGCGATCAGCCCGCGCAGCTCGGCGCGGTCGTCGGGGCTCAGCGCCACGTCGGCGCGCGGACGGTCACCGCTCATTCGAGCCACAGTAGCCAGTCGATGCGATCGCGGTTCCGCGGGGCCGTTCGCCGATCGCATTTCACAATAGTCACATGATCACAAGTCGCAATAGTGCCAAGATGAATGAGTAGTTCGGCCGCTGCGCGGTCCTGTCGATGCGCCGATAATGACGATCCATGGATGACGTCGACGAATTCGATGCGGCCATGGCGGCCGCCATGGATCCGCAACGGGACACCCCGGGCGTCACCATCGTGGAACGCGTCGTGCAGGCGACGTCGTGGTGGCATCCGCACCGGTGCACGACGTGCGGGCACACGTTTCGGCGCGGCGACCGGGTGCGCTTCGACACCGGGAGCGGCCAGGTGTGGCACCTGGAGGAGGAGCTGGGCTGCCACCGCGAGGCCGGCACCGGCACCGCCGAGCGGCGCCTCGGCGAGGCCGATCTGGCGGAGCTGGCGCGCTTCCTGGACGGCATCGACGCGAACTGGCGCGTCGCCGGCGGCGTGCCGGTGGTGCCCGCCGACACGGACCCGCAACTGGTCGCCCCGCCGATCGGCGGGCTGGCGCGCAAGGAGTGCCTCGGCTGCGCGCACAGCTTCCGCCCCGGCGAACTCGTCGTGATCTGCCCGTGCAGCCCCGTGCAGCCGGAGTGCCACTATGCGGTGCACCGCGACCCGGGGCTCGGACTCGTCTGCTGGGAGACGTGGCGGCCCAGCGGCATGGTGGCGGTCTGCCCGGTGACCCTGCGCCGCCTGGCGGGCGGCCAGTGAGCTCGGGCGAGGGCCGGTACGCGCGGCAGTCGCTGATACCCGACTGGGATCAGTCCCGGCTCTCCGCCGCCACGTTTGTGCTGGCCGGGATGGGTGCGCTCGGCAACGAGGTCGCCAAGAACCTCGCGCTGCTCGGCGCCGGACGGCTGATCGTCTGCGACCGGGACACGGTCGCGACGTCGAACCTGAGCCGGTCCGTTCTGTTCGCGCCGGACGACGTCGGCGAGCCGAAGGCGGTGGTGGCCGCGCGCGCTCTCGCCCGGCTCGCGCCGTCGACCGTGGTGTCGGCGCGGGTGGGCGACCTGATCAATGCCGTCGGCGTCGGCGAGCTCGCCGACGCCGACGCCGTGCTGGGCTGCCTCGACTCGCGCCACGCGCGGCTCAGCCTGCTCGGCCGCTGCGCGCGGGCCGGCGCCCCGCTCATCGACGGCGGCACCCACCCGTGGGGCGGCGAGGTGCGGGTCCGGCTCTCGCCGGACGAGGCGTGCTACTGCTGCTCGCTGACCCCGGGCCAGCGCGCCGAGGCGGACGCGCCGCTGAGCTGTGATCCGGCCGGCGCGCCGCAGCCGGCCTCGATCATCAGCACCGCGCTCGTCGCCGGCTGGATGACCACGGCGGCCACCCAGCTGCTCCTCGGCCGGCCGGTCGGCTGGCGCTTCCTGCAGATCGAGGCGCTGAGCGGCCGGACCGCGCCGATCACGGTCCGCCGCGACGACGGGTGCGGATTCCATCGGCGGCCCGATTTTGTTGATCAATTGAAATTGGGCGGATCCGCCACCGTACGGGAATTGCTGGCAACACTTCCGGAGGACAGTGAACCCCTCGTCTGGTCGATGTTTCCCGTTCCGGGTATCTGCTACCACTGTGGCCACGAGTCCGTACCGGCTAGCATTCGCGGCGGCAGTCTGGTCGGTTGTCCAAACTGTCGGGAAATCGTCCACCTCGACCTGACCCAACGGCTTCGAGAAGCGCCACCCGACGCGACGCTCTCCGAATTGGGCGTCGCGCCCGAAGAGATCATTCCGGTCCGGTCGTCATCTGGAGGGTATCGGTGGCTACGGATAGCCGCGTGAGCGAGTCGGCGCCCGAGCCCGAGCGGCCCACCGCCGACATCGTCCTCACGCCGGAGGACCGCGCCGACCTTCTCGAGCTGTTCGGCACGGTGTTCCACGGCCGGGGCGACGCGCGCCGGCTGCTGCAGGCGATCGGATTCCCGATCGGCTCCCTGCCCGGCTGGAGCGACTCGGTGGCGGCGCTGGACTGGTGGGACGAGATCTTCACCCTCCTCGACGCCGGGCTGGTGCCGGAGGGCTACCGGCGGCTGCTCACCCGGGCGGTGCGCCAATATCGCGGCAACACCGGACTGTTCGACCTCTACCGCCGTTATGTCGCCGACGTGCCGGCCGCGGCCGCACCGGGCGTCGCGAACCCGTCCTGTGTGGTCTTCATCCGGGCCTCCTCGGAGGAGGAGCGGCAGGCGGCGTTCGAGCAGCTGCGGGCGCTCGACCTCGACCCGCAGGAGTGGGTGACGACCGACCTGGTCGCGGCGTACACGGTCGCCTCGACCGACCAGGCGACGGTGAGCGCGCAGATGGGCCGGACCCGGCTGCCGTGGACCGTCGCGTCGCCGAACGGCGCGAGCTACCTCGTGCACACCCTCATCGTCGAAGGTCCGGACGGCAGCCGGTTCCGGCTGCGCGACACACCCGCCGCGGTGCGGCTGGAGACGATCGCCAGCGAGGTCGTCGCCACGCAGTACGCCGGCAAGGATCCACAGGTGACGGCCCGGCCGACCGTGATCAATCGGGTGCTCGCCGGCGGCGAGCAGGAGCGGGCCAACCCGGAGCAGAACCTCGACGAGGCCGGCCTCGCCGACGGCGCGCAGGTCCGGATCGCCTTCGAGGGCCGGGCCGGGCACGTCGCGCCCGCCGACCGGGAGGAGGCGCTGGGCCGGGCTCGGCGCCAGATCGTCGGCTACGCCCGGAGCCGGCAGATCGAGGTGCGGGCCAACTCCGACCTGCTGCCCACCCGGTTCGACCTCAGCTTCACGCAGCCCAGCTTCGGCCCGCCCGAGCGGCCCGAGGGCCCGCCCACCCGGATCGACCGGCACCGGGTGCGCATCCTGCTGGTCGCGGGCTTCCCGGCGACCGCGCCCAAGGTCTACTGGCTCACTCCCTACTTCCATCCGAACGTCTTCCCGACCTACGACTGCGACCTGACCAAGGAGCCCGGCGCGCCGCGGGGCCTGGTCTGCCTCGGGCAGGTCGCCGAGTCCTGGTACCCGGCCAAGGACCTCGGCGATCTGTGCCGGGTCATCGCCGACATCGCCGCGTACCGCAACTACGACGTCTTCGGCCTCGACCTGCCGCCGGACGACGACACGGTGCCCAAGGTCAACTTCTACGACCCCGAGGCGGCCAAGTGGGCGGTGTTCCACCAGGAGGAGATCAGGGCCATCGGCGGTTCGCCGGTCGTGCCCGTGCAGCGCGAGGTGCCGACGGTGTTCCGTACTCATCTGCGACGCATCGGCTGAGCCGCGGATGAGCCTGGGAATCGACCTCTATCGCAGTGACGACTATGTGCGGGCCGGCCGGATCGACCTGCTGGCGCTGCTCATACCCATCTTCGAACGCGTGCTCGGCGAGTCGCTGCGGGACACTTTGTTCACCCTCAACTTCCACCCGATCAGCGACGTGCGCGAGCTGTACGGCGAGCCGAGCCTGCTGAACCTGCGGTCGAGCCACGGCTACGTCACCGTGCAGATCACCCGGGGCGGCCGGGTGATCTACCGGCATCCGCACGCGGTGCGGGAGATCATCGGACGGCCGCTGCAGCGGATCCTCTCCGAGCAGGTGCCGGACGAGCGCCAGTGGGGCTTCGGGGTGTCCGGGCCGGGCCTGGAGGCGATCACACTGGAGCGTCCGGCGCCGCGGCAGGTCGGCGCGGTCGACGTCGCCGTGCGCCAGGCCGGGCCGCGGGTCCTGCACATGGAGGAGATGCCCGACCCCGAGCCGCCGCTCGCCGACGTGGCCGAGCTGGGCGTCGCGGAGCCGGCGACCTCCGACGACGTCATGACCGTCGTGGTCGCCCGGCCGGTGCAGGAGCTGCTGCTGCAGGACATGCCGTTGTCCGGCGAGGTCGAGGAGGGCGGCTTCCTGCTCGGCCGGTTGCTGCGCGACCGGGCGCGTGGCGGCCACCTGGTGCATGTGACGGCGGCTCAGCCCGCGGAGCGCACCGGCGCCTCGCTGCTCAACTTCACCTTCACCGGCGAGAGCTTCCTGCGGATCAACCAGACGATCGGCGCGGCCAGCGGGGCGTACCGGCTGGTCGGCTGGTACCACACGCACCTGTTCCCGGCCACCGACGGCGTCGGGCTCTCGTCGATCGACGTCGACCTGCACACCACCACCTTCCGCAGGCCGTGGCATCTGGCGGCGCTGCTCAACATCGACGAGACCGGCAAGCGGGTGCTGCGGGCCTACCGCTGGGACGGCGAGGCGATGCGGCTCGCCCGGCACCGGATCGGGGCGCCGTGGAAGCCCTGACGACGGCCCGCGAGGTGCTGCGCTGGTCGATGCGGCCCGAGGGGCAGCCGCCGGCGGGGCGGCTGAGCCGCCTCGGCGGCCTGGTCCGGCCCGACGCGGCCACCGCCGAGCTGCTGCGCTGGGCGACGGCGACCACCGCCGCCCGGATCGGGGCGGGCCGGCCGCCGCTCGGCGACCCGGGCGCGCCCGGGCCGGCCGCGGTCCTGCTGGCCGCGGCCATCGGCGGCCGGCGGCAGCGCGACCAGAGCGCGAAGCTGCTGAGCCTGGTTCCCCGCCTGCGGCTCACCCGGCGCGACGCCGGCTGGGCCGAGGGAGTGGCGCGCCACGCCGTCGTCGGCCCGGCGGTGTCCGCGGAGCCGCTCGCCGGTGGCGCGCCGGCGGAGTTCGTCGAGGCGCTGCTGGCGGCGTCGCCGCTGACGACGGTGCTGCACCGGCCGCCGGACGCCGACCGCGCGACCGCGGGCGGCGTGCTGAGCCGGCTCCTCGCCCGGCCCCGGGGCGTCGCGGTCCTGGTCGCGGCGTGCGCCGCGCCGTCGGCCGATCCGCTCGTGCTGGAGTGGCGCTGGACGGTGCTCGACCGGCTGCGCCAGGAGCGGGTGGCGGACATGCTCGACGTCTACGTCGCCGCGCGGCTGTGGCACGGCCCGGCCTGGGACGCCCGCATCGAGGAGGCCCGCCGCGGTCTCACCGGGCTGCCGAGCCCCCGTACCGTCGCGACGCTGCGCTACTGGCTGCCGCTGGCCATCCTCGACGAGCAGGAGCAGCGCGAGTCCGGCCTGGCCTACCGCGCCGCGCGGGGCGCCGCCGTCCTCCCGGCGCCCGGCGCCTCGATCAAGGGCCGGATCCTGCTGGACCACGCCGGCTACGGGCCGGTGCTGGAGCTGGTCAACCGGCACCGCGCCAGCCTGCAGAGCGGAGGCGTCTGATGGCACGGCGAGCCACCGTACGGGTGGTGCCGCTCGGCGACCGCCAGGCGTTCGCGGATCGCATCGCGGAGGCCGAACACGACGGCCGGACCACGCTCGGCGACCTGCTGCGCGAGGGGCCCGCGCTCGCGCTGCAGCCGCTCGACGGGCTGGCCGGCACGCCCGTCGTCAGCCTCAGCGTCGAGCTCGCCGACCCGGGCCCGGACGAGCCGCTCTACCGGCCGCCGGGCATGGTCGTCGGCGGCACGGCCGCGGACGCCGGCCCGCCCGCCGACCCCGGCCCGCCCGTCGAGCAACGGCCGATGGAGGGCGCGCGGCCGGCCGCCGGGCATCCGGAGGTCATCGACGAGGCCACCACGGTCCGGATCGCCTACGACGAGCAGATCAGGCAGACCGCGGAATATCTCGCCGCCGACCTGTCGGTCCTGGTCCGGTGCGAGAAGCTGCTGGTCGAGCACCTCGCCCTGGAGATGGCCGGGCGCTCGGGGCACCACGTCAAGGTGATCCCGGCCGAGTCGGCCGGCGGGAAGCCGTCCGGCGTGCTGC
Source organism: Actinoplanes sp. NPDC049668 (assembly GCF_044465445.1). Taxonomy (NCBI): domain Bacteria; kingdom Bacillati; phylum Actinomycetota; class Actinomycetes; order Micromonosporales; family Micromonosporaceae; genus Actinoplanes; species Actinoplanes sp. NPDC049668. Next base: position 183,257 of record NZ_JBITLR010000003.1, read on the forward strand.
CCGGCGGCGGCGCCGGGCGCCGGCAGCAGATCCTCACCGAGCTGCAGGTGGCGGTGCGGCACTGCGGCAAGCGCGACGTCCTCGTCGTCGCGCACCTCGACCTGCTCGCCGGCGGCAGCGACGCGGCCCTCGGCGCCGAGGCCCGCGAGCTCATCGACGTCCTGTACGAGCGCAGCAAGGTGGTGCTGCTCGCCTTCGTCGACCCGTCCCTGGTCATACCGGAGGTCCTGGCCAACCGCTTCGCGGTGCGGGTCGACATCGACATCCTGCCGAGGGAGGTCCTCGCCGAGACCGGTGAGGCGATCCCGATCGGGACGGCGCTGGTCACCCGCGAGGAGGCGGAGCGGTTCGAGGGCTTCCAGCCCGTGCAGTTCTACAAGCACATCGCCGGCCTCAACGCGGTCCGGCTCCGGCACGCGATGATCTACGCCGGGCACGTGCACCCGCGGGGCGTCTTCCAGGACCTGCTCGACGAGCTGCGCAAGTTCAAGGCCAGGACCACCGCCAGCTCGTTCGAGGTACCCCACGTCACGCTCGACGACATCGGCGGCTACGCCGAGGTCCGCAAGGAGCTGCTCCGGGCGCTGGCGCTGCTCAACGAGCCGGAGCGGATACCGAAGAAGTTCCGTTCGGAGCTGCTGCCCAAGGGTTTCATCTTCTACGGGCCGCCGGGCACCGGAAAGACGCTGTTCGCCAAGGCCGTCGCCACCGCCATGAACGCCACCATCCTGGTCGTGTCCGGTCCCGAGGTGACCGACATGTACGTCGGCGAGAGCGAGCGGAAGGTGCGCGAGATCTTCGCCGAGGCCCGGCGCAACGCGCCCGCCATCATCGTCTTCGACGAGATCGACTCGATCGCCTCCCGCCGCTCCGGGCGCGAGGACGGCGGATCCCGCGCCGGCAACGCGATCGTCGCGCAGCTGCTCACCGAGATGGACGGCTTCCGCCCCGAGGTACAGGTGCTCATCATCGGCACCACCAACCGGCTCGACATCATCGACGAGGCGCTGCTGCGCCCGAGCCGGTTCCGGGCCGTCGCCATCGGACTGCCCGACCGCGACGCCCGCCGCGAGATCGCCGCGGTGCACGCCCGCCACTTCGAGGTGACCGTGCCCGGCGTCGTGCTCGACCGGCTGGCCGTGGTCACCAAGGACATGAACGGCGACGAGATCAGGTCGATCTTCCGGGACGCGCGGGTCGACCAGCTGTTGACCAGCCCCGACGGCGACGTCGGGCCGGACCGGCTCGGCACGGTGGTCGGCCGGCTGCGCCAAGGCAGGCATCAGCGGGACCTGAACCGGGAACAGGGAGCCTCCGACCACCCCGAGGCGGACCCGCCCGCCACCGGAACCGACGACGACGTGGTGCTTTAGCACCTGAGCCCGAGCATCGACTGGAGAAGCAACCCGTGATCACCGAGCTCGACCCGGCGGTGCGCAGGCTCGCCCTGAACTTCGGCCGTCAGCTGCGACGCATCAAGGACGACTTCGTCGAGCGGGACACCGCGGTCGACGTCATCGCGCTCGCCGCGCTCTGCCGCGAGCACGTCCTGCTGATCGGGCCGCCCGGCAGCGCGAAGACCGGCGTGCTGGAGCGCTTCAGCCTCATGCTGCGCGCCCGGTACTTCCGATATCTGCTGACCAAGTTCACCGAGCCGGACGAGCTCTTCGGCACCATCGACGTGCCGAGCTTCCACGCCGGGCACCTGAAGCTGAAGACCGAGGGCATGCTGCCGCAGGCGCAGATCGCCTTCCTCGACGAGGTGTTCAACGGCAGCAGCGCCATCCTCAACACGCTGCTCACGCTGATCAACGAACGCACCTTCCAGAACGGGGCGCAGCGCGAGCAGGCCGACCTCATCACGCTGCTCGGCGCCTCGAACGACATACCGGACGACCCGATGCTGCGGGCGTTCTGCGACCGGTTCCTGTTCCGCTACTCCGTCCACTACGTCTCCGACGAGGCCGTCGGCGACGTGCTGCGGCTCGGCTGGAGCCGCGAACAGGCCGCGCTGGAGCCGGCCGGGCCGGCTCCGGACCTCGCCGACTTCCCGCTCGGCGACCTGTCGGAGCTGCAGCGGGCGGTGGGCGGCATCGACCTCGCGCCGGTGCACCACACGCTGATCTCGATCCTTCGCGCCTTCCGCGACGAGGACGTGAGCTTCTCCGACCGCCGCGCGGTCAAGGCGCAGAAGGCGATCGCCGCCATGGCGCTGCTGGACGCCCGGGGGCGCGCCGAGCCGCAGGATCTCTCGGTGCTCGCACACCTCTGGGCGGATCCGGGCGACAAGCTGACGATCCGCCAGGTGATCAAGGCGCACGACGTGCCCGAGCCGGCCCGCGACGGCGCGGCGCTGGACCTCGGCGAGCTGGAGAACCTGATCCGCAAGACCGGACTGGATCTGCCGCAGGTGGAGTCGGCCGAGGAGGTCCGGGAGATCCAGCGGCGGCTGGGCCGGTGGCTGGCCGACGTGCGCGACTTCCACCCGGAGCGCGACGACCTGCTGGAGACGCTCGGCCAGCTGCAGGCGGAGGCACTCGACCGCTTGGAACGGTCCCTAACCGGCTGAACGACCGCCCGAGACAGGAGGAAAGCCGATGTGCAATCCACGGCGGGTCGAGGTCACCGCCACCCGGCAGCTCGACGAGGCCTGGGAACACGAGATCCGCCGGCTGTCGCTGGTCACCGCCACCGCGGTGGGTGAGGCGACGGTCCGCGAGCCACTCGACGACAGCATCGGCGCGCCGACGCTGGAGGCCCTGGTCGGCGTGCTCGAGCGGACCGACGGCTGGGAGCGCGACGGCGACGCCTTCCGGTACGCCCTGCCGGACGGCCACGTCACCTACCACGTCGAGGACCAGGAGCTGGAGATCGTGGTCCGGCTGTCGGCCGAGGTGGAGGCCGAGGCGGAGGCGGTGGCGACCGCGGGCGGGCGGATCTCCGAGACGCTCACGGTCACCGGGCAGGGCACCTACTACGACGACGGATGGGGCGACATCACCGAGGACGACGCGGCGCGCGCGGCGCAGGCCGACGCCCAGCGGCTGCTCGACGGCGGGCGCCGGGAACGCCTGGACGCCGAGGCCGCCGCCGCCGAGCGGGAACACGACCGGGCGCTCAGCGCCGAGGCCGGGGAACGGGCGCGGGCCCTGCTGGAGGAGCGGATGCAACAGCGGTCCGAACGACTTCGCGCGGAGGCGGCGCGCCGCCTGGCCGCGGCCGGGATCCTCGCCCGGACCACCTTCTACCAGGCGCTCGCGCAGGCCCTGCGGGACACCCTGGTGGCGTACGCGCGGGCGAACAACGCCGAGGGGCTGACGCTGAGCGAGACCGACGGCGTGCTGAACATCCAATTCGAACTGCGCGTCTGAGGCCTGAGGGGAGGGACCATGCGCGTACGGATCACTTTCCGGTACCGGGTGGAGACCGGCGAGGTCGAGGTCTTCCAGGTCGACGACGTGCCCGAGGGGCCGCGGTCGGCCGATCACGACGCCCGGCACGAGCAGGCGGCGCGCGGCCTCGCCCGGCTCATCGACCCGCACGCCCGGATCGTCGAGGAGCTGCCGGCCGACGCCGAGAAGGCCGCGACGCCGGAGCCGCCCGCCGCCGAGAAGGCCGACACCACCCGGCAGCCGCCGCTGCGGGAGGGTGGCTCGCGGTGACCCTCTGGGAGAAGGCCGGCGACTGCTACCAGCAGGACGGTGCGCTCGGCGACGCCGCCCGCTGTTACGGCCAGGCCGGACGCTTTCGGCTGGCCGCCGAGCTGTACGTCCGGGCGGGCGACGTGCACGCGGCCGCCCCGATGTACGAGCAGGCCGGCGACCCGAGCCAGGCCGCCTGGCTCCTGGTGCACACCGCCGGCGACGTGGCCGCAGCCCGCGCCTGCCTCGCCCGTGCCGGCACGCCGGAGCCGACCGACACCGGATCCGGCCCGGTCTGGTCCGCGGCCTCGCTCGTGCACCGCCTGGCCGAGGCCCGCTGCGACCTCGAGGAGCGGATCCGCGAGCCGGCCGCGCTGCGCCTGCTCGGCGACGTCCAGGAGGCCCTGGCCGGCGCTCACCCGGTCAACGACATCCGGATTCCGGACTGGTCGACGATCATCGCCGTCCGGCTGCGCCGGCTCGACCAGGCGGCGCTGGTGCACGCCGCGGCGGTGCGCGGGCGCCGCTCGGGCGCCCGCCAGCGCTGGATCACCTGGTCCGCCGCCGAGTTCGGCGTACCGGTCGTGCTGCCGCCGGACACCGTCGCCGCGCCGGCCCGCGCCACGGAGCGTCCGGCGTGACGGGCCGGCGCCGGACCCGGCCGGTGGTGCCCGAGCGCCGCGCCGCGCTCGACATCGAACGGGTCGACGACCCGCAGCCCGGTGCGCCGGCCCCGGTCGCCCCGGTGGAGCCGTTCGCCGCGGCGCACCGGATCGCGGCGGCGCCGTTCGCGTCCCGGGTCGAGCTCGCCGCCGGATTTCCCGACGCCGGCGCCGCGCTCGCGTGCGCCGGCCACCTCATCGGCGTCTACGGCGGCGACTGCGTGCGCGCGCACTCCCGGGACGGCGAGTGGTGGCTCACCATGTCCGTCGAGCTCGACCACGGGCGGTCGGCGGTGCACGCCGCCGGCGGCGTCCTGTATGCCCTCGTCGACGGGCGTTTCACCCGCGACCGCGGGTTCGGTCGGCTGCCCACGGCCGTCGGCCGCGACGCGGTCGAGCCGGACTCGCTGGCCGAGCTTGCGATCCTGGAGCTCCTGCGGGAGGCGGGCCTGCGCCCGATCCGCGGCGTGCCGAGGACGACGGCGACGCTCCTGCTGCCGGCCCGGGTGGCGACCGGCGCCATGCGGCGGGCCCTCGACATCGGCCTGGCCGTGAGCTTCCAGCCGGTGCGCCTCGCGCCGCTCTTCGGGGATGCCGGCGCGCCCGCCGACGGGCATCCCGTCGCCCGCGTCGATCTCTCCGCGCCGGACGGGGTGATCTCGCCGACGCTGCTGGACGCGTTCGGCCGGCTTCCGTTGACTTTGGTCGCCCGGCAGGGTGGCCCGGACCGCAACGTCCTGCTGCAGCACCGCCGGGCCTCGCCGATGCCGGATGCGCATCTCGCGGCGCTGGTCGAGGAGGGTGGGAGCTGGGTGCTGGCGGACGCCGCGTTCGGGTGCTGGCGCCTCACCGAGCTGGCCGGCCCGCAGGACGCCGCGGACCTGGTGATGGCCGGGCCCGGATACCGGCTCCGCGACGTGGGGCCGCCGGCCGCCGCGGGCGAGACGCTCGTCCCGCCGGTCGTGCGCGTGGTGGCCGACCGGGCCGCCAACCGGCGCAGCGACGCGATGCTGCTGACCGACGCCGAGCTGGGCGGGCTTGCCGCGCTGCTGGAGGGCCACCCGCTCGCCGACCTCGCGGAGATCGTCCATGGGGACACCTGGCACCTCGTGCTGGCGCCGGGCGGCCTGCTGGAGACCTTCCCCATCGGCCAGCCGCTGACCTGCATCGGCCCGGGCCTGCTCTACATCGGACGGGGCCGCCGGCTCAGCCCGGAGCTGCCGCCGGCGGCGCGCCGGCGGCTCTTCACCACGGATCCGGAGCACGCGATCGTGCTGCTCGGCGACCGCGGGCTGCGGTTCCGGATCGGCGAGCGGCGCCCGGTCTGGTCGCTCTGGGCCGTGTCGGGCCCGCCGATGGAGACCCAGCTGCCCGCCGACACCGCGCTGGCCCTGGCGGCCCTGGACCCGCGGCCGCTGGTCCGGCGGATGCCGACCGTTCCCTGGCGGCGCCCGGCCGGCGATGCCGCGCACGACAGCCAGGACGAACTCCTGCGCCAGGCGATCGCGGCCGAGGCGGCCGGCGACCTGGTCGCGGCCGCCGAGCTGCACCGGCGCCGCGGCGACCCGTACCGCGCCGGCACGCTCTACGAGCGCGCCGCCGAACAGGGCATGTGACACCTGGAACCCGACCGCTCATCGATTGCTGAGGAACTAGATGGATCACCCGGAACTGGAATGGCGATCGGTGCCGATGGGGCTCGACGACGACCTCGTGGTGCGCGGCGGCACCGGCGAGGAGCCCGCCGGCGCGGACCTGGGCGAGCGGGTCCGGATCGGCGGCCCGCTCGCGGTGCCGGTGCGGCCCGAGGACGTCGAGGGCGACCTGCGGACCTTTATGGCCGCTGAGGCCGGGCGGCACACGTACCACCTCACCCACGTCGCGCTCTCGCTGATCACCGAGCGCGGCGACCCGAAGTTCGAGTCGGCGACGCTGAGCCTGCTGCTGTCGGCGGCCGGCGGCGCCGTGCCGGAGCCGGTGGCCTGGTCGATGCTGCCGCAGCGGATCACCGAGGAGGAGAGCGTCACGACGAACTTCCGCTTCGGACCGGAACTCACCCTCGAGCCGGTCGGGCTGTCGCTCGGCTCGGTGGAGCGCGCCGGCACCAGGACCAGCGCGCGGCTGGCCGTCGAGGCGCGGGGACTCCTGCGGGCGGACCCGAGCTGGCGGCTGACGGACACTGCCCGGAACCCGATCGCGGGCGTCCACCGGCTGGTGCTCGTCGTGCGCGGCGCGGCCGGGGTGGTGCCGCAGGCCGTCGTCGGCGTGCGCGCCACCGTCCGGGAGCGGCGCGTCCTGCGCTATCGGAGCCGGGACCTGCCGCCGGTCGTGATCGCCGGATCGCTGTGAGCACCCCGGCCGCGGGCGGCGACCTGGACCGTGAGCTGGCCGCGTGGGCGGCCGGGCACGCCGCGACCGTCGGCCGCCCCGCACCGGCCCGGCAGGCGGGTGCGGAGATCGCCGCGGCGGAGGAGCTCGATCCGCGGCTGCTCAGCGTGCTGCAGGGCAAGGGCGACGGTTCGGGCGGGACCCCCCGCAGCGGCGAGGATCGCCAGGGTGTGCGGGGACTCGCGTGCGCGCGGATCGACGACGGCGGCTTTCTGCTCGCGACCGGTTCGCACGACGGCACGGTGAAGGTGTTCGATCCGATCACCGGGGCGTTGCTGCAGACCATCACGGAGCACACCGACACCGTTCGGGGCGTGGCGCTGCACGCCCTGCGCGACGGGGGCGTTCTGCTCGCCACCGGCAGCGAGGACGGAACGGTGCGGGTCTGGGATCCGACCGACGCCCGGTGCCTGCTCGTCATGGAGGACACCGGCGGCTCGTCCGACGCGGCGGCCTTCGTCGAGCTGGACGGCGAACTGCTGCTCGTCACCGGGGACCGGGACGCCGCGCGGGTCCGCGACCCGCTGAGCGGCGAGACCCGGCGAACGATGCACGGACACAGCCAGAAGGTGTACTGCCTCGCGACGATCGTGCTCCCCGACGGCACGGCGCTGCTGGCCACCGGCAGCAACGACGCGAGCGTGCGGGTCTGGGACCTGCGGACCGGTGAGTGCCTGCACGTGCTCGAGGGATATTCGGACGAGATCCACACGGTGCGTTTCGGCACCCTGCCGGACGGCACCACGATCGTCTTCTGCGACGGCCAGGGCAGCCGGCTCATCGCGTGGGACGCCGGCACCGGTGCGCAGCTCTACTCGACCAGCCACGAGGCCCTCGTGGTCGAGGCGTCGGCGTTCCTGCTCCAGCCGGACGGCTCGATGCTGCTGCTGCTCACCAACTCGCGGGACCGGTGCGTGCACATCTGGGATCCGGTGCGCGGCCAGCGGGTACGGCAACTACTCACGCTGGACAACCCGCCGTGGTCGATGTTGCTCTTCACCGCGCCCGACGGCCGGCTGTTCATGGCCGCGGGCACGAGCGAGGGTGACGTCTCCGTCTGGACGCTGACCGGCGAACGGGCGCTCGCCGACGGGCCGCGCGGACTCACCCTCGGCGCCGAGCAGGCGAGGCTGAGTCACGCGGGGCCGAGGGGCCCGGTCCGCCTGCTGCGGAGGGCGGGCGCGCCGCCGCTGGTCGCCGTCGCCGAGGGGAAGGCCATCCGGATCTGGGACATCGCCCGCGGGGAGGCCGTGCACACCCTCGAGGAGAGCGGCGCCAACATCGCCTGGCACCTGTCGTCCGCGTCGCTGGACGGCGGCACCGAGCGGGTCATCGCCGCGGAGCAGGGCGGAACCGTACGGATCTGGGATCCGGAGGACGGCACCTGCGTCGAGCGGATCGAGACGTCGTCGGCGATCGCGACCGCCGCGACGACCATCCCGGACGGCCGATCGATCATCGCCGTCTCCGGTGTCCGGTCGAGCCTCCGCGTTCGCCCGAATGTCCAGCAGAGCGTCGGCCTCACCTGGCTGCCCGCCCAGGAGGGGTATCCGACGCAGGTCACCGAGCAGCCGGAGGTCGGCTACTCCCTCGCCTTCACGACGCTGGGCGACGGCACGACGATCCTGTCGATCGGCGGCGGCGACGGATCCCTGGCGCTGTGCGACATCGCGACCGGCGACTGCCGCACCAGAATCGTCGGCTCGGGTTCCGTCCGGACCGTGGCGAGCTGCGACCTGTCGGACGGGACGGCGATCGTCGTGGCCGGCACGGAACGCGGCCAGATCCTGGTGGTCGACGTCGAATCCGGGATCAGCCTGCACGAGATCGACACGAGTGGCGACGCCGACTCCAGCCCGCGCGGCGTCGAATCGCTGTCGGCCGTCGCCCTCCCCGACGGTGGCGCGCTCATCGCGGCGACCGCGAGGTCCGCCGAGGGCCTGCGGCTCGGCATCTGGGACGCGGTCACCGGCGAACAGCTGTTGCTGCTGCCCGGCGCCGGCAGCGGAAACTGGGTCTCGACGGAGACGGTCGGGATGCTCGCCGACGACGACGGCCGGATCTGGATCGTCTACCCGCACGGGCAGGACTACGTGGTGTCGACGCTCGACGTCGCGCTCGGCGGGCCGGTCGGGTTCCGCCACCGGGACCGCCGACCGTTCGCGGCCGTCCGGGCCGCGGTCGACGGCCTGCCCTGGCTGGCGAACGCGGGCATCCACGCGCCGCTGTCTCTCCTGGCCGACCTGGTCGTCCTCACCGGAGGGCGGGAACCCGCGGATCGGCTCGCCGCGCTCGCCGAACACCCGGGCACGGACCGCCTGCGGTCCCTGCGGTGGCCGCCGCCAGCGCGGGTCGGCCTCGCCGCCCTCCTGCTGGAGAACGCGACCTTCGACGCCGGGTTCGCCGCGCCGCCGGCCCAGGTCCCGGAACTGCGGCGGGCCCTGCTCGCCGCCATGAAGAAGACCCCGAACGCCGCGGCGGAGGTCGCGCCGCCGATGGGTGCCCTCATGGCCGGCGTCGAGGAGGTGACCGAGCAGGTCCTCGCCCTGCTGGCGCTGCTGGGGCCCGACGCCGTCGCGGCGGACCCGCTGCTGCCGCTGCGGGTGCGGCACGAGGCGGCCTGCCTGCCGCTGCTCGACCCGCGCGTCCGTACCGCGATCACCGAGATTCCCCGCCAGGTCAAGACCCAGATCGAGTCGCACGCCGCCTCCGCGCGCGCCAGCGCCGGCACGGTGGGTCTGCGGCGCCGCGGCACGCCGCGCAGCCTGCTGCGCACCCAGCTGGCGCTCCCGGCCGAGCTGCGGAACCTGCTGGAGGCGCGGGGCAACCTGCTGTACCGGCTGCACGACGGCGAGCCGGAGCTGCGCCTCGAGCCGATGGTGCTCGTGCTGGACACCTCCCCGCCGACCTTCGGGCCGGTGGAGAGCACGCTGCGGCTCGTCGCGCACGGGCTGGCGGGAGGGCTGCTCGGGCGGCAACGCGAGGCGGCCGTCGTCACGCTCGACCGCCCGTCCCGGGTCGTGCCGTTGCGCCGGCACAGCGACCTGATGGCGCTCTGGACCAGCCGCATGCTCGACCCGCCGCAGCTGCGGACGGCCCTGCTCACGGCCGAGAGCGTGGGGTTCGCGGCGACCGCCGTCCTCACCACGCACCACGTCGCCCGGGAGTATCCGCTGCCGGGCCGGGCGAACCTGCGCGTGGTGACCGCGCACGCGCCCGGCGAGAAGCCGCCGCTGGCCACGACCAACCCGTACACCGTGCACCTCGGACCGCGGGCGCAGGCCGCCGAGATCGCGCGGGCCGTGGTCACGGTCCTGGTCGGCGCGGACGGCCGGTGACCCTCAGTCGCGGGCCCGCCCGATGCCGTCGAGGAGCAGGTCGACGGTGAACTCGAACTCGACCTGACTGTCGCACCAGCCGAGCGTCGGGTCGGCGGCGGCGTGCGCCTCGGCGGCCATCATCGCCGTCAGGTGCGGCAGCGCCTCGGCCATCGCCGGCAGCTGCGCCTCGACGGCGTCGACGTCCATGTTGCCGCCCGCCGACGCGGGGCTGAAGACCTCCTGGGCGAAGCCGAGGGCCAGGCTGCCGAACGCGTGCAGCGCCCGGTGCGCGATCCGGTGTGAGAACCCGGCGCCGACCAGGGTGGCCACGATCGCGTCGTAGTAGCCGTACACCCCGAACGGGATGGTCGGGCGGGAGGCCAGGAGCCCGGGCGCCCAGGGGTGACGCAGCATGACCTGCCGCGCCGCGAGGAACCGCCGCCTCAGCCGGGCACGCCAGTCCGGGTCCGTCCCGGTCGACTCGGCGGCGGCGACCGCGACGCCGATCTCGTCGACGACGGTCTCGGCGAGGCCGTCGAGCAGCCCCTGCTTGCCGGGCAGGTGGTGGTAGAGCGACATGGCCTCGACGCCGAGGTCGGCGGCGAGGCGGCGCATGGTCAGCGCCGGGAGCCCCTCCGCGTCCGCCAGCGCTACCGCCGCCGCCAGTGCGCGGTCGCGGCTGAGTGGTTCCCGCACGGACTTGGCTCCCGTTTCTCCGCTGACTCTTGCCCGTACCTTACAACGTATGGTTCCCTTACAACGTAAGGTTGCCGATAGAGGAGTTCCAGATGTCGCCGCTTGTCCGCCTCGCCCGCCAGACGGGCCTGCTCTATCTCGGCCTCGCCATCGCCGGCGGGCTGGGCTTCCTGCTCATCCGGCCGCGGCTGTTCGCGGCCGGCGACGCCGGCTCGACCCTGGCCCACCTGGTCGAGCACGAGGGGCTCGCGCGCGCGGGCATCGCCCTCGAGCTGCTGATCGTGCTGACCCAGGCGCTGGCCGCCGTCTGGTTCTTCCGCCTGTTCCGCGCCGTCGACTCCGTCGCCGCCGGCGGCATCGCCGCCTTCGGCCTCGTCAACGCCGTCGCGATCCTGATCAGTGCGGCCCTGCTGGCCACCGCGACCGAGATCGCGCTGCAGCCGGTCGGCGACGCCGCCGCGAACGTCCAGCTCCTGTACCTGGTCAGCGGCAACCTGTGGATCGTCGGGGGCCTGTTCTTCGGGCTGTGGCTCATTCCGATGGGCTGGTGCGTGCTCCGCTCGGGATGGATGCCCCGGGCGCTCGGCTGGATCCTCGTCGGCGGCGGCGTCGGCTACATGCTGAGCCCGTTCGTCGCGTACCTCGCCCCGCGGGCGGACCTCGCCGTCGACCTTCTCGCGCTGCCCGCGTCCGTCGGCGAGTTCTGGATGATCGGTTACCTGCTCCTGCGCGGCGTGCGCGCCGCCGCGCCGGACGGAGATCCGGCCCGGCGCCGGGACCTGGGCAGGGTGTCAGAGCCGGCCGGCGCGGGTCCGGTCGGCGGGTGAGGCGAACCGGCCGAAGCCGTCGTTGCCGCGGGCGCGCCGCAGCGCCGGCGGTGCCGGCCGCTCCGCCGGCGTTTCGATGATCTCGGCGGTCCGGGCGGCCGGTGCGTGCATCGGTTCGGCCCGCGCCGCCGGTGGTGCCGGCGGCGGGCCGGGCGCCGGGGCGACCGTCGGCGCCGGGGCGCCGCCCAGGTCGTCGGGTCCGCTCGCGGCGAACCGGGTCCATCGTGGCCGGTAACGAAGGAACATGGCCGCGCCGATGCAGATCATCAGGATGCTCACCAGGACCGTCGTCCGCATCACGCCGCCCACGACCTCTCGCTCCAGCCCCGAGTCATTGGTTATCTAGCCAACGACGGTAGCAGCAGGTGGAGTTTCAACCAATCGCCCCGACGCGGGGGAGCGCCTATCCTGGGCCGATGACCCCTTCTCGGCCGCTGATCGGCTTCGGTGGCTACCTGAAGGAAGCGATTCAGGCGGCCGGATTCCCGACGCCGACCCACTTCGCGCGCGCGGTCGGCACCGATCCGTCCGTCGTGCTGCGCTGGCTCAGCGAGGAGCAGCGGCCCACCATCCGGTCGATCGAGCGCATCGCGCCGGTGCTGGGCCGGACCATCCCCGAGATCGTCATGGCGGCGTACCCCGATCGGCTGGGCGGGCCGTCGCCGGCCGCGCCCGCCGCCCATCCGCTGGTCCGCGAGCTCGGGCGGATCCTCGGCGAGGACTCGCCGATACCCGCCGAGGACCGGGCCGCGCTGGAGACGGTGCTCGACCGGCTGTTCGAGCCGTACCGGAAAGTGTTGCGGCGGCGGAGATCAGCATGATCGACGTCGCGTCCACACCGAAACTTCCGTAGTCTCGGACCATGACTGAGCGGGCCCGCGGCGATCAAGGGTCCACCATGGGCGGACTCTCCATCCACATGAGCAGGCTGCTGCTGGTCTCGCTGGTCATGGCCACGGCCGCCACCGGCGCCCTCATCGTCACGATCGTGGTCGGGCTGCCGCCCTCGCACCCGCCGCCCGGCCCCAACGGCATGCCGCCGCCCCCGCCCAGCCTGCGCCCGCTGGCCACGTTCCCGGTCGTCACCGGGCTGTTCGTGCTGTCCTGGCTCTCGGTCGTGGTGGTGTTCTCGCGCGACCAGATCCTGCGGCGGATCCGGCAGCTGCAGGACCGGCCGGGAGGGTCCGTCGAGCGGATCGACGAGTTGTTCACCGAGCTCCGGTCCCAGCTCGCCGCCGACCGCGACCGCGAGCTGCGGATGCTCGAGGAGCGCATCGCCGAGCTGACCACCGAGTACGGCGAGCAGCGCGAGACCGACGGCTACCTCAGCGGCCTGCGCGTGGCGACCACCGAGGACCCGGCCGGCAAGGTGCACGCGATCCGCCGCGACCGCCGCCCGGGAGTCTGACTCGATCTCTTCCCGATTCGGGAACTGAAGTCCGTTTCGTCGGCCCTTCTCCGTGGGTAGTCGGTCTTCAAGAACATTCCCGAGCGAAGGGTCAGCGACCATGGTGACCGTAACTGCGTGCAATGCCCGGACCGTCTCCGTCGAGCGGGAGGTGCGGCGATGAGCGCGGTAGCGAACCCGGCCACTGTCGAGGACTGCCTGCGGGTGGGTGCCGGGTTCTCACAGGGCGACCGCAACTGGATCGCCGAGCAGTTCGCGACGCTGGACGCCCGGCTGGCCGGCTTCCACGCCGACACGACCGAACTCGAGGTCTCGGTGAAGGACCGCGAGGTCCGCGGGCAGAAGGTCACGTTGGAGTGCTGGATCGCCGGCCGGCCGAAGGTCGTGACGACCTCGCAGGAGGAGGATCTGCACGCGGCGCTGAACGACGTCCGCGACGACCTGCGCCGCCGGCTCAACGACGCGAAGACCCGCCAGGAACCGCGCAACAACCGGCATCTGCGCGAGCAGGCCGTGCCGGAGCAGGCCGAGGAGCCGCTGCTCGGTGAAGGCGGCCACCCGCCCGCGATGTGAGGGCGCGAGATGCACCAGACTGTTCGCCGTGGCCAGAACGATACGGATCAGCACGCGTAACGCGACCTTCCAGCAGTGGCAGGCGTTGCTCACCAACCGGAACAAGAGGCAGCGCGCCGGCGAGTTCCTGGTGCAGGGCGTACGCCCGATCTCCCTGGCCGTCGAGCGCGGCTGGGAGGTCCGCGCGATGCTCGTCTCGGACGGTCCGGGCCTGTCCCGGTGGGGGCGAGACATCGTCGACATCGCGGGCGCGCCGCAGGCGGTGGTCGCCGGCGAACTGATGCGTGAGCTGGGCGGAAAGGACGACGAGGCGCCGGAGCTGCTGGCCGTGGTCGCGATGCCGGGCGATGACCTCGCCCGCATCGCGGCCGGCCCGGCCATGCTGGTCGTGGTCTTCGACCGGCCGACCACGCCGGGCAACGTCGGCACCCTGGTGCGCTCGGCGGACGCGTTCGGCGCGGCCGGGGTCATCGTCACCGGGCACGCCGCCGACCCGTACGACCCGAAGGCGGTCCGCGCCAGCACCGGCTCGCTCTTCGCCCTCCCGGTGGTACGGGTGCCGAGCCACGTCGAGGTACTCGACTGGGTGAAAGTCCTGCGTTCGGACGGCGTACCCGCGCAGATCGTGGGCACCGACGAGCGCGGCCCGATCGGGATCGCCGAGCATGATCTCACCGGGCCGACCGTGCTCGCGATCGGAAACGAGACGCACGGACTGAGCGCCGCCTGGCGCGACGCCTGCGACGAGACGGTCCGGATTCCCATCACGGGGGCCGCGAGCTCGCTGAACGCGGCGTCGGCCGGTTCCGTCGCCCTGTACGAGGTGGCGCGCCAGAGAGGCAATTCGAAATAGTCCCTTAGTCGCCGCGATCTCCGGCCGAAAGGTAAGACAAGCGGTATACCCGATGCCGCCGTCAGAGGAGAACCTCGTGCGCGTCAAGGACATCAGCGTCGGCAAGCGGCTCGGCATCTCGTACCTCCTGCTCACCTCACTCATCGTCGTCTCGGCGGCGGTCGGCTGGTGGGGGTTGCAGCAGCAGAGCGAGGCGCAGAGCCGCCTGGCGGCGCTCGAGCAGGTGCGCGAGGACGTCCGGACGGCCAAGTACCTGGCGGCGGACGTGTCCGGCTGGCAGGGGCTGGTGGTCGCGGACGTCGGCGCGTTCGGATACGCGGCGGCGACCGGGCCGGACGGCTTCAACCAGCAGGGCAAGGTCGAGTCGAAGAAGAACATCTACGACAGCGTCGCCGCCGCGCACACCGAGGACATGACCGACGCCGAGCGGGCCACCTACGCCGAGCTCAAGCCCGCGTGGGACGACTTCTTCAAGTGGGACGACACGATCATGAAATGGCTGGCGGCGGACACGCCGGCCAGCCGGGCCAAGGCGATGACCACCATGAACGGCGGGCCGGCCGCCGAGTCGTACGGCAAGGTCCTGGACGTCACGGAGGCGCTCGACAAGTCGGTCGAGGCCCGGTCCGAGCAGCTGCGCGCCGACGCGGCCGAGGTCCGCGCCACCAGCCTCAAGGTGCTCGGCGGCACGCTGCTGCTGGCCGTGATCCTCGCGTGCTTCATGGGCATCGGGGTCACCCGGTCGGTGGTCCGGCCGCTCGCGGTGGTCGTCGGCGCGCTCGACCGCCTGGCCCGGCGCGACCTGACCGCCCGCGCGGGCCTCTCGCGCAGGGACGAGCTCGGCCAGCTCGGCGACGCCGTGGACCGGACGGCCGAGTCGCTCGGCGAGACCGTCACCGCCATCGCCGGGCACGCCGGCACGATCGCGACGGCGTCCGACGACCTGTCGGCGGTGTCGGCGCGGGTCGCCGAGTCCAGCGCGCACGTCGACAGCCAGGCCGCCGCGGTGGCGCAGGCCGCCGACAGCGTCTCCGGCAACGTACGCACGATGGCCGCGGGCAGCCAGGAGATGAGCTCCGCCATCGACGAGATCGCCCGCAACGCGGGCGCGGCCGCCTCGGTCGCGACCGAGGCGGTGGAGGTCGCCACGCAGACCAACACGACCGTCGGCAAGCTCGGCGAGTCCTCGGCGCAGATCGGCGACGTGGTCAAGATGATCACCTCGATCGCGGAGCAGACCAACCTGCTGGCGCTGAACGCGACGATCGAGGCGGCCCGGGCCGGCGAGATGGGCAAGGGTTTCGCGGTGGTCGCGGGCGAGGTGAAGGACCTGGCGCAGGAGACCGCGAAGGCGACCGAGGACATCGCCCGCCTGGTGCAGGCGATCCAGGCCGACTCCAGCAACGCGACCGAGGCGATCGGGCAGATCAGCTCGGTGGTCGGCCGGATCAGCGACTTCCAGACGCTGATCGCGGCGGCGGTGGAGGAGCAGACGGCCACGACCAGCGAGATGGGCCGCAGCGTCGGCGAGGCGGCGGCGAGCAGCGAGAACATCGCGTCGAACATCGCCGGCGTCTCCGCGGCGATGGGCGAGACGACCATCGCGGTGCGCCAGGCCCGGGAGTCGGCCGAAGGCCTGGCCCGAACCAGCGGCGAGCTTCGCGGCCTGGTCGACAGCTTCCAGCTTTAAGGTCTCTTTGGACTGATCCGCACCCCGTACCCGGCCGGTGGCTCGTAGCGTCAGCGTATGACGAGTTCACCGGCGCTGGGCGACATCAAGGCACGTCAGCAGAAGACCTGGGCAAGCGGCGACTACGGCGCGGTGGCCGCGCTCATCCAGCCGGTCTCGGAGAACCTGGTGCAGGCCGCGGACCTCTCCGCCGGGTCGCGCGTGATCGACGTTGCCACCGGTACCGGCAACGCGGCGATCGCCGCGGCCCGCTGCCTCTGCTCGGTGACGGGCGTGGACTACGTGCCGGCGCTGCTGGAGCGCGGCCGGGCCCGGGCCGCGGCCGAGCACCTTCCGGTCACCTTCGAGGTGGGCGACGCCGAGGCGCTGCCCGGCCGCGACGGCGCCTGGGACGCGGCCCTCTCGGTGTTCGGCGTCATGTTCGCCCCCGACCAGGACCGGGCCGCCGCCGAGCTGGCCCGGGTGGTCCGGTCCGGCGGCACCATCGCCCTGGCGAACTGGGTACCCGACGGATTCATCGGCGAGGTGTTCCGCACGGTGGGGCGCCGGGTGCCGCCGCCGCCCGGCGTGCGGGCGCCGTCGGAGTGGGGCAGCGCGCCGCGGCTGCGGGAGCTGTTCGGCGAGCAGGTGACGGACCTGCGGGTGAACCGCCGCGAGTTCGTGTTCCGGTTCGCATCCCCTGAGGGCTTCGCCGACTACTTCCGCGCCAACTACGGGCCGACGCTGAAGGCGTTCGAGGCGCTCGACGACGAGCAGGGCGGGCTGCTCTACGCGGACCTGGTCGACCTGGCCACCCGCCACAACGTCGCGACGGACGGCACCGCGAAGATCCCGTCCGGGTACGTCGAGGTGCTGGCCACCCGGGCCTGACGGTCCGGGGACGATGCCGTCAGGCGGGCGAGGTCAGCCGGTTCAGCGCGTCCGTGAGGCCGGCCGCGGTCTCGTCGCCGAGCTTCTCGAACTCCGCCCGTATGACCGGCGTGGCCAGCTTGGCGAGGCCGTGCATCTCGACGTCGACGCGGTAGGTGACCTCGCTGCCGTCGGCGACCGGGCGGGCGGTGATCGTGTCGGTCGAGGTCGCGCCCTCGCTGTGGCCGGCGAAGACCAGCCGGTCGCCCTCGACGACCTGCAGGGTGTAGGTGAGCTCACTCGTCACGCCGAGGATCTTCGAGGTGTTGTGCCAGCTCGCGCCGACGGCGAGCGGCCCATTGTCGGTGCGGCGGGTCTGCCGGGTGGCCGAGTCCCAGGCATTGGTGTTGCCGAAGTCCATCAGGTACGCGAGCACCGCCTGCACCGGGGCGGCGACGGTGAACGTGCGGGAGATCGTGATCATCGTCTTCCCCTCGAGGGTCCGGCGGAGCGTTTCCACCCTAAACGCCGGTAATCCCGCCCGTCGCCCTTTCTGCCACCTCTGCCCGGGCGCCGGTCAGGCGCCGGTCAGCCGGGCCTGGGCCGCCGCGTACTCGGCGTCGGTCATCTCGCCGCGCTGGTACCGCCGGGCGAGGATCACCAGATCGGCGTCTACCTCGGAGCGGGGGCGCGGCGCGGACCCGTCGACCGGGCGGCTCCACGGCGGCCCGGTCGGGCGGGAGACCAGCGGCGGGGCCACGAACTGCGCGGGCGCGAAGGGTCCGGGCGGCGGGCCGCCGAACATGTCCTGCCGCCGGGTCGGGGCGGCCGGGTGGTAGCCCGCCGGCCCCGTAGCAGGCTGCGGCTGCGGCCGGAACCAGCGGCCGGCCGAGGGCCGGGTGAGCAGCACGATCGCGACGATCAGCGCGATCATCGCCAGGCCCGCGAAGATCCCGCTCCCGATCCGGAACGCCGCCGGGTAGGAGTCCGGCAGCGAGCCGACCGAGGTCGTCCGCGTGACCCTCCCGTCCGTGCGTGACGTCCAGAACGCCATGTTGCCCCCGAACTCCGGCGTCCCGCCCCGCGTGATCGCGCTGGCGCCGCAGAACAGGACCAGCCCCATGACGGCCCAGGCGACGATCCGGCCGGCCTGGCTGCCGGAGCGCACCGCGACCGCGGCGCCCAGCAGGAGCAGCGCCACGACAATGGTCATCACCGCGAAGACCACGACGGACGACCCGGCCATGGTCGGCATGAACTCGTCGTCGCCGAACTCCCGGAATTCCTCGCGAACCCACGCCCGGGTCCGGCCGACCTGCCCGAAGAGCGCGAACCCGGTGATCAGATAGCCGAGCGCGGTGATCATCATCAGCGCGGCGGCGGCGGTGACCGTCGCCGGGCGCGTCCTGTCCGTGGTGCTGGTCATCCGCGGAGTCCCCGTTCCCCGAACCGATACCGGCCACGTCAGTGAATCAGGTCACAGCAAACCTGGCAGGTCCGAAATGGACCGACGGACGAAACGCCGCTGCCACGGCGTCTCGACGGCACCCGGGTGGTAGTGCAGGCGCACCCACGCGACGGCCTCCCGCGGCGCGACGCCGTCCAGCACGGCCAGGCACGCCAGCGCGGTGCCGGTGCGCCCCCGGCCGCCGGCGCAGGCCAGCTCGACCCGCTCGGTCGCGGCCCGCCGCCATGCCTCGCGCAGGACCTCGGCCGTCCGCACCCGGTCGGCCGGCAGCCGGAAGTCGGGCCAGCGCAGCCACCGGCTCTCCCAGGCCACCGGCGGCGGCGCCGAGCCGAGCAGGTAGACACCGAACTCGGGGTCGGGCCCGGCCGGCGACGGCCGCCGCAGGCCACGCCCGCGCACCCGCCGGCCCGACGGGAACGTGACGACGCCCGGGTCGTCTGCCGCCCACCCACTCACCCGGCCGATTCTCCACGACGCCGCGCGGGCCGTCCCGCTATCATCGGCGACATGCACAGTGCCAGCAGCGAGCGACGCCGGATGACCTCCCTCCGGTTGAGCTAGCACGTTCCCAGCCGGTGGGTCGATCCCGCCGGCGCCGCAACCCGCACTGACCGCACGGGCACCGATCGACCCGCCTTGCCGCGTACCGTCGATTGGATTGTCAATGAATCTCGAAGCCCTGCTCGCGTCCCGGCTCGGCGCCGCGTTCTCCCAGGTCGCGGGCGCGACCGTCGACCCGGCGGTGCGCCGCTCGCGGCACGCCGACTACCAGTCCGGCGCGGCCCTGCCGCTGGCCCGGCGGCTGGGCACCGCACCCCGCGAACTCGCGGCCGAGGTGCTCGCGAAGGCCGACCTGGCCGGCGTCGCGACGGCCGAGGTCTCCGGCCCCGGCTTCCTCAACCTGCGGCTGGACGACGAGGTGATCGCCGCCGCCGCGGACGAGGTCGCCGCCGACCCGCGGCTCGGCGTGCCGCCGGTCGCGCGCCCGGAGCGGATCGTCGTCGACTACTCCTCGCCGAACATCGCCAAGGAGCTGACCATCGGGCACCTGCGCTCGACCGTCATCGGCGACGCGGCCGCGCGGCTGCTCGAATGGCTGGGTCACGACGTCGTGCGGGCCAACCACCTCGGCGACTGGGGCACTGCGTTCGGCCTGCTCATCGAGCATCTCGGCACCGGCGACCCGGCCGGGATCGGCGATCTCACGGCCTTCTACCAGGCCGCGCGCCTGAAGTTCGACACCGACGAGGGGTTCCGGACCCGGGCCCGGCTTCGGGTGGTGGCGCTGCAGGCCGGCGACGAACCGACGCTGCGGCAGTGGCGGCACCTGGTCGGCGCGTCGCAGCGCTACCTGCTGCTCGCCTACGACCGGATGGACGTCACGCTCGGCCCGGAACACTTCGTCGGCGAGAGCTTCTACAACGACCGGCTGGAGTCCGTCGTTGCCGAGCTGACCGCCAAGGGGCTGCTGGTCGAGAGCGAGGGCGCGCTCTGCGCGTTCCCGGCCGGCCGCACCGGCCGGACCGGCGATCCGCTCCCGCTGATCGTGCGCAAGAGCGACGGCGGTTTCGGGTACGCGGCCACGGACCTCGCCGCGCTGCGGTACCGGGTACGGGAGCTCGGCGCGACCCGGCTGCTCTACTTCGTCGGCGCGCCGCAGCGGACACACTTCGAGATGGTGTTCGCGGTGGCGGCGGCCGCCGGCTGGCTGCCCGACGGCGTGACGGCCGAGCACGCCGGCTTCGGCTCGATCCTCGGCACCGACGGCAGGATGTTCCGCAGCCGGTCCGGCGAGTCCGTCCGGCTGGCCGCCGTCGTGGACGAGGCGATCGCCCGCGCCTCGGCGCTCGCGCCCGAGCCGGAGGTGGCCCGGGCCGTGGGCGTCGGCGCGATCAAGTACGCGGACCTGTCCGGCGACCGGATGTCCGACTACGTCTTCGACTGGGACCGGATGCTGGCGCTGACCGGCAACACCGGGCCGTACCAGCAGTACGCGTACGCCCGGATCCAGGCGATCCTGCGCAAGGCGGGCGGGTCCGAGGGTCGGATCCGGCTCGGTGCGGGCGCCGAGCGGGCCCTCGCCCTGGAACTGCTCGGCTTCGCGCCGGTGGTCGAGCAGGCGGCCCGGTCGCTGGAGTTCCACCGGCTCGCCGGCCACCTGTACGGCGTGGCGCAGTCGTTCAGCGCCTTCTACGAGAGCTGTCCCGTGCTGAGCGCGCCCGCGGGCGTACGGGAGAGCCGCCTCGCCCTCTGCGCGCTCACGGCCCGGACCCTGCGCCAGGGCCTGGATCTACTGGGGATCTCCACGCCGGAGCGGATGTAGGGGAGGGGTCCGGCCGGCCCTGCTCCAGGACGACGCCGAGCAGCGGCCGGTTGCTGCCCGCCGGGTCCCAGGACGGGTCGGTGACGGCCGGCTGCGCCCAGGCGAGCCGGCCGAAGCCGGGCCAGATCCGCTGGGTCAGCGCCCGGGTCGCGTGCACCCGGGCGCCGGCCCGGCGGCGGCGCTCGGCGAGCACGGCGCTGAGGAACATCCAGTGCGGCGTGCCGGGCGGCGGCTGCTGGGCGATCTTCTCCGCGACCTCCTGGGCCAGCCGGTAGGCGAACCGCTCGTTGTGCGGCCGGCGGATCGCCGCGGCCCGGGCCAGGTAGTGCCGGGCGGCGAGCGCCAGTTCGTCGTCGAGCCCGCTCAGGTCCAGCCCGGACGCCCAGCCGGCGAGCTGCGGCGGCATGGCCGGCACCCAGCCCCACGGCGCGGGCGAGCGCTCGTGGATGACGAATGTGCCCGCCGCCTGGTCGCCGAGGCGCCGGCCCTGCGGCGAGACGAGCATCGTGGTCAGCGCCACCGCCCAGGTCAGCGGCGGGAACAGCAGGCCGGGCCACTCCACGGCGGCGCCGACCAGGGCCCGGGTCAGCGCGTGCCGCAGCCGGATCGGGCCGCCGTCCACCCGGACCACCCGCAGCCCCATCGCCCGCTTGCCGGGGCTGCGGCCGTTGGTGAGCGTCTCCACGACGGTCGGATAGGCGATGAGCACGACGATGATCGAGATCGTGACGGCGGCGTCCATGAACGCCCCGTCGGCGACCCGGTCCGGCAGCATCGCCGCCACGATCCCGCACAGGGTGATCATCAGCACCACGAGCAGGCCCTGCAGCGCGATGTCCAGGATCAGCGCGAGCCCGCGCGAGCCGACCCGGGCCGGCCGCACGTCGACCTCGACGGCCTCGCCGTTGACGAGCGGATCGTCGCGCCGCCCGGTGGTCGTCGCCGCCACAGTCATGCGGGTAGTTAACCCGATGGGCGTTGGCTA
The DNA here is from genome assembly GCF_044465445.1 of Actinoplanes sp. NPDC049668. Taxonomy (NCBI): domain Bacteria; kingdom Bacillati; phylum Actinomycetota; class Actinomycetes; order Micromonosporales; family Micromonosporaceae; genus Actinoplanes; species Actinoplanes sp. NPDC049668. The sequence continues at coordinate 204,940 of NZ_JBITLR010000003.1, forward strand.
CGCTGCGCCGGTGGACCTGGACGCGTACGTCGCCGAGCGCCGCGGTGAGTGGAACAGGCTCGAGGCGCTCGCCCGCCGCCGGCGCCTCTCGCCGGACGAGGCGGACGAACTGGTCCTGCTGTACCAGCGCGCGGCCACCCACCTCTCGGTGGTGCGCAGCCACTCGCCCGACCCGGTCCTGCTCGCCCTGCTGTCGCAGCTGGTCATCGCGGGCCGCTCGGCGGTGACCGGCGGCCGGCGCTTCTCCTGGCGGCCGGTGGCGCGGTTCTTCACCTCGTCCTTCCCCGCACAGCTCTACATCGCCCGGTACTGGTGGCTCAGCGTCATGGTGGTCAACGTGCTCGCCGGCTGGGCGCTGATGTGGTATTTCTCCACCAACCCGGACATCGTCGGCAGCTTCGCCAGCGGCGAGGCGCTGCGGAGGTACGCCGAGGAGGACTTCGTCGGCTACTACAGCGAGTTCCAGGCGCAGAACTTCGCGGCCAGCGTCTGGTCGCACAACGCGCTGATCGCCGCGCAGTGCCTCGCCTCGGGCGTGCTGATCCTGCCGGTGCTGTACATCCTCGGCCAGAACCTCTTCGCCATCGGCATGACCGGCGGCGTGATGATCTACGCCGGGCACGGCGGGACGTTCTTCACCATGATCCTGCCGCACGGTCTGCTCGAGCTGACGTCGATCTTCGTGGCCGCCGGGGTGGGCCTGCGCATCGGCTGGGCCTGGATCGCACCCGGCCCGCACCGCACCCGGGGCCAGGCCCTCGCCGAACGGGCGCGCGCCGCGATGCTGGTCGCGCTCGGCCTGGTCGGGATGCTCGGCGTCTCCGGGCTGCTGGAGGCGTACGTGACGCCGTCCGGCCTGCCCGACGCCGTGCGGATCGGAATCGGCGCCGCGGTGTGGCTGGCGTTCATGGTCTACGCGCTCGGCGTCGGCGGCGCCGCACACCGGGCCGGCGAGACCGGCGCCCTGGCCCCGGAACACGACGTGACCCCGGTACCGACGGCCTGAGCGCGCCCTCCACCGCGACCGGCGTGAGTGCGGCAGAAGGCTGCCGACCGCCGGGACCGCCACCGGTGCGCGGCCCGGATTACCGCGCAGCGTAGGCGTGGTTCGGACCGTGAGCGGGTCGAGGACGTCGTTGCTGCGGTTGTCTACCCCGCTCCGCGTACGGGAAAAAGGGTCTAAAGGGAACCCCACTGGCGGGCGCGGTCCAGCAGGAGCCCGTGGACCGCGGCGATCGTCGGGTCGTGCCGCCGGCCCGCGGCCACCGCGAGGAAGATCGTGTTGAGCGGATCGACCTCCGGGCGGTGCAGCTCCAGCACGGACCCGGTGCTCAGGGCCGCCTCGGCGAGAAACCGCGGCAGGACCGACACCCCGGCCCCGGCGACCACCGCGGCGAGGACCGCCCGCAGGTCCGGCGCGGTCAGGACCACCTCGTTGGGCGGCCGGCGGCCGAACTCGGAACGCCAGTAGCGCCGGATGATCGGCAAATCCTCCGCGTACGCGACGAGCGGCAGGTGCGCGAGCGCCCGCAGCGGATCGGTGGCCAGCGCCGCCGGGTCGACGGTGCGGGCCAGCGACGGCGGGCCGAGCAGCACGAACTCCTCGTCGATGAGCGGCGTCGCGAGCAGGCCGCGGGCCGTCGGCCGGATCGCGGAGACGACCAGGTCCAGCTCGCCGCGGGCGAGCGCGGTCAGCAGGTCGGCGGCGAGTCCGAAGCTCGCCCGGACCCGCAGCCCGCCCTCGACCAGCGGGGCGAGCGCGGGCAGGATGCGGGCGGTCATGCCCTCGGCCGGGCCGCCGATCCGGATCGTGCCGAGCGGCTCGGGCGCCGGTTCGCCGGTGGCCAGCGACCGGCGCAGCGCGTCCAGGTGCGGCCCGGCGCGGCGGGCGAGGTCGTCGGCGCGCTCGGTCGGGGTGGCGCCGCGGTGCGTGCGCACGAACAGGGGCGCGCCGACCTCCCGCTCGAGGCGGGCCAGCTGGCCGCTGATCGCGGGCTGGCTGACGCCGCGCAGGCCGGCGGCCGCGGACAGCGAGCCGGTGCGGTAGATGTCCAGGAAGACCGCGAGCAGATCAAGGTCCATGTCCGCCGCCTGTCATAAGGATTCTTATATCACTTCGCGGGTACGGAGATAGTTTCCCTATGAGGGCCGGGCACCCGGCCCGCCCGATTCACGAAGCTTCGAAGGAGACCCGATGTCCTCGGTACTCATGGTCGTCACGGCGGCGGACTCGCTCACCCTGGCCGACGGCGGCAGCCACCCGACCGGCTTCTGGGCCGAGGAGGTCGCCGCGTCGCACCGGATCCTGCGCGAGGCCGGCCTGGACGTGCGGATCGCGACGCCCGGCGGCCGCCCCGCGCCGGTCGACCCGATCAGCCTCGACGAGCGCGGCGGCGTCTCCGCCGAGGACGCCCGCGAGCTGCGCGCCTACCTCGACTCGATCTCGGCGGAGCTGCAGCGTCCGCTGGTCCTCGCGCAGGCGCGGGCCGCCGACTACGACGCGGTCTACCTGCCGGGCGGGCACGGGCCGATGGCCGACCTGGCCACCGACCCGGACCTGGCGCGGATCCTCGCCGAGGCGGACGCCCGCCGGCTGACCGTCGCGGCCCTCTGCCACGGCCCGGCAGGGCTGCTGGGCGCCGTCGGCGCGGACGGGCGGTTCCTGTTCGCCGGGCGCCGGCTCACCGTCTTCACCGACGACGAGGAGCGCCAGGGCGGACTCGGCGACCGCACGCCCTACCTGGTGGAGTCGCGGCTGCGCGACCTGGGCGCGGTGATCGAGTCCGGCCCGGCCTGGAGCAACACGGTCGTCAGTGACGGCAACCTGATCACCGGCCAGAACCCCCAGTCGAGCGCCGACACGGCCCGCGCGGTCGTGACCTCCCTGCGCAAGGGCTGACGCCGCGGCGTCACGAGGCGACCACGAACAACCGGTCCGGGGTGCGGCGGCCGACGCCGGCGGCGATGTCGATGTGCCGCATGCCGTTTCGCCGCAGCGCGGACGCCAGCTCGGCCCGGGACCACGGCCGCATGGTGAAGTCGTAGGTGGAGCACGTCGTGGCCTGGCCGTCCACGACGAGCTCATACCGTTCCTCCACCTGGAGCAGCCCTCGCTGCCAGGTGGTGCGGGCGGAGAACCTCAGTTTGCCGGCGTCGCCCAGCTCGGCGACGACGCGCCGCTCGCCGCCGTCGGCCCGGAGCCTGGAGGCCTCCGCCTCCCTCACGTCCAGGAAGAGCAGCCCGCCCGGCAACAGGCAGGCTGTCAGCGATCTGACCGCCGCGTCGCGCTCGTCGTCGGTGGTCATGTCGTTGAGGACGCCCCGGCAGGTCACGGCGTCGTAGCGGGCGCCGGGATCCATGGCGCACAGGTCGACCAGCAGCGCACGCGCGTCTGGGCAGCGCGCGCCGGCCCGCGCCAGCAACTCGCGGGAGGCGTCCGCGAGATCGACCCGATGGCCTCTGCCGATGAGGGCCGCGGCGTGCCTGCCGGTGCCGCATCCGGCGTCCAGCACCGCGGCCCGGTGCCGGCCGGCCCGCACGAGCCGGTCATGCACCGCGTCGGTCCACGGCTCGACCGGGTCGGTGATCAGCGCGTCGTAAGCGTCGGCGTGCAGGCTGTAGAAGGGACGCTCGGCGCTGACCCGCGCGGACGAGGAAGCCACCCGGTGACGTTAACCGGGCGTCAGCGAATCGCGTACGCGGTGAGCAGCCCCTCGTTGGCCTGGTAGAGCATGCCGCCTGTCACGGCGACGTCGCCCTCGAACGCCGGCACGTCGTCGATCACCTTGCCGCGCTCGGCGTCCAGGGCGACGTCGCCGGCGTAGACCAGGCCACCGGCCACCAGCGGCTGACCGGCGAAGCTCGCCAGTTTCCGGCTCCAGACCCGCTTACCCGTACGGGCGTTGAACGCCGTGACGGTCTGGTCGGACGAGCGGTACACCCGGGCGCCGTCCGTCGCGATCGGCGCGTAGGACTGCCCGGGCGGCGGCGCAGTCCAGCGAGGGGAGCCGTCCTTGACGCTGACGGCCGCCAGCTTGTCCTTGGCGTCGGCGCCGTAGAACGTGTCGCCGGCCGGGCTCGCGGCGTCGGCGGACAGGTAGCCCTTCCTGGTCCAGCGCACGGCACCGCTGGTGATGTCGAAGGCCACCGTCTCGCCGGCCCGCACGCCCTCGTCGTCGGTGGTGAATGCCGGGACGGTGCCGTCGGCGGAGACACCGGCGGCGCGGCGGTTCTCCACCCTCCACAGCTGCTTGCCGTCGCGTACCCGGTAGGCCACGGTCTGCGTGTCGCCGTAGATGTCGGTGTCCGAGGCCAGGATCACGCCCTTGTCCATCACCAGGCCGCCGACCAGCGGGGAGGCGCCGGCCCAGCGTCGCTTCCCGGTCGCCACGTCGAGCGCGATCACCTGGGAGTTCGGGTCGCTCATCGAGTAGCAGTCGTTGTATCCGGCGACGAGCAGGCCGCCGACGATCGCCATCCGCGGGGGATTGCCCTCCCCGAACTCGTCCCAGTCGAAGCTCCACTTCTTGGCGCCGGTCGCCGCCGAGTACGCCGAGATCCCGGCCTGATCGCCGACGAAGATGCGCCCGCCGGCGATCACCGGCGCGCCGAATCCGGCGCAGCTGTCACCCTTGCGCAGCGGCACCGACCACTTCTTGGCGAGCCGCCCGACCGTCGCCGCGGTGATCACGTTCTCGTGCGGGTTGAAGTAGCTGTTCTCGGCGTCGTAGCCGACGTGCTCCCAGCGCAACGGCGCCGGCGCGGCGGCGGCCGGCGTCGCGCCGGTGGCCAGGATCAACGACAGCGCGGCGGCCGGAACTCGGACAAATACCTGCATATTAGTAACTTATGTGGCATAACAAGCCTTCGATGGGGCATTCGGCAAATATGCCGGTGGTCGCCCGGAGATAAGGTGCAGCCGTGGAATCGCAGACGGTCCTGCTCGACCTGGACGGCACGCTCCACGAGCACGGGGATCCGATACCGGGCGCGGCGCGGGCGATGGCGGAACTCCGGCGCGCCGGCCACGTGGTGCGGGTGTTCACCAACACCGACTCGCAGCCCGAGGCGACGCTGCTGCACCGGATACAGCGGCTGGGCATCCCCGTCGCGTCGGGGGAGCTGTTCACGCCGGTCACCGCGGCGCAGCGGGTGCTGGCGTCGGCGCCCGGCTGCCGGGTTCTCGTCCTCGCCGACGAACCAGTGCGGAACGAGCTGGCCCGTCACGGGCGGCTGGTGAGCCCCGACGAGGCGCCGACGGCCAGCCACGTCGTCATCGGCGACTGCCGGCAGACGCTGTCCTACCCGTACCTGGACGCCGCCTTCCGGGCGGTGCGGGCCGGCGCCGAGCTGATGGCCCTGCAGCGCGGCCGCTACTACCGCGCGGCGGACGGGGACCATGTGGACACGGGCGCGGTCGTCGCCGCCGTCGAGTACGCCGCCGAGCGGCCGGCGCGCGTGCTGGGCAAGCCCAGCCAGGACTTCCTGCGGCTCGCCACGGAGTCGGCGCGGCCGTGGGTGGTGGGCGACGACCGCAGCACCGACATCGAGATGGCGAACGCGGGAGGCGCGATCAGCGTCCAGGTGCGCACCGGCAAGTACACCGACCAGCGCGACAACGACGCCCTGGCACGGGCCGCGCACGTCATCGACTCGGTGGCCGACCTGCCGGAGCTGATCGCCCGGCGCCGCCCGTGAGCCGCGATCAGGCCAGCCAGGCGCCGTCGCGCATCAGGGTGCGGCCGGGGATCTCGTTCACTTCGCGCCAGGCCTGTACCCGGGCCGGCACCAGAACGAGGAAGACGTAGGAGTCGCCCGCCGTACGCGGATCCCAGTCGCTCTGCGCCGCGTAGGCATCGCCCACCGCGCCGGCGTCGGCGACCGGGATCGTGCGCTCCAGCGAGGCATCGATCATCACCACGTCGCGGGTGTGCCCCAGCGCAAGCCGGGCATCGCCCCGCGCGACGAGGTTGCGGGCGGTCGGCGAGTCCCGCGCCGTGGCGAGCACGATCCGGTCGTCGAACCAGGCCATCGTGAGCGGCACCAGGTACGGACCGTCGCCGTCGGAGGTGGCCACCCACGTGTCGGCGACCCGCGCGCTCAGCTTCTCCAGCACGTCCGCCTTGCGCCGCTCTGAGGTCCGCGGTTCGTCAGCCATGCCACATCTCACCACGCGGGCCGCGGCTACAGCCGTCCGGCCGCCTTGAGCATCAGGTATACGTCGGCGACCTTCGAGGCGAAGCCGTCGCGAAGCTCGTCCACCACGATCACGCCCTGCTGCTCCAGCAGGGCGCGCACCCGGCCGCGCTCGGCCAGCGCCAGCTCGGCGGCCGCGGCGACGTGCACGGCCTCGGCGGTGGCGTCCACCTCCGGCAGCTGGGCCAGCTGCGCGGTCTCCGGGTCGCGGACGCTGGCCAGGACGATCCGGTGGCGGGTGGTCAGGCGGGTCAGCATCGGCAGCAGGCCCTCGACGATCGGCGCGGCGTCCAGCGCCGAGAAGATCACCACCAGCGAGCGCTTGTGGTCGCGGCGCAGCAGGTCGGCCACGGCCAGGCCGAAGTCGGTCTCCACCAGCGCCGGCTCCAGGGCCGCCATCGAGCCGATCAGCCGGGGGAGCTTGGTGCGGTGCCCGCCACCCTCCACCTTGGCCCGCACGACGGTGTCGACCGCCAGCAGGTCGACCCGGTCGTCGGCCTTGGAGGCGAGCACCGCCAGCAGCAGCGCCGCGTCGATCGCGGCGTCGAGCCGGGGTTCGTCGCCGATCCGCGCCGCCGAGGTCCGGCCGGTGTCCAGCACGCAGACCACCCGGCGGTCGCGCTCCGGGCGCCAGGTCCGGACCACCACGTCATGGGTACGGGCGCTGGCCCGCCAGTCGATCGAGCGGACGTCGTCGCCGATCACGTACTCGCGCAGCACGTCGAACTCGGTGCCCTGACCCCGCCCGCGGGTCACCACGGCGCCGTCGAAGATGCGCAGCCGGGCCAGCTTCTCCGGCAGCAGCCGCCGGGACGGGAAGCGCGGCAGCACCCGCAGCGTCGACTCCGGGGTGACGGCGTCGTTCCACCGCTGCCGCCGCTGCCGGTACGCGAGGCCGAGCGGACCGCACGAGCGCAGCGTCACCCGCACGGCCGGCCGGTCGCCGTGCCGGGTCGGCGTCAGCGTGGTGACCACCTCGCGCTGTTCGCCGGGCGGCAGGTCGAGCCGGTGTTCGGCGTTGCCGGCGCCCGCCGAGGGCACCCAGCGGTCGCGCAGCCGCAGCCGCATCCGCCGGTCGCCGGCGTTGCCGACGGTCAGCGTCGCCGCGGTCGTCTCGCCCAGCCACACCGTCGCCTCGGCCTCGCGGCGCAGCGTCACCCCGGTCAGCGGGGCCGCGATCAGCAGGTCCAGCACGGCCGCGGCGGCGGCGAGCCCGGCGACGGCGAGCGTGGCGAGCCACGGCGACCCGACCAGCGCCGGCAGCGGTACGCCGAGCGCCAGCAGCAGCGCGAAGCGCCTGGTGACCACGCGCTCAGCGGGGTGCGGGCACGGCGCCCAGCACGGTCCGCAGCACCGAGTCGGTCGAGACGCCGTCCAGTTCGGCCTCGGCGCGCAGCCGGACCCGGTGCCGCAGCGTCGGGACGGCGAACGCCTTGACGTCGTCGGGCAGCACGTAGTCGCGCCCGCTGAGCCAGGCCCGGGCCTTCGCGACGGCCAGCAGGGCCGTGGTGCCGCGCGGCGACGCGCCCAGCTCCAGCGCGGGGGAGGTCCGGGTGGCCCGGCACAGGTCCACCACGTACTCCAGCACCGGCTCGGCGACGGCGACCCCGCGGGCGGCGGCCCGGCCTGCGGCCAGGTCGGCGGCGGTGGCGACCGGTCCGACGCCGGCGGCCTTGAGGTCGCGCGGGTCGAAGCCGTTGTGGTGCGCCCGCAGCACGCCCAGCTCCTCGTCGCGCTGCGGCAGCGGCACGGCGAGCTTGAGCAGGAACCGGTCGAGCTGCGCCTCCGGCAGCGGGTACGTGCCCTCGTACTCGATCGGGTTCTGGGTGGCGACCACGATGAACGGCTCGGGCAGCCGGCGGGTCTCGCCGTCGGTGCTGACCGTGCGCTCCTCCATGGCCTCGAGCAGCGCCGCCTGCGTCTTCGGCGGGGTCCGGTTGATCTCGTCCGCGAGCAGCAGGTTCGTGAAGATCGGGCCGGGCCGGAAGTTGAACGCGGCGCTGCGCGCGTCGTAGACCAGCGAGCCGGTCACGTCGCCGGGCATCAGGTCCGGGGTGAACTGCACGCGCTTGGTGTCCAGGTCCAGCGCGGCGGCCAGTGCGCGGACCAGCAGCGTCTTCGCCACGCCGGGCACGCCCTCGAGCAGCACGTGGCCGCCGCAGAGCAGTGCGATGACCACGCCGCCGACCACGGCGTCCTGGCCGATGACCGCCTTGGCGACCTCGTTCCGCAGGCGCTGCAGCGCATCGCGGGCCGCGATGGCCTCCACCGGTACGGAAGACGTCACGTCACTATCCCCTCGTCAGGTCCCTGTCGCCAGTTCTGCCGCCCGGTCACGTAGCGGACCAGGTTCTGCACGGTCGTCGCGGCGCGGGCCAGTTCCTCGTCGCTGTCCTCGACGCCGCCGCCGAGCATGTGCCGCACCTCGGTGACCGGCCGGCCGATGACGGGGGCGACGCGCTCGGCCACCTCGTCCACGCCGGCGTCGGGCGGCATTCCGAAGTGCTCGGTGAGCCGGCGACAGGCGGCCGCTTGCAGCGTCGCGAGCGAGTTGCCGCGCGCGCCGGCCCGCCGGTACAGCCCGCCGAGGCCGCGTACCGTCTCGGCGGCCCGGACCCGGACCGGCAGGGGCTCGGCGACCGGCGCGCCCAGTCGCCGCGCCGAGGCGGCGGCCAGGGCGAGCGCGGCCAGCGCGAGCAGCGCCAGGGTGGCCCAGACCGCGGGCGGGAAGGCCCTGGCCAGAGGACTGTCGGTGACCGGGTTGCCGCCGCCCTGCGCCTGGTCGCTCTGCCCGCCGTCCGGCTCGCCGTTGCGGTCGCCGTTCCCGCCGCTCTCCGGATCGTCGGCCGGATCGCCCGGCTGCCCGCCGCCGGGCTCGTCGCCGGTACCGCTGCCGGGCTCGCCCGCCGGATCGGTGCCCGGTTCCGGCTCCTCCTGCGGGAAGAGGTCGGTGACCGGGTCGGGCTCCCGTTCGTGCAGGTCGAGCCAGATCACCCGGGGGTCGCGCGCCAGCAGGCCGACGGCGAGGGCCTGGTTGCCGTGCTCCCCGGCGCGGTCGTTGCGGAACGGGTCGGCGGCGCCGATCAACGTGATCGCGGCGCGGGCGGTACTCAACTCGACGAGGCCGTCCCGGTAGCACCGCACCGCGTCGTAGCCGCGCGGGTCGTAGCTGCGGCGCAGCGCGGCGGCCGGCCCGGCCGCGCCGGCGAAGCCCGCCGAGCAGCCGGGCTGCGGCGCCGCGGCCGTCCAGCGGGGCCCGCCCACCGCGATGTCGAAGCCCGCGGTCCGCACCTGCTGCGCCTCGGGCGCCACGAAGATCACCCGCAGCTGCGGCGGCAGCGACGCCAGCCGGCCGAGGTAGACCGGATTGACCAGCTCCGGCGTCGTCACCAGGATCGTCGCGGGGCCGCCCGAGGCGGCGGCGGCCAGCGCGTCGGTGCTCGTGGTCCGCACGTCCACCTGTACGCCGCCGGCGGTCAGGCGGTCGGCCAGCAGGCGCGCGCCGTCACCCGCGTCGCTGGTCGGCGAGAGGTAGGACGCGTCGGTCGGGTCCGGCTGCTGCACGACGTGCGCGATCGCGGTGATCGTCACCAGGCCGGCGACGACGGCGAACGGCAGCGCGAACCGCAGCCGGCGGCGGGGCCTCACGGTGTGCCCTCGCGCATCCGCAGGCGCACGTCCCCGGTGAGGGAGCGCATGCGCTCGTCGTGTGCGGGCAGGGCGGTGCGGTCGCCGTACCAGATCTCCGAGAAGAGGTCGGTCGCGCCGCCCAGCGAACCGGCCACCGCCGGGCGGTGCGCGGCCGCCGCGGCCGCGACCTCGGCGGCGGTCGTGCCGGGCAGCGGCGCGACGACGCCCGCGGCGGTCAGGTCGCCGACGATGTCACGCAGCCGCTGCCGGATGGCCTCGGCGTAGCGGCCCTCGGCGGCGAGCCGGTCGGCCAGCAGGGTGCCGTCGGCGAGCACCACGGTCGGCGCGAAGGCCGGCTCCGGCTCCGCCTCGGCGGCCTTCGGTTTTCCGGTACGCCGAAAGCGCGGCAGCCGCAGCCGCGGCAGCCGGAACCGGGGCATCCGCCAGCGCGGCCACCGGCGCGGCACCCACGCGGGGAACCAGTACCAGAGCGCGCCGGTCAGCCCGGCCAGCAGCAGCATGAGCAGCAGCAGGGTCTGCGGCGGCACGACGTCGAAGACCGCGGCCGCGAACTCGTCCCAGGCCCGGGTCATCTCGTGTACACCAGGGGAGCGGAGTCGTCCTCGCCCCGCGCCCGCGCCCGCCCGATGGCGATGTCGAGCCCCTCGGTGCGGATCCGCGTCTCGAGCGACACCACGGCGGCGACGCAGGCGAGCGCGGCGTAGGCCACCGTGTTGGCGATCGCCCAGGACGCCGGGGTGACCCAGCTGAGCCAGGCCGGGTCGCCGCCGCTGATCAGCGACAACAGCGTCACCCATCCGCTGCCCAGCGCGAGCCGGACGGCGAACCAGGTGACATAGGCGGCCAGCAACGTCCAGAAGCCGCGAAGGCCGCCCCGGGCGGCGAGCCCGGCGGAGCGCCCGAGCGCGGTGAACGGATTGGCGGACCGGTCGATGACCAGCACCGCGGTGGCGAAGCCGAACAACCCGAACAGGATCAGCCACGGCACGGCGCCGAACAGGAACCCGGCCCCGCCGGGGACGCCGAGCAGCACCGCCGTGCAGACGGTCGCGACGGGCCGGGTCCGCGGCCAGAGCTCGCGGTGCCGGACCGAGCGGCCGATCAGCGCGGGCCCGGCGGCGGCCGCGGCGAGCGCGCCGAGCAGCGTGAGGATGAAGGCCTCGGTGGCGAACCCGGCGGCGGTGGCGGCCCACCACGCGCCGAAGTGGCCGCGGGCCGGCCCGTAGTAGGGCGGGGTGGCGAACACCGCGGTACGCAGGGAGACCATCAGGACCTGCTCGAGCACGGCTAGCACGGCGGCGGCGGCGAGCAGCGGGACGGCCCGAGCACGCAGGAGCGAGATCGCCGCGTCCAGGGTCTCGCCGAGAGTCATGGGACGCAGCGGCAGATCCGGCTGCGCAGGCATGGCGGCGATCCTACGAGATGCCCGCTCCCGGTGGTATTTCGCGCCGCCGGGCGAGGCCATCGACGTCTGCCGGTTGACCTCGCCTGCCGATGCATCGGCGGTTATGGTGCCTCTTGGGCGCCCACGAGGCGCCCCGCTACCTCCCTTCGAAAGGTTCCCGATGACCCTTCCCGCAGGCGTTTCGCGGCGCGGCGTGCTTGCCGCCGCCGCTGCCGGAGCCGCCATACCCCTCGTTCTCGGCGAAACCGCCGAGGCCGCGCCGGCGCACGGCCATGGTCAGCCCGCCCCGAAGACTTACGACCTCACCGTGCTCGGCACCTCCGACACGCACGGCAACGTCTACAACTGGGACTACTACAAGGACCTGGAGTACGACGACAGCGCGCACAACGACGTCGGCGTGGCCAAGCTCGCCGGGCTGGTGAACCAGATCCGGGACGAGCGGCGGGGCAAGGCGACGCTCGTGCTCGACGCCGGCGACACGATCCAGGGCACGCCGCTGGCCACGTACTACGCCAAGCAGGAGCCCATCACCACGACCGGCGAGCGGCACCCGATGGCCCGGGCGATGAACGTGCTGCACTACGACGCCGTCACCCTGGGCAACCACGAGTTCAACTACGGACTGCCGCTGCTCAACCTCTGGATCCGCCAGCTCGGCTTCCCGGCGCTGGCGGCCAACGCCGTCGACGTCCGCACCGGCCGGCCGGCCTTCACGCCGTACGTGATCAAGAAGGTCTCGCTCGGGCACCGCGCGCCGACGCTGCGGGTCGGGATCCTGGGCCTCACCAACCCGGGCGTGGCCATCTGGGACAAGGCCAACGTCGAGGGCAGGCTGCGCTTCGACGACATGGTCGCGACCGCCGCGAAGTGGGTGCCGATCATGCGGGCCCGCGGCGCCGACCTCGTGCTGATCTCCGCGCACGGCGGCGACAGCGGCACCTCCAGCTACGGCCCGGAGCTGCCCAACGAGAACCCGAGCGCGCTGATCGCCGAGCAGGTGCCGGGCATCGACGCGATCCTGTTCGGGCACGCGCACGCCAGCGTTCCGCAGCGCTTCGTGACCAACGCCGCGACCGGCGCGCAGGTGCTGCTCGCCGAGCCGTCGCGGTGGGGCCAGCGGCTCGTCCGGATGGACTTCACCCTGACCCGCGACCGCGGCCGGTGGACCATCACCGAGAAGAAGTCGGACCTGCTGAACACCAACACGGTGGCCGAGGACCCGAAGGTGCTCGCGGCGGTACGCGCGCAGCACGCCAAGACGGTCGCCTACGTGAACCAGGTCGTCGCCACGTCGACCGAGGAGCTGTCCGCGGCGGAGTCGCGCTACAAGGACACGCCGATCCTGGACTACATCAACAAGGTGCAGACCGACACGGTGACGGCGGCCCTGGCCGGCACCGCGTACGCGGCTCTGCCGGTGCTGTCGATCGCGGCGCCGTTCAGCCGCACCGCGGTGTTCCCGAAGGGCGACGTCAAGATCAAGGACGTGGCCGGGCTCTACATCTACGACAACACCCTCGAGGCGGTCGTGCTGACCGGCGCCGAGGTGCGGGCGTACCTGGAGTACTCGGCGAAGTACTTCGTGACGCTGCCGGTCGGCGCGACGCCGGACCCGGCGACGCTCAACGACCCGAAGGTGCCCGACTACAACTACGACGTGTTCTCGGGCGTCGACTACGACATCGACGTCAGCCGGCCGGTCGGCGACCGGATCACCCGCCTGGAGATCGCGGGCGCGGCGGTGGCGGCGGACGCGCAGTTCGTGGTGGCCGTGAACAACTACCGGCGCAGCGGCGGCGGCAACTTCCCGGGCATCGTGAAGACCCAGGTCTACAACGCGCAGCAGGAGATCAGGCAGCTGCTGATCGACTGGGCGCAGGCCAAGGGTGAGATCAACCCGGCGGACTTCTCGGTGCCGAACTGGCGGCTGGTCCGCGAGGGCGTTCCGGTCTTCTGATCTGAAGTGAACGGCAGGTGCCGTCGTGATGCTCCCCCCGGAGCACCACGACGGCCACCCGCCCACCCCAGCAGGTCCATGCACCAGCGGGGGACTATCTCGGCGGCGCCGATCGGGCGCCGTGCGTCAGTCCGCGGACCGGGACACCCAGGTGCCGTCGGCGTCCGCGGTCAGCGTGAGCGTCGCGGTGCGCCCGTCGTTGAGGGTCAACCGGCACAGGTACTCGCGCATGCCGTCGGCGCCGCGTTCGGCGATGGCCCGGCACTCGGCCTTGTCCGCGGTGATGTTCGCCTTCTGGAGCTGGCCGTCGTGCAGGACGGAGTCCTCCACCGCCGCGAGTCGCTGACCCTCACGGATGTCGGTGAAGAGCGGCTCGATGACCACCGCGCCGACCACGAACCAGATGAACGAGGAGGCGGCGAGCGTGACCAGGAACGTGACCCAGTAGGGCGCGGTGCTGTTGCGCCCGCGCCGGGCGTCGGCCGCGCGGCGGGCCGCGGAGATCACCCCGAGGACCCCGAAGAGCAGGGTGAACACGGTGACCGGCCAGACCGCCGGCGGGTGGGCGCGCGAGGCGTTGCGCATCTCGTCCGGGTACGGGACCAGCAGGCTGCCGTGCTCGGTCGCCGGCTGCGCGGGCACCGTGTGCGCGGTGACGGGGCTGAGCTGGGCCGTGGCCGCCCACGGGGGCGAGGTCGGATACGCCGAGGGCGCGGCCCCGGCAACCGGCGCCGGGCCGCCCGCCGGGCCGTAGCCGGACGGTGCGTAGCCGGTCGGGGCGTAGCCGGCCGGGGCACCTGCCGGGGCGTAGCCGGCCGGGGGATACGGGCCGGGCCGGGCCGGGCCGCTCGCCGGGAGGGACGGAGCGACCGCGGGCGGGTAGGCGACCTCCCCGCCGGGCAGGTGGGCACCGTGCCGCCGCAGGCCGCTCGTCTCCGGGTAGCCGTCGTCGTCCGCGTCGCCGCCGCCCTGCGGGGCGCCGGCGGGCGTCGCCTCCGGCGCGTAGGCGGGCGCGGCGCCGCCCTGGTGCTGCCCGGACGCCCCGAGCTGGACGCCGGCGACGGTCAGCTGCGGGTACGGCACCGGCTCGGGAGAGTAGGCCGCGCCCTCCTGCGGGTACGCCACGGCCCGGAACCCGTCGGCCGGGCCCGCGGGCGGGGAGGAGACGGACGGCGCGTAGTGATCCGGTGCCGGCGGGTACTGTGCGTAGCCTGTGGCGAACCGCGGCAACTCCTGCGTGCCGTACGGATCCTGCGAGGTCATGCGGGGCCTTTCCGGTAGCGGCTCGGGAGCAATGCCGTGCCAGTGGCCCAACTCATCGGCCTGCGGCCGCTGGAGTTGAGCACTCCTTGCCGCCCAAGCCCGCACCACCGGCCGATCGGCCTGTTCGTGCGCACCGGCCCGCCCGGTCAGCCCATTCCGCTCGGCCCGCCCGCCCCGCCCGGGGTCGCCGTCAGGTGGCCGGCGCCACCGCCACCTGCATCTCGGTGATCCACTTACTCAGGTCGTCCATCGGGCAGTCCAGGTAGATCTCGCGGGCGTACCCGCTGCCGACCGTCTGGTAGCCGCTGTCGTCGATCCAGTTCGCGATCAGCTGGCCGGTGCGGAACGCCTCCGACATCGGGCCGTGGTGCAGCAGCGTCGCGGCCCGCTCGACGGCCGGCAGGTCGACGACCTGGAAGCCCGGGTCGGCCGGCACGTCGCCGGTGATCGGGAACGCGGCGTGCACGGTGATCGACTCGTCGCCCGGGCCGCTCGGGTCCGGCAGGTAGTAGGCCATCGGCGGACCGCTGATCGTCACGCCGCCGCTCTCCAGCCGCTCGATGAGCTGCGGATACAGCGGGCTGAGCGCGGTGCTGATGTCCGGCCCGTCGTAGCTGGAGGCGGGCGCCGACAGCTCCGCGACGCGTACCGCCGGGATGTTCTTGAGGATGACGTCCCCGGTGTCCATGTGTCCCTCCGTCTCGATCAATCGCAGACGCGCGTCGACCAGGGCCAGCCGTGCGGTGCCGGCGGCCATCTCCTCGGCGAGCTGGGCCCGGCGCAGGCGCAGCATGCCGCGCAGCTCACCGGTGTCGACCTTCTCGTCGATCAGCACCTGGACCTGCTGCAGCGTGAAGCCGAGGTCCTTGAGCGCGATCACCCGGTTGAGCAGGGCCAGCTGCGCGGCGGTGTAGTACCGGTAGCCGCTGGACTCATCGACACGGGCAGGGCGGATCAGGCCGATCGCGTCGTAGTGGCGCAGCATGCGCACCGACACACGGCCCAGGGCGGCGAAGTCTCCGATACTGAACATGTTCTCCTCACCTTGGCGTCTGACACCGTGTGAGGGTCAAGCGTTCAGTTGCCGGTGAGGGTGCCGCCGCCGTCGCCGCCCTCCGGCGGCTTGGTCGGCTCGGTCGTCGTCGCCGGCGTGGTGGGCGGGGTGGTCGAGGTCGGCTCGGTCGCCGGCGGGGTGGTCGGCTCGGTCGTCGCCGGCGGGGTGGTCGGGGTGGCCGTGGCGGACGCGGTCTTGCTCGGCGGCGTCGTGCGGTTGGACCGCGGCGGGTTGTTCGGCTGGTTCTGGTTCCGGGTCGGTGCCACGGTCGGCTCGAGCGGCTCCTCGGACTCCTCCGGGTCGGCGCTCGGTCCCGCCGGCACGACGCCCTTGTCGGAGTTCGGGCCGCTCTCGTTGCCGCCGGGCTGCATGGCGATCGCCAGGGCCAGCCCACCGGCCACGATGAAGAGCCCGATCACGGTGAGCAGCACGGCGAGCTCGTTCCACGACCGGCCCCGCCGGCGGGGGAACGTCTCCGGCATCGCCGGCGCGGCCTCGAGCAGGTTGCGCTGACCCGGCAGGACGCGGCCCGGCGCGGCCGGGCTCATCGGCCGGGTGAGCGCCGTCCCGGTCAGCGAGGCGCCGCCCAGCGTGGTGCCGGCCGACGCGGGGCTCAGCATCGACGGGCGGCGCAGGGACGTCCCGGTGAGCGAGGCGCTGGTCTGTCCGCGCCAGTCGAGCGCTCCGGAGGCGGCGAGCGCGGCGTCGGCGAACTCGGCGGCGTTGGCGAACCGGTCGTCCGGGTGCTTCGACATCGCGCGGCTGATCAGCTCGCGCACGGCCGGCGGCACCACGTTGGCCGGCAGCGGCTCCGGGTCGTCCTCGAGGTGACGCAGCGCGACCTGCAGGGCGTTGTCGCCGTCGAACGGCGGGTGCCCCGCGATGCAGTGGTACGCGACCGCGCCGAGGGCGTACACGTCCGTCGCCGGGGTGACGTTGCCCTTGGCGACCTGCTCGGGCGCCATGTACAGCGCCGTGCCGACGATCGCGTTGAGGCCGGTCACGCTGGTCACGGCGGCGGAGCGGGCCACGCCGAAGTCGACCAGGATCACGGTGCCGTTGGGCTTGACGATCAGGTTGCCGGGCTTGACGTCGCGGTGCACGGTGCCGTTCTCGTGCGCGGCGTGCAGGGCGTCGCCCGCCTGCGCCACGATCGACATGGTCTCGGCAACGCCGAGGCGGCCCTGCTCCTTGAGCCGGGTGGAGAGCGGCTCGCCGTCCACATACGCCATCACGAGGTAGGCGCAGTTGTCCTCGTCGTTGGCGTCGCCGGCGCTGTAGTCGTAGACCTCGACGACGCCGGGGTGGCGGAAGGCGGCCATCATCCGCGCCTCGCCGTAGAAGCGGGCGGCGAACTCCGGGTCGGCGAGCATCGCGGTGCGCAGCACCTTGACGGCGATCGTGCGGCCGAGCACCACGTCGGTGCCGCGCCACACGTCACCCATGCCACCGGTGGCGATGCGCTCGTCCAACCGGTAGCGGTTGTCCAGGAGACTTCCCGAACTGAGCACCAGCTGGACCTATCTACTCGGGTGTCGGCACGGACGGAACACGACCTGCTCCGGCCGAGCTGTTGGCCGGGCACAACTGTACAGATTCACGGTGCTTCCCGGGGAGGTCGGTCGGTTGCGGAACGGACGCGAAGATCATTCATCTGCGAGTCAGTGGCGGTACCGTGCGTCCGGCCGCCGAGTCGGCGATGAGCTGAGCCAGGCGCCGCTCCCGGGTGTCCGCCCGTTTTGCGCTGACCACCCAGTGCGTCGCCGCGCGGCGGTAAGAGGCCGGCTGCGCTGAGAACCACTCCCATGCCCCCTCCTCGCTCTTGAAGCTCGCCGTCTGCCGTTCATCGAGAACAACGCCGGCGGGCTGCTCATATGAGTAGGCCGCCACCCGTTCGGGTTTGCGGTTCTCGAACGCCAGCAGGCCGGCCGGATGCATTTTGCCCACCGCGGTCAACTCGGCGATCTTGGCGACGTTGATCGCGCTCCACACGCTGCCCCTGCGCCGGGGCGTGAACCGGACCTGGTAACGGTCCTCGTCGATGCGCCGGCCGATGCTGTCGATCCAGCCGAAGCAGAGCGCCTGCTCGATGGCCTCGTGGTGCTGGACCGTCGGCCGACCGGTGTGCTTCTTGTAGTAGCCGACGAACAGCTCGGGCGCGTCGGCGTGGTGCTCGGCGAACCAGGCGCGCAGCTCGGCCGCGTCGGCGAAGAACACAGGCTCCATGCCCGGAGCCTAGGGGCGGGGTGCGACAGTCAGTTGTCGTACGCCGGAGTGATGATCGTGGCCGTCTCGGCCCGCTCCAGCTCCTCGTTCTCCGCCTGGCGCTGCACCGCGGCCTGCGCCGTCGACGCGGCGGCCCAGCCCAGCGCGGCACCGATCAGGCCGGCGCCGACGATCAGGCCCCAGGGCAGGCCCGGCCGGCGCCCGGCCAGCGCGTTCGCGGCCAGGTTGGCCCGGGCCCACGCCTCGTCGCTCACCGTGTTCAGCGCGCTGCCGGCCCGGTCGGCGAGCCGGGAGGTGCGCCGGGCCGTCCGGTGTGCCAGCCGCGAGCTGCGGCGCCCGGCCCGGCCGGTGAGCCTCGACGCCTGTGCGCCGGCCGCCGACGCGCCGGTGCCGGCCAGGTCCGCGGTGTGTCTGCCGGCGTCCATCACGCCCTCGCCGGCCGTCGCCATGGCCGACGCGAGGTAGTCCCAGGCCTGTGCCGCGGTGCGCTCGGCGGTGCTCCTGCGCGAGAACATCTTCCGTTACCTCCTGCGATCGCCGAACCGGCATTGGGCGTTCGCCCGCAAGGTTGCCCCGCCCGGGCCGGGGGTAAACCCCGGTGTATGTCCGGAGCCGCTCGGAAATTCGACGGGCCTCGGCGGGATTAAACGGTGGACATGGCTGGTTACGCTTGCAGCGGTTAAAGACGTGGCACACAGCCACCTGCCAGGTTCGGGCACTACGGTTCAGGGCAGTTTCACCGGACCCGACGGGGGTGGTCTCCGCTGCCCCCCGGATGAGGACGGCCTCGGTTCGGGCCGCCCTCGTTTCGAGGAGAAGACGCCTGGATATCCCGGGCGGGTGGAGGTATTGGCGTGACGCTGTCGATAACGACGTCGACGCTGCCCGATCGGGTGGTGGAGATCTCACCGAGCGGCGAGATCGACGTCGAGAACGCGTACCAGATCAAGGACGCCGTGGCGGAGCTGCTCACCGCGGGACACCCCGAGCGCATCGAGCTCGACATGCACGCCGTGGCATTCATCGACTCCGTGGGCATCAGCGCCCTGGTGGCCGCCTTCCAGCTCGCCAGCGTCAGCGGCGTCAAGCTGGTGGTCACCCGGCCCAGCCGGTTCGCGCACCGCCAGCTGTGGGTCACCGGCCTGCTCGGCCTCTTCGGCGCACCGGAGCCGTGCACTGATTGTCCGGATCCTTCCCGGCCGGCGCTCGCCGCTCGGCCCTGACCACGGTCTCCGGCGGGATGACTGGTCCGGGATCCCGCCGGCCCGACCGGGTGAAAAAAGGTTCGTTGTCTTAACCATCGCCGAGATGCTTGTCGATGCCATCGGCGGTAGGGGATAGTGCCAATTCGTGGCGCAACTTCCGATGGGCACCGCGATCCTCGGGCGATATGTGCTGATCTGCGCCATCGGTCAGGGCGGCGTCTCGACCGTGTACTCGGCCGTTGACGCCCGCCGCGGCCGCAAGCTCGCGATCAAGGTGCTGGCCCCGAGCCTGGCCGACGACCGTCGGGCCCGCGAGGACGTCCGCCGCGAGGCACTGATCACCGATCGGCTGCGGCACCCGAGCGTGCCCCGCGTCTTCGAGTACGGCGAGGCGCCGCTGCCGGACGGCACCGTGGTCCCGTACGTGGTGTTCGAGCTGCTGGCCGGCGTGCCGCTGACCGAGTTGCTGGCCGGCGGCCGGCTGGACTGGCCCGAGGCCGTGCGGATCGCCGCGACGGTCGCCGACGTGCTGGCCGTCGCGCACCGCCGCGGCGTGGTGCACCGCGACCTGAGCGCCCGCAACGTGATGGTCGGCGCGGGCGCCATAAAGATCATCGACTTCGGGCTGGCCACTGCCGCGCTGCGCGCCGGCGAACCCGGAGTGCGGCCGATCGTGGTGCGCGGCGACAACCGCCGGGCGCCCTCGCACCCGAAGACGGCGTTCGCCCGGCCCGCGGACGACGTGTACACGCTGGGCGTGCTGCTCTACGAGATGCTGACCGGCCGGTCGCCGTACCCGTCGGCGATCGCGGCGACGATCGTGGCCGCCGGCCGGGTCGCCTACCCGGCGCCGACGCCGGTCCTGGCGATCCCGGGCCTCCCTCCGGAGCTGCGCGACCTGGTCCGCGCCTGCATGGCGAAGCGGCCGGAGGGCCGACCCCGCAGCGTGGACGCCGCCCTGGCGCTCTGGCGGATCCTGGACGGCGCGCCCCCGCCGGACCCGAGCGTCAACTGATCGGCTAGATCGCCGGCGTCTGCACCACGATCGACTCGAGGTTGAACGTCACGTCCGTCGCCTCGGCCGGCGACCGGATCGGTGTCACCACCGCGAAGCCCTCGGCCAGCGCGGCCAGGTCCGTGCCCGCCTCGACCGGCTCGTCGGCGGCCTGCACCGCGGTACGCACGAAGCCCTCGCCCGCCTCGGCGATGCTCATCTGCACCTGGCCGAACCGGGCCAGCCCGGCCCGGCGCAGCCCGCGGATGCCGTCCACGTGCAGGTCCGGCACGTTCAGGTTGAGCACGGTGCCGACCGGCGTGTGCGTCAGCGTGGGCAGCAGCTTGATCGCCAGCTCGGCCGCGCTGTCCCAGTGCCGCTTCTCGTCGTCGATGCCGTCGACCTCGACCTCGCCCTTGGCGTTGGCGGGGGTGAGCACGTCCAGGGAGACGGCGAGCCCGTGCAGGCCGGCGTGGGACGCGGTCAGCGTTGCGCCGACCGTGCCCGAGTGCACGACGGCCGCGCCCGCGTTCGCGCCCCGGTTGACCCCCGCGAAGACGATCGTCGGCGGCGGCCCGAAGGCGCCGCGCAGGGCCAGCAGCACGATGTAGGCGGGCGACGCGGCCACCCCGTACGCGGGTACGTTCCTGACCCCGGTCAGCTCGCGCTGCTGCACGACGATCTTGCCGTTCTGCTCGACGGCCGTCACCGCGGCGCTGCTGCCGCTCGCCTCGGTGAGCGGCGCGGCGACGACGACGTCGAGGCCCTGGCGCGCGGCGGAGCGGGCCAGGTGCCGGAGCCCGGGCGAGTCGATGCCGTCGTCGTTGGTGATCAGGATTCGTGGCGTCATGCCGGCACCTTCGTGTCGAGGGGCGTCAGTCTCACCCGTTCGGTCAGCACCTGGACCGCGTCGAGGCGCCCGGTGCCGAGCCCGTGGCGGGTGACGTTGAGCGCCCCGGCGGCGGCGCCGGTACGCACGGCGTCACCCGGGGTCCCGCCCTGAGCCAGCACCGCCGCGATGCCGGCGGTCATCGAGTCGCCCGCGCCGCGCGGCTCGGTGGCGATCATCCTGGGCATGTCCACCTCGTACACCCGGTCCTCGATCAAGGCCAGCGCGCCCTTGTCGGCGCGCGAGACGAGCGCCAGCCCGGCGCCGTCCTCCTGCAGCCCGTGCAGCGCGCCGGCCAGCGAGTCGGTGGAGTCGTCCGCGACCCGGCCGTCGCGCAGGAGCTCCTCGTGGCTCACCTTGACGACGTACGGCCGGGCCTCGAGCGCGGCGCTCAGGTGCGCGCCCGACAGGTCGACGATCACCTTGCAGCCGTTGGCGCCGAGGTCGGTGGCGAGCCGCCGGTACACCTCGGCGGGCACCAGCGAGGGGTGCGCGGGCCCGCTGAGCACGGCGATGCCCGACCGCAGGCCCTCGGCCAGCGCGAGGCTGTACAGCTCGTCCATCTCGTGCCGCGACAGCGGCCGGCCGGGATCCGCGGCGAGCTCCGCGCGCTCGCCGCCGCGCCGGTCGTGCACGTACCAGCCGCTGCCCGAGTCGCGCCTGGTGGTCTTGAGCGTCACGCCCTCGAACCGCAGCAGCGGCTCCAGCACCTGCCCGACCTCGCCGCCGACGGCCGCGCAGAGGGTGACCTGCGCGCCGAGCAGGGTGATCATCCGGGCCTGCCAGACGCCTTGGCCGCCGGGGTGCACGTGCAGTTCGGCGTGGTCGTTCTGCTGCTCGAGCGCCACGGTCAGCTGGGGCGCGGGCACGAACACCATGACGCCTCTGTGGCTCATGGGATCAGTCTCGCGGACGGCACGCCGCGCCGGGCCGGATCCGCGAATTAGCGGGCGAGGCCCTCCGTGAGCTCCTGTACGGCGCTGATCAGGTCGGGGCGCCGGCGCATCAGGTCCTCGAGGCGGACCCGCCACCTGGCGACCTCGACGTCGGCGACGGTGTGCTCGTCGCTGTCGCTCTGCACCGTCGCGGTCTGCAGCCGCTGGCGGGTGTTGGCCAGTTCGCCGTACCAGTCGGTGCCGAGCTTGCCGAGCATCTCGGTGGCGAGCGCGCTGTACTCCGCGCTGCCCGCGGCCCCGACGAAGGCGCGTGCGCCGTCCCAGGCGACCTTGGGCTGATGGATGACGATCCGAGCCATAACGTCCCCCCGCGATTTGGCGTCATCGAGGAGTCTAGGCAGCTCACGGCCGCCCTCGTGTGGCTTCGCCGCGGTTGCTACCAGCCCGCCGGCGTGCAGGACCCGCCGGTGGTGACCGGCTCGACCTGCAGGGTCGCGTGCTCGATCTCGAAGTCGTCGTGCAGCGCCTCGCGGGCCGTGGCCAGCACGGTGCCGAGCTCGGCCGCGGGCTCGAGGCGCAGGTGCGCCGAGGCGACGTCCATGCCCGAGGTGAGCGTCCAGACATGCAGGTCGTGCACGTCGCGCACGCCGGGTACGGCCGCGAGCCGGTCGCGCACCACCGCGACGTCGAGGTGCGCGGGCGCGGCCTGGACGAGGATGCGCACCGCCGAGCGGCCGAGGGCGAACGTGCGCGGCAGGATCATCAGAGCCACGATCACGGCGACGATCGGGTCCGCGTACGACCAGCCGGTGACCGCGATGATCCCGGCCGCGACGATCACGCCGACCGAGCCGAGCAGGTCGCCGACCACCTCGAGGTACGCGCCGCGCACGTTCAGGCTCTCCTTGGCGCCCGAGCGCAGCAGCAGGAACGCGACGATGTTGACGACCAGGCCGCCGGTGGCGACCAGGAGCATCGGCCCGGCGGGCACGTGCGGGGGATCGGCGAACCGGCGCACCGCCTCGATCAGCACGTAGATCGCGACGCCGGTCAGCAGCAGGGCGTTGGCCAGGGCGGCGAGCACCTCGAGCCGGTAGAGCCCGAAGGTGCGCTGCGAGTCGACGCCGGCCCGGCCGGCGGCGGTGATCGCGGCCAGCGCCATCGCGATGCCCAGCACGTCGGTGAACATGTGCCCGGCGTCGGAGAGCAGCGCCAGCGAGCCGGTGAGCAGCGCGGCGGCGGCCTCGGCCAGCATGAACGCGGCCAGCAGCCCGCCCGCGAGCCAGAGGCGGGACCGGTGCCGCTCGCCGGCGCGCAGCGCCTGGCCTCCATGGTCGTGCCCGGCTCCCATAGGTCTCGCCTTCCGACGCTCCGCCGAACCCCGGCAAATGTATGTTCACATCGCTATGTATGCAAGTTGAACTCGGTTGCCATTACCGGGGTACAGGGTGACGACAGACCGAACCCGCCTGGAAGGAATTCCCCCGTGTCCAGACGTATTCTCGCGCTCGTCACCGCGGCCGCACTCGTGGTCGTGGCCGGTGCCACCCCTGCGGGTGCCGCACATCGCTCGCCCGGGCCGGCCACCATCGCGCTGCCCGACGGCTTCCAGCCCGAGGGCATCGCCATCGGCCGGGCGCCGTACGCGTACTTCGGCTCCCGGGTCGACGGCGACATCTACCGGGCCAGCCTGCGCACCGGCCGGGGCGAGGTGATCAGCCAGGGTCCCGGCACGACCTCGCTCGGCCTCAAGATCGACGGCCGCGACCGGCTCTTCGTCGCCGGCGGCAACGGCGGCGACGCCCGCGTGCTGAACGCCGCCACCGGCGCGCTGCTCAGGTCCTACAAGCTGCAGACCGTCCCGGCGTTCATCAACGACGTGGTGCTCACCGGCGGCGGCGGCTGGTTCACCGACTCGGCCAACCCGGTGCTGTTCCGGCTGCCGCTGGGCCGCGGCGGCGGCCTGCCCGCCGCGGCGACCCCGGTGCCGCTGACCGGCGACATCGTGCACCAGGCCGGCATCAACGCCAACGGCATCACCGCGACGCCGGACGGCCGCGCCCTGATCATCGTGCAGTCCGGCACCGGCAAGCTGTTCCGGACCACATACGGGGGCGTGACCACCGAGATCGACCTGGGCGGCGAGTCCGTGCCGGGCGGCGACGGCATGCTGCTGCGCGGCCGCACGCTCTACGTCGTGCAGAACCGGCTCAACGTGATCACCCGGATCCAGCTGGACCGGCACGCGACCAGAGGCGAGGTCGTCAGCCGCACCACCGACCCGCGCTTCGACGTGCCCACCACCATCGCGGAGTACGGCAAGCGCTTCTACCTGCCGAACGCCCGCTTCACCACGCCGCCGACCCCGACCACGCCGTACACGGCCGTCGCCGTGCCGCGGCCCTAGCGTTCTGACCTGGTCCAGTCGCGGGTGCCCACCGTCGTGAGGCGCTGGGTCGCCCGCGACAGGGCCACGTACAGGGTGCGGGTGCCGCTGGCGTCGATGGCGATCTCGGCTGGCTCGACCAGCACGACCGCGTCGTACTCCATGCCCTTGGCCTCCAGCGCGGTCACCACCTGGATCCGCTCGGGCAGCCCGGCCACCCACTTCGCCATCTCGTCGCGTCGCGGCACCGGTGTGATCACGCCGATCGTGCCGTCCACATCGGTGAGATGCTTCTCGGCGGACTCGCGCACCGCGTCCGGCAGCTGCGCGGCGCCGACGACCAGGTCGACCGGCTCGACGCCGGTGCTGCGTACCGCCGACGGCAGCGGCAGGTCCGGCATGATCGTCCGGATCACCCGGGCGGCCACCGCGAAGATCTCCGACGAGTTCCGGTAGTTGGTGGTCAGCGAGTAGGTGTTGCGGCGCCGCGAGCCGAGCGCCCGGTCGCGCGAGCGGTCCAGCTCCTCCGGGTCGCCGGACCAGGCCGTCTGCGCCGGGTCGCCGACGATCGTCCACGACGCGTACGCGCCCCGGCGGCCGATCATGCGCCACTGCATCGGCGTGACGTCCTGCGCCTCGTCGACGACCACGTGCGCGTAGTCGCGGTAGTCCTCGTCGCGGACCACCTGGGCGCGCGCCGCCGCCTGCCGGTCCGCGAACGTGCTGACCTCCTGCACCCCGTCGCGGACGTGGAACGGGTTGCCCTTCTTGCGCTGCGGCTGCCGCGGGCGGCCCATCAGCTCGTCCAGCTCGTCCAGCAGCGCCACGTCGGCGATGGTCGGGCCGTGCGCGGCCAGGCCGTCGAACGAGCCCTGCAGCAGCGCGATCTCCTCGCGCGACAACAGCCCGTTCGCGTACGCCCGCAGCCGCGCCGGCTCGGCCAGCCAGCGCAGCACCCGCATCGGGGTGAACCGCGGCCACCAGGCGCGCAGGAAGTCCCGGAAGTCGCCGCGGTCGGCCAACTCGGACTCGAACTCCCGCTTCTCCGGCAGGTTGCGCACCGAGCCCTTGGCCTGTGCCCAGAGCGCGTCGAAGATCCGGTCGAAGCCGACGCCGCGCACCTCGTTGCGGCGGGCGCCGCGCGGCAGCGCCTTGCGCCGGACCCGGTCCAGCTCGTGGGCGTCCAGGCGCAGCAGGGCGCCGTGGTAGAGCAGCCGCAGCTCGGTGGGGCCGCCAGGCACGGCGTCGTGCGAGGCCCGCTCGAGCACCCGGCGCATCCGCAGCGAGCCCTTGAGCGCCGCCACGTCGGTCGGGTCCGTGCGGGCGGCGTCGTAGCCGGCGACCAACGAGCCGAGCGAGCGCAGCGTCGCGGTGTCCTCGCCGAGCGACGGCAGCACCGTCGCGATGTAGTTGACGAACACCCCGGACGGGCCGACCACCAGGATGCCGCCGCCGGCGAACCGGCTGCGGTCGGCGTAGAGCAGGTACGCCGCCCGGTGCAGCGCCACGGCCGTCTTGCCGGTGCCGGGGCCGCCGGTCACGATCGTCACGCCCGAGGCGGGCGAGCGGATCGCGTCGTCCTGCTCGCGCTGGATGGTCGCCACGATGTCGCGCATGCCGCGCCCGGTGGCCTTGGAGAGGCTGGCCAGCAGCGCGCCGTCGCCGACCACCCGCATGTCCGCGGGCGCGGCCTCCGGGTCCAGCAGGTCGTCCTCGATGTTGGTGACCCGCTCGCGGGTGGACTGGATCATCCGGCGCCGGACCACGCCCAGCGGGTCGGCCGGGGTTGCCCGGTAGAACGCCGCCGCGGCCGGCGCCCGCCAGTCCACCACCAGCGACTGCGAGTTCTCGTCGCGGATGCCCATCCGCCCCACGTAGTGCACCGCGCCGGTGCCCAGGTCGAGGCGGCCGAAGACGAGGCCCTCGTACTCGGCGTCCAGGGCGTGCCGGCGCCGCGCGCGGTGGTAGACCATCGCGTCGCGCTCGACCAGCGCGCCGAACGTGCCGACCCCAGCGAGCTGGTAGCCCTCCTTCTCGGCCCGGGACGCGTCCTTGCGCAGCTCGGCGAGCCGGGTGTAGACCCGGTCGACGTGCTCCTGCTCGACCGCGATCTCCTGCTGCAGAACGGTGGCGTCGCTCAAGTCGGTTGTGCTCCCCGCTGGTCTTCCGCGTGCTGACGCCGCCCGGCACCGGCGCCAGGGGGCAATCGAACTTACTCCTGTTGCGGTACCCCCGTCGACGTCGGCACGCCCGCAAACGCTTGACCTGGGAAATCGGCAGTCACGCCGCCTGCTCGAAGCCGACCTGGCTTCCCCGGCGACGCTTGGACGGCAGCCGCTTGGCGGCGCGCGCCGCCACGGCGAGCACCGCGGCGGAGACCTCGAAGGGTCGCTCCATCATCAGCATGTGGCCGGCGCCGGAGAAGACCGTCAGCTCGGTGCCCGGCAGGGCGTCGGCGATCGACTCCGCGCACGGCGGCGGGGTCAGCCGGTCCCGGTCGCCGACCAGCGCGGCGGCCGGCACGTCGCCGAGCGCGGCGAGGGTCTCCAGCCGCTGCTGCGCGCCGACCGAGGCGCGGAACCCGCCGATCGACCGCAGCGACGCCCACCCGAACGCCGACATGGTGATGTCCAGGTCGGCGGCGCGGTAGCCGTCGCCGAAGAGCAGCCAGCGCACGGCGGGGCGCAGGGCCGGCAGCATCGCCCGGTGCGGGCGCCACACGCCGAGCCGGGAGAGCAGGTCGGCGCCGGTCGTCTCGGCGGCCCGCAGGATGGAGGTGAGCGCGGTGGGCAGCCCGTAGCTGGTGTGCGTCGCGCCCTCGGCGGTCGTCGACACGAAGACCAGGCCGGCCACCCGCGCCGCGAAGTCGTCCGGGTGCGAGTCGGCGTATTCCATGATCGTCATGCCGCCCAGCGAGTGGCCGACCAGCACGATCGGGCCGCTCGGCGCGTACACCCGCAGCACCTCGGCCAGGTCGTCGCCGAGCTGCCCCAGGGTGGCGGAGTGCCGCCGGGTCGCGGAGGATCGGCCGTGGCCCCGCGCGTCGTAGACGATCACCCGGGCGTCGGTCGCCTCGAGGGCGCTGAGCTGGTAATGCCAGGTACGCCGGTCGAGGCACCAGCCGTGCAGCAGCACCACGGTCACCGGCGCGTCCGCCGGCCCGCTCGTCTCGACGTGCAACCGGACGCGGTCTGGAAGCGTGAGCTTCGAGCGCTCGGACATGGGCACCTCCGTGTTTCTCACGGCCCCCGTCGTACCCACGGGTAATAAGCATCACTCGTGTTTCCCGGAATTGCCACCGACCATCCGGATCTTGAGCTGAACGTTCGTTCGGCTTTTATGGTACGGCCCGGGTGATGTAGCTCGCATAGCCTGTCGGCAGCCGGTCACTCGTAGAGAATCGGACGCATGACGGGTATCTCACCTGGTGACCAGGCGAACCGGGCGGCGGTTTCGACCGCCCCGGTCAGCCCCGCGCCGACTCGCATCGTCCGGCCGGCGGACGCGCTGGCGGAGCTCATCGCCGGCAACCGCCGCTTCGTCAGCGGCCGGCCCGAACACGGCCACGACGTCGCGGCGGCCGCCGCGTCCTCGGGCGGGCAGGTGCCGCACGCGGTCGTGGTCGGCTGCATCGACTCGCGGGTGCCGCTCGAGGCGATCTTCGACCAGACGTTCGGGTCGATCTGCGTGGTCCGCTCCGGCGGGCACGTGGTGGACCGCGCGGTACTGGGCTCGGTCGGGTTCGCCGTCGCGGCGCTCAAGGTGCCGCTGGTGATGGTGCTGGGCCACGTCCGCTGCGGCGCGGTGGACGCGACGGTCGCGGCGCTGCGCGCGGGGGAGCGGCCCGAGGGCGACGTCGGCTACCTGGTCGACGAGATCGCCCCGGCGGTGCACGCGGTCGGCCTGGACGACCCGGACGTCGGCGCCAAGGCGATGCGCGCGCACGTGACCCGCACGGTCCGCCGGATGCGCGACGTCACCGGCGTGGCGGGCGCGATCGCCGAGGGCCGGGTCGCGGTGGCCGGCGCGGTCTACGACCTCGACACCGGCTGGGTCGACCTGCTGCCCTGATCAACTTGTCTTGATCTTCGGCAAATGCAAAAAGGCGCTCCCCGGGCGGTCAAGCCCGGGGAGCGTCCCTGTGTCGTCTGCTCAGCCGCCGAAGACGCCGGCGTCCTCGAGGCGCTTCTCGGTCGCGTCCCAGCCGTGCTTGGGGAACGACTCGTTGAGCCCGGCGATCTCCGCGCGGATCTTGGCGCCGTGGCCGGCGGTCGCCAGCGTGCGGATCTCCTCGACGAAGGCGTCCGAGTCGGTGCGCAGGTGGTGGGTCTTGCCGTTGGTGAGGTTGCGCACGTAGGCGAAGCGGCCCTCGGCCAGCGGGATCAGGTACTTGAACTCGCCGAGCACACTCAGGGCGTCGCCCTTGCCGGCCTGGCCGGCGCGGACTGATGCGCGGGCGGTCTTAGAGGTGTTGCTCGCCACGGCGGTACTCCTAGCTAATGATTCTCGGCAAAGTATGTCGGCAGAAAATGCCGCAGCAAGCCTACACGACCCCCGCATGGCCGCACCGCCGGAGCGGGTTCAGCCGTTAGGCCAGGTGTGCCGCTACGGCCCTGCACATGTCGATATTGCGGTTTCTCTGGCGCACCATCCGCACCACCCGGCATCATGGAGCACGATCAACCGCGGTCGAGGTCGTAGGGGAAGACGCACCTCGGTCTCCGGGAGGTCACCGTGCCAACGTGTGGCGTCGTATACGTCCACTCGACTCCACTCGCCGTGTGCCAGCACGTCGAGTGGGCGATCGCGCGCGTCCTGACGGCCGCGGTCAACCTGCACTGGACTGAGCAGCCGGTCGACCCCGGCATGCGGCGGTCCGAGTGCAGTTGGACCGGACGGCCTGGGACCGGCGCGGAACTGGCTGCTGCCCTCAGGCAGTGGCCCATGGTCCGTTTCGAGGTCACCGAGGAACCGAGCCCCGGCGTCGACGGGGAGCGGTTCATGCACGTACCCGGCCGAGGCCTGTTCCGCGGCACCATCGGGGCGTCCGGCGACATCCAGATCGGCGAGGACCGGCTGCGGGCGATCATGGCGACCGCGCGGGCTCCTGAGGCGCTCTCGCACGCCCTGGAGAAGGCGCTCGGCACCGCCTGGGATGCCGAACTCGAGCCGTATCGCTACGCCGGCGACGGCGCGCCGGTAACGTTGCTGACCCGCGTGGGGTAGCGCCCGGGGCAGGCACCCGCGGCCCCGGACGACGCCGTTTGTCGAAGTTGCCGGGAGCTGATCCAATGGCGGCTGTGAATTGGGCGCTCCGTATGGCTGTGTCCGTACCCCTGGCGATGTTGGTGGGTTGCGGCAACGACGCGCCGCCGGCACCGCCGGCGCCGGCACCCGGCCCGGCGTCCCACCAGGCCGTCCCGCCGTCGGCGAGCGTCCCGCCGCGCCCGACCGGCGACCCCGCCGCCCTGGCGCGGGCCGCGGTCGCCGCCTTCACCGACGCGGACCTGGCCGGCCAGGTCCTGATGCCCTACGCGTACGGCGACACGGCCGACCGGGTCGACAAGACCGCCGCCGCGGGCAACCAGAACATCGCCGGCGTCAACACCCCCGCCGAGATGATCACGAAGTTCCGGCTCGGCGGCCTGATCCTGGTCGGCTTCACGCCCGACGACCCGACCGGCGCCACCAACCCGGCGACGAACGTGGAGAACCCCAAGCAGGTCCGCGGCCTGACCGACGGGCTGCAGCGGGCCGCGGCCCAGCTGCCCGGCGGCGCGCCGCTGCTGATCGGCACCGACCAGGAGTACGGCGTGGTCACCCGGATCCGGCAGGGCGTGACGCTGCTGCCGTCCGCGATGGCCTTCGGCGCCGCCGGCCGGCCGGAGCTGACCGAGGCCGCCTGGCGCGCCGCGGGCGAGGAACTGGCGGCGATGGGCGTCAACCTCGACCTGGCGCCGGTCGCCGACACGCTCGGGCCCAAGGGCAGCTCGGTGATCGGCTCCCGCTCGTTCGGCGCCGACCCGAAGGCGAACTCCGCGCAGGTGCAGGCGGCCGTCCGCGGCATACAAGGTGCCGGGATATCGGCGGCCCTCAAGCATTTTCCGGGGCACGGGCACACGACCGGCGACAGCCACGACGGTCTGCCGGTGGTCGCGCAGACGAAGGCGCAGCTGGCCGCCGAGGACCTGCCGCCGTTCGCCGCGGGCATCAACGCGGGCGCCGGCGTGGTGATGTCCGGTCACCTCGACGTCCAGGCCATCGACAAGGGCGTGGCCGCGACCTTCTCCCACAAGATCATGACGGACCTGCTTCGGACCGAACTGAAGTTCACCGGCGTCGCGATCACCGACGCGATGAACATGCCGCCGGCGATGAAGTGGCCGGCCGGCGAGGCGGCCGTGCGCGCCCTGAACGCGGGCAACGACCTGCTGCTCATGCCGCCGAACCTGGCCGGCGCCCGGGACGGCATCCTGGCCGCGCTCGGTAACGGCACCCTCAAGCGCGAGCGGCTCGTCGAGGCGGCCACCCGGATCCTGACGCTGAAGTTCCGGGGCGGCGCCCAGCCGCAGCCGGAACTCTCCACAGTGGCCTCGGCCGCGCACCAGACGGTCGTCTACGACGCGAACGCGGCCGCGGTCACCATCTTCCGGGGCGCCTGCACCGGCCCGCTGGCCGGCGGCGCGGTCACGGTGAGCGCCTCCGGCGGCCGGGAGGCGGCGCGGGTCGGGCTCGTCAAGGCGCTGCAGGCGGCCGGCGTGCGGGTGCAGGCCGCGGGCGGCACGGTCGTGCACCTGGTCGGGTACGGCGACCGGCGGACCGACCTGAGCATGGACGCGGCGATCACGGTCATGATGGACGCGCCGTACCTGCTGGCGGACTCGCGGTCGCCGACCCTGCTGGCCACGTACTCGTCGAGCCCACTCGCCCTGGCCGCCCTGGCGAACGTGCTGGCCGGCAAGGCGCCGGCCCCGGGCCGGTCCCCGGTGCAGGTGGGCAGCCTGCCCCGCAGCGCCTGCGTCAAATGATCCGGCGATAACGCCCGGCGGCCGACGGGATGAGTGGCGCGGTCACCGGCTCAGCTGGCCGCTGTTCCGCCTGCAGCGGGATTCGGGCGTTGGGCAGGGTTTCGGCGCAGTTCGGCGAGAGTCTTTGCCGCCGCCCGGTGTCGTGATGCAAAGGCTGCCGGGTCAGAGGCTGCGAGAGTCTCGAAGTAGCGGACACCTTCCGCGGTCAAGGCAACGACGTCGTTGGTGACACAACCGACTTTGAGGGCGATGGAACCCATGTTGCACAACGACGTGGCGAGGTTGGGTAGGTAGGCGTCGCGGTTGAGCCTGGTCAGTTCTCGGCGCAGGTCGACGGCTTCTTGGCTGGCAGTCAGCGCCTCGGCCCGTCGGCCCGCCTCGGCCAGCATGATCGCGTGGTTGTTCACCGACGTGGCGAGGTTGGGTAGGTAGGCGTCCCGGTTGAGCGTGGTCAGTTCTCGGCGCAGGTCGACGGCTTCTTGGCTGGCAGTCAGCGCCTCGGCCTGTCGGCCCGCCTCGGCCAACCGGTTCGCGTGGTTGTTCACCGACGTGGCGAGGTTGGGTAGGTAGGCGTCGCGGTTGAGCTCGGCCAACTCCCGCCGCAGGTCGAGTGCTTCCTGGCTGGCGGTTAGCGCCTCGGCCCGTCGGCCTGCCTCGGCCAGCATGATCGCGTGGTTGTTCACCGACTTGGCGAGGTTGGGTAGGTAGGCGTCGCGGTTGAGCTCGGCCAACTCCCGCCGCAGGTCGAGTGCTTCCTGGCTGGCGGTCAGCGCCTCGGCCCATCGGCCTGCCTCGGCCAACCTGACCGCGTGGTTGCTCACCGACGTGGCGAGGTTGTGCAGGTGGGCGTCGCGGTTGAGCTTGGCCAACTCCCGGTAGAGGCCGACCGCTTCCCGACTGGCGATCAGCGCGTCGGCCCGCCGCCCTGCCTTGGCCAGCCGCAGCGCGTGCCAGGTGGTCCAGTGCGCCTGATCGGGGAGCGAGGCATCGGCGGGGAACCCGGTGACGATGTGCGTGGTCAACTCGAGTGCGAGCTGGCCGAGTTCCAGTGAGGGATACGGCACCCGCTTCGCTGTCTGTCGCGCCCAGCCGTGCTCGATGGTCGCATCCGCCAGCAGCGCCACCAGCCGGGACGTGAACAGCCCCGGGAACTGCACGCCCACTTCGATGACCGCTTCCACCATGCCCGGTACGTCCACCCCGAGCGCCGCATCGATCAACGCATCCACGCCGGTCTGGTGCACCCGTGCCCGGCCCAGCACCGTCAACACCCGCACCGCCTGAGCGGCACTCAACCCGGACAACACCCGCGTCCGTTCCTGCACGCCGCACTCGGTCAACACCCGCGCCGCGAGGGACTCCGCCAACAGATCCGGCTGCACCACGCCCAGCACGGACCCCTGCCCCGCCGGGTACAGCCCGGACAACCACGACACGAACCCCGCGACCCTCGCCGCGTCCGCATCCGCCAACAGCGGCGCCCGCCGAACCACCTGCTCAACCTCGGCCCGGCTGTCCGCACCCATCAGCGCGGAGATC
This sequence comes from Actinoplanes sp. NPDC049668, assembly GCF_044465445.1. NCBI lineage: Bacteria > Bacillati > Actinomycetota > Actinomycetes > Micromonosporales > Micromonosporaceae > Actinoplanes > Actinoplanes sp. NPDC049668. The sequence continues at coordinate 237,631 of NZ_JBITLR010000003.1, forward strand.
CCCACCACCTGCCGCAATACACCGTCGATCGTCAGATCATCACTGATGCCGAACAACCCGGCCCGCCGCGCCGTGAACCGCCAATACCGGCTCTCATGCCCCAGCACCTCACCCAGCACGTCGTATTCACCCTGGCGGTGTGCCCCGTCCAGCACCGCGACCAGCGCGTCCGCATGCAATCGCAACACCGGCGTTTCCGCTGGCCACGCCCGCATTCCAGCCAGTACCGGCGCAGGCCGGCGCAACTTCTTCGCGAACGCCGTTGCCGCATCCGTCACGATCGTTTTCGGGTCGCGGGCATCGTCGATCCGGGCTGCTACCTCGACCAGCACACCAGGCGCGGTGGTCATCGCCTCCACGAGATGCGCCTGCCGGTCGAACGCCGCGGGCAGACTCTCCCACCACAACCCCGCCGAACGCGCCAGCAACAGCACCCGTACCCGATCCGCCAGGTGCGCCGCCCACAACAGCTCGGCTACCGCCGCCCGGTCCCGCGCCTCCGCGTAATCCAGCACCAGCAGCGACCGCGGTCCGAATCCGCCCGACGCGACCAACCCGGCAGTCTCCGTCTCCGCGTGCGGGCTGATCCACTCACACCGCCAACCCACCAACCGTGCGGCGAGCTCCCGCGCCAGCCGGGTCTTGCCCACCCCACCCGCACCCACCAGCAGCCGCACCGCCACCGCATCCCGGTCGCCGGCCCACATCTCCAGCTGCCGCAACACCCAACCCCGGCCGAAGAACGGCACCACCTGCTGGTCCGGGCGCAGCAACCGCGTCACCGACACCGGTAGATCCGCTACCCGCACGACGGCCACCGCGCCCGCGCGGGCCTGCCGCCGCTCCCGGGCCGCCGCGACCCGATCCGTCACCGTCGGCCCGAACGCGCCCACCGCCCCCGCGAACGCCGCCGCGATCACCGTCCACCCGTGCTTGTCATCGGCCAGTGCCGCCCACCCCGCAACGGCAGCCACCAGCGCGGGTACGCCCGACCACAACCCGTACCGGCGCATCCGGCCCCACCGGCCCACCACCATGGGCCACACCGTACCGACGGTCACCAATCCATCACAAAGACGATCATCGACGGTACGGCGAAGGGGGCGTCCCGGCCGGGACGCCCCCTTCATCGTTTGCGGGTCAGAGTGGGATGTTGCCGTGCGCGCCGCGGCCGGCCGGCGCCGCGGCCAGGGCCTCGGCGATGCGCCGGCGGGTCTCCTCCGGCGTGATCACGTCGTCGACCACGCCGATCTCCAGCGCGCGGGTGACGCCGCCCGCCGTCTTCAGCTGCTCCTGGATCAGCGCCTCGCGCAGCGCCTCGCGGCCCTCCTGCGGCGCCGCCGCGAGCTGCTTGCGGTTCAGGATGTTCACCGCCGCGCTCGCGCCCATGACCGCGATCTCGGCGTTCGGCCAGGCGAACACGGCCGTGGCGCCCAGGGAGCGTGAGTTCATCGCGATGTACGCGCCGCCGTACGCCTTGCGGGTCACCAGCGTCACCCGCGGCACGACCGCCTCGGCGAAAGCGTGCAGCAGCTTGGCACCGCGGCGCACCACGCCGTCCCACTCCTGGCCGAGGCCGGGCAGGTAGCCGGGCACGTCGACCAGCACGATCAGCGGTACGCCCAGCGAGTCGCACATCCGCACGAACCGCGCCGCCTTCTCGGCGCTGGACGCGTCGAGGCAGCCGCCGAGGCGCAGCGGGTTGTTGGCGATGACACCCACCGTGCGACCGCCGAAGCGGCCCAGGGTGGTGGAGATGTTCGGCGCCCACTTGGCGTGCAGCTCGACGCCCGGCTCGTCGAGCAGGGCGCGGACCACCGGCTTCACGTCGTACGCCCGGTTGGCCTCGGCCGGCATCGACCCGGTCAGGTCGTGGTCCGCCGCGGCGCCCTCGGCGACGTCCGCCGGGGTGAGCCGGCCCTGGCGGCCCAGCAGGACGGTGAGCCGGCGGGCCTGCGCCAGCGCGCTCTCGTCGTCCTTGGTGGTGATGTGCACGACGCCGGAGCGGCGGCCGTGCGGCTCGGGACCGCCGAGGCGCTCCATGTCGACCTGTTCGCCGGTGACGCTGCGGACCACCTCGGGCCCGGTCACGAAGATCCGGCCGGCCTTGCTCATGATCACGATGTCGGTCAGCGCCGGCCCGTACGCGGCGCCGCCGGCCGCCGGGCCGAGCACCACGGAGATCTGCGGCACGCGCCCGGAGGCGCGCACCATCGCCGCGAACACTCCGCCGACGGCGTCCAGGGCGACGACACCCTCGGCCAGCCGGGCGCCGCCGGAGTGCCAGAGGCCGAGCACCGGTACCCGCTCGCGGACCGCCGTGTCGATCGCGTCGACGACGTGCTGGCAGCCCTCGACGCCCATGGCGCCACCCATCCGGGTGGCGTCGGTGGCGAAGGCGATCGCGGGCGTGCCGTCGACCTCGCCGCGCGCCCACAGCACGCCCGAGTCGTCCCGCGGCGCGAGCAGGCGCAGCGAGCCGGCGTCGAAGACCGCCCGCAGCCGCCGTTCCGGATCTCGGTGGTCGACGTCGACGGGCGGTTCCGAGGTCATGGTCACGGCGTACTCCGATTCGGCCGGATGGTCACGCACGGGTGAAGACCAGGGCCACGTTGTGGCCGCCGAAGCCGAATGAGTTGTTCAGCGCGGCAGGGATCTCGAGCGGTCGCGCCTTGTGCGCCGCGACGTCCATGTCCAGGGCGTCGTCCGGGTCGTCCAGGTTGATCGTCGGCGGAACGACGCTGTCGCGGATCGCCAGGATCGTGGCGATCGACTCCAGCGCGCCGGCCGCGCCGAGCAGGTGCCCGGACATCGACTTGGTCGAGGTGAGGACGGGGTGGTTGCCGATGGCGGCCCGCAGCGCGGCGATCTCGGCCATGTCACCGACCGGCGTGGAGGTGGCATGCGCGTTGACGTGCACGATGTCGGACTTGGACACGCCCGCGTCGGCGAGCGCCTTGGTGATGGCCCGGATCGCGCCCGCGCCCTCGGGGTGCGGCTGCACGATGTCGTAGCCGTCGGAGGTGATGCCGGCGCCGGCGAGCCGGGCGTACACCCGGGCGCCGCGGGCGGCGGCGTGGTCGGCGCGCTCGAGCACGACCGCGCCGGCACCCTCGCCGAGCACGAAGCCGTCGCGGCCCTTGTCCCACGGGCGGGAGGCCTTCTCGGGCGCGTCGTTGCGGGCGGACATGGCCCGCATCGAGGCGAAGCCGGCGATCGGCAGCGGGTGGATCACGGCCTCGGTGCCGCCGGCCATGACCACGTCGGCCCGGCCGGAGCGGATGAGGTCCAGGCCGAGCGAGATCGCCTCGGCGCCGGTGGCGCAGGCGCTGGCCATCGAGTGGACGCCGGCCTGCGCGCCGAGCTCGAGGCCGACCCAGGCGGCGGGGCCGTTGGGCATCAGCATCGGCACGGTGTGCGGGCTGACCCGGCGCGGCCCGGAGGCCTCCAGGATGTCGTCCTGGGCCAGCAGGGTCTGCGCGCCGCCGATGCCGCTGCCGAAGCTGACGGCGAGCCGCTCGGGGTCGAGACCGGAGTCCTTGAGGCCGCTGTCGGCCCAGGCCTGGTGGCCGGCGATCAGCGCGATCGCCTCGGAGCGGTCGAGCCGGCGCAGCTTGACGCGTTCGATGACCTCGGAGGGCTCGACGGCGAGCTGGGCGGCGATGCGGACGGGCAACTGCGCGGCCCACTCCTGGGTGAGTGGTCCCACCCCGGAGCGGCCGGCCAGCATTGCGTCCCAGGTGGACGCGACGTCCCCGCCAAGCGGGGTCGTCGCGCCGAGCCCGGTGACGACGACGTCTGTTCTGCTCATGTCAGTGGTTCGCCTCGATGAAGGAAACGGCGTCGCCGACGGTCTTGAGGTTCTGCACCTCGTTGTCGGGGATCTTGACGCCGAACTTCTCCTCGGCGGCCACCACGACCTCGACCATGGACAGCGAGTCGACGTCCAGGTCGTCGGTGAAGGACTTCTCCTCGGCGACGTCGTCCGGGTTCACCCCGGCGACCTCCTCGAGGATCTCGGCGAGGCCGGAGGTGATCTCAGCGCGGGTTGCCATTGTGGTGGGTTCCTTTCGATGGTGGGGGTACTCGCGGACAGTTCTCAGCCCGGTCACGGGCAGCGGACAACCTGTCCCGCGTAGGTGAGGCCGCCGCCGAAGCCGAAGAGCAGGACCGGGGAGCCCGAGGGCACCTCGCGTCGCTCGACGAGCTTGGACAGGGCCAGCGGCACGCTCGCCGCGGAGGTGTTACCGGATTCGATCAGGTCCTTGGCGACGACGACGTTCGGCCCGAGGCCGAGCCGCTTCACGATGCCGTCGATGATGCGGGTGTTGGCCTGGTGCGGCACGAACGCCGCGAGCTCGTCCGGGCGGACGCCGGCGCGCTCGCAGGCCTGCAGCGCGAACGGGGCCAGCGCGGTGGTCGCCCACCGGAACACGCTCTGGCCCTCCTGCTGGATGTAGGGCTGCCAGCCCTCGATCCGCAGCACGTCGCCCTTCTCCGGCGCCGAGCCCCACAGCACCGGGCCGACGCCGGGCTTCTCGCCGTCGGCGGAGGCCGAGACCACGGCCGCGCCCGCGCCGTCGCCGAACAGCACGGCGGTGGTGCGGTCGGTCCAGTCGGTGACGTCGGACAGCTTCTCCGCGCCGATGACGATGGCGTTGCGGCTGGCGCCCGCGCGGATGGCGTGGTCGACCGTGCCCAGCGCGTACGAGAAGCCGGAGCAGGCCGTGTTCACGTCCATCGCGGCCGGCGCGGCGATGCCCAGCCGGGCGGCGACCCGGCTGGCCACGTTCGGGCAGCGGTCGATCGACGAGCAGGTCGCCACGACCACCATGTCGATGTCGGCGGCGGTGAGCCCGGAGCCGGCCAGGGCCTTCTCGGCGGCGAAGGTGGCCATGTCGGCGACGGACTCGGCGTCCGCGACGCGGCGCTCGGCGATGCCGACCCGGTCCCGGATCCACGCGTCGTTGGTCTGGACGATCTCCGCGAGGTCGTCATTGGTGATCACGCGCGAGGGCTGGTAGTGGCCCATCGAGACGATGCGGGAACCCGCGTTCATCGTGCTGCTCCTTCGATCGCGACGGACTGGACCACACTCACTGGAGCAGTCCGCCGATGCGGGCGACCGGCTGGCCGGGGGCCACCGGGTCGTCGTGGCGGGCCAGCCACTCGGTGAGCACGCCGGCGCCGTGCGCGGCGATCTCGACCGGGCCCTGGCGGGTCACCACCTGGCCGACCACCTGACCGGTACGCACGTCGGCGCCCTCGTCCAGGCCGTCGGCGGGCCGGAACACACCGGCGCTGGGCGCCACCACGACCCGGAAGAGAGGGGTCGGCTCGTGAGTGGAGACCGTGCCGTGCCGGGCGATCAGGTCGCGGGCGGCGGCCAGGTCGTCCGGCGTGTTCAGCGTGACGATCTCCGGGGCACCGTCGCCCTTGAGCTCGCGTTTTACCAGGCCGGCCAGGGTGCCGGCCGGCGGCAACTCGATGACGCCGGTGACGCCGAGGTCGCGCAGGTTCCGCATCACCAGGTCCCAGCGGACTCCGGCGGTGACCTGGCGGACCAGGCGCTGCAGCATCTCCCGGCCGTGGATGACGGCCGCGCCGTCCAGGTTGGACAGCAGGATGCGGCCCGGGTCGGCGACGGTGACGCCGCCGGCCACCGCGCCCAGTGCCCGCTCGGCGGGCGCCATGTACGGCGTGTGGAACGCGCCGGCGACCGACAGGCTGATGATCCGCGCCTTGGTAGGCGGCTCGGCGGCGAACTTGGCGAGGTCCTCCAGCGCGCCGGCGGCGACGATCTGGCCGGCGCCGTTGCGGTTCGCCGCGTGCAGCCCGTGCTTCTCGATCGCGGCGAGCACCTCGTCGGGGTCGCCGCCGAGTACCGCGCTCATGCCGGTCGGCTTGAGCGCGCAGGCGGCGGCCATCTCGCGGCCGCGGACCCCGGCCAGGGTGATCGCGGCCTCGGCCGGCAGCACGCCGGCGAGGGCGGCGGCGCCCAGCTCGCCGACGCTGTGGCCGGCGACCAGGCCGACGTCGTACATCGGCAGGTGCTCGGCGGCGAGCAGGGCGGCGGCGACGAGCAGGGGCTGGGTGCGCGCGGTGTCCTTGATCTCGTCGGCGTCGGCGGCGGTGCCGAGGTGGATCAGATCGACGCCGGCGAGCGCCGACCACCAGCGGAGGCGGGCCTCGGCGCCGGGAAGGTCGAGCCACGAGGAGAGGAAGCCGGGCTTCTGGGAGCCCTGGCCGGGTGAGAGAACTGCGAGCACGTTGCTGACTCTTCCCGATGGCGGCGCGTTGCGGGGTTGCTGCGCGCCACCAAACCCTACGACCGACGTTGTAGGTTTCCTACAAACACTCCCGAAAAATGTCCTGTTTTGGGGTGAATTAGTGGCACCTCAAGGCACTTAACGATCTTTCAGTCAGGGTCCGGACCGGCAGTGATTTAGCTCGCAGGGTCGAGCCGGCCGATGGCCAGCGCGAGCCGCAGCGCGAACGCGTCCCGCCCGTCCAGCGGGGACAGTCCGGTCACCTCGGCGACCCGCCGGAGCCGGTACCGCACGGTGTTCGGGTGCACGAACAGCTCGCGGGCCGCGCTCTCCAGCACCCCGCCGGCGGCGAAGAACGCGTCCAGCGTCTCCAGTAGCCCGCCGCCGGCCCGGACGACCGCGCCGTACGCGTCGTGCCGCAGCGCCCGCCGGGCCTCGGAGTCCCCGGCCAGGGCGCGCTCCGGCAGCAGGTCGTCGGCGGCGACCGGGTTCGGCGCGCCGGGCCAGGCGGGCGCGGCCCGGAAACCGGCCAGGGCGGCCCGGGCCGACTCGGTGGCATGGTCCAGCGACGGTACGGCCGGCCCGACCACGATCGGCCCCTCGCCGAAGCTGGCCGCGAGCTGCCCGGCGGTGGCGAGCGGGTGGGCGGCCCCGCCCATGACGATGACGAGCCGGTCGCCGTGCACCCCGCCGATCACCTCGACCCGGGCGCGCCGGGCCGCCCGGTAGACGCTGTGCAGCACCGCGGTGATGTCGCCGCCGGGGGAGCGCCCGACGACCACCGCGACGGGCGGCGCGTCCGCCCAGCCGAGCGCGGCGGCCCGGCTGGCGAGCACGTCGGAGGAGTCGCCGCGCAGCAGGGCGTCGACCAGCAGCGCCTGCAGCCGGGCGTCCCAGGCGCCCCGGGACTCGGCGGCGCGGGCGTACACCCGGGCCGCGGAGAAGGCGATCTCCCGGGAGAACTTGAGGATGGCCGTCGCGAGGGCCTCCTCCTCGCCCGCGGCGGCGAGGCTGGCCACCTCGGACTCGGCGACGTCGATGGTGACCTTGACCAGCTGCACGGTCTGGGTCAGCGTGATCGCGCGGGCCAGCGCGCGCGGCGCGGCGGCGAAGACCTCGTCGGAGATCTCCTGGGTGCCGGCCGCGGTGCCGCCGGAGCGCAGCCACTCCACCAGCGAGCGCACGCCGGCCTGCGCCACGAGCATCACCCAGGAGCGCTGGTCGGCGGGCAGCGCCCGGAACCACGGCAGGGTCTCGTCCATCCGGGCGACGCTGGCGGTGGCGAGGGCGCCGGCGCGGCCCTCGACGCGGCGCAGCGTGGCGGCCAGTGGCGCCCGCCGGCCCGCGCCCGGTGTTTTCGCTGGCTTCGCCACCGGCCCAGCCTGTCACGATCCTGTTCGCCGTGGTCAGAGCGGGCCTCGAGGTTGTACCGTTCCGCGCGGTCACGCGTACATCTCAATTCTGTACCTTTTGGGAAATTTGTCCGTAATAGCGGTGCGCCTCGGCCCCGATTTCGGTCGGTGACCTGGCAGTGTGTCGTCCTAGTGCGCCGTAAACGCCCGTTCGGGAGGTAATACCGGGCGCCGAGGTGCCGATGAGACCGGGGTAACGAAGACCGGCAGGGAAGGAGGCAGTGATGACGGAGCGCGAGGACGGCCAACTGTGCGCCGACGCGGAGCAGGCGGCCGCGGAGGAGTCGCTCACCCCACTCGCCGTCGAACCGGCCGGTGAGGTCCCGCACCGGGTCGGCTGCCGCACCGAGCTTCGCGGCTGGGCCGGCGCACATCTGCACGGCGCGGTCCGCCCGCGCCGCCGCGCCGCGGGCCGCGGCCGCCCGCCGGGCCGCTGGTGCTGATCTCACTCGGTTGAGTGACTGCCTGCGGTGTGGCGCGCGCGTTCCGTGACGTCGGCGCCCCCGTCCCGACACCGTGAACGGGTGGACGACAAGAGACGGCTCATCCTCGACCAGGCCCTGGCTCTCGTCGACGAACAGGGCCTCGGCGCCATGTCCATGCGCGCCGTCGCGGAACGGGTCGGGCTCACCTCGATGGCGCTCTATCCGTACGTCGGCGGCAAGGACGCTCTGCTCGACGGGCTGGTCGACCTGCTGCACCTGGAGCTCGGCACGGGGTACGGCGAGGACCCGGCCGGCATCGACTGGCGCCAGCGGCTCCGGGCGCTGGGCCGGGCGGTGCGGGCGCTCTCCCGCGCACATCCCGGCGCGTACCCGCTGCTGCTGAACCGCCCCTCCGCCGGCGCCTCGGCGTCCTGGCTGACCGCCGCCCTGCGGGGCTGCCTGCACGACGCGGGCGTGCCCGCGGAGCAGGTGCCGCGGCAGACCCGGATGATCTGCGCGTTCCTGCTCGGGTACACCGTCGGGGAGGTGACCGGCGGCCTGCCCGCCGACGACGCCGCCGAGCATGACGACGACGCCGCCGAGTTCGACGCGGACCTCGACGACCTGGTCCGGCTGGTGGAGGTCACCGTAGGCGTTGGCTGAGCCGGTTCCGCGGCGACCGCGCGCGGTAGTGGCCTATAAAGAGATATGTCCGATGGGTACGTCACCCAGCGCTACGTCCATCTTCGCCGTGCGGCGTTCCTGATGTGCGGCGACTGGGCGCGGGCCGACGACCTCACCCGGGCCACGCTGGCGCGGTATCTCAACGAGGCCGACGCCGGCGACCCGGACCTCTGGACGTACGCGGACCTGATGGCCGGCGTCAAGAAGCCGCGCGGGCGCCGCAGGCGGGTCTTCGTCGCCCCCGCGGACGGCGAGGCCGGCGGCGACGCGCACACCGTGCTGGTCCTCGACGCGCTGCACGGCCTCACGCCGCGCTGCCGGGCGGTGCTGGTGCTGCGCCACTTCTGCGGCCTGGCCATCGACGAGACCGCCGCCGTCCTCGACCTCGACGACGGCCGGGTCCTGGCCCTGGAGGCCGAAGGGCTCGGCGCCTTCGCGTCGCTGCTCGCGACCGCGCACCCGGCCGGCACGCGATGAGCGCCCTGCTGACCGACGTACTGCAGCGGGCCTGCGAGAGCGAGCCGCTGCCCGGCGACGACGTCACCGCCGACATCGTCGCGCGCGCCGATCGGCTGCACCGCCGCAGCGCCTGGGTCCTCGTGCTCGCCGGCGTCGCCACGATAGTCATCGTCGTCCTGCTCGGGTACACCGCCACGACGCTCCTGCTGCCCGGCCCCAAGCTGCCGACGACCGCCGCGGTGCCCGTGCCCCAGCCGCGCCCCTCGGGCGTCCTCGACCCGGTCCTGGCGAAGCTGGCGCCGCCGATCGACGCCAAGGGCTACACGATCGTGCCGCCGGAGCCGGCGTCGGGCCCGGGCTGGCGGCGGTACGCGGTGCACGACCGGTCCGGCGCGCCGCGGGGCATGGTGGAGGTGGCCGTCTTCGACGCGGAGGCCGGGCTCTGCCTGCCGGTCAGCGCCGACCCGAGCGCCTGCGCCCTACCGGACCGGACCGCGGCCGGCGTCGAGTACGCCCGCTACTCCACCACCGACGATGTCGACTGGCAGGTGAACCAGGTGATCGCCCGCCGGCCGGTGGACGGCCGGACCGTGGCGGTCATGGCCACCGGCGAGCGCGGCACCGGCAGCGCGGCGGCGGGCGAGCCGCCGCTGACCATGGCGGAGGCTGAGGCGGTCGCCACCGACCCGCATCTGCCGGACGCGTTCGGGGTGGGCGAGCGGTGCAACCGCCCGGCGCCGTCCTGCCCGATCCTGAAGTTCCCGGTCCGCCCGAGCGATTGACCGCGGCCCGGGCGGCTACCGGTCAGACCCGGCGGCGGATCAGGTAGGCGATCCCGGCCAGGCCGAGCAGGATGACGACGAGCACCGCCGTGTTGAGCAGGAAGAGCCGGCGGAAGTCGGCCAGGACGTGGTTGACGTTCTCGACCGGGTCCATCTCGGCCGCCTCGACGTCCTCGCCGATGCCGCCGCCGATGCCGCCGCTGACCACGTCCGGCTTGGCCTTCAGCGGAACCCCGCTCAGGCGCAGCGACTCCGACATGGTCAGGCGGCCGTAAAACCAGCCGGACTGCTTCTTGCCGGTCGGCTGCTTGGCCGGCCGGTATGCCCGGGGGCCGCCGGCGGCGTTGGGGTAGAGGTCGTAGACCTGGGTCGCCTTGTCCTTGACCAGGACGGTCACGACGAACTTCGGGCCCATCTTGTCGGCCTTGGGCCGCGAGGTGGTCGGCGGCGTGCTCGCCAGCCAGTTGACCTCACTCAGCAGCCGGTTGAACAGGTCGTCCCGCTCGGCCTGCTGCACGACGATCTTCTGGGCGGGGAAGTCTCCGACGATCTGCACCGCGGTCGGCTTGGCCGGCGCCTTCGGTGCGGCCCACCCCGGTGCGGGGGCCAGACTGATGCTTAGTGCGAAACCTGCTGCAAGGACACCGGCCGCCGATAGAAATCGGGCGATCACCCCTTGAACCACCGTCCGGCCTCCCCGCCCCCGTGGATGAAAATCTGCGCGCTGGTGGTGCCGTCCTCACAGCTTTCCCTCAGATGGTCTCGGCCGCATCTCGGGCCGGGACGAATTGGAGCTATCTGGGATCGGTTGCGGTGGCGAGGACGGACGCCGAGCAGCGGCCGAATAGTACCTAGGCGTCGCAAGTTCCGCCGGGCGCGGTCACCCGTGCTGCTGACGTTCCTACCCCATAGGACGGCGGGGCTGGTCAAGACGTTGTCCGGTGGAGTACGCGCGCGCCGGACAAATCTGGCGCGCGCGTACTAAACGGTCGGTCAGCCCAGCTTGGCGCGGGCCGCGGCCAGCCGGGCGAGCGTCCGCTCCCGGCCCAGCACCTCGAGCGACTCGAACAGGGGCAGGCCGACGGTGCGCCCGGTCGCGGCGACGCGTACCGGTGCCTGGGTCTTGCCCAGCTTGAGCCCGCGCTCCTCGCCGACCCGCTCGAGGGCCGCCTTCAGCGGATCGGCCGACCAGTCGGGCTGCTCCGCGAACGCCGCGGCGGCGGCGTCGAGGATGTCGGCGGCGCCCTCCTTCATCGCCTTGTTCCACGACTGCTCGTCGGAGACCGGCTCGTCGAGGAAGAGGAAGTCGACGTACTCGACGATCTCGCCGAGCACCGCGATGCGGGTCTGCGCCAGCGGCGCCACCGCGGCGAAGACGGCCGGGTCGAACACCGCCGGGTCCCACGGCGGCGCGGGGATCGTGTCGGTGCCGCCCAGCCAGGGCGCGCACACCGCGGCGAACTCCTCGGCGTCCAGGGCGCGGATGTAGTCGCCGTTGAACGCCCGCAGCTTCTTCACGTCGAAGAACGCGGGGGAGTGGCTGACCTCCGCGAGCTTGAACTCCTCCTCGACGACCGACCACGGCACGATCTCGCGGTCGCCGGAGGGCGCCCAGCCGAGCAGCATCAGGTAGTTGCGCATCGCGGCGGCGAGGTAACCCTCGTCGCGGTAGGACTCGAGCGCGACCTTGTCGCGCCGCTTGGAGAGCTTCTGCCGCTTCTCGTTGACGATGACCGGTACGTGCGCCCAGACCGGCGGCTTGACGCCGAGCGCCTCCCAGAGCAGTTGCTGCTTCGGGGTGTTGGGCAGGTGCTCCTCGGCGCGGATCACGTGGGTGATGCCCATGGTCATGTCGTCGACGACGTTGGCCAGCAGGAAGACGGCCGAGCCGTCGCTGCGGGCGATGATGAAGTCCTCGATCAGCTTGTTCTCGAAGGTCGGCTCGCCGCGGACCAGGTCGACGACCACAGTGTTGCCCTCGTCGGGCGTGCGGAACCGCAGCGCCCGGCCCTCGCCGGGGCCGAGGCCCCGGTCGCGGCAGAAGCCGTCGTAGCCGGTGTGCTTGTTGCCCGAGCGGGCGACCGCGTCCTCGCGGGAGCAGCCGCAGTAGTACGCGCGGCCCTCGGCGTAGAGGCGGGTCGCGGCGGCGGTGTGTTCATCGGCGTACGTCGACTGGTAGTAGGGGCCCTCGTAGGTGCCGCGTTCGATGCCGATCCAGTCGAGCGCCGAGATGATGCCCTCGGTCCACTCGGGACGGTTGCGGGCGGCATCGGTGTCCTCGATGCGCAAGACGAAGACGCCGCCCGTCTGCTGGGCGACGATCCAGTTCTGCAGCGCCGAACGGGCGCCGCCGACGTGGAACATTCCGGTCGGAGAAGGGGCGAAGCGTACGCGAACTGTCACCCGCCCAGCCTACGGCGCTCGTCGAGGTCTTTGTCAGCGACCTTTTATCACGTCGTATATTGACGACTATTAGTTAATCTTCTTAATATTTAACCGCTCGATGTCATCCCCGACGGCGTCCCCGACGCCGGACAGAGAGGTTCCCCATGAGACGACAACTGGCCGCGGCAGCGCTCGCGGCCGTCCTGGCCGCCGCCGGCACGGTCGCCCTGCAGGGCAGCTCCGAGGCGGCCGTCCTGCCCGGCAACTTCAAGAGCGTCGGCTACCAGCCGTCGTGGGCGGGCAACGTCAACAGCATCCAGTACGGCAAGCTGACGCACATCAACTACGCGTTCGTGCTGCCGAACTCCAACGGCACCCTGCAGGCGGTGCCGGACCCGGGCAAGCTGACGTCGCTGGTCACGCTCGGCCACCAGAACAACGTCAAGGTCGGGCTCGCGCTCGGCGGCTGGAACGACGGGAACGACTCCGCGTTCGAGGCGCTCGCCGGCAACGCCGGCGCACGCACCACCTTCGTCAACGCCGTGCTCGGCCTGGTCACCCAGTACAACCTGGACGGCGTCGACATCGACTGGGAGTACCCCGACCCCGGCGCCTCCGCCAACAACTACACGGCCCTGATGCAGCAGCTCAGCACCGCGCTGCACGGCCGGGGCAAGCTGCTCACCGCCGCGGTCGTCTCCGAGGGCGGCACCGCGAACGGCGTGCAGCCCGCCGTCTTCGGCATGGTCGACTGGCTCAACATCATGGCGTACGACGGCGGCAGCCCGCACGCCAACTACGACTGGTCGATCGCCAGCGTCAACTTCTGGAAGAGCCGCGGCCTGCCGGCCGCCAAGGCGGTGCTCGGCGTGCCGTTCTACAGCCGGCCCGGCTACCGGACGTACGCGCAGATCGTCGCCACCAACCCGGCGTTCGCCAACCAGGACTGCGCCACCATCGGCGGCGTCAACGAGTGCTACAACGGCCTGCCGACGATCCGCCGCAAGACCCAGTGGGCGATGGCGAACGCCGGCGGCATGATGAACTGGGAGCTCTCCCAGGACGCGACCGGCGCGAACTCGCTGGTCAGCGCGATCTACACGACCGCGACCGGCGGCGGGCCGACCACACCGCCGACGAACCCGCCCTCCGGGCGCACCGGCCGGATCACCGGCATCGCCGGCAAGTGCGTCGACGTCGCCGCGGCCTCGTCGGCCAACGGCACCGCGGTGCAGCTCTACGACTGCAACAACACGGCCGCGCAGACCTGGACGGTGGCCACCGACGGCACGCTGCGGGCGCTGGGCAAGTGCCTGGACATCGCGGCCGCCGGCACGGCGAACGGCTCGCTGGTGCAGCTGTACGACTGCAACGGCACCGGCGCGCAGCAGTGGCAGGCGCAGAGCAACGGCACGCTGCGCAACCCGGCCTCCGGTCGATGCCTGGACGCGTCGAACAACAGCTCGGCCAACGGCACCCGCCTGCAGATCTGGGACTGCTTCGCCGGCGCGAACCAGCGCTGGGTGCTACCCGCGTAACCGCGTGACTCCGTGCGGTCCTCGCTAGGGGACCGCACGGATGCGGACCACCATGACCGCGCCGAGCAGCGTCACGACCGCCGTCAGCGCGTACAGGGTCGGATAGCCACCCAGGTGGGTGACCAGCGGCGCCGCGATCGCCGGGCCGAGCACCTGCGGGGCCGCCGTCGCGATGTTGATGATCCCGAGGTCCTTGCCCCGGTCCACCGCGGCCGGCAGCACCTGCGTGATGAGCGCGTTGTCCACCGCCAGGTAGACGCCGTAACCCGCGCCGAGCAGCACCGAGCCGACCAGCGCGACCGGCCAGGTCGGCCAGATCGCCAGCAGCAGGGCCGCGACCGCGATGACCACGCCGGACCAGACCACGAAGATCTTGCGCCGGCCGGACCGGTCCGACAGCCGCCCGCCGATCACCGCGGTCGCCACCATGCCCAGCGTGTACAGCAGGATCATGATCAGCAGGCCCTCGTCCGGGTTGGCGAGCTTGACCCGGTCGGTGAGGAAGTACAGCAGGAACAGGGTGCCGAGCGCGTTGCCGAGCTGCACCAGGAACCGGGTGCCCCAGGCCCAGGCGAAGTCGGGGTTGTCGCGGAACAGGCGCCAGATGTTGGTCCGCGAGCTCGGCCGCCGCACCTCCGCCGGCAGCGGGTCGTCGGGCGTCAGCAGCGCGAACGGCACGGCGAGCGCGACCAGGAGCAGGGCCATGACCACGTACCCGGAGGCGACGCCGGTGACGACCGCGGTGCACAGCACCGCGCCGAGCACCAGGCCGAGCGCCTGCGGCATGCCGATCCAGCCGGAGACCGCGCCGCGCTGGCCGACCGGCACCCGGTCCGGGACGGCGGCGGTCAGCGAGGCCAGCATGATGTTGAGCCCGACCTGTGCGCCCGCCCAGCCGAGCGCCACGCCGAGGATGTTCCGCTGCTCGGCGAGGGCCAGCAGCGACAGGCAGGAGATGGCGGCGCCGGCGAGGGTCCACACGTGCCGGCGCCCGTACGCCCGTCCGCCGATCCGCAGCCGGGTCCGGTCGGAGAGCGCGCCCGCCGCCGGGTTGACGATGATCGCGACCAGCGCGCCCAGCGCGGTCACCCAGCCGAGCGCCGCCTCCTTGCCGGCGACGCCGATCTCGGTGATCTGCTCGGGCAGCAGAATCTGCACCGGCGTGAAGAACGCCATCCAGAGGCCGAGGTTCGCCGCGAAGAGCAGGCCGATCCAGGAGCGCCGTACCGGCACCATCGGCTCGGCCAGCGCGGCCGGCGTGCCCTGCGTGACGCTCATGGCACCCCCGGGGAGAACGCGAAAGATCCTCGGACCTTAAGGGATCGGGGTCTCCGCGGGAAGGGCCCTCCCGGCCGAGGCCGGACACGAAAGAGGGGAGCCCACCCGGGCTCCCCTCTTTCACAGGCCGTCGGTCAGCTGTCGCCGCCGGTCTCGCCGACCGGGGCGGCCGTGACGTCGTCGATCGCGTACTTCTTCGCGGCCTCCACCGGAACGTGCATCGGCACCTTGCCGCGCAGCGCCAGCTGGCGCAGCGTGGCCACCGTGATCGACTCCGCGTCCACGTGGAAGTGCCGGCGCAGCGCGTGCCGGGTGTCGCTCATGCCGAAGCCGTCCGTGCCCAGCGACGTGTAGTCGTTCGGCACCCAGCGGCTGATCAGGTCGGGCACCGCCCGCATCCAGTCGCTGACCGCGACGACCGGCCCCTCGGTGCCCTCGAGCTTGGCCTGGATGTACGGCCGGCGCGGCTGGTCGCCCGGATTGAGCAGGTTGTGCTCCTCGGTCTCCATGGCGTCGCGGCGCAGCTCCGTCCAGGACGTCACCGACCACACGTCCGCGGCGACGCCCCAGTCCTGCGCCAGCAGCTGCTGCGCCTTGAGCGCCCACTGCACGCCCGTGCCGGACGCGAGCAGCTGCGCCTTCGGGCCGGAGGCCTCCGGCGCCGGCGCGTACCGGTAGATGCCCTTGAGCAGGCCCTCGACGTCGACCTCGGCCGGCTCGGCCGGCTGCAGGATCGGCTCGTTGTAGATCGTCAGGTAGTAGAAGACGTTCTCCTGCTGCTCGCCGTACATCCGGTGCAGGCCGTTCTCGACGATGTGCGCGATCTCGAACGCGAACGCCGGGTCGTAGGCGACCACGGCCGGGTTCGTCGCCGCGATCAGCAGCGAGTGCCCGTCCTCGTGCTGCAGGCCCTCGCCGTTGAGCGTGGTCCGCCCGGCGGTGGCGCCGAGCAGGAAGCCGCGGGTCATCTGGTCCGCGGCCGCCCACAGCTCGTCGGCGGTGCGCTGGAAGCCGAACATCGAGTAGAAGATGTACAGCGGGATCATCGGCTCGTCGTGCGTCGCGTACGAGGTGCCGGCCGCGATGAAGCTGGCGGTCGAGCCGGCCTCGTTGATGCCCTCGTGCAGGATCTGGCCGTTCGTCGCTTCCTTGTAGGAGAGGAAGAGCTCCCGGTCGACCGACGTGTACGTCTGGCCGTGCGGCGAGTAGATCTTCTTCGTCGGGAAGAGCGAGTCCATGCCGAACGTGCGCGCCTCGTCCGGGATGATCGGCACCCAGCGGGACCCGAACTCCTTGTCGCGCATCAGGTCCTTGAGCAGCCGGACGAAGGCCATCGTGGTGGCGACCTTCTGCTTGCCGGAGCCGCGCTTGACATCGCCGAAGGTCTTCGAGTCCGGGATCGCCAGCGACTTGTGCTTGGTGCGCCGGCTCGGCACGAAGCCGCCGAGCTCCTTGCGACGATCCAGCATGTACTGCAGCTCGTCGGACTTCTCACCGGGGTGGAAGTACGGCGGCAGGTACGGGTTCTCCTCGAGCTTGGCGTCCGGGATGTCCAGGTAGAGCCGGTCCCGGAACTGCTTGAGGTCGTCCAGGGTCAGCTTCTTCATCTGGTGCGTGGCGTTGCGGGCCTCGAAGTGCGAGCCGAGGGTCCAGCCCTTGATCGTCTTGGCGAGGATCACGGTGGGCTGGCCGGTGTGCTCGGTGGCCGCCTTGTAGGCCGCGTACAGCTTCTTGTAGTCGTGGCCGCCGCGCTTGAGGTTCCAGATCTGGTCGTCGGTCATGCCCTCGACCAGCTTGCGGGTGCGCGGGTCCCGGCCGAAGAAGTTCTCCCGGACGTACGCGCCCGATTCGCCCTTGTATGTCTGGTAGTCGCCGTCGGGCGTGACGTTCATCAGGTTGACCAGGGCGCCGTCGCTGTCAGCGGCGAGCAGCGGGTCCCACTCGCGGCCCCAGACGACCTTGATGACGTTCCAGCCGGCGCCGCGGAAGAACGCCTCCAGCTCCTGGATGACCTTGCCGTTGCCGCGCACCGGGCCGTCGAGGCGCTGCAGGTTGCAGTTGATGACGAAGGTCAGGTTGTCGAGCTCCTCGCGGGCCGCCAGGCCGATCGCGCCGAGCGACTCGACCTCGTCCATCTCGCCGTCGCCGAGGAAGGCCCATACGTGCTGGTCGCTGGTGTCCTTGATGCCGCGGTTGTGCAGGTAGCGGTTGTAGCGGGCCTGGTAGATCGCGTTCAGCGGGCCGAGGCCCATGCTGACCGTCGGGAACTCCCAGAAGTTGCTCATCAGGCGCGGGTGCGGGTAGGACGGCAGCCCGCCGCCCGGGTGCGACAGCTCCTGGCGGAAGCCGTCCAGGTCGTGCTCGCCGAGCCGGCCCTCGAGGAAGGCGCGCGCGTACATGCCCGGGGAGGCGTGTCCCTGGAAGAAGATGTGGTCGCCGCCGCCGGGGTGGTCCTTGCCGCGGAAGAAGTGGTTCATGCCGACCTCGTAGAGGCTGGCGGACGACGCGTAGGTGGAGATGTGGCCGCCGACGCCGATCTCGGGCCGCTGCGCGCGGTGCACCAGCATCGCGGCGTTCCACCGGATGTAGGCGCGGATGCGCCGCTCGATGAACTCGTCACCGGGGAACCAGGGCTCGCGCTCCGGCGAGATCGTGTTTATGTAGTCCGTCGACGTCAGGGGCGGGACACCCACCTGCCGCTCCCGGGCCCGTTCGAGCAGCCGCAACATCACGTAGCGTGCGCGCTTGGCGCCGCCGTCGTCGATGACTCCGTCGAGCGACTCGACCCACTCGCTGGTTTCCTCGGGGTCGATGTCCGGAAGCTGGCTCGGCAGGCCGTCGCTGATCACCGGGCGCTTGCGTTCCGTGGCCACAGGCATTCCTCTAGGTCGGTGTCGGGCCGTGCGCTCATCGTGTGAACCGCACGGGAATAGGTCCATCCTGCCCCCTGCCGGTGGCTGGCGTCACGCCTACCGCGCTCGTTCGCGACGCTCGACACAGGTACTGACCAGTAACTTCGCGTCAACCTGCCAGAAAGCTGAACCGGACCTGCCGCTGCGGGTTGTCGCCGTTGGTGTCGACGAGACAGATCGACTGCCAGGTGCCGAGCGCGATGCGCCCCCCGATGACGGGGAGTGAGGCGTACGGCGCGATCCAGGCGGGCAGCACGTGATCGCGGCCGTGCCCGCGCGACCCGTGCCGGTGCCGCCACCGGTCCTCGGCCGGCAACACGTCGTCGATCGCGGTCAGCAGGTCGTCGTCCGACCCGGCGCCGGTCTCGATGATGGCGACCCCGGCGGTGGCGTGCGGCACGAAGACGTGCAGGAGGCCGTCGCCGCGCCCGCTGACGAACCGTTCGGCCTCGCCCGTGATGTCCAGGACGGCGGGCCGGTCCCCGGTCCGCACGGTGATCACGGTGGTGTCCATGACGGGACTCTAGGTGAAGAGATCCAGGGCGAGGAAGAAAACGCACACCACCACGAACCAGCAGGCGCACTGCGCGACCCGACCGACCACCGCCATACCGCCGACTCCACCACCGGATCCGGCCGTTCCGCGGCGTTTCCGGCACACCTCACCCCCGGGCCGCAGGTCTTACGGGTGAAGGGAACCGACACCACGCGCGGTGGCGGTGCTGGCCACCGTCGGCAATGCTGGATCGCGTGACCACCCCGCAAAACCTCGACGAGCGCTTCCGCGACGCCGTCTCGGCACTGCAGCCGGGCGAGCCGCGGCGAACGCCCGACGAACCGGTCCGTGACGGCACCGCCCTGACCGTGGCCCAGACCAGAGAACTCTTCGACGCACAGCTCGCCAGCCGGCACCTCGACCTCGCCGCACGCTGGCTGCGCAGCTTCAACGAGGGCTTCTACACGATCGGGTCGTCCGGCCACGAGGGAAACGCGGCCGTCGCCGCCGCGCTGCGCCCCGACGACCCGGCGCTGCTGCACTACCGCTCCGGCGCGTTCTACTGTGTCCGCGCCTTCCAGGTCGGCCTCGTGGGCGACGAAGAGTCCGAGAAGGACCCGCTGATCGAGGCCGCCCGCGACGTGCTGCGCGGCGTGGTCGCCTCGGCCGCCGAGCCGATCGCCGGCGGCCGGCACAAGGTCTTCGGCCGCGCCGACCTGCAGATCATCCCGACCACCTCGACGGTCGCCTCGCACCTGCCCCGGGCCGTCGGCCTCGCCTTCGGCATCGCACGCAACCTTCGTACACCCTGGCCCGCCGACGCCCTCGCGGTCGCCTCCTTCGGCGACGCCTCGGTCAACCACGCCAGCGCGACCGCGGCCTTCAACGCGGCCGGCTGGTACGACCACGCCGGCCAGCGGCTCCCGCTGCTGCTGGTCTGCGAGGACAACGGGTACGGCATCAGCGTCCCGTCGCCCGAGGGCTGGACCGCGGCGGCGCTGCGCGCCCGCCCCGGCATCCGCTACTTCGAGGCGGACGGCTGCGACGCCGCCGCCACCTACGACGCCGCCCGCGAGGCCGCCGACTGGGTACGCGAGCAGCGCCGCCCCGCCGTGCTGCACCTGAGCATGGTCCGGCTCATGGGCCACGCCGGCGCGGACGCCGAGGTCGCGTACCGCAACGCCGAGGAGATCTCCCGCGACCTGGCCCGCGACCCGCTGGCCGGCACCGCCCGCCTGCTCGTCGAGAGCGGCTCCGCCACCCCGGAGGAGCTGATCGCCCGCTACGACGAGGTCGGCTGGCAGGTGCGCAAGGTCGCCGAGGAGGTGCTCGGCGAGCCGAAACTGGCCAGCGCGGGCGAGATCGTCGCCCCGCTGGCGCCGCGCCGCCCCCTGCGCGCGGCCCGCGGCGTCGCCGACGCGGCCGACCGGGCCGCCGGACCGGGCTCGGCCGCCCGGCTCAAGGCCTTCGGCGGCCGGCTGCCGGAGCAGGGCGGCCCCCTCACCCTCGCGCAGACCATCAACGCCACCCTCACCGACGCGCTGCTCGCCGAGCCCGGCGCGATCCTGTTCGGCGAGGACGTGGCCGCCAAGGGCGGCGTGTACGGCGTCACGAAGAACCTGGCCGACCGCTTCGGCGCCGACCGCGTCTTCGACACCCTGCTCGACGAGACGTCGATCCTGGGCCTCGCCCTGGGCGCCGGCCTGGCCGGGATGCTGCCGATCCCGGAGATCCAGTACCTGGCGTACCTGCACAACGCCGAGGACCAGCTGCGCGGCGAGGCGGCCACCATGGGATTCTTCTCCCGGGGCGCGTTCCGCAACCCGATGGTCGTCCGCGTCGCCGGCCTCGCCTACCAGCAGGGCTTCGGCGGGCACTTCCACAACGACAACTCGGTGGCGGTGCTGCGCGACATCCCGGGCCTGGTGCTCGCCGTGCCGGCCCGCCCCGCGGACGCGGCCGCGATGCTGCGCTCCTGCCTGGCCGCGGCGGCCGTGGACGGCAGCGTCTGCGTCTTCCTCGAGCCGATCGCCCTCTACCACACCCGCGACCTGTACGAGGGTGGCGACAACGAATGGCTGGCGCCGTACGCCGGCCCGGCCGACTGGACCGGCGGCCACATGCCCATCGGCCGGGCACGCACCTACCCGGTCGGCTCCGCGGACAACCTGACGATCCTGACGTTCGGAAACGGCGTACGGATGTCCCTGCGGGTCGCGGCCCGCCTGGCCGCGGAGGGCTACGGCTCGAGGGTGGTCGACCTGCGCTGGTTGTCCCCGCTGCCGGCCGCCGACCTGGTCAGGGAGGCCTCGGCCACCGGCCGGGTCCTGATCGTGGACGAGACCAGGCGCTCCGGCGGCGTCGGCGAGGGCATCCTCGCGGCCCTGGTAGACGGCGGATTCGTCGGCGCGGTCCGCCGGATCGCCGCCGCGGACTCCCTTGTTCCGCTGGGTCCGGCAGCGCAACATGTCCTGATCGGGGAAGATGCCATCACACAGGGTGCCCATGCCCTGCTGGCACGGTAAATTGCCTCACACTCGGTGCGCCACTTGCGCGCAGCGCCGCAACTGTGTGGACTACCCAGACCAGGGGTCGGCTTTCCGGCCCCGTCACGGAACAAGGAGGCATTCGACAGTGAGCGCGACCGCTGGTCAGGCCGACGGCGTACGTAGCCCGGCGGACCGGTTCGGGATCGAACCGGGCATGGTGGTCATGGAGATGGGCTACGACGACGACGTCGACGAAGACCTCCGTGACGCCCTGGCCGAACGTTGTGGCGAGTTGGTCGACGAGGACACCGACGAGGTGGTCGACGCGGTACTGCTCTGGTATCGCGACGGCGACGGTGACCTCTTCGAGCTGCTCACCGATGCTTTGGGGCCCTTGGCCGACAGCGGAGTGGTGTGGCTGCTGACCCCGAAGGCCGGCCGCGATGGCCACGTCGAGCCGAGTGAAGTCAGCGAGTCCGCGCCGACCGCCGGCCTCCAGCAGACCTCAACGGTGAACGCGGGCCAGGACTGGACGGCCGCCAGGCTGGTCTCACCCCGCGGCGCCAAGAAGAAGTAGCCGCGGCGCTGTTCCGGCCGGCACCCCTGCGACGGGTGACCGGCCATTCGACGTGCGCGCGGTTAGGGTGGGCGTGTGTCGATCAATGTTGGCGCCCAGGCGCCGGACTTCACCCTCAAGGACCAGAACAACCAGGAGGTCAGCCTCGCTGACTTCCGGGACCGCAAGGCGGTCCTCCTGGTCTTCTACCCGCTGGCCTTCACCGGCACCTGCCAGGGCGAGCTGGCCGAGATCCGCGACAACCTCCCCGAGTACGCGAACGAGCACGTCCAGGTGCTGACGGTCAGCGTCGACTCGGTGTACAGCCACAAGGTCTGGGCCGACCGCGAGGGCTACGAGTTTCCCCTGCTGGCGGACTTCTGGCCGCACGGGGAGGTGGCCCGGGCGTACGGCGTCTTCCACGCTCAGGCGGGCTTCGCCAACCGGGGGACCTTCGTGATCGACAAGGAGGGCGTGGTCCGCTACGCACACCTGCAGGGCCCCGGCGAGGCCCGCGACCAGAAGCCCTGGCGCGAGACCCTCTCAGAGATCATCTCCTGACCCGCCGCGCCGCAAGCGAACGCGGCGCGGCACGGTAGGATGACGACTCCGGTTGCCATGCCGAACCGGGCGCGTAGCTCAGCGGGAGAGCACTCGCCTTACAAGCGAGGGGTCGCAGGTTCGAAACCTGCCGCGCCCACCCATCCCCACCAGCACGAACAGCGGGCACCAAGATTGCTGGTGCCCGCTGCCGTCTCAGTTGCTCGTCGCGGGGCCTTCCTTGGGCCTCCACAGCAGGCCATCAACCTGTTGTGCGATGCCAGCAACCAGCTCCCCGCGGTGACGTGTCGACATCGGGTCGTCATCGACATCTGAGACCACCCCATGACCTCCATGACGGCCCGCGTCGGAACGCCCAGGACGAGCAGCATCGTGGCGGCAGTGTGCCTGGCGTCATGTAGCCGGGCGTCCCGGACCCCCGCCGCTTGCAGCAGGGCCTTCCAGGCGCGCTGGTCTGCTCCGCGATCGATCGGACGGCCATTCGGCTGGGTGAAGACCCAGTCTCCTCTCTCCCACAGCGGGCCGGCTGCCTCCCGCTCTGTCTCCTGCACGGCCTGGTGTTCGCGGAGTGCCTTGAGTAGCGGCGCCGGAATGCCGACCGCTCGCTTGCCGGCCCGTGACTTCACGTCAACCTCGACCAGGCCGCCACCATGGCGCTCCGGGCACTTCATGGCGTGCCGTACGCAACCAGGCCCTCGCCCCGGGCGCCCTACTGATCATCGCAGCCATCATCGGAGCGACCCGATGAGAAAGCCAACAACGGCGCAGTTCCCCAACGGGGTCACCCTGTCTCGCAGCCCGCTAGGCGGACACACCGTCAACTGGGACGGCACGTTCATCGGCTGGATCCACGAAAGCGGCGACCACTGGAACGCATTCCTACGCGGCAAGAAAGGCGAACCCGGAACACCACTCGGCCGCTTCCCCGAAGACGAAGCAGTACGACAGATCGCCATCGCATCCGGATGGCCCGGAGTCAAGTAACTACGAAGGTATGCACGCTCTGTTAAACCGGTGAGCATCTTCCGTACGGGTTCAAAGCGGCCCGCTTCGCATGCCGCTCGCGCCGCCCAGCAGAGCCGGGCCGGAGGCCCGCCGAGCGGGACGTCTTAAGGCAGCGGGCGTCTAGCTAATTGAATGAAGTGGCAGGTTGCTCGTGAATGCAGAAGTAGAGCTACCTTGCTCTGGGTGATGCAAAAGCAGTGATGACCTCTATCGCGACCTGTCTAATCAGTTCAATATCGGGGGCTAAGTCGTCTACCTCCGGGTTCGTTGGGTATAGGGGATCTTTTTCCGTGGATCCGCCAGCCACTTTGGAATGGACGATCCTGCAGCGCAGATCGTAAATTCTCTCTGCGAATTGGAGCGTGAGGGGTGGTTGTTGCTTGTTCTCGGCATTGTTATGAATTAGGCCAATGTCTTTAATTGGCCCGTTCTTGGCGAAATGCCCCTTGTGTTGATTATTCAACAAGTCAAATATGGTCGTCGCTTTGTCTTCTGGAAGCGCAAATTGTAGCAGTGCGCGGAATGATTCCCGCTCACTCTTCGCGCTCTGCCGTCCGATCGCTCTCGCGAGATTTAGTAGCGACTGGTTGTTGTTTAGGTCAAAGCCTGGCGAGAAGATTTCGCGCCGGAGGCGATCGATGTTGCTCCGCTCGTCACTGAAGGGGAGGTAGTATTCGACGGATTGATAATATGAAAGGTACTCGTTCAGTGGGCTCTGGGCTTCTTTGGCTGCAATAAAAAGAGCCACTGCCGGGGCCTCAATGAATTGGGGCGGAAACCGAACGACGCGGTCCTTTGGCTGCAGCGCGATTCGGCTTCTGTTCCTGCGGTCCTTCAAGGGTTCGTGAAATCGGTATACGCCGCGACCGGTTACGGCTAGCTCAAAAAAGAATGCCGTCACAATCTTCTTGGCTAAATCAACGGCGTTGATTATGGTCTTCCCCTCCGAGAAGCGAACCTTCGCGGAAATCGATCGGGGTATGGCAATCGGGCGCAACCCGTTTGCGGCTCGGTAATATCGCGCTGCCATTGTTGCTGACGGAATTGATATCTCCAGGCATTCGCCGCCACCGCTTCCGACATGAAAAAGTACAGTCCTGCGGGCTCTTTTCCCGTCTGGCCCTGGAGCCGGGTCATGGGAGCCCAGTGCGGTCCTGAATGCGTTGCTGTGATCTTGGTCTTGGGTGTCGGTGGGGCATCTGGATCTAGGTGAGATGTAGTCGTCCCGCGGCAGTGGCTCACCGAGCCCACGGTGAGCCATGTATCTCGATGACACCATCAATTCAACTTGGCGCCCATCTGGCGAACAGAGCGCGAGATCACCATCCTGTGACACCCACCCGATATCGATCTCTTCGAGGAACAGTGGAACAATGCGGGCCGGAAGAATGCCGTGTGTTACCCGCTTTCCGTTCTTCTCGATCTTATCAAGCGAAATCCAAGGCGCTGAGCGGCCCGTTGATAAGTCAATCCGGCTATCCTGCGGATGAAATCCGGCTTCAGTGAGCAGATGGAATGCCTCTTCTTGTTCTTTGGAGAGAATCTCAGCGAGCCTTTCGCGTTCTTTTCTCTGTTGCTCAATAAAGGTGTCAGAGAACATCTGCAATACTGGCTCAGAGTCTAATTCATCGGCAGGGTTTACTTCTCCATCGGGCATGCGGCAGATCATACCGGACTTCAAAGCAATGTGGGTTCAGTGCGCTCGCGGAACTGGGAAGCGCCATTGCGTCGTCCGTCGAGACGCGAAAGCCTGTTAAGGAAATGAGCTGGTGTGTTGCCGAATTGATCTTTTCTGGATCGGGCGCCGCGCAGACGCGGCGCGGCCGGACGGGCTCGGCCTGCTGGCGGCGCAAGCGCCGGCATCGGCCGGCCTGCCGGCAGATGTCAGCGGCGGGGAGTTCTTGGCTAGCGGTGGGCTTGCGACCAGCCGATATCTTCTGAAGCCGTGAATCTTGGAGACTTCGCCGACCTCGGCGACGCGGTCAGCGGCCTCTGCGGGGTCGTACTTGCCCTTGCGGCGATCATCGGAGGTTCGGCCGGTCTGGGCGATTGGCGCGCGAGGCAGCGTGCCGAGAAAGAGCTCGCCAAGGAGCAGGCGAACGAGATCCGCCTCAACAGGCAGCGTGTGCTGCAGGGCTGGAGACCGCATGGTGTGCACGTCTACGGGGTTGAGGTCGTCGACGCGCCGGCCGCGGTAGCGAAAGCCGTTGAGGAGTTGTCGGCTGGCGGTCCGAGCGACTACGTCCTACTGCGCGTCAACGAGACGGCGGACGGGAACGCCAATCGTGCATACAGCCTGCGGCAGCTTGTCCAGGCCCAGCACTACCTCGCTCAGGCACCTTCCTCGGGAGAATATGAAGCGCTCCTGAAGGGGCGCGATCGCCTGGCACAAGACCAGCGCTGACCTAGACACAATGCCAGGGTCCGAGCTGATGCCTTAGGCAGAAGTCCTAGCATGACGAGGCGTCGATCGCGGCGGCTTGGGCCTCAAGGGTTCTCGACCGGCCGCGACGCAAGTCGCCTGCCGAGTGCGAACCACGTCTTGCGGTCCTCGGCACTCATGTTCCGCGCGATTGCTCGAACCTCGGTATCCCACGGCTCGATCAAGGTGTCGGCGATCTTTGCGCCGACGAGTGGCAGGTAGCGGCCATCCGGGTCGTCTTCGTGCACCTCGTCCAGTGCGACGATCACTTCGGCTGCGACCAGCGAGGCGATGAGCGGCGGGGCCAGATCTCGGTGATCCATTCGCCCCTCAGCTAGAGGCGCCGCAAGTTGTCCACCTGTGTAGATCGCTGATGGCCGAGTCAGCGTCGGACAAACTACTGCCGCCACAACATTGAATAACTGTCCAACAGCGAGCGGGTTCTGGGCGTGCGGACGCAGGAGGTCGACGACTGAAAGTGCATGTCCCCTGAACGGACGGCTTTGCCCGCCTTCCCAGCGTTCGATATTGATTCGGCTGACTTTGATGCGTTCGGCGAACTTCGCCTGGCTCAGCTCCAAAGCGTGGCGAAACCCCCGTATTGACGCGGGCATGCTGATCGGGATCGGCCACTCGGCATCGAAAGACGTGTGCGCAGGACCGTAGACCTCGTAGTGCCCAAGTGGACTATCCGCGAACGCGTGGCCCATGAGTCTCGAACCAGGCGGCTGGGCGGGGTAGCCAGGGAAGGCGGTCAAAGGCTTCACGGTCAACTGCTCAAAGATCCGCACCCACATATTTTATATGAGGGTGGATACAGCTTCATGCTGGTGCGACTGTGAAGGCGTGACCCGGAAGAGCAAGCAGATGATCGCCAGTAGAAGGACGAAGCCTCGCGCAGGCGCCCTCAGTATCGAGCGAACGGTTCAGTTGGTTAATGCGGCGGCGCAGTTGTTCGGATCTTGCACGAAGCTCGTGGTCGCCGTCATCGGGCTTGTGCTTGCAGTGTCCTTGCTGCTCGACGTGATCATCAGGCGAGTCTGACCATGGGCCACGGGGCGGACTCCTGGTTCAGATGAATTCTGACCGTACCTACTGCCGCGCGCTTCGCGGCCTGCCACCGAATAAGTGGCGCGATGGTGCCGTTGGTTGCCGAACGCCAGCACCGGCGGTCAGTGCCAGCTAGGCAGCGTGGCCGGCGGTGCGACCGTGCTGCGATCGCCATTGGGAGTGATCGGGGACGTTACCGACCGCCCAGACCTCGTTTGACCTCGCACGGGAGTTGATCCAACCGAGCTGCCGGGACTCCTTAGGTGCAGGGTCGCCGGAACGGCGGGGATGTGCGATAGCCCAAGATCATGCCGTCTCCACGCCGTGCGAGGTGGATCAGCGGTAACCACGCCGACCACCAACCACCGACGTAACTGCAGCTCAGGTGCCGTATGATCCGCTTAGCTCCGGTACGCCCAGGCCCTTGATCAATGCAACGCCAAGTGTCACGGATTCAAAATTCACAGGCGCGCATCGCCGGTGCGGACGACGGGAGGTCCTCGAGCTAGGAGGAGGTGCGCGGTCGCAGTTGTGGTCTCGTTCGCTGCCGTTCGGCAGTGTCCAGCGGCGTCCGCGACGCAGGCGCCGCTGCAGGTCACCTGCGGTGCCGCGATCATCGCTGTACGACAGGCATAAGACTTGGAAAGCGTGCTCAACTCCTAGACGGCTTGGGCGTGCTCCGTCTCAATCGCCGTCTCAGTTCCGCCCAGTCCGACCGACGTTCACCGGTATTCATTGAGGTCCGTCGAGGTCCGCCGTCTGTGCCCAGGCCCTGGTCGAAGGCGGTCACCGTACCGCCCCGGACGCCCCTGAACGAAGGTCGATCGATCTTACAAGCGAGGGGTCGCAGGTTCGAAACCTGCCGCGCCCACCCACCTCCACCAGCACGAACAGCAGGCACCAAGATCACTGGTGCCCGCCGCCGTCTCAGTTGTCCGTCACGAGGTTGCGCGATGCCGGCGACCAGCTCGGCAGTGACGTGCTGGTACCGGGTCGTCATCGACATCTGAGACCAACCCATGACCTCCATGACGGTCCGCGTCGGCACGCCCAGGACCCAGCAGCAGCATGGTCGCGGCCGTGTGACGTGCGTCATGCAGTGGTGTGTCCCGTGCCCCGTCGTATGCAGCAGGCCTTCCACGCGCGTTGGTCTGCTCCGCGATCGATCGGACGGCCATTCGGCTGGGTGAAGACCCAGCAGTCACCCCTCTCCCGCAGCGGACCAGCTACCTCCCGCTCCTTTCCCACAGCTACCTGTGGGACATCGAGACCGGCCGCAGACAACCCACCCCGGACATCGCCCAGACGCTCGACGACGCGCTCGACGCAGACGGGATCCTGGCCGAACTGGTGACCGAATCCCCGGCCGTCGAGGCTGTCGACCACGCGCCGATTGCCGCCACCATGCACCTGCTCGATACCAACCGCCACCACATCGAGGACGTCGCCCAACGGTGCTGGTCCGCTGCCGATCCCGGTACCCGGGCCGCTGCCTCGCAGTGGGCGCCACCTGAGGTCGTCGGCCGGTTGATGATCGCAGCGGGCGGCAGCGCTCACCGTCACCCAGCTCTTCGACAGCCTTGCCATCCCGGCTCATTCAAGCTGGGCCTGATTCGACAGGAGCGGGAGCGCTGCCGGGTGCTGGCCGTCCTGACCTTCCTGCGCGCTCGACCGTCCACTTCGGACGCGTTCGTCGGTTTTCGCGCGGACGCACGAGCGGGACCGCATACATCGCAGATCGTCTATAGCTTTGCTGGCAGCAACCACACGTACGGGGGAGGCAAGTGTGATTTCTGCTAGGAGAATCGTGCTCTCGGGGCTGATGGCCCTGGGAATGATCGCGACGGTGATGCCGTCGGCAGCGCAGGCCGCCGAGACGACGTCGGAAGTCGGCATGATGATCGCCGGGTTCGACGCAGCGGTGGCCGAGGCCCACGGGTACGAGATCGTCACGTTGCCGGACGGGTCGCAAGCCTCGGTTCCGGCGGCCAAGGCCGCGGCGGCCAAGGCGGGCACCTTCATCCCGACGTCAGGGGTGCTGGTCAAGCCAAGCGGGGGCGGGGTCTCGGCCAATGCCTATGGTGCGAGGGTGGGCGAGTGCGGTACCTCCTGGGTGCAGATCTCGCCGCGGGGTGGCGGCAGCGCCGGACTGACCACCGGTATGGACCTGGTGCTTGACTCGGGTGGCCCGTGGGACATCCACTGGAACGTCAAAGTCAGCGACCGTAACGGGAGTTCGAACCAGGGTTACGACGAGTACGACGGCTACTTCAGCGGCACCGGGCTGAGCTGGTGGGGCAAGGGCCGCACGCTCAACCTGGCCCGGGGTTCGGCCACCGTCAAGGTGACCGCGGGCAGCTTCACGATCACCGAGGCCGGCTGGATCTGCTACTCCTACGCACCGAGCGCAACCGACATCATCACCTGATCCGCACACATTGTGGCAGTGCCGGTGCTTGTCGGCACTGCCACAATGTGGTCATGGAATTCGCCAGATCGATCGGGCGGGACGAGCTCTTCGCCCGGCAGGCCAAGCGCCTGCGCCGCGAGCTAGCCGAGAGCGACATGCCGGTGTTCGGCCTGGTCACCCGGCTGAGGCCGGCTGATGAGACGTTCGGCGGGCTCGACACCATCGACGATCGGCTCAGCGCGGTGCAGGTGGCCTACGGGCGGGCGGCCGAGGTCGAGACCTCGCGGGCCGAGCCCGGCGCCCTGCGCGAAACCCTCGAGCACTACGTCCGGCGCGGCGGGGATCGGTTCGCTGATCTCAAGTGGACGGAGAGCCCGGCCGTCCTGCAAGTGGACGGCACCGCGGTGAAGGCCCGCATGCTGCGCGCCGGCGAGCACTGGTGGCTCGTCCGCGGCGCCCGCGACGGGCTCGAGATCACGGTCGTGGGGCACGACTGGCATCCCGGCGAGCTGGCCGTCGAGACGATCACGGATCCGGGGTCGATGCTCGACCGGCTGCGCACGACACCCGCCTTCGTGCACCGCGAGCCCGAGCCGCTCCCGGCCGACCTGGGCCGCGAGCCGCACCAGGCCCTGGCCGAGGCGGTGGTGGCCAACGCCGTCGAACACGCGCGCTGGCTGGCCGAGGGCGGCCCCAAGTCGACCCTGCCGAGCTATTGGAGGGCCCTGTGGGCGGCCGCCGTGCAGCGCCAGATCGAGCTGAGCGACGCCACCGAGGCCGACGCCAACGAAGCCGTCAGCGCCATGATGTCGCAGCTCGGCACCCTGCACCATGAGGCCGACTGGTTCCGCGACGACCCTTCCCGGCGTCGCCGCGCCATCGGCGAGACGTTGTTCCACGGCACGGGCCTAGACCCGCACGTCCCGAGCCGCGCCGCCCAGGAAGCCTGGAAGCGCGGCGCCCACCAGGAGTGGAAAGCCGCCTGGCTGGAGTGGGCCAGCAATTAGTGCCTGACTACTGGCAAACGCGATCGTGCAGACTGGATAGCGTTGGGATACCTCGGCCTCGGTCGGCTGGGGGTACGGGGCACCGTCTCAATCGTCGTCTCAGTTGCACTCGGTCCGACCGACGTTCATGGGTGTTCGTTGAGGTCCGCCAAGGCCCGCCGTCCGTGCCGCGCCCTGGTCGAAGGCGGTCACCGTACCGCCCCGGACGGTCCTGGACGAACGTCGATCGATCTTGCAAGCGAGGGGTCGCAGGTTCGAAACCTGCCGCGCCCACCACCCTGACCAGCAGCGTAACGAGTCGCCAAGATCGATAGGTGGCTGTTGACAGCAACGCTGACAGCAACGACGTTCACGACAGCCGCCCGTCGAGCCGCCCAGCGCCTGACGCATGGCGTCCAGGTTCGCGTGCGAGTAGACCTTCAGGGTTGGTTTCACATCGGCATGTCGAGCAATCGCCTGGTCGGCAGCTTGTCCGGCGCCTGCGCGTCGGTGCCGTCCCACGGGTCCTCGAACCCCGAAGGTCAGTGCCGCGCTGGTAGGACCGGTGTGGTTTGCCGGGTGCCCGGGGCGCTCAAGGAATCAGCGCGACGATCTCGACGGCGCGCAGCACCACGCCCTCACACTGCACGGGCGTTGGATCACGCCGGAAGGGCGGCCAGGCCGACGACCATGGTCGCCGCGCGCACTCTCCTAGCCGGGACCGGCCTCGCCACACCGGCCTGATCTCCCGGTCCAGTGCGCGTCCAGTGCGCGTCCACTGGCTCCGGTGACGCTTGCTGGGTCGCCGATCACGGTGACCCCGGGACGACCCGGGCCTTGACCCCCGAGAGGGATGCAATGTTCACCAAGATCAGAACCGTCGCGCCGGCGGTCGCCGCGCTGGTGATGCTCGCGTTGGCGGCGCCCGCACAGGCGCAGGCGCGGGCGGCCGAGCCCGCGCCGATCCCCGAACGCGGGGTCGTTCAGCTTTCGGCTGGGCAGGCGGCCAAGATGTTCAGGGTCGTGCCCGTGAAGGCCACCGACCGCAAGCTCCCAGCGGTCGCGGCGGCAGACGTCTGTGACTACTACGAGCCGATCTGGGACATCACCTACGTCCCGACCGGCCAGCACCTGTGGGCCCAGGCGACAAGAACGAAGCCCTGCTCTAACGCAACCAAGGTGACCCGGATCCTGGAGCGCGCCACCGTGGTCGTCGAGGACGAGCCCGTCGCCGGCCTTACCTTCGGCGTGCCCTCGGTCATAGAGGATCCGAAGTCGTTCCCGAACACCTACTACACCGCCAGGGGTGCGCAGCCGTTCCGCTACTGCCCACAGGACGGCAGCGCCTGCGTGAGCGGGACGTTCAACATTGACGTGTATGCCAATCCCAACAGATTCATCTACAACATCGGGTACTTCAGCTGACCGCACCAGTGCCGGTCCCGGTGTCCACCACACCGGGGCCGGCACATCGGCGGAGGACGTGCTCACGCATCGGTGCAGGCGCGGAGCCGGGGTGAAACCCGAGTCGCCAGTGGACGCTGCCCAGGTTGCGGAGCGTCGGCGCCTCGGCGACGCGCTCGCCGCCAAACACCTCGTGACGGCGATCGGCGATCGGCATACTGTGCATACCGCACCCTGCGGGCCACCTTCGGCGGCGCTCTGCTGCTGGGCATCGAAGTCCTCGTCGCGGCCGACCTCATCCGCACCGTGGCCGTGACCCCCACCCTGACCAGCGTCACCGTTCTCGGCCTGATCGTGTTGATCCGGACCTTCCTCAGCTTCTCCCTCGGGGTGGAGATAGACGGCACCCTCCCCGGGCGCCGCGGCCCGCAGCCTGAACGGTGACCCACGGCCCAACCCCGCATCGCCGGGTGATGCGATTCATCCACAACGGGTGATCTCCAAGCGGCGCGGTCACGAATGATGCAGGCTCAGCTGAGCCCACCCACGCCGGCGTGGGTAGTGGCGGCGATTGGTCGTGACGCCGGTATCGCCACTAGGACACCCGCCGGAATGCTTGTCGCGCCGCAACCGGACTGAACACGGAACGAGACAGGCCTCGATGACGCAACCGACGAGACCTCCCACTCGGCCGGGTACCCCCGGGAAAGACCTCGAGCAGGTGCAACAGTTCCTGCTCGACGTCGGCAGCATGCTCACGGCCTCCGGCGAGGCCGTCAACCTCGTCGAGGAGCACCTGCACGGCCTGGCGGTGGTGTACGGCGTTCCCGAGGCTCGCGTCAGCGTGCTACCCACTTACCTGGCGATCTCGATGGAACCCGGGCGTCCGGCAGCCCTCGAGTCCACCCGTCGACTGACCGGGAATCTGCGGCTGGATCAAACGGCGGCGGTGTTCGAGATCATCAAGGCGGCCGAGGCCGGGCAGATCTCGCCCGCGGAAGGCAGCCGGCGGGTCCGGGCGATCGGCCAGATGGCTCCGCGCTTCAGGCCCACGGTCAGAGTCCTGGGCCACGCGGTGCTCACCACCGGTATTTGCCTGGTACTGCAGCCGGCCTGGGGCGACCTCATCCTCGCCGCGCTGTTCGGCCTACTCGTGGGCGCCCTCAAGCTCCTCGCCGGGCGATGGACCAGCTTCCAGATGATCCTGCCCGCCGCCGCGGCCTTCGCCGTCGCGGCCGTCACGTTCCTGGTCGTCGGGCACGGGTGGGCGCAGGCGGACCTGCGGGCAATGGTCCCACCGCTGGTGACATTCCTGCCCGGTGCGATGCTCACGATGGCCGTCGTCGAGATCGCCGCCGCCGAGACCATCTCCGGTGCCAGTCGCCTGGTGGCCGGAGCGCTGCAACTCCTGCTGCTCACCTTCGGGATCATCGGCGCTGCCCACGTGGTCGGCCTGCCCCCGCTGGAGCGGCTTGCCGCCTCGGACGGCCACGAGATCGGCTGGTGGACGCCCTGGCTCGGCGTACTGATCATCGCGCTCGGCGACTACCTGCACCACTCGGCTCCGCGCGGCACCCTCCGATGGCTCTGCCTCGTCCTCTACACCGCCTGGATCGCCCAGTTCCTGGGCGACCAGGTGTTCGGCGGCTACCTCAGCGGCTTCATCGGTGCCATCGTCATGACTCCCGTGGCGTACCTGATCGAACGGCGGACCTCGGGGCCCCCGGCGCTGGTCTCCTTCATGCCGGCCTTCTGGCTGCTCGTACCCGGAGCCATGAGCGTCATGGGGGTCACCAAATATCTGGGTCGGGGCGATCCCGCGGGTGCCCAGGAGTTCATCTCCGCCGTCGGGTCAATGATCGCGGTCGCGCTCGGAGTGCTCTGCGGCTACCCGCTCTACCGCGCGCTGGCACGCGGCCTCGCCATGCGCGCGCGCCGCCGATCCGCGTAGCACCCGCGCTGCGGGCAGCGCGTGGACGAGGCTCGTCGCGCGAGGCCTCAAGCCATCTAGCGCAAGCCACGCACGTCTCCGGGCCGTCGTAGTCAAGCAGTGCCACCCCGAACGGGGGCCACCTGGAAGGGCGCGTGCCCTACTCCTGGACGGCGAGGGCGCTCCGTCTCAATCGCCGTCTCAGTTCGGCGCAGTCCGACCCGCGTCCGTCGGTGTTCATTGAGGTCCGCCGAGGGTCACCGTGGTGCCTAACTCCTGGTCGAAGGCGGTCGCCGTCGATCTTACAAGCGAGGGGTCGCAGGTTCGAAACCTGCCGGACCGGCCCTCGGCGCGGCGGGCATTTGATCGGGTGGCGTCATCGGACAGGGAGATCTCCGCGCGGTTCGCGACTCACATCGAGCTGCACCGGGGGCTTGATGTGGCGCACGCCGGTGACCGAGAGGACGGGCGCTCCCAGGATGACGCGATCTCGTTTGTGACTCACTCTGGTGGAGATTGCACCCTCTGACGGCGCGAGCGACGCCGGAGAACGTCGGCTACCAGGAGCGCGGCGGCCAGGATGCCGGGACCCATGTGCACCGCGAGAGCTCCGGCCAGACTCGGACCACCCCAGTCCTTCGCGTAGCTTTCCGGATCCGACACGTCGATGACGAACGGCTCGGCTGCCGCCCGGGCGACGAAGTACAGCCCGACCACCCACCCGATGACCAACCCAGCTCTGCGCATCAACCCAGCGTAGGGGCATTGATCAACGTGGTTCTGGTGTCAGATCATGGTCGTTGGGGTCGGCCGGGTCGGTGTCGGTCGTATCGTGCTGGCCGTTGTGAGGGCTTCCGGTTGCCGGGCGAGGGTGACTGGTGCAGAAATCGCGGATGCGGGCAGGGGCGGTGCCGGGTTGACGGATGATCCAGGCTCGGCCGCCGACAGTGAGCGGGCCGGGAACCGGAAACCATGGGTCCACGCTGGGTCGGCAGTCACGGTCGGCCAATGGGTGGAGGTGCACCGGCTGGCGGTCGCCGGCCGGGAGCCCGCGATAGCCCAGGATGTCGGGGGCCGGGTGGCGAAGGTATGGCTGCCCAGGTCCCGGTTCGCGGACGTGGCCGCCCTGGCGACCGCGACCCTGACGCTCGGCCCGGACGCCGGCGCCCTCTACAACCTGGGCTTTGCTCAATCCTCCACCGGGCAGCCCCGACCGGCTCTGGCCAACTACGAGCAGGCGCTCCGCCGATATCGCGAGGCCGGCGACCGCAGCCGCGAGGCCGCCACCCTCACCAACATCGGCGCGGTGTACGACAGGCTCGGGGATCGGCAGCAGGCCCTGGCCTACTACCAGCAGGCCCTGACCATCCAGCAGGAGGTCGGCAACCGCGCCGACGAGGCCGCCACCCTCAGCAACATCGGCCTCGTGTATGACAGGCTCGGGGACCGGGAGCAGGCCCTGGGCTACTTGCACCAGGCCCTGCCCATCCGGCGGGAGGTCGACGACCTCGCCGGCGAAGCCGCCACCCTCAACAACATCGGCGGCGTGTACAACGGGCTCGGGGACCAGCAGCAGGCCCTGACCTACTACCAGCAGGCCCTGACCATCACCCGGAGGATCGGCGACCGCGCCGGCGAGGCCGCCACCCTCAACAACCTCGGGCACGCGTACAACGGGCTCGGGGACCGGCAGCGGGCTTTGGCCTATTACCAGCAGGTCCTACCCATCGCCCGGGAGGTCGGCGTCCGCGCCGGCGAGGCCGCCACCCTCAACAACATCGGCGCCGTGTACGACAGGCTCGGGGACCGGCAGCGGGCCCTGACCTACTACCAGCAGGCCCTGCCGATCACCCGGGAGGTCGGCGACCGACCCGTCGAAGCCACCACTCTCAACAACATCGGCCACGCGTACGACGGGCTCGGGGACCGGCAGCAGGCCCTGACCTACTACCAGCAGGCGCTACCCATCCTGCGGGAGGTCGGCGACCGCGCCGGCGAAGCCACCACCCGGTACAACATCGCGATGATCCACCGGGCGGAGGGGAATCTCGGCCAGGCCGTCGACGAGCTTGAAATCGTCGTCGACCTCGACCACCAGGTCGGCCACCCGGACCTCGAATCCGACACCGCCGCGCTCGAACAGGTACGCCAAGAACAAGTAAGAAGCAGGAGAGAACATCCGACCTGAGTCGCCGAAATTGGCTGCTCCGTTCGCCGCCGACATGACGATCTTGTAGGTCGGTAGTGTTCAGGCGTTTGTCGGCTACCGACCTTGGAGGAGCGACGTGGGCGCGAAGACGGCTCTGCTCGCCTTTGCCGATGGAGATATCCGCTCCGCGCTGCTTGGCACGACCCGCGCGGATCGCGCGGAGACTGGGGCGTTGGTGCGTCAGATCCACCCGGGCTACGCCGTCGAACCGGCCGACGACGGCGCGTTGTTCGAAGACACGTATCCGCCGGATGACATCACCTATGCCACGGCGCTGGCCGGCGCCGAGCTCTACTGCGACCGGCGACTCGTCCTCGACCGTCCGTCCGAGCTGCCGGAACACCTGCTCGCAGCCGGAGCGGGTCGGCGAATCATCATGCACGGGATGCACTCGGTCTCGGACTGGCTCGGGTTCGCGGTCTGGGAGGACGGCGTGCTGATCAGATCGCTGAGCCTGTCGCCCGACGGCGGCATCCAGGAGAACCTCGGCGAGCCATACGACTTCGAGCTGCCCTACTGGGCGGGCGCGCATCCCGTCGAGCCCGTACCCGGCTGGCCCGATCAGGGCCCGTACCCCTTGCCGTTTCATCCGCTTGAACTCGGCGAGGAAGCGCTGCGCGCACTGTTCGGCTTCGTCGTCGAGGGCTGCCCAGAGCCGGACGACATCGACACTGAGGCCGTTCACCTGCACGGCTTCCGGGTGACCGACCCGTCCGGTGATGAACAGGCCGCGCGCGAAGCCATGTATGCGGCGGTACGACAGACCTGGGGCGAACCGCGGAGGTTCCAGCTGGGCCCGGACGGCACCATGCACGAGATCGGGCCCGAAAGCCTCTGATCCCTGGATCGGTCAGCTCGACCGCTTATGGCGCGTCGCAGGCCGCAAGTCCCGCGTCCAGCGCGGCCAGGAAGTCCAGCAACTGCCGCCGGCCGTCGTCGTCGTGCGTGTAGTGGTTCAGGAATATCGACACGACGCGATGTGAGCGGTCCTCGGTCACCTCGATCAGCTCGATCAGTTGAAGCCGAGCCTCGATGACCGCGTCCGGCCCCACCTGACGGCACCACTTCTCGATGAGGGCGGGATCGGTGGAGACGGCGTCGATCCCGCAGCAGGTGCGGACGCAGTCGACCTCGCAATAGATGACGCACTTGCTCAGAGGCGATGGTATTTCGACCGAAAGGTCCGCCATGGCCCTCCTTCCGCCGAGCCCGCCGCATCGGTAACGGGTAGCCGATGCTAGCGCCGTCTCCGGTCCGCGGTCCTGCGAATATCGGCGGCGGCTCCCTGCCTGCCAGGGTGTTTCTGCACGTGGGGTGACCGGTGACCTCCGGCGGGTACATGAATTGATCTCGTTTTTGCAACGACGGTACGGGTTCGTTCCACCGGGGCTGCGGCGCGCGTGACAGCCTTCTAAGCTCCTCCCGCTTCGCCTCATAGTTACCTCACGGGAGGACCCCCAATGCACCGCTCCCTCGGACGGCGCGTGTTCGTCGGCGCCGTCGGCGCCATCGCGGCAGCCGCTCTAGCGACCCCCGCTTACGCCGCTGCCCCCGTCATCGACGTTGCCCTGCCGGACGTCACGGTGGCTGCCGGCGGCAAGACCGAGATCGGCCCGCTCCTGTCCTCCGACAAGGAGACGACCGTCCTCGGCGCCAAGGCGGTCTACGAGCTCTCCGCCGGCCTCGAGGGAGTCAGCTTCGAAGCGCCGGAAGAGTCCTCGGACTGCACCAGCGACGGGCCGACGAAGTTCACCTGCACCGCGAACTTTGAGACCTGGATCAGCCCGGACGGCGTCATCGGTGACTTCGAAGCCGGCATCGCCGCCACCGAGGCCGCGCTCGGCAAGAGCGGCACCGTCAAGCTCACGTTCTCGGCCGACGGCGTCGCACCGATCACCCGTACGGCCGAGCTCACCGTCGCCGAGGGCGTGGATCTCGCGGCCGGCGGAGACAAGGAGATCAGCGGCAAGCCTGGCGCGTCGTTCGACGCCTCGCTGCAGGTCCGCAACAACACCGACAAGGTGGTGCGCGGCGCCGCGGTCCTCTTCTACACCGACTACCCGTTCCAGTCGACGAAGCAGTTCTCCAACTGCTTCTACTCGCAGGGCCAGGTGAACGCGTGCACGTTCGACCGGGACCTGGAGCCCGGCGCGTCGTACCAGATCGTCCTGCCGTACAAGCTGCGCGCGGACACGTATGCGCCCGGCGTGGTGGCCGGCGAGTTCGAGTGGTTCACCACGGGCGACTACACGGACCTGATCAAGTTCCTCGACGACAACGGCTACGAGGGACCGGGCACCGCCGGTGACGGCGGCAAGCTCGAGCTTCGGAAGCTGCCGGCGGCCGCCTCGCTCGGGAATCACAAGCAGACGGACACCACACCGACGAACAACTCGCAGACGCTGACCGTCAACGCCTCGGGCAAGCAGGGCACTGACTTCGCGGCGATCGGTGCCAACGTGTCCGGCGGTGCCGGCGACACCGTCAAGGTCCCGGTCGGCGTGCGCAACAACGGCCCGGCGTCGCTGGACCGGAGCCGCCACGGCGGCCCCGCCGTGGTCGCCGTCGTTACCATCCCGGCCGGCACCAAGGTCGCTACCGTTCCGGCCGGCTGCTTCAAGGCCGAGGACGACAGCGTGCGGACCAAGCCCGACGCCCTGCAGTACGTCTGCTTCAGCAACCCGGTCTTCCCGGTGAAGACTCAGGTGGTCTGGGAGTTCGGGCTGAAGATCACCAAGGTGGTGCCGAACGCCGCAGGGGCGATCGAGCTCAACCCGGCCTGCGAGTGCGACGTTTTCAGCCGTGACATCAACAAGTCCAACGATGTCGCCAAGATCGTCGTGAACCCGACCGATGACGGCGGCTCGGGCGGCGGCCTTCCGGTCACCGGCCCGCAGACCGGGCTCATCGGTGCGGGCGGGGCGCTTCTGGTGGCGGCGGGTATCGCCGGGTTCATCGTGGCCCGTCGGCGGCGTACCCGATTCGAAGCCTGATCATTCAACGGGGGCGGGCGTTCACCCGCCCCCGTTGACCAGGGTGTGAAAGCGCCCTACGGATCGGCGGCCTGTGCGCGCAGGACCGCGATCAGGAGCAGGGCCAGGCCCGCTGGGTACGCGGCGTACATCGCCAGATCAGTCCCACCAGAACGACCAGTGGTCGCCCCGCACCTGCTTGCGTGCGATGCTCCCGGATTCGCCGAGAATCTGGGACAGGTCGTCGCAGTAGACCAGCTGCTCGACCGTGCACCGCGCGATGTCGTCCGTCGTGACGGGCGGTTTCGCGACCGCCAGTTCCAGCTGCGAGCCGGCGGCGTAGTAGAGCTCCGCGCCGTGATGCCGGTGCCAGTGCCGCAGGACCACGAGGTGGTCCGCCGGCCACAGGTCGACGTTCGGGGGCTGAATGAGGCCGGGCACCAACACCGGCACCTCGTGCCCGGCCGCCGCCGGCACGAGCAGCACCGACGTGGGCGGGTACGCAACGGTGTATCGGCGCAGACCCGGACCCGGCCCGGTGAGTCCGTTCAGTCCGGCGGCGACCCGCACCGGGTCGTAGACGGCATTCCAGTACGCGGCGCCCTCCTCGTCGGACTCCGCCAGCAATTCGTCGAGGGCCGTCTGCCGGAGCTGGTCGAACCGCTCGGCCGGGTCGACGGCCAGGGCCGCGGTCAGCGCCGCCGGTCCCTGCGCGTCGGCGGGGTACCGGCCGGCGCGGTCGGCGGCCATGGCGGCGTCCGGCCCGAGGACGGGGTACCACCCGGTCGCCGGATGCCGCCCGAGCAGGTCGCGCCACACCTCGTCGTGCCGGCCCGAGGGCAGGTCGGCGCTGAGCAGCCGGACGCCGCCCGGGGTCAGCGCCTCGCCGATCCCGGACAGCCCGGCTAGCAGCCCGATCACCAGCCCAAGCCTTGGCAGTTGAGGTCGCTGCCGACTCGCACCTCGACCTTCGCCGATCCCGCCACGGGGCGCTTACCCGCGTGGAACTTCGCCTGGCCCCGATTCACGGTCGAATCCGCCGCATAGAGGTGTGTCGCATGCCGGCTGTTCGCTTCCTGTAGTGCTTCCTGACCTGGTCGGCGCCCCTGGCGGACACCGTCTTGAACTCCGACCGCACATCATCGACGTAAGCGTCGAAGACCTCGATGTCGGGCCGGCCGTCGGTGTTGATCAGGTCTCTTACCTTGAGGCGGTGAAGGTCGTGGATGTCGTCGCCGTGCTCGTCCTGGTCACCGTCGGAGCCGGAATCCTGGGCCTGGGCCTGGAGCTCCGGTCGGAGCAGTCCCCGTACGCCGACGGCGTCGTCACGACGGCGACCACGACCAGCTTCCACACCACACGCACCGCGAATCGGCGACGAACGGTCTGGACCACCCACTACCGGCCCGTCTACACATTCGAGACGCGGGCCGGCGAGACCAGGATGTTCGCCGATCCGATCACCGTCCGCGAGCCTCCGCGGCTGGGCCGGACCGTCGAGCTCTCCTACCGTGCGGATGAGCCCGGAAGGGCCCGAGTGATTCGCGGCTGGCACGGCTGGACCGGCTTCCCGATCATTTTCACCGCGGCCGGTGCTCTGGTCCTGGGCTCCGTCGTCTTCCTCCTGGGACGCAGTCTGATCTGGGAACTGGCAGACCGGAGATCCCGGTGACGCCGCGCTGAAAGCCGGACCTCTTCATTCGGGCGGGATGAGCCGGGGGCGGGGGTGGTCGTGGAGGCTGGGCAGCGTTGTCCACGATGCGGCGGAGGTGCCCATGAACGGCTGGCTGATGTGGGGGTTGTTTCTCCCCATCCTTCTCGTGGTCGCAGGAGTGATCACGATTCGGCGTAAGAACGGCCGCCGCTGAGTGCTTCAGTCCCTGCCGTCCCTGCCGATAGGAGGGGGCGTATGGACTGGGAGGGACCTTGATTCGCACCGCGGCTCGCGTCGAGGAGCTGTCGGCAGCCCTGCTCGAGGTCGAGGAGTCCAGCCTCTGGGACGTCGAGGCCGGCAACGACGTGGTCGAGCTCGAGCGGCAGGCGGAGGAGCTGGGCGATGAGGTGCTCATCGCGCGCGCCCGGCTGTGCCGGGCCAACTTCCTGGTGCGGACCGACGGCGTCGCGGCGGCCGCGCGGCAGGTGTACGACATTCACCGGTGGGCGCTCGAGCACGGCGACCGCCGGCTGCGGTCCCGGTCCCACCTGGCGTGTGCGAACGTCGAGCGGGCGCTCGGCGACCTGACCAGGAACCTCGAGCACACCATGAGCGCGGTCGAGCTGCTCGACGAGAACGCCACCCCGTTCATGCGGGTGTGGCATCACACCAAGCTGGCCGACGCGCTCGCCGCCACCGGCGCGATCGAGGCGGCGCGGCCCCGGTACCGCCAGGCCGAGGAGCTGGCCCGCGAGCTGGGCCAGTGGCAGCGGTTGGTGAGCCTGCTCAACAACTGGGCCAACTACGAGTACGCCGCCGGCGAGTACGTGCGCGCCGCCGAGATCGTCCGCCGGCTCACCGAGGCCGCCGCCGGGTACGGCGTCGAGCTGGACCCGACGGCGCTGGACACGATCGGCCTGATCCAGATCGGGAGCGGCCAGTACGCGAAGGCCGAACAGACGATGCGGGCGTGCATCGACCTGCATCAGGAGGGGTACCGCGACACCGCCGACGATCTCGCGGAGTTTCTGGTCACCCTCGCGCAGGCGCAGCGCGGCCTCGGCGCCTTCGATCGGGCACAGGCCAGCCTGGACGAGTCGCGCGCCCTGTGCGCCGAGCGCGACCTGCGCGAGATGATGGTCCGGCTGCACCAGGAGCAGGCGGAGCTGCACGCCGCGCGCGGCGAGTTCGCCGAGGCGTTCGCCGGCTACAAGACCTTCCACCTGGCGCAGGAGGAACTGCGTACGCGGCAGCGGCTGGACCAGGCGCAGACCCGGCAGGCCATGTTCGAGACCGCGGAGGCCCGCGAGGCCGCCGAGCACTTCCGGGAGCAGGCCCGCCGCGACGCCCTGACCGGGCTGCGCAACCGCCGGTACATCGACGAGGAGCTGCCCGCCCTGATCGCGGCCGACCCCGAGCTGACCGTCGCGATCGCCGACCTCGACCACTTCAAGCGGATCAACGATCAGCTCTCGCACGAGGTCGGCGACCGGGTGCTGGTCCAGGTGGCGCGGCTGCTGGAGGCGGGGCTGGCCGCCGCGGTGCCGGACGGGTTCGTGGCCCGGCTGGGCGGCGAGGAGTTCCTCATGGTCCTGCCCGCGACCGCGGTGCCCGCCGCGACCGTGCGGCTCGACGACATCCGGCGCACCGTCCGCGGTCACGACTGGGCGGAGATCACCGGCGCGCTGCCGGTGACCATCAGCATGGGCGTGGCGGGTGTCGCGGGCGTCGACGAGGCCCAGGCCACCATGCTGTCCGCCGCGGACCGCAACCTTTACCGCGCCAAGCGCGCCGGCCGCGACCGCGTCGTGGCCTGAGCGGCGCGGGCGAGCGGCACGGGCCGGGGGCGGCGGCCGCAGGCCAGCAGCGCCGAAGTCTGCAGGCCGTCGCCAAGGTCGGCGATCGCACGGTCGTAGGCGGCGCGGATGCGGGCGACCGACTCCGCCGGTAGGTCCCGCATCAGCGCGCCCAGGGTGCCCAGCCCGCTGGCCGGGCCGGACCACCAGGCCTCCGGGTCGAACCGGTGGGTCCAGCTCACCGTCTCGACCCGGACCGCCTCGAGGCCCGCGCCGCGCAGCAGCGCGGCCAGTCCCGCCGGCGTGCGCGGAAAGTCCCTGGCAGCCTCGAGTCGGGGCGGGGCGCCGGGCAGCGTCACGCCGGAGTCGGCGACGACCTCGCCCCAGAACGCCTGCAGCGGCGGCTGCGGTAACGGCCAGACCGACGCGGCGACGTGGCCGCCGGGCGCGGTCACCCGGACCAGCTCGCGGGCCGACGCGGCCGGGTCGCCGACGTGGTTCAGCACGAAGTTCGCGGTAACGGCGTCAAATGAACCGGCCGCGAAGGGCAGGTCCGGCAGGACCGCCGGCCGGACGTCCGCGCCGGGTACGGCGAGCCGGGCCGCCTCGACCATGCTCGGCTCCGCGTCGACGGCGGTGACCAGGGCGCCGAGTGCGGCGGCGCCCACGGCGAGGGCGCCGGTGCCGGTGCCGACGTCGAGCATCCGCTTTCCGCCGGCGACCCGGGCCAGGTCGAGGACCTGGTCGCCGACGGCACCGCACAGGGGCGCGAAGCTGCCCTGGTACGCCGCGGCGCGACCGGCCCACATCTCCCGCTCGTGCCGGTCGAAGTCCGTGTCGGCGTCAGTCACGCCCGGAACCTTAAGGTGTGGGTACGACGAGATCGGTGATCGTCGCGACCACCGGGCGGTAGGCGTCCTCGGGTTCCTGGGGCCAGCCCGCCGCGTCCCAGGTGCCCAGGCGGTAGATCGCCGCCCGGACCAGCATCTGCTCCCACTCGGGCAGGTGCGCCCAGCGGTCGATCACCCCGGGGCCGGCGTCGTGCCACACCATCGCGTCGACCGCCGCGACCGCCGACGCCCAGGCCGGCGGCCGCCAGTAGGCCGGCCAGTCGATCACCGCGGGCGGCAGGCCGTCGGCGAACAGGACGTTGCCGAGCAGGTCGCCGTGGACGATCTGCTCGGGCAGGGCGGCCGGGCGGCGCAGGGCGAGCAGCTCGTCCAGCAGCCGGGAGGGCCGGCGCGGCCCCGGCGGCGGGACGTCGGAGAAGGCCAGGCTCTCCCCGTACGCCCAAGGGTCGTGCCGGGTGTCCAGGAACGCGGGGCGCGGCACCGCCGTGAGCAGCTCGTGGAACGCGGCACCGACCCGGATGACGTCGTCGACGCGGCGCTGGTCGGGGTGGCCGGCGACGGCCTCGGTGGCCTCCCAGCCGCCGGCCAGCCAGTCGCCGTCGGCGGCGCGCAGCGGGCGGGCGATCCGCAGGTGCGGCGACCGGGGGAGGGCGTTGAGCACCTCGGCGCGCCAGCGGACCTCGTCGTCGCCCTCGGACGGCTTCAGGACGACGTCGCCGATCCGCCAGGTGCCGCCCTTGCCGCCGGCCAGGCGTACCGGATCGCCCTCGGCGCCGAAGGCCGCACGCACCGCGGGCGGCGGTCCCAGATCGTCCATTCGCGTGGTTGCCGTTCTCGACGTGGCGGACCCGCAAGATTACCGGCAGCCCGCGCCGCCGGAGCCCTTTTCGTGAGCGCCGCGGCGGCTGCAACCGCGCTGCAACCGAGCGCGGGCTCAGGTAGGGCGGCGTACACCCGATTCGTGAGTCACCGGCGGACGGCTCCGCCGTTGAGCGGGCCCGGGCGAACCCCCTCGGCATCCGGGCCCGCTCGGCTCACCCCGGTGGAAGGGGCGCGCGTGGGTCTGCACATCGGCTTCGACGCCGAGAAGATCGTCGTGTCGCCGTACCCGCTGGAGGTGCGCGGCGGGCGGGCCCGGCGCTCCCGGCTGGGGTCGGTGACCGAGGTCGTGCCCGCGCCGGCGAGCGGGCGCGGCCGCAAGGAGCGCGCGCGGTCCGCCTCGCAGCTCGCCCTGGTCCTGGTCCTGCTCTCGGCGGCGCTCAGCGTGTTCGGCGTCTCCGGGTGGGCCTCCGCCGCCGGGTCGGGCACGATCGTCGTCGCC
The DNA here is from genome assembly GCF_044465445.1 of Actinoplanes sp. NPDC049668. NCBI lineage: Bacteria > Bacillati > Actinomycetota > Actinomycetes > Micromonosporales > Micromonosporaceae > Actinoplanes > Actinoplanes sp. NPDC049668. Next base: position 281,887 of record NZ_JBITLR010000003.1, read on the forward strand.
GTCGTGCTCCGGCAGGCGCTGGCCGCCCGGGTCGGCCGCATCGCACTGCCCCGCGGCGAGGGCGCTCATATCCTGTACGCCGCCGAGGAGCGCGCCGCCTTCGAGCGGGCCGTCGTGGTGTCCCGGCGGGTGCGCGGCACCTGGCCGGCGCTGCGCCACATGATCGACCCGGACGAGGCGGACCGGAATCTGTCCAGCGCCCTCGAGCAGCTTGCCGCGGTCATGTCCCGGCGCCAGCAGATCCGCCAGCTGCGCGCGGAGCTCGCCGGCGCGGCACCGCACGGCCTGCCCGCCGGCAGCCCGGCGGTCCGGGCCCTGGCGGAGCAGCGGCTGCGGGTCGAGGGGCTGTGGCGCTCGACGGCGGGCGAGGCCAACCGCATCCTGGCGAGCATCAACGCCGCCGCGCTCGCGGGCGAGAATCTCCTGCGCGAGCAGCGGATCGGTGAGACCGCCCGGGAGGCGGAGCTGGCCATCTCCCGGCTCACGGCCGACCCGGCCTCGTCCGACGCCGGGCCGGAGCTGGCCGAGCGGACGGCCGCGGTGATCGCGGCCTACCGGGAGCTGGCCGCCGGCGACTGACCGGCCACCGCGCGGGCGGTGTCCTCCATGATCAGGTCCATGTTCAGCTGCGCCGCCACGTGCAGGCCCGCGGCGGCCGAGCTGATCACCTGGGCCATCTGGTCGGTCACGTTGCCGGCCACCCACACGCCCGGCACCTCGGTCTTTCCGTTCGGCTCGGCGACCACGGCGCTGCCGAAGTCGTTCTCCGCCGCCGTGAGCCCCAGCGACGCCAGCGGTTCGGCGTTCGCGGTGAACCGCGGCGCCACCACGAGTACCTCGCGCGCCACCACCGTTCCGTCGTCCAGGCGCACCCCGGTCAGCCGGTCGTCCTCGACCACCACCTCCGCGACCCGCCCGGGCAGCACCGCGATGCCGCGGGCCGCGAACTGCTCGGCCTGCTCGGCGTCCGGGTCCGGCGCCTCGTGCACGAACAGCGTCACGTCGTCGCTCCACTGGCGCCACATCAGCGCCTGGTGCAGCGACATCGGGCCGGAGCCGAGGACGCCGATGGCCCGGCCGCGCACCTCGTGACCGTGGCAGTACGGGCAGTGCAGCACCTCGCGACCCCACCGTTCGCGCAGGCCCGGCAGGTCCGGCAGCTCGTCGGTGAGTCCGGTGGTGACCAGCAGGCGCCGGGCCGCGTACGTGCGGCCGTCCGCCAGGGTCACGGTCAGCAGCTCGCCGTCGCGGGCGGCCGAGGCCACCGTCGCGTCGACCAGCTCGCCGCCGTACCGCTCGACCTCCGCGCGCCCGGCGGCGTGGAACTCCGCCGGCGTGATGCCGTCGCGGGTCAGGTAGTTGTGTATTCCCTCGGCCGGTGCGTTGCGCGGCGCTCCCGCGTCCACCACCAGCACCTTGCGCAGCGCCCGGCACAGGGCGACCGCGCCGCTCAGCCCGGCGGGCCCGCCGCCGATCACGATCACGTCATAGGTCATGACACCACGGTCGCCGGGTCCCGACCGGGTGGCAAAGTTATTTGCCATGACGGCAAATGAGCGGGACGTGCTCGCCGCGGTCGGGCCGCGGCTGCGGGCACTGCGGCAGGAGCGTGGCACGACCCTGACCGCGCTGTCCGAGACCACCGGGATCTCGGTGAGCACCCTTTCCCGGCTCGAGTCCGGGCAGCGCAAGGCGACCCTCGAGCTGCTGCTGCCGCTGGCCCGGGCCCACCGGGTGCCGCTGGACGAGCTGGTCGGCGCGCCGCACACCGGCGATCCGCGGATCTACGCCCGGCCGATCAGGCACAGCAGCGGGCAGACGATCCTGCCGCTCAGCCGCGGGTCGGGCGGGCTGCAGGCGTTCAAGCACCTGATCCCGGCCGGGTCGCGGCAGGCACCGGACCCGAAGACGCACGAGGGCTACGAGTGGCTCTACGTCCTCAGTGGCCGCCTGCGCGTGGTGCTCGGCGAGCACGACATCGTGCTCGCCGCGGGCGAGGCGGCCGAGTTCGACACCCGGGTGCCGCACTGGTTCGGCAGCGCGACGGGCGAGGCCGTCGAGTTCCTCAGCATCTTCGGCAGCCAGGGCGAGCGCATGCACGTCCGGGCCCGTCCCCGGAAGGTGGCCGCGTCGCCGTGACAACCGGCGGGCGGGCATCGGCGTCCTACTTTGGCCACCGACGCGCGGTGGCACCGGGGGAGGACGTGTGGACAAGGGCCTTGAGGAGGCGTTTCAGGGTTTCGTCGCGGCCCGCTCCGGCGCATTGCTGCGTACGGCGTACCTACTGGTAGGCGACCGACACGGTGCCGAGGACCTGTTGCAGACGGCGCTGGTGAAGACGTTCGTCAAGTTCGGCGGCATCCGCGACACCGGCGCGCTGGAGGGCTACGTGCGGCGGACCATGGCGACCACGGCGACGTCGTGGTGGCGGGGCAGACCCTTCCGGGAGCGGCCGGTGGAGCGGCTTCCCGACCGGCTCTGTGCGGCCGGGCCGGATGTCGGGCTCGAACAGGACGCGATGTGGGCGCACCTGGGTGCGCTGCCGGCCAAGCAGCGCGCGGTACTGGTGTTGCGCTACTACGAGGGCCTGGCGGAGGCCGAGATCGCGGACGTGCTCGGCATCTCCCGCGGCACGGTGAAGAGCCACGCCTCGCGCGGCCTCGCGACGCTGCGCCGGCGGCTGGGCGAGGAGCGCGACGTGGTCGAGGCGGTGACCTCATGATCGAAAAGGAGCGACCGGTGCAGGGTGAGACGACGGATCCGTTCACCGACCTGCTCTCGGCCACGCTGGAGCGCCGCGCCGGCGCGGTCGACGGCGGGCCCCGGTTCGCCGCGGCCGACGTGGTCCGGGCCGGGAACCGCCGGATCCGGCGGCGGCGGGTGGTGGCGGGAGCCGCGGCGGCCGCGGTGGTCGCGGCGGTGCTGACCGGGTCGCTGGTCGCCCGGCCGTCGGCCCTGCCGCCGAGCCGGCCCCAGCCGAGCCCGTCCGTGTCCGCGATCGACGTCCCGGTGGAGGTGCTGGCCGGCAACACGGTGTACCGCGCGGACGGCAGCAGGGTCGCGCTCGGGCTGCCCGGCGGCCGGACCGCACAGGAGGCGGTCCGCGTCCGCTGGGGGTGGGTGGTGACGGCGGCTCCGGCAGGCGACGGGCTCCTCGAGGCGTGGTTCGTCCCGGACGGCGGCACGCCCCGCCGGGTGGGCACGGCGTTCGGCGGGTTCGCGGTCTCCCCGGACAACGACGTACTCGTGGTCGCGCACGAGAGCGACCAGGTCGTGGCGTACGCGTTGCCGTCGCTGCGCGAGATCGGGCGGCGGGCGTTCCCGGACGGGATCGGGCCGGTCGTTCTCGGGGTCAGCAGCCAGGGGGTCCTGGTCAAGGGCGCACAGGGCGATGGGACACCGGCGCGGGGCGCCACGTGGAACCTCCGGTCCGGATCGGTCGCGGCCATCGGCTCGGAGGTCGAGATCTGGGGGATGTCGAACGCCGGTCAGGTGCTGCGCCGGGAGGGCGACTGCGTGAACCTCGTGCCGATCACGGAGAGCCCGCCGCAGAGCCATGCGCGCTGCGGCGGCGAGCTGGGGCCGGCCCGGGTCCGGCGCGGCGAGATCTCGCCGGACGGCAGGTGGGCGGCGCTGGAGGTCGGGCCGGCCGACGGGGCGACCGACCCGACGACGGTGCTCGCCCGGACCGCCGATCTGACGGCCGGACGGTTGCTGCCGGTGCCGACCGGGGGTCCCGCCGGGGCGGAACTGTCCTGGCTGACCGGCGACACCTTCGTCCTGGAGACGCCGACGGGTCGCCTGCTGTGCCGGGCCGGCGACCGTTGCCAGGCGGTGGTCGAGCCGCCCGGCCTCGCCGAGTCGACGGTGGTGGGTCTCCGCGGCAACTGATGATCGCCGGGTCTGGCTCCCACCCCGCCACCTCGCGGGGCGGGAGCCAGGCCGGGCCCCGGCGTCAGCGGACGGCGGTGTGGATCGTCGCGGCGCGGAGCATGAAGACGTCCGGGCGTTGCAGCACGCTCTCCGGGTCGTCGGGGTCGGTGAGCTGGTCCAGCCGCTCCGCGTCGCCGCCGGCCAGGTGGCCGTCCAGCATCTCCCGGGTACGCCGCAGCGTCCGCGCCAGCTGCCGGCGGGCCGCCTCGTCCAGCGGCGCGGGCAGATCGAGCATGAAGCTGCGGCTCTGCACCGCGCTCAGGCCGGCGTCGGCGAGCAGCTCCGGCCAGGACCGGGGCGGCTCGATCGCGCCCATCGGGTGCGAGTGGCTCTGCGACAGGGCGCTGTCCACCGCGTTCATCCGGGCCGTCATGCCGCCGTCCGCGTGCGACGGCAGGAACTGCAGCGGCAGGCCGCCCTCGCGCAGCGCCAGCAACCCGCCGGGCCGGAGCAGCGCGGCGAAGGCCCGTATCCCTTCTGCCGGATCCGGCAGATGGTGCGCAACGCCGCTGACCCAGATCAGATCCGCGGCCGGCAGGTCCCCGAGACCGTCCGGCAGTTTGATCTCGCGGGTGGCGAACCGGTCCGTCAGCCCGAGGCGCTCCGCGCGCGAGCGGGCGAGCGCCAGCAGCGGTGCCGCGCCGTCCGCGGCCAGCACCGTCGCGCCGGGAAGCAACTGCGCGAATCTGCAGGCCGCGACCCCCGGACCGCTGCCGACATCCAGGACCAGACCGGCCCGTGGCACGCGCTCGGTGAGCCAGCGCAGGGCCTGGTCGATCATCGGCGCGTTGATCTCCGCGTCGGCGATCAGGTCGGGACCGTACTCGCCCCAGTCCACGTGATCATGCGTGTGCGTCATGCCGCCATACTCCCCGGAGAGCGGCGCTCATGGTTACCGCGTCCGGGTCAGGTCTTTCGCGTACCAGTGATCCGCGTACGGCTGGTCGCGGTGCGGCGGGATCTCGGCGTAGCCGTTGGCCGCGTACATGGAACGCGCCTCGGTCAGGTCCGTCCTGGTCTCCAGGCGCAGGGTGCCCAGGCCGCGCTCCCGCGCCGCCTGCTCCACGGCGGACAGCAGCCGGCGCCCGATGCCGAGCCGGCGGGCACCCGGATCGACGAACATCTTGGTTATCTCGGCGACGCCCGGCTCGGCCGGGCGCAGCCCGGCGCAGCCGACCGGCGCGTCGTCGCGGTACGCGACCAGCAGCACCGCGATGTCGTCCGCCGGTTCGTCGGCGAGCGCCTCGTCCACCGCGGACGCGGGCATCGGCCGGCCGTGGTAGCGGTCCACGATCTCGCTCAGGTAGGACCGCACCAGGGCGACGGCCTCCGGCGCGCCCGGCTCGATCGCACGGATTGTGATCATGGATGAATCGTGCCAGGGCCGCCGCGCGGCCGGCGACCGGATTCGCCCTCGGCCGTCGGCCGATCGGCGGAGCCGCGCGGTACGGCATCTGCGTAGGGTGATCGCGTGTTCACCAATTCGGGTGACTCGACTACCGCAAGGTAGGCAAATACGTTGTCACCTGACATGTGCGCCGCCCAGCATGCCCGAACGCAGTCCGCCATCCGGGTCAGCGACCCGGCGGGCGGTGGCCGCACGGCGCTCGGAGCCTCAGGCGGCGCGGCGGGCGGTCGACATCTGGCGGGGCACGCTCACCGTGTAGGTGCGTTGCGGACGGCCACCGACGGCGTCCAGGGCGTCGAGCAGCACCGCCTGAACGGCCGCCGACCCGGGCAGGTGCCAGCCGGTCTGTTCCGGCGTGACGGCCCAGCGGACCGGGCCGTCGGGCATCCGGCTGGGCGCCGCGGGCACCCACGAGCCTCGCCCGTGCCGCAGCACGTCCAGGCAGGCACCGAGCTCGGGCCGGAGCTCCTCGCCGGGCTGGACCAGGAACATCCAGCGCCCGGTCGGCGTCACCGCGACCGGGCCGCGGGCGTCGCCGCGCTCCGGGCCGAGCACGCCCGTCTGCAGGCGGATCGCGCCCAGCGCGCGCAGTCCGACCGCGGCCGGCACCTCCAGCACGTCGAACCGCCAACCGGTGGCCAGCAGCACCGTGTACGGCCGGCGCCGCCACCACCGCGCCACCCGGCGGGCGTCCGTGCTGGAGTTGTCCTCCCAGGACTCGATCGCGGGGTGGCACCCCGTGATCGGGCAGCCCGCGCGCCCGCAGCGGAAGCGGTGCCCGGACAGGTACGCACCCGGAGTCACGGCCCAGCCGCGCGCGGAGTAGCGCAGCGCCGCCCGGCGCAGACGTATCCGATCTATGTACTCCCATGGGCCGATCGGCCGCCGGTTGGTCCACTGCATGGTCGTAAAACCCCCGATTCGGGATCGGTAGCCGCAATACCAGGCACGGCCGCCGTCACCAAGCTCGACACGCTTCGTTTGTCCGGGCAGATCACGTGTTGCAACTTGCATCAAAAACTATCGAGCATCGGTGGGCAGACGATCACACAGCCTGTGCGACCTGCGCGGACGAGTGAGGTCCAGACTGCAGCTGACACACCGGAATGCTCACCGGCGCCCGCCGCCGGCTGAGTGGGGGAGGCACCCGTGGACGAGCTGCCGATCGGCCGCCGAGTCGCCTATTGGCGCGGCCGTCGCAAGATGTCCCAGCAGGTCTTCGCGGACCGGCTGGGCAAATCCAAGAGCTGGGTCGACAAGGTGGAGCGGGGGGTCCGCCGACTCGACAAGTTCTCCGTCGTCTATGAGATCGCCGACGTGCTGCAGATCGACGTCCAGCTGCTGCTGGGCAAGGACGTCGAGCGGCGGCCCGAGACGCAGAACTGCATCGACCAGGTCGAGGTCGAGGAGATCCGCGCGGCGCTCGAGCGGTACGACCAGATGAGCGCGTTCTTCCATCCGGTGCCGCAGGCGCCGCCGCTGATGGAGATGCGCAAGGCGGTCAGCCACGCCTGGCTGACCTACCAGCACGCGAAGTACGGCGTCCTGGCCCGCAAGCTGCCGCAGCTGCTGCGCGACGCGCAGGCCGCGGACAGCGCACACGCCAGCGGCGAGGAGGCACGCGACGCGGCGCACCTGCTCGGGCAGGTGTACCAGATCGCCTCCTCCGCCCTGCGCAAGGTCGGCGAGCACGAGCTCTCCTGGCTGGCCGCCGACCGCTCGATCGCGGTCTCGCAGCGCGCCGGCGACCAGTTGCTGGCGGGGATGGCCAGCCACCGGGTCGGGCTGGCGCTGCTCTCGCTCGGCCGGATCCGCTCGGCGCTCGAGGTCAACGTCAACATCGCCAACCGGCTAGCGCCGATGACGCCGGAGGCGGCCACACCGGAGCGGCTCTCCGTGTACGGCCTGCTGCTGCTCACCGGCGCGATGGCGGCGGCCCGGATCGGCGACAGCGCCACCGTGCGCGACCTGGTCGGCGGCGCCGAGCAGGCGGCCGGCGCGCTGGGCGGCGACTACAACTACTACTGGACCTCGTTCGGGCCGACCAACGTGGAGCTGCACCGGGCCGCGGCCGCGATCGAACTCGGCGACGGCGGCAAGGCGATCGAGACGCACTGCAAGATCGACCCGGAGAGCTTCGCGGCGATGCTGCCGGAGCGGCGCGCGCACCACTACCTGGACATCGCCCGGGGCTACACGCAGATCGGCGACGTGGAGAAGGCCAGCGAGATGCTGCTGGAGGGCGACCGCCTCGCCCCCTCGGAGATTCGTTGCCGGCCGCTCGCCCATGAGGTCATCTCCGACGTGCTGCGACGCACGCGGGGCACACCGCCGGCGCCCATCGCGGAGCTGGCAGAGCAGATGGGAGTCGGTGTATGAGGTGGGTTCTCGGGTGATGAGTGTCAACATCTCGCCCGGCGTGCTGTACGTGCTGGTGTGCGGCTCGCCCATCGCCCGCGACGTCGGCGTCCTCGTCGACCTCGCGCAGCGCGACGGCTGGGAGGTCTGTGTGATCACCACGCCGGACGGCCGCAAGTTCGTCGACGCGGCCGCGCTGCAGGCTCAGACCGGGCACGCGGTGCGCAGCTACTACAAGAATCCCGGCGACGAGGATCTGCTTCCGCCGGCCGACGCGATGATCGTGGCGCCCGCGACGGTGAACACCATCAACAAGTGGTCGGCCGGCATCACCGACACCCTCGTGCTCGGCCTGCTGGTCGAGGCGTACGGCTTCGGGGTGCCGACGGTGGTGGTGCCGTACACGAACAAGGTGATGGCCCGGCACCCGGCGCTGCACGACAGCATGGCCAAACTCCGCAACTGGGGTGTCCAGGTGCTTTACGGCGATGACGTCGTCATTCTCGGCGGGCCCGGACAGAACGACCGTTTTCGGAGTCAGTTCCCGTGGCGGCGTGCGCTGCAGGCGCTGCACACCAGATTCGAGACCGACAACCGAGTCGAGCCCGGGGCCCGATCCTGAGCCTGGGTAGAGTTGGCGGCCGTGACCGACACCGCCGTTGCCCCACCCACCGTCCGTGACGTGGTGGCCGCCCTCGACGCGCGCTACCCGAGGGCCTGGGCCGAGCAGTGGGACCGGGTCGGCCTCGTGTTGGGGGAGTTCGAGACCGCCGTCACCCGGATCCTCTGCGTGGTCGACTGCGTGCCCGAGACCGTCGAGGAGGCGGTCGGCCAGGGCGCGAACCTGATCGTGGCCCATCACCCGCTGCTGCTCAAGGGCGTCTCCTCGGTCGCGCCGGACACCTACAAGGGCCGCATCGTGCACCGGCTGATCAAGGCCGACGTCGCGCTCTACGTCGCGCACACCAACGCCGACGTCGCGAACCCGGGCGTCTCCGACGCCCTCGCCGCGCGGCTCGACCTGGTCGACCTGCGCCCGCTGGTGCCCGCCGAGCCGGGCAGCCCGGCCGCCGGTGCGGGGCGCGGCGCCGGCCGGGTCGGCGAACTGGCCGCGCCGATGCCGCTCGCCGAGCTGACCCGGTTCGCCGCCGACCGGCTGCCGCCCACCGCGGCCGGGGTGCGCGCCGCCGGCGACCCCGCCCGGCTGATCCGTACGCTCGCCGTCTGCGGGGGAGCGGGCGACTCATTTCTGCGCGACGCGGTCCGGGCGGGTGCCGATGCGTACCTCTGCGCCGATCTGCGACATCATCCCGCTAGCGAGCACCTCGCCGCCGACGGTCCGGCGCTGCTCGACGTCGCCCACTGGGCGAGCGAGCGGCCGTGGCTCGACGAGGTGGCGGGCTGGCTGCGCGCCCAGTTCCCGGTCACGGCCCTCGTGTCCGATCTCGACACCGACCCCTGGACCGTGCACGCGGTCAGTGGAAATAAGGAGTACCTGACGTGAAGGCCGCCCCGGAAGCCCAGCGCCGTCTGCTCGACCTGCAGGCCATCGACACCTCCCTCGCCCAGCTCGCGCACCGCCGCAAGTCGCTGCCCGAGCTGGCCGAGATCGACAAGATCTCCCGCGAGCTCTCCGCCATGGAGGACGAGCGGGTCCGCGCGCAGGTGGCCGTCGACGACCTCGACCGCGACATCGCCCGCTTCGAGAAGGACATCGAGCAGGTACGCACCCGCAAGGACCGGGACAAGGCCCGGCTCGAGGCCGGCGGCGCCCTGCGCGAGATCGAGGGCCTGCAGCACGAGCTGGCCACCCTCGAGCGGCGCCAGTCCGAGCTGGAGGACGCCGAGCTCGAGCTCATGGAGCAGCGGGAGGGCGCCGAGACGGTCCTCAACGAGGTGAAGAAGCGGCTGGCCGAGGCCGGCGAGCGCCGCCGGGTCGCCGAGGCCGGCCGCGACGAGGCGTACGCCGACATCGCCAAGGAGCAGGAGTTCAAGACCCAGTCGCGGGCGCCGCTCGCCGGCGACCTGCCGCCGGACCTGCTCGCCCTCTACGACAAGATCCGTACGGACTCGGGCCTCGGTGCCGCGCTGGTCCGCTCCGGGCGCTGCGGCGGCTGCCGCATCGAGCTGTACGGCGCCGACCTGGCCCGGGTGAAGTCCGCGCCCGCCGACGAGGTCGTCCGGTGCGAGGAGTGCCGCCGGATCATGGTCCGCACCGCCGAGTCCGGGCTGTGACCGGCTTGCGGGTCGTGGTGGAGGCCGACGGCGGATCGCGGGGCAACCCCGGCCCGGCCGGCTACGGTGCCGTCCTGCTCGAGGAGGGCACCGGCGAGGTGCTGCTCGAGCGCCACGGCTCGCTGGGCACCACGACGAACAACGTCGCGGAGTACTCGGGCCTGATCGCCGGGCTGCGGGCGGCCGCCGAGCTGGGCGCCGCCCGGGTCGACGTCCGGATGGACTCCAAGCTCGTGATCGAGCAGATGTCCGGCCGCTGGCAGATCAAGAATCCGGGCCTGCGGCCGCTCGCCGCGGAGGCGGCGAAGCTGGTCGACGGCTTCGCGGGCGTGACGTTCGAGTGGATTCCGCGCGAGCGCAACAAGCTGGCCGACGCCCTGGCCAACCGCGCGATGGACGAGGCGGCCGGCAAGCGGGTACGCGACGAGTCGCCGGCCTTCGAAGCCAAGGCCCCGAAGAACTGGGCGCCGCCGTCGCTCGACTCGGCCACCCGGCTCATCCTCGTGCGGCACGGCGAGACCGCGCTGACCGCGCAGGGCCGCTACTCCGGCCGCGGCGACGTCCCGCTCTCCGAGCAGGGCGAGGCGCAGGCCATGGCCGCGGCCGGGCGGGTGGCCGGCATCTCGCGCGACGTCGCGGCCGTCGTCTCGTCACCGCTGCGCAGGTGTGTGCGTACGGCGGAGTTCATCGCGGCCGAGCTGGGCAACGTGACGGTGACCGTGCTGCCGGAGCTGATCGAGTGCGACTTCGGCGACTGGGAGGGCCTGACCTTCGCCGAGGCGCGCGAGCGCTGGCCCGCCGAGCTGGACCGCTGGCTCGACTCGACCGCGGTCGCGCCGCCGAACGGCGAGTCCTTCCAGGCCGTCGCGAAGCGGGTGCGCGGCGCGCTGGAGACGCTGCGGTCGGCGTACCCGTCGGGCACGGTCGTGGTGGTTTCGCACGTCTCGCCGATCAAGCTGATCCTGCGCGACGCGCTCGCCGCGGGCGACGCCTTCCTGCACCGGCTCTTTCTCGACGCGGCCGGGGTATCCACCGTGGACATGTGGCCGGACGGCGGCGTAGCCGTCCGATCGGTCAATGAAACGGCGCACCTGCGCTGAAGTATTGACCGGCAGGGTGCGGGCGTTTAGCTTCCTCGATTAGGAAACTTTCTTCACGATTCCTGATCGACACTTCCGTCCGCCCCTGGAGGGCTCATGCGCGGATTCTCCCGCCGCCTGCTGGCCGTCGGCGCTGCCGTACTCGTCGCAGCAACGGCCGCACCGGCCGCCGCACAGGCACATCAGAAGAAGCAGTACGTCAAGGTCGGGTACTTCACCCAGTGGGGCATCTACGGCCGCGACTTCCAGCTCGCCAAGGTCCAGCAGTCCGGCGCGGCCGCCGGGCTGACCCACATCAACTACGCGTTCGGCCCGGTGACCGCGGCCGGCGTCTGCGACTCGGCCGACAGCTGGGCCGACTGGAGCGTGCCGTTCTCGGACGCGAACAGCGTCGACGGCGTCGGCGACGTCGCCGGCCAGCCGATCGCCGGCAACCTCAACCAGCTCGCCGAGCTTAAGGCGGCGAACCCGAAGCTGCGAGTGCTGATCTCGCTCGGCGGCTGGACCGGATCGGCGTACTTCTCCGACGCGGCCCTGACCGACGCGTCGCGCAAGAAGCTCGTCGCCTCCTGCGTGGACCTGTGGATCAAGGGCAACCTGCCCGGGCTCGCCGCCGGCGCCGGTGCCGGGATCTTCGACGGCATCGACCTCGACTGGGAGTGGCCCGGCTCGGAGGGCAACGCCGGCAACGTGATCCGCCCGGCGGACCGGCGCAACTTCACCCTGCTAACCGCCGAGTTCCGCCGGCAGCTCGACTCGCTGAGCCGCACCACCAAGCGGCGCTACGAACTGACCGCGTTCCTGCCGGCCGCCCCTGCCAAGATCGACGCCGGCTTCGAGGCGAAGAAGATCTTCAAGTACCTCGACTTCGGCACGGTGCAGGGCTACGACTTCCACGGCTCGTGGGAGTCGCGGACCAACCAGCAGTCGGCGCTGCGGGTACCGGCCGGCGCGCCCGACAACCCCGACTTCTCGGTCCAGGTCGCGATCGACACCTGGCGCGACCGCGGCGCGCCCGGCGGCAAACTCGTCCTCGGCATCCCGTACTACGGCCAGGGCTGGACCGGCGCGTCCGGCGCCGGCAACGGCCTCTTCGCGCCGGTCACCGGCGGCGCGCCCGGCAAGTTCGCGGTCGGCACCGAGGACTACAAGACCCTGAAGGCGCTGCCCGCGCAGGGCTTCAAGCTGCACCGCGACTGGCGCTCCGGCCACTCGTGGCTCTTCGACGGCACGACCTTCTGGACGTACGACGACCCGGCGCAGGTGCTGCAGAAGACGGCGTACATCCGGGGCGAGGGCCTCGGCGGCGCGATGATGTGGTCGCTCGACGGCGACGACGAGCGTGCCTCTCTCACCCGTACGATCTCGGCGGGTCTCTGGACCCCCGGACACTAGCCGTTCGATCATGGGTGGTGCGCCGTTCGGCGCACCACCCTGGCCGTTCGGCGCAGGGTGATCTCAACCGGGCGCATCGGGCGCGAAACCTCTCGGTAACCTGCGGCCGATGGCCGTGACCACGGTCACCACCTCGTCTGCGCTCCGATGAGGAGGTACGGCATGTCCACACCGCGCAGTGATCGCAGCCCGTGGAACTGGCTGTTGCTTGTCCCGATCGTGGTTCCGCTGCTCACGCCGCTGTACAACTTCGACTCACCGCGGCTGTTCGGGTTTCCGGCGTTCTACTGGATCCAGTTCTCGTTCATCCTGCTCGGCGTTGCCACGACCTCGATCGTCTACCAGATGACCAGACGCCCACCGGACGCCGTACCGGTGTCGCTGTCGGCGGCCCCCGCCACTTCGCCGACCGCTCCCGCTTCGGAGGCCCCTTCCACGCCTCCTACCCCTTCGGAGGCCCCTTCCACGTCGAAGACAGCTTCCGGGTCGGAGACCCCCTCAGGGTCGAAGCCCTCGTCCGGTTCGGAGGCTTCGGATGAGTGAGCACATTACTGAGATCGTCGTCTTCACGGTGCTGTTCTTGCTGGTCAGCGGCATGGGGTTCGTGGCGGCCAGGTGGCGTGCGCCCAAGGACATGGCGCACCTGGACGAGTGGGGCCTCGGCGGACGCAGCTTCGGCGGCTGGATCACCTGGTTTCTCATCGGCGGCGACCTCTACACGGCGTACACGTTCGTCGCGGTGCCGGCGCTGATCTTCGGCGCCGGGGCGGCCGGCTTCTTCGCGGTGCCCTACACCATCGTGATCTACCCGATGTTCTTCCTGGTGCTGATCCGGCTCTGGTCGGTGTCGCACCGGCACGGCTTCGTCACCCCGGCCGACTTCGTCCGGACCCGCTTCGACTCGCCGACGTTGGCGCTGCTGGTCGCCGTCACCGGCATCGTCGCGACCATGCCGTACATCGCGCTGCAACTGGTCGGCATCGAGGCCGTGCTCAAGACGATGGGCGTGACCGGCGACAGCCCGCTGGCCCGGCACGCGCCGATCATCCTGGCCTTCGCGATCCTGGCGGCGTACACCTACCAGTCGGGGCTGCGGGCGCCGGCGCTGATCGCGTTCGTCAAGGACACGCTGATCTACATCGTCATCATCGTCGCGATCCTCTACCTGCCCTACAAGCTGGGCGGCTGGGGCTCGATCTTCGACGCCGCGGACGCGAAGTTCCAGGCGTCACCGTCGCCCAACGACGGCATCATTTTGAACGCCAACAACCAGCTCCAATACATCACCCTGGCGCTGGGCTCGGCGTTCGCGCTCTTCCTGTACCCGCACAGCATCACCGGCGTGCTGGCCAGCAAGAACCGCAACGTGATCAAGCGGAACATGTCGGCGCTGCCCGCGTACAGTCTGCTGCTCGGCCTGATCGCCCTGCTCGGCTACATGGCGATCTCGGCCGGGGTGAAGCCGCTGCCCGGCGCCAAGGAGGGCACGGTCGACAGCAACACGGTCGTGCCGCTCCTGTTCGACCAGCAGTTCCCGGCCTGGTTCGCGGGCATCGCGTTCGCGGCCATCGGCATCGGCGCGCTGGTGCCGGCGGCCATCATGTCGATCGCCGCGGCGAACCTGTTCACCCGCAACATCTACAAGGAGTACCTGCGCAAGGACGCCACCCCCGCGCAGGAGGCGAGCGTCGCGAAGATCACGTCGCTGGTCGTGAAGATCGGCGCGGTCGCGTTCATCATCTTCCTGGACCCGCAGTTCTCCATCGACCTGCAGCTCATCGGCGGCGTCATCATCCTGCAAACGGCCCCGGCCGTCGCGATCGGCCTGTACACCCGGTGGCTGCACCGGGGCGGGCTGGTCGCCGGCTGGATCGCCGGCATGAGCATGGGCCTGTGGATGCTCTACCAGGTCCCGAACGCGGCGACGGGCCGGGCGCACTTCGGCGGCTCGGCGTTCCCGCTCAGCAAGTTCGGCTTCGACACCCCGAAGACGATCTACGTCGGGTTCGTGGCGGTCGCGGTCAACCTGCTGGTCGTCGTGATCGCGACGCTGATCCTGCGGGCGATCAAGACCCCGGAGGGCATCGACGGTACGGAACCGGACGACTTCTTCGCCGATGAGGGCGATCCGCGGCTGGAGAAGGCCCGCACCAGCCCGGACGCCATCGCCTCCTCGACCTGACCCGCTCCGAAACCGGACCGCGACCCCGGATGTCTCCGGGGTCGCGGTCTTGGTTGGTGTCCTGCGTCGTCCCGGCTGTTCTGGGTTTGCGGTCCTGGCCGATGTCCGGCGCATTGTTCCGGGCGCTTCCGATCGTGCCACCCATGCCCGGCCCGGACCTCCGCGTAGCGCGGGCAGAGTTCGGGCCGTGAGCAGGTCGGGGACGTCGCTGCTGCGGTTGATGACGCCGCCCCGCGTAATGGAAGAAGTGGAACTTGGTGGGTGTCCGGGGCATTGTCTGGCCTGGCCGTGGCGCTTCACCCGTGCCCGGCCCGGACTTCCGCGTAGCGCGGGCAGAGTTCGGGCCGTGAGCAGGTCGGGGACGTCGCTGTTGCGGTTGATGGCCCCGCCCCGCGTAAAGGAAGAAGTGGAACTTGGTTGATGTCCGGGGCATTGTCTGGCCTGGCCGTGGCGCTTCACCCGTGCCCGGCCCGGACCTCCGTGTAGCGCGGGCAGAGTTCGGGCCGTGAGCAGGTCGGGGACGTCGCTGTTGCGGTTGATGGCCCCGCCCCGCGTAAAGGAAAATCGGACATTGATTGACGTCCGCGGCACTAACTGTCGAGGCCGTGGCGCTTCTTGGCCTTTGTCCGCTTCCCAGGGTTCTATTCGGGGCCGCGGCCTTTCAAATACGCGTCCATGTCGCGGGTGAGCCGCTCGAGGGTGATGGCGAGGTCGCGGCGCTCGTCCGAGGTCCAGCCCTTCAGCACCACGTCGTAAAGCTCGCGGCGGGCCAGGCTGACCGCGTCGACCTGGAAGAGGCCCTTGGCGGTGGCGGCGATGACGGTGCCGCGGCCGTCGTCGGGATCGGCGCTGCGCGCGACCAGCCCGTCCCGGTGCAGGGCGCCCACCTGCCGGGTCACCGTCGAGCCGTCGAGGTTGAGCCGGTCGGCGACGGCGGAGACGTTCTGCGGGCCGGCCTGTTGCAGCAGCCGCAGGATGACGTAGGCGGCCCGGTCCAGCGCCCGGTGCGGACGCGGCGAGGAACGGCGGGTGGCCTCACCGAGCCGCATCAGCATGGCCACCTGGGTCTCGATGGTCCCCAGCGCCGCATCGTCGTCGGCCATCTTCCCTTCCCGGGTCGCTATGCTTTGCTGCATTTTGCCTCCCGATCCTGAAGGTTTGCTGAAAAAGGGCGCTTATCTGAACGCCCGCCACATAAGGATGAGCCCGACCGCCGTCCCAAAGGTGACAATCAGCGCTTTCAGTACCCGGGCCGGCAGCCGCCGCGCCAGCCGCGCACCGGCGTACCCACCGACGATCGTGGCCGGCGCGAGCGTGAGCACCGCGTCCCAGTGCACCGGCGCGAAGATCGCGAAAACCACGACCGTGACCAGCCCGACGCAGGCGGAGAGCACGTTCTTGAGCGCGTTGATCCGGTTGAGGGTCTCGTCGAGCACCAGTGCGAGCGCGGCGACGTACATGACGCCGAGCGCGGCCCCGAAATACCCGCCGTAGACCGCGCCGACGAAGACGACGACCTGCAGCGTGCCCCGCTTCTCGGAGGTCGACCGCCCGACCAGCGCCTTGAGCCGATCCTGGAAGAAGAGCGTGGCGGCCGCGCCGAGCACGAGGAACGGAACGATGACCTCGAAGGCCCGCTCGGGCGTACCGAGCAGCAACGCGCACCCGACCCCGGACCCGACCAGGCTCGCGGGAATGACCGCCCGCAGCCGCCGCCCCTGCCCGGCAAGATCGGCCCGGCTCCCGGCGACGCTGGAGACATACCCGGGAAAGACCGCGACGGAGTTCGTCACGTTGGCGTCGACCACCGGCATCCCGACCGCGATCAGGCTGGGAAACGTGATCAGCGACCCGCCCCCGGCGATCGCGTTGACCACGCCGGCGGCCAGGCCGGCACCGACCAGCAGCAGAATGTGCGCAAAATCCATGATGCCGAAGAATCTACGGGCACCGAGATCCCCCCGCCGCCCGCCGGCCCCGCCCGACACGTAAGTAAGATGACCACGCGACGGACGAGTCGACCGGGCGGTCGCGTCGGCGCTCTCACGAGCGTCACCGAGGAACGTCCGGACTCCACAGAGCAGGGTGGTTGCTAACGGCAACCCGGGGTGACCCGCGGGAAAGTGCCACAGAGAAGAGACCGCCGGCTTCGTGCCGGTAAGGGTGAAACGGTGGGGTAAGAGCCCACCAGCATCCCGGGCGACCGGGGTGGCTCGGTAAACCCCACCCGGAGCAAGGCCAAGCAAGGCCCCCGCCGCGAGGCGGTGGCCGGCGCAGGCATTCGAGGGCTGCTCGCCCGAGTCTGCGGGTAGGCCGCAAGAGTGTGTCGGCAACGGCACGCCGAGATGGATGACCGCCACCGGCGACCGCAAGGCCGCCGCGTACAGAATCCGGCGTACAGGTCGACTCGTCCGTCGCCCTCAAGGTCACGACTGTGAGGGCGGCGTTGACCTGGCCTTATTGATGGGTGTTATTGGTCAACCTTAGTGAACCTTGGTCGACGTTTAGCGCCCTGGAGACGCCCTGGCGCCCTGGAGACGCCCTGACCGGGGGCAGTTCACGAACTACCGCAGCCAGCCGGATCGAACAGCTCCGCGCCGCCTATGATCGAACGCATGTACGAAGGCAGTGTCACTGAGCGGCTCATCGCGGCGTTGACTGCCGCCTTCGGCGACGGACCTCGGTGGAAGCTCAAGCCGAACCGATCTCACGGTTACTACCTCTGGTACGACCAGGGTCATGTGGGGATCGGGGAGATTCGGGACGTGATCGACGCCACGCTTCGGCACGAGGTCGGTGTCATCCTGGCGCCTCGGGGTCCGCGTCCTGGCGAGTTCCCGCCACTCGTGGGGATGTAGCTATCGCTTGCCCTCACAGGCAGGTGCGTTGACGTGGCCGCCACACCACGGGTAGGGGTTGACCCTCTCGATCTGCCAGCCGCTGTCGCGGCGAGCGTGGAACGTCCAGGTCTGCTGGTCGCCCGCGTAAGACATGCCACCGCCGTTCTTGTCCCACCAGATCGGTTGGACGCTCACCTCGACCACGGCGTGTTGCTCGTCCGTGTAGCTGGTCGAGTTGATGGAGACTTCGAGCTTCGACGGCCGGGTGTCGCCTCGTCGCATCTCGCCTCGATAGGCGCGCCATTGCGCGATGAGGTCATCGCCCTGGTCGTCATCGAGGACAGCCAGTAGCCCGTCTTCACTGTCATAGCTGAGTGCCAGCAGGTATTCGTCAGCGGCGGCGGACGGCGTCGCGGCACCCTTGCCTGCCTCCACAGTCATACCTATGACCCAGCTGAGCGGTGCACCGAGACCGATACCGCCGCAAACGCACAGCACGGCCGGCAGCAAGACAAGGGCGGTCCAGCGGCGGCGAAGTGGCCAGCCGTGAAGTCGCTGCGCGGCGCGGTCTTGCCAACACCGGAAGCGTTCACTCATGCCCATGGTGTGAATCTACGGTGATCGATCAAGGTGGCGGGCGGGATCGGCGGGTTGTCATCGCGACGCCGCGCCGCTAGTCGATCTTTCCGAGGGTGCGTCCTACAACGACAGCCTCAATCACTCGCCCAACAGAGCAAGAGGTGGCATATACATATCGGCATCACACTCCGGGCACAGCACCAATAGATTGGTTACCGAGCTGACGCCGCTGCGCGGTAGAGGAATTATGTGATGAGTATGCCATCGAGATCGGCGCCGACGTCCCTTACGAGATCGCAGAATTGCTCGCCAATCTTCTCGCACCCCGCAAATTGAACACCTACCGCGGGTCAGGTACGTGCGTCGAGCGTCGATCTCTATTGGAAGCGCAAGCAAAATAGCCGTCAGGGCGAGTATTGAGCTGGTCAACGTAACGATTAATGGGGCGCCGAGACCCATGCTCAACCCTGTAGTGAAGAGTGAAAAGACCCAGAGGGCCATGTGGGCTCGACGGAGCAGCTTTTTCTTGGTGATGTACTCGGGGACGGCGCGACGTACCTGGTAGAAACGGCCTTGAAGCCAAAGACGCTGTGCACGTCCTGCCGCCCCACCAACGAGCCGTGCTGCGACGGCGAGTTTAGTCAGCTTGCCGGGGCAGTCCTCGATGAGAGCCGCCCACTCCTCCTCATATATGGCGGATAGGTCAGCATCGCCAGCCGCCCAAATGCGAGCCGCCAATGGAACGAGTTTCCTTGCCAGGGTAGGTGACACGTCACAAAACTCGTTGACCGCAGCTCCTGTGAGGATCGAAACAACGACCCCCACCCAAAACGCCGTCACAGGCTGCCACCGCCGAACGCCAGTCGAGGCTCGACATGAATCCGGTCCGGGCGACGTTCATTAAGGAGTATTCGTGCGCGGCTGGCACCCACGCCCGTCAGCTTGTAGTAGCGGCGGCGCGGCTTGTTGGGTTCTGACGGCTTATCCTCCCAGCGAGCGGTAACCCATTCCATGTCAGCCAGTCGTTCGAGGATCTTGTAGACGGTCGGGCCGCTGCGCTGGCTCATCTTGATGATGGCCCAGCCGTGCAGCTCCTCGGCGCTGGAGGCGACGAACACCTCCACGACATCGAGGAACGGTGCTGTAATACGTACCGGCTCTACACTCACGGCCACAGTCTACCGTATGGTCACCTAGGTGAAATAAGCACACTGCGGACTACGCGCCCGCAGACGTGGTTCTCCATCCCGTCGGCCTTCGTCCACACACTGTGGAGTAGACAGGGCCTGCCTGGGCAAGGTGGAGCACCCTACGTCTGACCGACCTTGCCCAGGCAGGCCCTGTCTGCTCGGCTTCGCCTGGACGAAGGACGACGGGATGGCACCCCTCATCCCCGAGCGCTTGAGCGCCCCGCCGGAGGCGTCATGCCACCGTAAATCAAGAGCCCCGGAACTGCCGGCTACTTCGGCGGCCCGGGGCTTCTTCGTATCTCGCGCCTGCCGCCGGGCTGGAACCGCCGGGGGTGCGCCCAGCGAAGCGCCCGGGCGCGGGGTCCCCCGAGCGGCGGGCCTCCGGCCCGGCCCTGCTGGGCGGCGCGACGGCCCGCGAAGCGGGCCGCTTGAACCCGTAAAGAAACTCATCACAAGATTCGATCTGCTATCTGCCGTACTCACTTGATGGGTTACACGGTGACTTCAGTTGATGTATGACACCCCGCCGAGTGCTGGTGTAGTTGACAAACACGCGGAGCCCTCTTCCAAGTCCAAGCCGGGATGACGCCAGCCGCTACTAGTTCGCTGGTAGAAGCTGATGAGCACCTATAACATGTTCATTGCTTTGGCGGGAAGCCGTGCACCGTGCACAGAAGCGCCGCATTGCCGGTCGCGAACCTTTGTTGCTGTGAATCTTTCGTTAGGGACTGGAGGAGCGCATGTTCCGCGTGCCTCAATTGATTGTCCCCGGCATACTCTGCGTGATACGCAAACAGCCGCAACGCCGCCTCGGCCTGTTCCGTCTCTTCAGGTGTGCGTTTACGGCCGATGGAACTGCCCAGTTCCCTGAATTGATACAGCGCTGCGCAAGCCTCGCGGACGGTCGGGCGAATCTCCAGATCCAGGCTGGGGGATAACGCATGCCCAGACCTCCGGCAGAGATCCAGAGCCGGCGGCGGGTGGTCTTCCTCGCTGTCGTGCCTCGCGACTGGTCTTGCCGCTTGCCACTCAAGGCTCCTCACGTGACCAGTGACCAGGAGTAACTGGCAATTGTCTATCTGTAACGCATACCTGAGGTTCGACATCCGATCTGTTCGCCGCCGTGACGGTTCCGTCCCAACCGAGGTCGATAGAGTATGAAATCAGCAGGCTTGGAACTGTGCAACCGTGGCGTCGTCGTGGCGCTTAGTTCGGGGGTACCGTTCCCCTTGAGGATCTGCGGCTTCGATCGCTCGCACCTGCTGAATCAGGGCAGCGGGTCCAAGCTTGTCGAGAAGATCCAAGTAGGCGCTCCACTCGAAGCAGTGCATTTGATCGACAGGACGAGTCGCGCCATCGGTGTAAGCGCTAGCCCGCCGCATCTCCGACCGTGGGTAGCTCCCGACGTGTGCGTATTGAGCTGCGTTTGGATCGGCCGCCGCGACCCACCAGCCGTCAAGCCGATTGCGAGTAGCGGTCTGCTTTGCGACAAGATCAGCCAGCGCGGACCTGTGGCCCTCGGTGTCGAAAAGAAGGCCAGCAACGGCGTCCGGTTCGGTTCCGCTGATCCGCTCGATCGACAAATCGCAGGTGACCTCTGGGCCAGTCTCGAGATCGACCACGATGCTGACGTCCGAAAGCGCAAGCGTTTCTACCTGCCGCTCGCCGATGCGAAGGATGCCGACTGCTGCGCACGGAGTTCCGGGATTGTCGAGATCACAGGTGCCCCGGTGGAGGTCCGCGACGGCGGAGATTCCAGACGCCAATCCTTCGGCCAGCGGAGCTCCTGGATGCTCGATCAGAGCGGCGAGAGTCCGAACGCCGAGTTGTCGGGCGTACCAGGCGACTCCGTGGTGGCATCCCCCGAACGGAATCCCCGCGCCATCGACCACGACCGCAATCTCCGGCGACGCGACAACGAAGTCTTCGTTGGGACGGCCGGGGGCTGCGTCGGTTGTTAGCGAGAACACTCGCCCGGTACCTCCGTCAATTCGTGCTGGCCAACAAGCCCTGGAGTTTCGCGACCGGCGCGGTCTTGGCCCATGGCTCCATCTGTCGTACCAGGCTCTGTAGGTCCCTGATGGTACGAGACGAGCCTGTCGTCGCGGCAATCGCGAGAGCTTCTTCGGCGGCGAGACATGCCTCCGCCGGCACCCCTGCCAGCACATACGCCTGCGCGAGTCGGCCCAGGTACTGACCGCGGTCGCGATGGTACTCGGGCGGCAACGCATCCAGGACCTTGGCGAATGCCTCCACGGCGTCATCGCCGCGTCGTAGCTCGAGGTGGCACTTAGCTCGGGTGATGTCTAGGTAGAGGCCAAGGTCGCAGTAGCGGCCGATTGATGGATCACCAACGGCTGGCTCGTGCGAGGCCCCTTCGTCCATCAAGCGGGCGGCTAGGTCAAGGGCACGATCCGCTTCGGCGCCAGCACCGTCCACGGCATAGCCAACAGCCTCCATCTGCGCAGCAATGGCACGCACGCGCAAAGTCGATGGATCTCGGCTTCGCTGAGCGGCGTGGGCCAACTGGGCTGCCTGAGAACCGCTTCGAGCACCGATCGCCTGCACTGAGCGACGCATCAGCACGAATCCAGCCATACGGTCGTCACCGGCAGCCTCCGCTAGTTCCAAAGCGTGCCGATACCAACTTGTAGCGACGGCGGCTTCTCCAGAGTCCTGAGCCAACCAGCCGGCGAACTCCGCGTAGCCCGCTCCAACCTGCAGCAGGTCGGTGAGCAGCCGTCCGCTCGCGTCCCGCGCCATCGATTCGATGGCCTCGGCCTGTGCTTGCATGACTGGCAACAACGTACGGGGACCGAGCAGATTGTCTGCGGTGTAGTGGTGCCGGAGTCCTTCCCCTAGTGACGTCACCAGCTCAGGTGCGATGCGGGAGGGGTGGGCCGGCGGAAGTTGAAGGGACGGGGTCGGGCCGCTCTTGGACTGCCCTGCCCGCTCGGCACGCAACTGCGTAAACCGCTCCTGAACATCGTCAGCCGCGAGTCTGAGGACTGTGTCAAGCAACTGCTGCGACTTGAGCGACAGTTCGGTCCCAGGGTGAGCCTCCCACTTGGTGACGCCTCGCGTGGACACTCCGAGGTGGGAAGCGAACTCGTCGCACGTCATTCGGAGCGCAATCCGCAGAGCGAAGGCCGTGTCGCCCAACCACGTCGTAACGATCAGCACTTCTCCCCCCACATTGAGTGATCTCCGTCGAAGTGTAAGGGCCAGCGTCGACGTCAAGCAGGCCTAGTGCAGCGACAGTGCCGGAGTGGTTCCGGATCGGTTCGTGGCAGGAGTTTCCCCGACCGCGTTCACTTGAAGGCGTCGAAAGGAGGCGACGCAGGAACCGAGATAATCAGGCCTTCGGGCCTGGCGCCGCAGGTGGGATGCCGTTCTCACGGGCTAGGCGCCTCACGTATGCCCCAGTAAACGGGGACAGTCTTTCCACCTCAGACGGTCCGACCCCTGCTCGCAGAGCCGCGAGAACAGCCTCGATCGCAGCCCGTCGTGCCGCATCGTGATCAGCAGCCGTGCTGCGGTACCGCTGCGATGCGGCGCGAAGTAGCTCACGAGGGTCGGGCACCAAAAGAGAGTACCGCAACTTCGTTGCGCATCGCGCCACAGATTCGATACTCTGTTGCGCAACAAAGTTGCGATACTTCCATCGCAACCTCGCTACGCCCCTTCGGGCGTTCCAAACACAAGGAGCCAGTAGTGACTCAGAACCAGCCTCGTATCAGCACGCAGCCGCGTCTGATGCTGGACACCACGAACGTCATCTTCGAGATGGCGGACGACATCATGCCGAAGCTCGATGACAAGGGCGCTCAGAAGATCGACCGTGAGACGGCACTGCCGATGTGGACCGCGCCGATGTTCGGGCGTGGCCGCGCGGTCGGGCGGAAGTGGTCCGGTCAGCTCAACGTCACGATCGTCAGCGCGGAGAAGCCGCCGGCCGAGGACGGCGACCACGTCGTGCCGCTCGACTTGGAGGCCCTGCCGTGGGTCTCGGAGCAGAACGGCAA
Organism: Actinoplanes sp. NPDC049668; assembly: GCF_044465445.1. Lineage (NCBI taxonomy): Bacteria > Bacillati > Actinomycetota > Actinomycetes > Micromonosporales > Micromonosporaceae > Actinoplanes > Actinoplanes sp. NPDC049668. The sequence continues at coordinate 305,132 of NZ_JBITLR010000003.1, forward strand.
GACGCGCCATGGTGTCGCGTTCAAGGCTTCCGGCCTGGACGTGGTGTCGGCCCCGATGGCCCAGAAGGCCGCCTGATCCCTTATCTGACTGGCTCCTGAAGCCACCTGACCCGCAGGAAGCGGGGCCGCCAGAGATTGGCGTCCAAGAGCGGCCCCGCACCTGTTCATCGATCAACTCCTAGCCCCTTGGAAGGGGAGGAATCGTCGTGTCCAAGTCTAGCCGCCGCAGCGTGTTCGGCAGCAACAACAAGGGCCAGACCGTCACGGTCATCGAGGCCCCAACCCGGTACAGCCAGCGCCGTAAGGCGATCATCGCGTTCTTCGTCATCCTGTTCACCGACGGTCTGCTGACCGGCACGGTCGCCTCGCACTACATGCACCCGATCCTGGGTGGCCTCCTCGGCATCGTCACCGGCGCTGTGCTCGGCGCGATCGTGTTCGTGCTGATCATCGCCTGGCCCGTGCTGCGAATCCTCTGGTGGTGGCTGCCCGAGATCACGATCGGCCTGGCCACGGTCTACGGCTGGACCTGGCTGATGGTGGCCACCCCGCTGTGGCTGTCCCTGGTCCTGGTCACCGTCGGCGTCGGTCTGCCGGCCATCTTCCGCCGGTCCCGGTACTGGGTCCTGGCACCCGCGTGGTGCCTGATCGTGCGGCACCGGCTGCGGATGTGTTTCGCCGCGTTCATCGCCACCAACCGCGAAGGCACCCTGCCTCTGATCCTGTGGGCCCGGCCGACCCCGGCCGGAGAACGCGTCTGGATCTGGCTGCGTCCCGGCCTGTCGATCCGCGACCTCGAACAAGACGGCCAGGTTCAGAAACTCGCCGTCGCCTGCTGGGCCAACGAGGCCCGTGTCACCCGCGCCTCGCGCAAGTACGCCGCACTGATCCGGGTGGACATCACCCGCCGCGAGCCGCTCGCCGACACGGTCCTGTCGAACCTGCCGGGCCAGGTCCCGGACGGCGCACCGGCCACCACACCGGTCGTCACGGCGCTCCCCCCGACCGGCGTCAACCTCGCCGACGTCCCAAACCCGCGACCGAAGCGGGCCAGCAACGACAACGAGACCCGGCCCCGACGCACCCGGCCGGAAACAGCCTCGGACGACTTCGACCCCAGCGACTACGCCTGATCGGAGACACCATGTTCACCGACCACCCCGCGCATGAGGCTCTCGGCCACTTCGGATTCACCGCCACCGCCCAGACCGCCGACGGCCTGTACGACCCGCCGGTCCCGTCGACCGTGGTGGATCTATACGGCCCGTCCCTCGCCGTCACCGTCGCCCTGATGGTCCTGGCCACCACATCCGGCCTGGTGATCGTCGACACGGACACCCCGCATCCCTGTTCCCTCCCGCACGGCTGCGTGCACGCCACGGTCGTCCTCGACGGCCACATCGACTACTGCGTCGTCCGCGACGCGATCAGCGCCGTATTCGGCCAGCCCGAAGCGGTGCCCACCACGCCGTCACCGGCGAGCAACTCCCACCTCAACTAGCTCCAACCGCTTGACACCTACGTGTCAAAACCCCTGCCCGACGTGTTCCGGCGCGGCCATCGGCCCCTTGGTCACCAGCGCCGCGCCGGACACCCCATCCGATCCAACCCCGCCAACCACTCCGAAGGGAGCCCGGACATGACCACTGCACTTGCTGGGCCGAGCATCCCGGTCGGACCGCTGATGTCGATCTTCGACCCGCTGTTCCTCGGTATCGACGAGTTCGGCCACCCGGTCTACCTGCCGCTGGTCTACCGCAACAAGCTCCTTGGCGGCGAACCCGGCGCCGGTAAGTCGACCCTGCTCAACACGATCGTCGGGCACGCCGCCCTGTGCCATGACGTCAGCCTCTGCTTGCTCGACGGCAAACAGGTCGAACTCGGCCTCTGGGAAGACTGCGCCGACGTGTTCGTCGGCCCGGATCTCGACCTCGCCATCCTGACCCTGCAACGGCTGCAAACCGTCATGGACAACCGGTACGCGTTCCTGCGCTCGGTACGCCGCCAGAAGTTCAGCCCGAACGACGTGTTCGGCGCGATCCTCGTCGCCATCGATGAGATCGCCTACTTCTCCGCCACCGCCGGGGAGAAGAAGGACCAGGAGAAGTTCTCCGCGCTGCTGCGGGACCTGGTCGCTCGGGGCCGGGCCGTCGGCATCATCGTCGTCGCCGCCACCCAGCGGCCCAGCTCGGACATCATCCCGCCGTCGCTGCGGGACCTGTTCGCCTGGCGGTTCGCCGGCCGATGCACCAACGACGTATCTAGCGACATCGTCCTCGGTCACGGCTGGGCCGCCCGCGGCTACTCCTCCAACACCGTCGACCCGAACAACCAAGGATGCGGCTACCTAATCGCTGAGGGCGGCATTCCCGCCCTGGTCAAGGCCGCATACATGACCAACGCCGACATCATCCGCGTCGCGGACTACGCCGCGTGGATCCGCCGCCACGCCAACGCCACCAACCTGCCCACCCAGTGGAAGGACGCCGCCTGATGCCCACTATCGCCGCGCTCATCCCGCGCCTGCGCCTGCACCGCACTGGACGCGTCATCGCGATCCGCTGCACGAAATGCCGGACCTGGCGTAAGCCGAACCTGTTCGCCCGCAACATCAACGCCTGCCGTCGCTGCACCTACGGCGAGGCCCGCAGACGAGTCCTCGACCGCGCTCGCGGACGCCGCTGAACCGATACGGCACCACCAGCACCAACCCATAGGAACAGCCGACGAACCGGCCAAGGCCCTGAGAAAGCTGCCCGGTCCGTCGGCCACCACCACCGCCCACGAAAGGACGTGGCGTCATGCACCGTACCCAAAACCCGACCGGTCCCGCCGCCGACACCGACAACACGACTGTTGTCACCCCGGCTGACATCTTGCGCGGAGCCGCCTGCTACCTCGAAATCCACGGCTTGGTCAAGGGCGCCTACTACGCCCCCGACGGTCAAGCGTTCCCGCCCGCCAGCACCGTTGGTGCGCTGAGCTGCGCCGCTTTCGGCGAAACCCACCCGGCGTTGCCGTGCCGGCGACCCGAATGGCCCGTCTTCCGCAAGGCGCAGCGTTACCTGCGCGATTACCTCGCCCGCCGTCACGAAATCATCCCCGGCGAGCCCGGCGAGTTCGTTTTCCTCCAGCTCCACAACTGGAACGACGCCGCCGACCAGACCGCCGCGCACGTCATCACCACCCTGCGCGCGGCCGCCGACGAGTGGGACTACGCCCACGCCAGCGAAGACGACCTCGAAACCTACGCCGAAGCCTGCATCGCCAACGAAACCCACCCGACCCGTGAGGGTTTCCTCGCCTGGCTCGGTGCCCGATGAGCACCGCCGCCGTCACCGCCCTGCCGCTCGGACACGTCGACCGTGTCCTGGAACGCGCCGCCGACTACCTCGCCGACTACGGCTGGATTCCGGCCGGTCTTTACGACGCCCACGACGGCTGTGTCCGTCGGTGCGTCTGTCACCGCACCGGCAACTATCCCGCGTCGGTCATCGGCGCGATCCGCGTCGCGGTGTTCGGCGCGCCGCGCTGGTACCTCGACACCGCGCCCGCCGATTCCCGGCACGACTACACCGCCGCCGTCGAGTGGTTCAACACCTACCTCATCGCCATCGGCCACGCCGGGCGACACGCCTCGGTCTTCGACTGGCAGACCGCCCCCGGCCGCACCCGCGCCGACGTCTGCGCCGCGCTGCACGCCGCCGCTATCGCCTACCGCCGCCACGCGCACCGGAGGGCCGCATGACCACCGCAGAGATCGCCAACGTGACACGTACGTGTCAACCGACCTTCACCACCGCCGGTCTTCTGACCGCTCTGGAAACGGCCTGGGCCGCTATCCGTGCCCGTCACCCTGAGGTTCCCGACGCTGTTCTGATCGTCGGCTCCGGCTCGACCGCGAAAGGCGGCCAGCCGATGAAGTGGGGGCATTTCGCCTCGCTGCGCTGGCAGTCCGGCGACACCCGCCTGCCCGAAGTCCTCGTCTCCGGCGAGGGACTGTCCCGCACCCCGCCTGAGGTCTTCACGACCCTGCTGCACGAGGCCACCCACGGCCTGGCCGATGCCCGCGGCATCCAAGACACCTCCCGCCAGGGCCGGTGGCACAACAAGAAGTTCGCCACCCTCGCCGCCGAACTCGGCCTGGCTGCACGCCGGGACGACAAGCTCGGCTACTCGCCCTGCACCCTGACCGACACCGCCACGGCCGACTACGGCGACATCATCGCCAGCCTGGCCGCCGCCCTGCGCGCCTACCGGCACCCGGACCCGACCGGTGAGGGCAAGCAGCGCACGAACAACAACAACGGCGTCTCGTGCGAGTGCGAGTGCCCCCGCAAGATCCGGCTCTCGGTGACGGCCTTCGAGGAAGGCCCGATCGTCTGCGCCAAATGTACGGCCGCGTTCCTGCCTGAGGACGTCGACCGCGACACCTACGACTTCCCCACCTTCGGCCAGCCGTGCCAGCACGGCGACCAGGCCGACGCGATGCCGGCCGATCCCGACTCCGACCCGGAGGACGACCCGATGGTGTTCTACGACCCCACCGGCGAGAAGTACGGCATCCCGACCTACCCGTTCAAGATGGCCCCGACCGGCCTCGCCACCCGCCGCCAGCTCCACGCTGACGGCCTTCGCCCCGGCGGCCAAGACGTTGCCGCGCAACTGATGTGGCGCAAAGGCCAGCGCGTCGCCTACCTCTACCGCATCGACCTCGCCCGGCCCAAGCGCACTGCCACGGCCGCGCAGCTCGCCGCCCTCGACAAGGCCAACCGCGCCAAGCGCGTCTGCCCGGCCTGCGACCAGCTCAAGCCCTACCAGATCCCGCGCCGTGCCGGCGCCTGCCTCGACTGCACCCCCGGAGGCGCGTCATGAGCGTCCTTCACCAGCAGCGCATCCGCGTCAGTTTCAACGACTTCCACGGCCCGCAACGGCCGTGGCAGATGTCTTGCCCCTGCTGCATCCACTCACACGCCTTCGCCACCTGGTACGAGGCCATCGCGTGGGCACTGACCCACCTCAAGCTCCAGCACTGCCGATTCTGCATCGACCAGCAGATGCCCGCCGGACGCGATGACCTGCTCGGCGAACTGTTCGAACGCTGCCCGGCCTGCGGGCCTGCCTGCGAAAACTGCCACGGCGTCGCCGTCTACCCCGCCAACTACAACACCCCGACCGAACTGGTCGAAGACCTCGCCACCGTGCGACTCACGCCCGTCTTCTGCGACGGCTGCCACGGCGTCATCGCCGTCATCCCACTCGATCCGGAGGTTTACGCATGACCACCAACGACCGCACCTACACCCACCCCGACGTCTTCACCATCGGCGTCCGCGACGGATGGGCCGACCCCGAAACCGACCCCACTCGCATCGACTGGACCGAGCGGCAGGCCAACGCCGCGATCCCGTTCCAGGTCATCGACGGCCGCCCGGTCAACCCCTGCGCCAGTACCGGCATCCGCTACGGCCGCAACGAACTCGGCCACTGGGGCGAAGCCCTCGCCGCCGACGCTCTCGTCACCGCCTTCGACGGCACCGGCGGGCGCTGGATTCTGATGATCGAACGCGCCGACGGTCACGGCTGGGCACTGCCCGGCGGCTTCGTCGACCCCGGCGAACCTGCCAAAGACGCGGCCATCCGCGAACTGACCGAGGAGACCGGCATACGTCTGGCGAACGAGGTCTGGCAGATCCACGCCCCGCGCTACGTACCGGACCCGCGCGCCTCCGACGAGGCATGGATGGTCACCGTCCTCGCCCGCACCAACCTGGGCACCTTCGAGAGCCCTGACGAGTTCCCCCAGCCGACCGGCGCCGACGACGCCACCCGCGCGGAGTGGATCCCGGCGCACACCTACGAGGCACTCACCACCAACCTCGCCTCCTCCCACGAGCAGATCTTCGCGGCGCATCAGCAGATGCTCGCCGAAGCCCTCACCCCCACCACCGTCGAGCCATCTCGGTTCGACTACCTGTGCGCCTTCGCGCACTACACCGGCGGCCCGCTCGCCATCAGCAACGAGCGCCGCGTCCTCGACCACCCGATCACCCCGGACGACGTCACCGACCTCAACGACGAACTCCGCAAACAGGGCTTCCAGCAGGCCATGGTGATCAGCTTCTCCCTCTTCGACCAGCCGGTACCCGCCCCAACCCGGGAGACCTCATGACGAAGACACCCGCGTCCACCTCGGCCGCCACGCTGGCCAACCCGCCTACTCACGTCGAACGATTTCAGGACGGCACCCTGATCGTGATCGTGCTGCTCGTCGGCCTCATGGCCGGAGCCGCATCCTTCAACCACGTCCACGACTTCACCATCGAACACAGCCCCGCCGGTACCGCCGACTGGTTCGGCTGGGCCAACGCTGTCATCTCCGAACTGATCCCGACCGCCTCGCTGATCGAGATCGCGCGCCGTCGCCGCAAGAACCCCGCCGCGAAGGTCGGCTACCCGATGCTCCTGTTGGTCGGCGCTGTCGGCTTCTCGCTGACCGCGCAGCTCGCCGTTGCTCAACCGTCCGTGTTCGGCTGGATGGTCTCCGCGCTGCCCGCGCTGGCCTTCTTCGCCCTGTCCAAGCTCGTCTTCACCGCCACCGCAACACCCCGGCCCACCAACCCGGTCACGGCTGAAACGCCGGCCACCTCGCCCGCTACGTCTGCTGACACCACGCGCGCGAAGGTCCGCCCGGCCGCCGCATCCAAGACCAGGGCCACCACACCTGCCAAGAAAGCTGCACCGGCGAAGAAGACACCCGTTCGGACACCGGCCACGAAGACCCCTGCACCGGCAACCCCGGAGCCCGTCACGCCCGAACCCGTCACGGTCACCGCAACGGCACCGGCTGCGCAGGTGGACAAGAAGTTCTCTGACCTGCTGCTGGCCAACGCTCGGACCATCGCCGTCTCGCACCACGCCGAACACGGCGAGGACATCAGCGACAACCAGATGGCCGTACGACTCAAGGTCCCGACCGTGACCGCCAGGGACATCCTGACCCAACTCCGCGACAACCCGCCCGCAGCGGCCAACACCACGCCGCACAACGGCCGCACCGTCGGAGCCACTGCATGACCAGCTCGACGCTGCCTCTCGCACCCACAACTGATGTTGTGGGTACGGGGGAGAACGCCGAGAAGACCTGGCCCTGGGTCACCCGCACCCCGGCCGCTCCGCACCCGGACACCCGCCTCGGCTTCGACCTCGGCGAGGTCATCACCGCCCGCCGCCGTGTCGCCTCCGGCGAGTTTCCCGAGTGGCTCGATCACGTCAGCGCGGCCGCCGCCTGCACCCGCCCGATCCGGCTGTCCGGCAGCATCGACGTGAAGAACCCCGACGGTTCGTTGTTGCACTCGATCGACACGGACTCGATGCCCGACGGCGTCATCTACACCCCGTGCGGGAACCGCCGCGCCGCAGTGTGCCCGTCCTGTGCTGAGGTCTACCGCCGGGACACGTACCAGATCATTCGAGCCGGGCTGGAAGGCAACCGGTACGGGCTGCCCCCGCTCGATCAGCACATGGCCGTGTTCCTCACCGCCACCGCACCCTCGTTCGGGCCGGTCCACCACCGCGTCGTCAAGACCCATGCCGCGGACTGCCGCACCAAGGACGGCTGCACCTGCCGCCCCGCCGTGTGCCGGCCGTTCGGCAAACCCTGCCCGCACGGGGCTCAGATGCGCTGCACCGCTCGGCACAAGAGCACCGATCCCACGCTCGGCACACCGTTCTGCCTGGACTGCTACGACCACGACGCCCAGGTCGTGTGGAACAACCAGGCCCCCGAACTGTGGCGGCGCACCATCCAGGAATTCGACCGGGAACTGGCCCGTCTCGGCAAACGCCTCGGGACCACGCTGCGCCGCCAGTACCACAAGGTCTACGAGTTTCAGGTCCGTGGCGTCATCCACTACCACGCCCTGATCCGCCTCGACGGCTACCACCCGGACTGCCCGACCGCGATCGTCCCCGCCGACCGGGCCGTCACCCGCGACATGTTCGCCGGACTCCTGCGCCACGCCTTCGCCACCACCGCCTACACCAGCCCAGCCCACCCCGACCACGACGACAAGGGCTGGCCGATCGGCTGGGGCGACCCCGACAAGGGCCTCGACATCCGGCACGTCAACACCACCGGCGACGGCGTCAGCCTCGCCCAGGTCACCGCGTACATCGCCAAGTACGTCACCAAAAGCACCGAAGCCACCGGGCAGATCTACCGCCGCATCGACGATCTGACCATCGAGCTGCACGCGACCGAGGACACCCACCTCGGCCGTCTGATCCGCGCCTGCTGGAACCTTGGCACCGCCGACGGCTGGCACCGGCTACGTCGTTGGGCACACCAGTACGGCTGCGGCGGCCACATCAGCAGCAAATCGCGGGGCTTTTCCGTCACCTACAGCCTCAAACGGCTGGAACGCGCAATCTGGCGCCGCACCCAGGGCTTCCCACACCTGTGGGACGACGAGCAAGCCGATTTGGTCGTCTGCCGCCTCGGCTATCACGCCACCGGCTGGATCACCACCGGCGACGCCCTGCTCGCCAACTCCGCCGCCGACGCCGCCCGCCGACGGGCCACCGCTCGTGACTACGCCGACGACGAATCCGTCACGGCGCTACCCCTCGCTGCCTGACACGTACGTGTCAAACCATCGTTCCTTGACAAATCCACAGCGGTAATGACCCTCTCGGCCCCAACCGATCCGAAGGAGATCGTTATGACCCAACCGAACTCGTCACCTGAGGGTGGCCCGGTGAATCTGCCAGGCCATCTGCCGCGTCAGTACCACCCCGCAGAGATCCGCGCGTGTACTTCACCGTCACGCCGAAAGGAGATGGATGACCAACCCAACCACCCTCAATGAGGGCCTTTGGCACATCGAGCAAGCCTCTGCCTACCTAGGCGTTCCGGTCGGAACCCTCTACGCCTGGCGCAAGCGCCGCTACGGCCCGCCAGCTGGCCGTGTCGGGAGACACCTTCGCTACGACCCCGAGGAAGTCCGCCAATGGTTCCGCGACCAGCAGGAGGCGGCGTAATGGGGCATGTGGAGGACCGCTGGTTCAAGACCGTGCAGCGACCCGACGGCAAAAACGTGCGGGTCAAGACTGGCCTGTATGGCGTGGGTCTGCGGTACCGAGTCCGATACATCGACCCTGCTACCGGTCGTGAGCGTAAGAAGTCGTTTCCTGATCGAGCCAAGCGCGCTGCCGACGAGTACCTCATCTCCGTCGAGTCGGACAAGCTACGCGGGTCCTACATCGATCCAGCCGCCGGCCGAATGCTCTTCCGGGACTACGCCGAGACGTGGCTCCGCACGCGGCGTCTCGACGAATCCAGCCGTGAGGGCGTCGAGATACGGGTCCGGAAGCATCTCTACCCGTTTTTCGGGCACCGGGAGCTCTCGTCGATCAGGCCAGGGCTCATCCGCGAATGGGAGCGGGAGGTGGAGGACGTCATCGGACCTGGCACCCGTGCCGTGACGTTCACCCACCTCCGCACGATCCTTGGCGCGGCCGTCGACGACGAACGCATCGGCAAGAATCCGTGCTCGGCCAAATCCGTCGATCCGCCTCGTCCGATCGAGCGGAAGGTGGTGCCTTGGACGTTCGAACAGGTGCGCTCGATTCGAGCTGGAATACCCGCCCGCTATCAGCCGATGGTGGACATCGGTAGTGGCTGCGGCCTGCGGCAAGGGGAGATCCTGGGCCTCGCCGTTGAAGACGTGGATTTCTTGACCGGCTGGGTTCACGTTCGGCGGCAGGTAAAGAGGGTGCGATCCCGACTTGCCTTCGGGCTGCCGAAGAACGACAAGGAGCGACGGGTGCCGCTCTCCGACGCCCTGGCCGACATCCTGGCTCGACACATGGCAGCGGTACCGCCAGTCCCTGTGACGCTGCCGTGGGAGAACCCCCTCAAGGGAGAACCGGTCACCGCCACGCTGCTGTTCACGACAACGCGCAAGAACGCGATCAACCGGGGCGACTTCAACTCAGACGTCTGGCATCCGGCGCTGGAACAGGCCGGGATCGAGCGCAGCAGAGCAACCGGGATGCACGCGCTGCGGCACTTCTACGCCTCGGCTCTGCTGGACGCAGGGGAGACCATCAAGGCACTCGCCGCCTACCTGGGCCACGCCGATCCCGGCTTCACCTTGCGCACCTACACGCACATCATGCCGGCCAGTGAGGACCGCGCGAGGAAGGCGATCGACGCCCTGTTCGGCAAACCGCAGAGGCCGGTCACGCCCTGGCCGCGCCCTGGACGGCGTTGGAAGCGACGCTTCCGCAGCTCACAGCCAGTCTGAGCAGCAGAATCCGGCGTACAGGTCGACTCGTCCGTCGCCTTCCTGGTCAGAGCCCTGATCATGGGCTCTGACCAGGTGTTTCTCTGGTTACCAGTGGCCGCCGGAGGCTTCGGCGGCCGGCGAGAGCGTTGGTACGGGCGCAAGCGACGGGAACTCCCGGTGTCCGTCGCCCGATCGCCCGTCTGTGCGGCACCGGGATTGCAGCCGTTCGCGAGCGTACGGCAGGACCGCTGCCGCCCCCTATCGTCGTTCGGCCGTTGTAGGGCACTGTCCGTCCGAGCCCGGCATCTGCCGCAAGTCGGCTGCTGCCGGGCTTCGGCGTGTCCGCCTGACCTCGCCGCGTCCGCTGCCGGGTCGCGCCGGGAGCGAAGCGGCAGGGCGCGAACGGCCGGCGAAGCGGCTGCGCGCGGCCCGGAGGACCGCATTGAAGACGTTCAAAAGTGCTGCACACGATGGGCCGATCCGCCGACTTCGGCCTGCTCGGCAAGTGGTAAGTCATGGGCGGGCTGGGAGCTGACCGAGAAGGCCGTGCGCATCAAGTAGATGGTCGGTGCGCGGCCCTACCATCGGAGGATCCCCGACCTGAAGGAGATCCGGCGATGCTGAGCCGCGTCAATCGAGAGACCGTCGACCTGTCGTCCTATCCCGACCTGGTGGTGGTCTATCTGGGTATGCGTGTCAACCGGCTCTACGGCCTGCGCACCCTGATGGCCCGCGGCCCGCGGATCAGCCCGTCGGACGAAAAGCCGGAAGGGCTGCTCGCGCACGAGCCGCTCCTCTGGTCGTTGTTCCCCATGCACCTCGGCATCCGCCAGTACTGGCGGGACCTACCCACGCTGCTGGCCTGGGCCCGCTCCGAGCCGCACCGCCTGTGGTGGCGCGACTTCCTGCGCGACAGCGGCGGCACCGGCTTCTGGCACGAGACCTACCTGCTGCGCGGCGGCATGGAGGCGGTCTACGACGACATCCCGCAGCGCCGCGGCTTCGCATCCTTCGCCCCGGTACACCCGGCCCGCGGCGCGATGTTCAGCTCGGCCGCGCGGGTCGGTCGCCCGGAGGACGACATCGCCCCGGTCGTCACCGAGGACGACCTCTACACCCCCGGGACCGCGCACTAGGTTCTGTCTCTTTGCGGCCAAGGATGAGATCGCGGAGGTGGCATGGTGCGATCGGACGAGGCTCGCGGCCCGCACTCCATATCCGCTGTACGGTCCAGTCGAGGACTAACTCGACGACCGCCTTCAGCCCGGAGCGCCACAGACCGGGTGACCAGCTGGGTGAACGAGCGCCTATCAACACGGACGACCACGAACGTTAAGACCGCTACCACCGGACTGCTCCGGGACTATGAGATCGACGGCGAACCGCTTCCGGTCGTGGGCACGCGAGCGGCCGTGCTGGATTCCACCGCCTGCCAGGTCGCTGTAAGCGAGCTGACCGACGTGCGTGTCTGTCGACTCGGCGATGTCGATAACACCACGCCCGCGACGAGGGCGAAGGAAACGACTCGGTTGCCGCCTGGCGAGCCGAGCACGAGGACTACTGGCATGGATCGGACTACCGCGGCTGGATCGGCGACCCCGACTTCACCGTGGACGATGCAACGCGGCTGCGCTGAAACGGTTCCGCGTCGTTTCCCTGCTCTGACCTCAGACGGGCCAGACCGGGGACCCTCGGCGAGGGTTCAGCTCGATCCTGTCATCTCGGCTAATCCGGGCGCTCCAACATCCACGGCGCTCTCCAGAACAAAGGGCCTCGCGTATCTCCTGACGAAGATGTTGTTGATGATTTGCCGAGTCTTGCCTGTTCAAGCTTTCTGTACATCCCTCAAGCGGCGCCGGGCGGGCCGCTCACTCCGTTGCCCAGGGCGTCATGGTCGCCCGGCCGGGAGCTGGCCGGGCGGCCATGCCAACGTCCGACAACAGTCGTGCAGAGCGAATCGGGCCGCAGCGACGACAGGTCCGTAGGTGGTTGGGTTCGGGTGTTGGTCGGCTGCCGACCGGGGCGGCCTGGGCGACGCGGCCAGGGGGCGCGTTGAGGGCAGCCAGGAAGGCCGAACGCAGCGCCGACGCACCTGAACGCCAGGTGACCGATGGTCTCCGGACCAGCGCTGCCGCAGCCGCCGCTCAGCCATCGTTGTTCCGTACCACATCGAGGCCAACTGCTACGTAGGATGAAAGCGGCTCAGGGCTGGAGCGTTCGGGCGAGTTCTCCCGTGGCGTCGTACAGCTCGATTTCGTAGTCGATGCCGAGCGAGCGGAAGGTGTCAGCCAGCTCGTCAACGCGGGCCGGAGCCACCACGCCGGCAAACTTCCGCATTCCTCCGGAATTGAGGAGGTTGATCTGGCACCACCCGCATTCGACCTCGTACTCATCCCATGCCGACTTGCGGGCGCCCCATCCCAGTTTCGTGAATGCGCGTGCGAGCGATTCCAGGTGCGAGGCGTTGTGCAGGAGGCCGTAAACGTTGTTGTCCAAGGCGGCGAGGTCGGCGTCGAGGCGAGGACCGGGGGTGCCACCTGAAGCGATCGACATACTCGGAACCCCTTGATGGCTTGTTCGTGCCACCCGGCAGCCTATGCACGGAGCCGGCAGACCGCGCCATGATTCTCGATGTTTCTGCCTACGACTGGTGAAGCTCCGCGTGCCCAGGCGCCGGGTCGGATACCGTGATCCGCCCGAGCGCGATGTTGGCATCGCTCGACGGCTGGGGGCCGCGGGCGCTGCGGAACCATGAAGGAGTCACGTGAGCCTGTCGCGTCATCCGCATCCCGTCGATCGACCTGTACTTCCGATTCTCATGATCGCTTTTGTCGTGCTCGCTGCGCTCGGAGCGTTGGGCTGGAACGGAGGCGGGGGTCCGGCGACTGCCGTCATGACCGTCGGATCGGCTGCGAGCTTCGTGGTCCTGCTCGCGATCTATTGGACCGGCTGGGTGGTACGAGGACACGTGCTCTGGCTTGAGGAGCGGGCGACCTCCGGCGGTGAGCCGCCAACCACCTGATCGGAACCAGCCGGGGTTACGGCGATCGCCGACGGCCGGGTGGGGTTCGGGGTGTCAAGGATCGGACGGGAAGCGGGCCGTACGTTCGTTGACGTTGCGTTGTGTTCCTCGCACGCTGTTGCTATGGCTCTCTTCCGAACGCGCCGGGCTGAGCAGCGGGTCGCCGCCGTCGACGCGTACCAGTTTCCGAGCAGCGTCCGGCATCGTCTCGCCACCGGGTACCAGGATCTGAGCGCCGATGACATCCACACCGTTGAGGCGGGCGCCCGGCAGTGGTTCCGGCTCGCCGCCCGGAACCCCCGGGCCCGGCTCTCCATGCCGTCCGTCGTCGTCGACGATCTCTGGCATGAGCTGGTGCTGCACACGCGGGACTACGCGGCGTTCTGTGATGTCGCGTTCGGGCGCTTCCTGCACCATGTGCCCGAGTCGGCGATGAGCGCCGACGGTGCCGCGGCGAACCAGTCGACCGCGCTGCGGGACACCTTCCGCATGGCGCAGCAGGACGAGGGCTGTGAGCCGGCGCAGTTGCCGCTGCTGTTCCGCATCGACCGGGATCTCGCCGTCCCGGGCGGTCGGCACTACCTGGCCGACTGCGGTGGCCGGGGGGTCTGTCACGAGCTGAAGGGCACCACCTGCCTGCAGCACCTCGGCGGCCTGGGTCGGCGGCCCGGTGGCGGGTGGAACTTCTCGCGTCGGGACGGCGGGGCGGCGCAGGCCGACGCCGGCGGTTGCGGTGGCTGCGGCGGTGGTGGCTGCGGCGGCGGCTGATCGGAGCGCGCGCCGGCCGCGGCGATGATGATTCAGCCGATCGCGGAGTTGTCGGGCAATCCGTCCGTCACGGTTCCGGATGACGTTCGGTATGACTGGGCGTGAACTACCCGTTGTGGGTGTTGACAACGGGGGCCTGAATCTTTTGTCGGCATATGTTTCGAACGGCAGAATGAATGGTCGGCGACGCATTGGACCATCGAAAGTGCGGATGATCGGAATCGGGCCTCGGGTACTCGCCTCCGTGCGGGAGCCCGGCCGCCGCCGCCGGGGCGGTGTGCCATCCTCGCAGGTCCGGCCGCGCGGACACCGTCCGGTATGGAGGCGGCCGTCGCACCCTGTGCCGGTGCGGCCGGTGTGTCCCGGACCGGCGGGTGTGCGACTACTCAGCGGTGCGGTGCAAGCCCTGCCTGCGATTCTCTCGACATAGTGATATTCGCAGGTCGGCGGCGTTGTCCGGAGGGGAGTATCCCATTGAGTACACTGCTCGGCCAGCCCGCCGTCGTCGCGGGGCACACTGTGAGTATCCACTCTGAGCAGTTTGGTTGACGTGCAAGTTGCACACTCATAGTGTCTGGAGAGTGACGGCTAGTGTTTGCTGGCGCGACGCCTCCACGTTCGCGTCACGGGTACGTCTGTCGACCATCCGGCCATAGGGAGATCTTGGTGAGTGTCGTGATCGGCATCAACGGTTTCGGTCGGATCGGGCGGAGCGTTATGCGCATCCTGGGTGCCGAATCGGATATCGGAATCACGGTGGCCGCCATTAACGACATTGCTCCGGTGGACCGATTGGCGTACGCGCTGAAACGCGACAGTCTGCGCGGGCGATTCGGCGGAACGGTCGCCGCGGGCGCCGGTCAGTTGATTGTTAACAACCGTCCGATATGGGCGTTCAATGAGTCGCAGCCGGGGCGCATTCCGTGGGCGGACGCGGGCGTCGACGTGGTCATCGAGGCCACCGGGCGGTTCCGCGACGGCGGCAGCGCGCGCGGCCACATCACCGGGGGCGGCGCCCGCAAGGTCGTCATCAGCGCCTCGGCGGACAACCCCGACGCCGTGCTGGTCTACGGCGCCAACCATGAGCGGTACGACCCGCTCCTGCATCACGTCATCTCGCCGGCCTCCTGCGGGGTGAACGCGCTGTCGGTGCTGGCGAAGGTGCTGCTCGACCGGTTCGGCCTGCGCTCGGTGCACACCTCGGTGGTGCTGGCGGTGCAGGGGTGGCAGAAGGCGCAGGACGCGATGATCGGCTCGTCGCGCGAGGATCCCCGGCTGGGCCGGGCCACCGCCGAGAGCATCATCCCGCACAACCACGTCGCCGGTGACCTGCTCAGCGTCGCCTTACCGGAGCTGGGGAAGGTGCGCTACAGCTACTACTGCGTGCCGACGCCGATCGGCTCACTCGCCGAGCTGACCGGCTTCACCGACCGCCCGGTCAGCCGCGAGGAGGTCAACCGGGCCATGGCCGAGGCCGCGACCGGTCGCCTCGCCGGCGTGCTGGACTACGACCCGGACCCCACGGTCTCCATCGACGTCCGGGACAACCCGGCGTCCTGCCTCTTCGACCCGTCCGGCACGCAGACCAGCGCCGACGGCGGCGTGCAGGTGCGCGGCTGGTTCGACAACGAGTGGGGCTTCTCGCACCGCCTGCTGGATCTGGCGCGCCTGGTGGGGGAACGTGAGGCCGTTCCGGTGGGTGCCCCGTACCGGTTCGGCGTCGTGTAGAACGGATCGGGTGACACCCACCAGCGAAGTCGAGGCGGCGGCGCGACGGATCGCCGGCCGGGTCCGGCGCACGCCGTTGCTGCGGGACTCGCCGGCCCTCCTGAAGCTTGAGTTCCTGCAGCACGCGGGCTCCTTCAAGACCCGCGGCATGTTCAACAAGATTCTCGTCGCGGCGGAGCGGGGCCTGCCGGCCGCGGGCGTGATCGCCGCGTCCGGCGGCAACGCCGGCCTCGCGGCGGCATACGCCGCCCGGGAGCTGGGCGTGCCGGCCGAGATCTACGTGCCGGTCACGACCCCGCCGGTCAAGGTCGCGAAGCTGGGCAAGCTCGGCGCGCGGGTCGTCCAGGTCGGCGACGAGTACGCGGAGGCGTACGCGGCCGCGGCCGTGCGGGCGGAGGTCAGCGGCGCGCTGTTCTGCCACGCGTACGACGATCCGGACATGGTCGCGGGCAACG
This sequence comes from Actinoplanes sp. NPDC049668, assembly GCF_044465445.1. Classification (NCBI taxonomy): domain Bacteria; kingdom Bacillati; phylum Actinomycetota; class Actinomycetes; order Micromonosporales; family Micromonosporaceae; genus Actinoplanes; species Actinoplanes sp. NPDC049668. The sequence goes on from NZ_JBITLR010000003.1 coordinate 321,397, forward strand.
GGACCCTGGGCCTGGAGCTGCTGGAGCAGGCGCCGGACGGCTTCGACACCGTGCTCGTCGCGGTCGGCGGCGGCGGCCTGGTGGCCGGCCTCGCGGCAGCCCTGCGCGGGCGGGCCCGCGTCGTCGCGGTCGAGCCGTACGCCGCGGCGACGCTGCACTCGGCGCTGGCGGCGGGCGGTCCCGTCGACGTCGGGGTCTCGGGCGTCGCGGTCGATTCGCTCGGTGCGCGGCGGGCGGGGACGATCGCGTACGAGACGGCGGCCGCCGAGCGGCTGCCGTGCGTGCTCGTCGAGGACCGGGCGATCGTCGAGGCCCGTCGTCAGCTGTGGGAGGACTACCGGGTCGCCGTCGAGCACGGCACCGCCGCCGCGCAGGCCGCGCTGAGCTCGGGTGCCTACGTGCCGGCCGAGGGTGAGCGGGTCGTCGTGCTGCTCTGCGGCGCGAACACGGATCCCGCCGATCTGGCCTGACATGGATCCCGCCGATCTGGCCCGCGTTACGCGCCTGGTCGGCCGAGTCCGCGGGGTCGGACGGCTGTTCATGCTGGTCGCGCACCTGTTTCGGCCCGAGACGGCCGCGCCCTCAAGGTCGGCGCGGGCTGGGCGGCGCGAACCGTCACGATCTTTGTCGGCTGTTCCTTGATCCGTTGTGACGTTTGGCTCGTGGTTCCTTTAACAAGTGCGGCGTATGGTGGATCACGCGCTTGAAGCGTCAAGTGCTTAGGGAGTTCTCATGTCTTTGGGTATTCGCAGCCGGGTCACCGTGCCGCTGAAGTTCGCGGACGGATACCGCACGACCGCCGAGGTCATCACCTTCGACGGCCTCACGGACGGCAAGGAGCACCTGGCGCTCGCCCTGGGTGACGCGTTCGGTGCCGAGGTGCCGCTGGTGCGCCCGCACTCCGAGTGCCTCACCGGGGACGTGCTCGGCTCCGAGCGCTGCGACTGCGGCCCTCAGCTGCGCGAGGCCGTCGAGCGGATCGCCGCCGCCGGCGGCTTCCTGCTCTACCTGCGCCAGGAGGGCCGGGGGATCGGGCTCTACGCCAAGCTCGACGCGTACGCGCTGCAGGACCTCGGCATGGACACGTACGAGGCGAACCGGGCACTCGGGCACGCCGACGACGAGCGGGACTACACCGCGGCCGCCCAGATGCTGACCGCCCTCGGGGTCGGCACCGTCGACCTGCTCACCAACAATCCGGACAAGCCGGCGCAGCTGCGCGACTCCGGCGTCGACGTGCGGACCGTGGTGCCGACCAAGGTGCACGCCTCGGACGCCAACGTGCGCTACCTGCAGGCCAAGGTGTCGCACACCGCGCACACCATCGACCTGCCGCTGGCCGTCTGAACCCCGGGTTTCCGCTCAGTCATCCCCGCACCGCGCCGATCGGTACTTGGACAAGCCGTCGAGCACGGAGGTTGTTCGTTTTGGGGATCGAGGCCGTCAACAGCCGGATCGCACAGATCCAGACCCGGATCATCGCGCTGCAGACTCAGCAGGCGACGGCGCCCAGGCAGGCATCGGCGACCACCTCCACGTCTGCCTCCACTTCTGCCTCGGGCAGCGCCTTCGCGACGGCGCTCGCGGACGCCATGGGTACCCAGTCGTCCGCGGGCGCCGCGAAGTCGTACTCGCTGAACAGCAAGGGAATCCCGACCGAGCTGGCCGGGTACGGCAACGGCAAGATCCCGGCGAGCGCCCTGGAGAAGGTCGGCAACACCGGCCACAAGCTCTGGGCGCCGGCGGCCGAGTCGCTGAACCGGATGATCTCCGACGCCAAGGCGCAGGGGGTGACGATCGGGATCACCGACTCGTACCGCTCGTACGACGAGCAGGTCGACGTCGCCCGGCGCAAGGGCCTCTACTCGCAGGGCGGGCTGGCGGCCAAGCCCGGCACCAGCGAGCACGGCTGGGGCATGGCCACCGACCTCGACCTCAACAACAAGGCGCAGGCGTGGATGCGGGCCAACGGCGAGAAGTACGGCTTCGTGGAGAACACCCCGCGCGAGCCGTGGCACTGGGCCTTCAAGCCGAAGTCGCTCTAAGGTCCTACACCCGGCAGATCAGCTCGCCGTGCAGCAGGGACATCCAGCCGTCGTCCTCCTCGGCCCAGTCCCGCCAGGCCCGGGAGATCCGTTCCAGATCCTGCCTCGTCGCGGCGTTCGTCCCGAGCGCGGTGCGGGCCAGGTCGGATTCGAGGACGCGCTCCGCCCACATGCCGCCCCACCAGCGCCGGTCCTGCTGCGTCGCGAAGCACCAGGTGCTCGACGTGGCGGTCACATCGGTCAGGCCGGCCGCGTGCGCCCAGGCGAGCAGGCGCCGGCCGGCGTCGGGCTCGCCGCCGTTGCCGCGCGCCACCCGCTGGTACAGGTCCAGCCACTCGTCCAGCTCCGGCCGCGCCGGGTACCAGGTGAAGGCCGCGTAGTCGCTGTCGCGTACCGCGATCAGGCCGCCGGGTTTCGTCACCCGGCGCATCTCGCGCAGCGCGGCGACCGGATCGGCGAGATGCTGCAGCACCTGATGGGCGTGCACCACGTCGAAGGTGTCGTCCGGGAAGTCGAGCGCGTGCACGTCGCCGACGACGAGGTCGACGTTGCCCAGCCCGCGGCGTTCGATCTCCGCGCGGGCCAGGTCGAGGGCCGCCCCGGTGACCTCGAGGGCGGTGACGCGCCCGGGTGTGACGAGAGTCGCCAGATCCGCGGTGATGGTGCCGGGCCCGCAGCCGACGTCCAGGAGGGTGTCGCCGGATTTCAGCCGCGGCAGCAGATGCGCCGCCGAATTTTCTGCGGTGCGCCAGCGGTGTGAGCGCAGGACCGATTCGTGATGCCCGTGGGTGTACACAGCAGCCATGTCATGACGCTACGTCCGTGTCCCGAATATCGGGAGAGAAATCTTGAATAGTAAGACGATGAGTCATCGGTGCTGGTCCGAGCCTTGGGATACCGAGTTTGTCCGCTGGAAGTCAGGCCGTAGTTTTATCCGCATGAGGATCGGCATCGTAGGCGCGACGGGACAGGTCGGTGGCGTCATGCGCCGGATCCTGGCCGAGCGCCGGTTCCCCGTAGACCAGCTCCGGCTCTTCGCCTCGGCCCGCTCCGCGGGCCGCACCCTCCCCTGGGGGGACGGCGAGGTGGCCGTCGAGGACGCCGCAACGGCCGACTACCGCGGACTGGACATCGTCCTGTTCTCGGCGGGCGGGGCGAGCTCCAAGGAGTACGCGCCGAGGGTCGCCGAGGCCGGCGCCGTCGTCATCGACAACTCGTCGGCGTTCCGGATGGACCCGGACGTCCCGCTGGTCGTGGCGGAGGTGAACCCGGACGCCATCGCGCGGCGCCCCAAGGGCATCATCGCCAACCCGAACTGCACCACGATGGCCGCGATGCCGGTGCTGCGCCCGCTGCACGACGAGGCCGAGCTGATCGCGCTCGTCGCCACGACCTACCAGGCGGTGTCCGGCGCCGGGCTGGCCGGCGTCGCCGAGCTCGACGAGCAGGTGAAGAAGGTCGCCGACCGCGCGACTGAGCTCGCGCACGACGGTGCCGCCGTGGAGTTCCCCGCGCCGCGCTCGTTCGCCCGGACCATCGCGTTCAACGTCCTGCCGCTGGCCGGCTCGATCGTCGACGACGGCCGCGGCGAGACCGACGAGGAGCAGAAGCTGCGCAACGAGAGCCGGAAGATCCTCGGCATCCCGGGACTCAAGGTGTCCGGCACCTGCGTGCGCGTGCCGGTCTTCACCGGCCATTCGCTGCAGGTGAACGCGCGCTTCGCCCGGCCGATCACGCCGGACCGCGCGCGGGAGCTGCTGGCCTCCGCGCCCGGCGTCGAGCTCTCCGACATCCCGACGCCGCTGCAGGCGGCCGGCCGCGACCCGACGTTCGTCGGCCGGATCCGCGCCGACGAGACCGTGGACAACGGGCTCGCGCTCTTCCTCTCCAACGACAACCTGCGCAAGGGCGCGGCCCTCAACGCGGTCCAGGTGGCGGAACTGGTCGCCGCGGCGCTCTGAGGCAAGGGTTCGACGACCCGCTCCACCCGATGGGGGGAGCGGGTTTGTCGTTCCTTCGGGGGGTATTTCCGACACTCCACTATGGAAAAAAAGGGCTTTTTGCCTGAATCGGTAGCGCATGGTCGATTTCAGGTGCACAGTGATTGCATGAACGACAGTGGGCCCGGCGGCGGCTACTTCTGGTGCCTCCGCCACAAGCGGGTGGAGACCGGGGACGGCGTGTGTCCCGCGCAGTTCCGGCTCGGCCCGTACGCCTCCGCTGACGACGCCACGCGGGCGCTCGAGAACGTCGAGAAGCGCAACGCGGCGTGGGACGCCGAGGATGTCCGCTGGACCGGGGAGGTCAGCTAGCTAGGCCGGCTCGACCCCTGTGTCCAAGCCGGAATCCTGCAGTCTCCAGGCGGAGACGACCCGTAGTCATTCGCAAGGAGGAACGTCCCCATGGCCGTGACCAAGAAGGCCCCGACCCGGGCAGCCGCGACCCGCGCAACATCCGCGCGGGCCGTCGCGTCCCCGGCCGTCGCCGAGCCGGCCCCCGCGTCCCCGCCGGCCGCGTCACCTGCCGCCGCGGAGCCGGAGGCCGACCGGATGCCGGCCACCACCAGGACCGTCGCGGCGGTTTCGCCCAACCCGGTCACCACCGTGCAGGCGATCGTCCAGCCCACCGGGGGCGCGCCGACGAGCACCGAGCCCACCGCGACCGAGCCCGCCGCCGCTCCTGTCGCTCCCGCCGCTCCGGCGGCCAAGCGCACCGCGGCCGCGGCGTCGACCGCGATCAAGCCGGTGACGGCGCGGCCCGCGGGCAGGACCACGGCCGCCAAGAAGACGGCGGCGCGGTCCGGCGCGGCCGGGAGGGCGCCCGCGACCAAGACGGCTACCCGGTCGACGTCCGCACGATCCGCCGCGAAGTCGTCGGCCGCGAAGTCGTCGGCCGCGAAGTCGTCGGCCGCGAAGTCGACGGCTGCTAAGCCGACGGCTGCGAAGGCCACGGTTGCCAAGGCCGGTACCGCGAAGCGCGCGGTGGCGAAGTCGGCGTCCGCGGTGAAGAGCACGACCGCGAAGACCACCGCGGCCAGGTCGGCGACCACCGCCCGCTCCGGCGCGGCGAAGGCGACCGCCACCCGTTCCACCGCAACCAAGGCCGCTGCGGTCAAGGCGGCCGCGGCGAAGAAGGCTGCTGTCGCGAAGGCGGCCGCGGCGAGAAAGGCTGCCGCCGCGAAGACGACCGCGGCGAAGAAGGCGACAGCCGCGAAAACGGCTGCGGCGAAGAAGGCGACAGCCGCGAAGACGACTGTGGCGAAGAAGGCCGCTGCGAAGACGGCCGCTGCGAAGAAGGCTGCTGCGGGCAGGACGACTGCGGCGAAGAAGGCGACCGCGGGCAGGACGACTGCGGCGAAGAAGGCGACCGCCGCCAAGACGACTGCGGCGAAGAGGACTGCCGCCGCGAAGACGGCTGCGGCCAAGAAGGCCACGGCCGCCAAGACGGCCGCTGCGAAGAAGGCGACCGCCGCGAGGACGGCCGCTGCGAAGAAGGCGACCGCTGCGAAGAAGGCGACCGCCGCGAAGACGGCCGCTGCGAAGAAGGCGACCGCCGCGAAGAAGGCGACCGCTGCCAAGAAGACCGCGGTGAAGTCGACCGCCGCGAAGTCGGCGGCCGCGCGGGCCAAGGCGACGAGGCCCGCGGCCCGGAAGGCGACCGCCGGCAGGCCGGTGGCCCGGAAGGCGCCGGCCAAGGTCGCGGCGAAGTCGACGACGGCCAGGAGCACGGCCGCCAAGGCGACCGCGGCGAAGAAGGCCACCGCCGCGAAGAAGACGACCGCGACCAGGCCGGCGGCACGCAAGACGACGGCCAGGAGCACCGCCGCGAAGTCGACGGCCGCGAAGTCGACGGCCACGCGGGCCACCGCCGCGAAGTCCACCGCCGCGAAGTCGGCGGCAGCGAAGACGGCGGCCGCGACGGTCGCGGCCCGGGCCGCGGCCGTGACGGCGGCCAAGGTCGCGGCCGCCAAGAAGGCGACGGCCCGCAGCGCCGCGAACGTGGCCAAGGCCCGGGCGGCCGGCGCCGGCCGTACCGCCAACACCAGGACGGCCGCGATGACCAAGACCTCCGCCACCAACGCCGGCCGGGTCACGAAGGCGGCGACGCCCGCCGCGGCCCGCCGGGCCGTCGCCGGCAACAGCCGCTCCGCCTCGGCCGCACCGGTGCGCAGGGCGGCCGCGAAACGCTGATCCGCACAGCCGCACCGGCAAGGGCCGCGCCGAGGTCGGCGCGGCCCTTGCGCGTCCGCGCCTGGTAGGAATGAGCGGTGCCGATCAACAGGGTGTGGGCGCCGAGCATCGACTTCTCCGTGCTGCGACGCGAGCTCGAACTACCCGGCGAGTTCCCGGATGACGCGATGCGGGAAGCGCGGGAGGCCGTGTCCGCCACCGCGCTGCCGGCGACGGATCGCACCGACATCCCGTTCGTCACGGTCGACCCGGCCACCTCCCGCGACCTCGACCAGGCGATGGCCCTGAGCCGGACCGACTCCGGCGGCTACCGGGTGCGCTACGCCATCGCCGATGTGGCGTCCTATGTGCGGCCGGGTGGCCCGCTCGAGGCGGAGACCTGGGCGCGCGGGCAGACGATCTACCTGCCGGACGGAAAGATCCCGCTGCACCCGCGGCTGCTCAGCGAGGACGCCGTCAGCCTGCTGCCCGGCGTCGACCGGGCCGCCGTGCTCTGGACCATCGACGTGGACTCGGACGGCGCGATCGCCGGGATCGCCCTGGAACGGGCGCGGGTGCGCAGCCGGGCCAAGCTCGACTACGCCGGGCTGCAGGCCGCCGTCGACGCCGGCACCGCTGCCGAGCCGATCGCGCTGCTGCCCGAACTCGGGTCGTTGCTGGCCCGGCGGGCGGCGGACCGGGGTGCGGTCAGCCTGCCGCTGCCCGAGCAGGAGGTCGAGCCGCACGGCGACGGCTGGCGGCTGGTGCTGCGAGCGCCGCTCGACGTCGAGGAGCACAACGCCCAGATCTCGCTGCTCACCGGCATGGCCGCGGCCGAGCTCATGATCGACGGCGGGATCGGCCTGCTGCGGACCATGCCCGCGCCCAGGCCCGAGGCGATCGTCCGGCTGCGCGCCGCGGCCGGGTCGCTCGGCGTCGCCTGGCCGGAGGGCGACTCCGTCGGCGCGGTCGTGGCGTCGATCGACCCGGCGAGCCCGCGCGGGGCGGCGTTCCTCAACCAGGCCGCGGACCTGCTCCGCGGCGCGGCGTACACGGCCTTCGACGGTGATCAGCCGGCGGAGACCGGCCACGGCGGCGTCGGCGCGCCCTACGCGCACGTCACCGCGCCGCTGCGCCGCCTCGCGGACCGGTACGCGACCGAGGTCTGCCTTGCCCTGCACGAGGAGCGGCCGGTGCCGCAGTGGGCCCGCGACGCGCTGCCCCGCCTGCCGAAGAGCATGGCCACCACCGACCGGGTCGCCTCGGGGGCCGACCGGGCGGCGGTGGCGCTGGCCGAGGCGGTGCTGCTCGCACACCGGGTCGGCGAGACGTTCGAGGCCGGCGTGCTCGACATCGACGCACCGCCGAAACCCGCCGCCCAGCCCGAATCCGCCCGGCCCGAGGCCGCCGGTGAGCGGCAGAACCGGCGCCCGCGCGGCGGCACCGTGGCGATCGACGACCCGGCGGTGCAGGCACGCTGCGTCGGCGATTTGCCCCTCGGCGAGCGCATTCAGGTACGCCTGACCGAGGCCGACCCGATCACCCGCAGCGTCCTCTTCGAGCGGGTTTGACCGTTAGGGCAGCCGCGGTACGCCGGCCTCGTCCAGCGGCCAGGCCGGGTTGTAGGTGATCTCCCAGAGGTGCCCGTCCGGGTCGGTGAAGTAGCCGAGGTAGCCGCCCCACTCCGCGCCGCCGCCGGTCTTCACCAGGGTCGCGCCGGCCTGCACCACGGCGCGCAGCGCCTCGTCCACCGCCGCCGGGCTCTCCACGTTGATCGCCAGCATGGTCCCGCGGAAGTCCGTCGCGGGGTTCGGCGGAACGGGGCGCGCGGGCAGGCCGGCGTCGGCCGCGATGTCGTCGGTCGCCACCAGCGACAGCAGGCCGCCGGCCGTATGGAAGAAGCTGACCAGTCCGGGGACCGAGGCGGGGGAGAGGCGCCAGCCGAGGGACTCGTAGAACTCGGTCGCGCGGGCCACGTCGGTCACGCCGAGGGTCGCCAGGCTGACTCGGGCAGGAACGGACATAGACGAAGTGTGCCACTGATCCGATCTTGCCCGAGCCGGACCCTGCCTCAGAACGTGTGTTCCTCCGCCGGGAACGCGCCGCCGCGGACCTCGTCCGCGAACGCCTTCGTCGCCTCGGTCAGCACCCCGGACAGGTCGGCGTAGCGCTTCACGAAGCGCGGCGCCTTGCCGGTACGCAGGCCCGCCATGTCCTGCCAGACGAGCACCTGCGCGTCCGTGTCCGGCCCCGCGCCGATGCCGACCGTCGGGATGGCGAGCTCCTTGGTGACCTGCTTGGCCACGTCGCCCGGCACCATCTCCAGCACCACCGAGAACGCTCCCGCGTCCTCGACGGCCCGGGCGTCGGCGATGACCTCCTCGGCGCCGGTGCCGCGGCCCTGCACCCGGTAGCCGCCGAGGGTGTGCTCGCTCTGCGGCGTGAAGCCGATGTGCGCCATCACCGGGATGCCGGCCCCGGTGATCGCCTTGATCTGCTCGGCGACGCGGCGGCCGCCCTCGAGCTTGATCGCGTGCGCGCCGCCCTCCTTCATGAACCGGACGGCAGTGCGCAGCGCCTGGGTCGGGCCCTCCTCGTACGAGCCGAACGGGAGGTCGGCCACGACCAGCGCGGTCTTCGTCGCGCGCACCACCGCGCGTACCAGAGAAAGCATCTCCTCGACGGTGACCGGGAGGGTCGTCTCGTAGCCGAAGACGTTGTTGGCCGCGGAGTCGCCCACCAGCAGGACCGGGATGCCCGCCTGGTCGAAGATCGCGGCCGTGTACTGGTCGTAGGAGGTCAGCATCGGCCAGCGGTCGCCGCGCTCCTTGGCCGCGATCAGGTCGCGGGTGCGTACGCGGCGGGTGGCGGGGCCCCCGTAGAGCGTGGGGATCTCGGACATCGGTGTCTCCTTCCCTCGAGGCCGCGGGCGTGCGGTCCCCGGGTGTCCCGTAAATCGTCGCACCCGGGGTGCCGTGCCGGTGAGAGTTGAGTGGAGCCCGTCACACCCCCGTCGGCAGGCCCTCGCGGAAGCGGTTGGTGATCGGCAGGCGGCGGTCGCGGCCGAACGCCTTGATCGAGATCTTGGTGCCCGGCGCGGACTGCCGGCGCTTGTACTCGGCGAGGTCGACCAGGCGCAGCACCCGGTCGACCAGGGCGACGTCGTGGCCCGCCGCGATGAGGTCGTCGCGGCCCTGGTCGCCGTCGACGTAGCCGGCCAGGATCGCGTCCAGCACGTCGTAGTCGGGCAGCGAGTCGCTGTCGACCTGGCCCGGGCGCAGCTCCGCGCTCGGCGGCTTGGTGATCGAGTTCTCCGGGATCGGCGGCTCGCCGCCGCGCCGCGCGGCGTCCGCGTTGCGCCACTTGGCCAGGCGCCAGACCAGCGTCTTCGGCACGTCCTTGAGCGGGTTGAAGCCGCCGACCGAGTCGCCGTAGAGCGTCGAGTAGCCGACCGCGAGCTCGCTCTTGTTGCCGGTGGTCAGGACCAGGTGGCCCTCCTGGTTCGACAGTGCCATCAGGATGACGCCGCGGACCCGGGCCTGCAGGTTCTCCACCGCCAGGCCGGACAGCGACATGTTCGCCAGGAACGCGTCGACCATCGGCTGGATCGGCTCGGCGCGGTAGTCCAGGCCGGTCCGCTTGGCCAGGTCGGCGGCGTCGTCCCTGGAGTGTTCGGACGAGTAGCCGCTGGGCATCGAGACGCCGACGACGCGCCGCGGGCCGAGCGCGTCCACCGCGATCGCGGCGACCACGGCCGAGTCGATGCCGCCGGAGAGGCCGAGCACGACCGAGCGGAAGCCGTTCTTCTCCACGTAGTCGTGCAGGCCGAGGGTGAGCGCCGACCAGATCTCCGCCTCGTCGGTCACCCGGTCGGCGATGCCGCCGACCGCCGGACCGTCGTCGGCGAGCGGCCGCAGCGCGGTGCCGGCGGTGACCCGCTCGATGCCCATGCCGTCGTCGGCCCGCTCGCCGAGCGGTGTCTCGGAGAGGTTGGGTGTGTGGTGCGCCTCGGGCAGGTCCAGGTCGTGGATCAGCAGCTCGGAGGTGAACTGCCCGGCCCGGGCCAGCAGCTCGCCCGCGGCGGTCACGATCATCGAGTCGCCGTCGAACACCAGCTCGTCCTGGCCGCCGACCATGTTCACGTACGCGACGGTCGCCCCGGCCTCGGCGGCGCGGCGCTTGACCAGCGGAAGCCGGACATCGTCCTTGTTCAGCTCGTACGGTGACGCGTTGATATTGACCACCAGCCCGACCCCCGCCCGGCCGGCGGCGGCGAACGGCCCGCCGGCCTGCCACACGTCCTCGCAGACGGTGAGCGCGACGTCGACGCCGCCGAGCCGCACCACCGTGAGGGAGTCGCCGGGCTGGAAGTAGCGGTTCTCGTCGAAGACGCCGTAGTTGGGCAGGTGGTGCTTGAAGTAGGTCGCGACGACCTCGCCGCCGAGCAGCAGCGCCGAGGCGTCGCGCAGCCGGGCCTGCTGCGCCGTGCCGTCGGCGTCGACGTAGCCCACGATCACGGCGACGTCGCCCAGCCCGTCGGCGGCCAGGTCGGCGGCGAGGGTGCGCAGGGCGGCCTGCGAGGACGCGACGAACGAGCGCCGGAAGACCAGGTCCTCGATGGGGTAGCCGGTGATCATCATCTCGGGGAACGCGATGAGTTGCGCGCCGGCCGCGGCGGCCCTGCGGGAGGTTTGCCGCACGGCGGCGGCGTTGCCGGGGATGTCCCCGACGGTCGAGTTCACCTGGGCGAGAGCGACACGCAGCGAAGGCATGGCTTCATTCTTCCCCAGCGCCGGAGCGCCGCGTGATCCACATCGGGACTCACCCGGGGCGACCCTGTGGGAGGTGGTCAGCGTAATCTCGGCGTAATGGGACCGGGAGAGACTGATCGCCGGCCAAGCACGAGGGGTTGACGTGGACCGACAGCAGGAGTTCGTGCTTCGTACGCTCGAAGAGCGCGACATCCGTTTTGTCCGGCTTTGGTTCACTGACGTGCTGGGCACCCTCAAGAGCGTCTCCGTCGCGCCCGCCGAGCTCGAGTCCGCCTTCGAAGAGGGCGTCGGCATCGACGGCTCGGCGATCGAGGGCTTCGCCCGGGTCTCCGAGTCCGACATGGTGGCGATGCCGGACCCCACCACGTTCCAGGTCTTCCCGTTCGAGGGCGGCGTCAGCGGCGAGAGCGCCCGGATCTTCTGCGACATCCTGCTGCCCGACGGCAGCGCCGCCTGGGCCGACCCGCGGCACGTGCTGCGCCGCATGCTGGCGAAGGCGGCGGAGAAGGGCTTCACCTTCTACACCCACCCCGAGGTCGAGTTCTTCCTGGTGCAGGACGGGCCGCTGGACGGATCGGTGCCGATCCCGGTCGACGGCGGCGGCTACTTCGACCACACCACCCACTCGGTCGCCCGCGACTTCCGCCGCCAGGCCGTGCTCGCGCTCGAGCGGATCGGCATCTCGGTGGAGTTCAGCCACCACGAGGTCGCGCCCGGCCAGCAGGAGATCGACCTGCGCTACGCCGACGCGCTGACCACCGCGGACAACATCATGACGTTCCGGCACGTGGTCAAGGAGGTGGCGCTGACCCAGGGCGTGCGCGCCACGTTCATGCCCAAGCCGTTCACCGACCAGCCCGGCAGCGGGATGCACACCCACCTGTCGCTGTTCGAGGGCGAGCGCAACGCGTTCTACGACGGCGACGACCCGCAGAAGCTGTCCAAGACGGCGCGCGCGTTCATCGCCGGCCTGCTGGTGCACGCCCGGGAGTACACCGCGGTCACCAACCAGTGGGTCAACTCCTACAAGCGGCTGTTCCCGATGCAGCTGCCGGACCGGATCACCGAGTCGCCCGCGTTCGTCAGCTGGGGCCACCTCAACCGCTCCGCGCTGGTCCGGGTGCCCGCGTTCGGCAAGCCGAACTCGGCGCGGGTCGAGGTCCGCTCGATCGACTCGGCGACCAACCCCTACCTGGCCTTCGCGGTCATGCTCGGCGCCGGCCTCAAGGGCATCGAGGAGGGCTACGAGCTGCCGCCGGGCGCCGAGGACGACGTCTGGTCGCTCTCGCCGAACGAGCGCAAGGCGATGGGCTACGAGGCCCTGCCGGAGAACCTCGCCGAGGCGATCGACGTGATGGCCAAGTCCGAGCTGATCCCCGAGGTGCTCGGCGAGCACGTCTTCGACTTCTTCCTGCGCAACAAGCGCCAGGAATGGGAGCAGTACCGGCGCGAGGTCACCCCGTACGAGCGGCAGCGCTACCTCGGCGCGCTCTGACCTTTTAACCAGCCGGTGGATCACGCGCGTGCGCAGGTCCGATACGGTGCCCTCTGACGTCGTCACGAGGGAGTTGCCGTGCTACAGGATTTGCTTGAGGGTGCCGGGCGCAGCGTCGTGTTCGGCGGTGTCGGAATCGGGCTGATGGCGCTCGGCTATCTGCTGGTCGACCTCCTGACCCCGGGCAAGCTGCGCGACCTGATCTGGGTGGAGAAGAACCCGAACGCGTCCCTGCTGCTGGCCGCCAACCAGATCGGCATCGCGTTGATCGTCTTCACCGCGATCTTCACCAGCTACTCGAACTTCGTCGAGGGCCTGGCGTCGACGGTCATCTTCGGTTTCCTCGGCATCATGGTCATGGGCACGGCGTTCCTGGTCCTCGACTGGATGACGCCGGGCAAGCTGGGCGAGGTCATCTGCACGCCGGAGCGGCACCCGGGCGCGCTGGTCAGCGCGGCGTCGCACCTCGGTGCGGCCCTGATCGTCTGCGCCTGCATCTCCTGACCTGGCCGCCTGGGATGATGCCCGGGTGATCATCAGTCTCGAGCCCGTCACCAAGGACAACTGGCGGGCCTGCGCGGCGCTCGCCGTGCGGCCCGACCAGCGGGACTTCGTCAACGACGTGTCGCACTACCTCTGCCTGTGCCACTACGGCGGCCTCTGGCAGCCGCTCGCGGCCGTGCACGACGGCGAGGTCGTCGGCTTCTGCATGTGGGCCGCCGACGACGACCGGAGCCGGTGGATCGGCGGGGTCGTCGTCGACGCCGCCCGTCAGCGGGCCGGCGTCGGCCGCGCGATGGTGACCGCGCTGCGTGACCGGCTCGGCGCCGAGCCGGACTGCCCGAACGTCGCGCTGAGCTATACGCCGGAGAACGGCGCCGCCCGGGCCCTCTACGCGTCGCTCGGCTTCGTCGAGACCGGCGAGGTGGAGGACGGCGAGGTCGTCGCCCGGTGGACCGCACCGTAAACGGGTGGCCGGGGTGGATGTCGGTGGCACCCGATAGCCTCGAACCCGTGGGCACAGCGCTGGTAATCGAGAACGACCCGTCCGACGACCTCCGCAGGCTCGGCGACTGGTTCGCCGAGGCGGGTCTCGAGCTGACCGTGCTGCGCCCGCACGCGGGCGATCCGCTGCCCGAGACGCTCGACGGCCACCTGGCCCTGATCGTGCTCGGCGGCGACCAGAGCGCCTACCCGGGCGTCGCCGGCGAGCCGGGCGCGCCCTGGTTCCCCGCGCTCGAGGGGCTGCTGCGCAAGGCCGTGCGCCACCGCGTGCCGACGCTCGGCGTCTGCCTCGGGGCCCAGCTGCTCGCCTCGGCGCACGGCGGCCTCGTGGAGCGCAGCACCTCCGGGCCCGAGATCGGCCCGGGGCTGGTCGCGCGCCGGGACGCGTCCGACGCCGACCCCCTGTTCAAATGGGTGCCGCTGCTGCCCGACGTGGTGCAGTGGCACAACGACGAGATCACCGAGCTGCCCATCGGCGCGGTGCTGCTCGCCGCCTCGACGCGCTATCCGCACCAGGCGTTCCGGCTCGGCGACCGGGCCTGGGGCCTGCAGTTCCACATCGAGTGCGACGCCGACATGATCGCCGGCTGGGCCCGCTCCGACGTCGCGGTCCTCGACGCGCTCGGCTACGACGGCGACGCGGTCGTCGCGGCCACCGCCGACGTGCTCGCCGACGTCGAGGAGGCCTGGCAGCCGTTCGTGGCGCGGTTCGCGGCGCTGGCCCTCGGCGAGCTGCCCGACGCGGACATCCCCGCTCCCGGCAACGCCCGCACGCTCCCGCTGCTGGGTCAGTAAATGACCAGGCCCAGCCGGCTGGCCCGGTACGGCTTCGCCGACAACGGCACCCGCGCGGCCGACCTGCTCGGCCCGGGCGGGCTGCGGCTGTGGGACGCCGAGGCGCAGGGCCCGGTCGGCACCGACGCCGGCGAGCTCATCCACGCGCTGTCGCTGGCCGCCGACCCCAACCTGGCGCTGCGCCAGCTGCACCGGCTGATCGACGCGGTCGCCCGCGCCGCCCGGCGCGCCGACGGCGGCCCGGTGACCGGCCCCGGCGAGGAGATCGCCGAGAGTCCGGCCGCCGACGCGGTCCTGGCCTCGCTGTACGGCGACCCCGGGCTGCGCCGACGCCTGATCGCGGTGCTCGGCGCGTCGTCGGCGCTCGGTGACCATCTGGTGGCCAACCACGACGAGTGGCGGGTGCTGGCCACCGGCAAGACCGGCCTTCCGCCGAACGCCGAGGGACATCTCGAGTTCGGCGAGTCCGCCGGCTCGGGGCCGCCGAGCGTCCCGGCGCTGCGGGCGGCGTACCGGATCGCCCTGCTGCGGATCGTGGCCGCCGACCTGACCGGCGGCCGCGGCCTGGAGCCGACGATGGCCGCGCTCTCCCGGCTGGCCGACGAGACCCTGGCGGCGGCCTACGGGATCGCCGTCGCCGGCCTGCCGTCCGGCACGCCCGAGCCGCGGCTCGCGGTCGTCGCGATGGGCAAGTGCGGCGGCTACGAGCTCAACTACGTGTCCGACGTGGACGTCATCTTCGTGGCCGCCGGCGACGAGGACCTCAGCGCCGGCACCGTCGTCGCCGCCCGGCTCATCGAGGTCTGCGGCCAGGTCGCCTGGCCGGTCGACGCGGCGCTGCGCCCGGAGGGCAACCGTGGCCCGCTGGTCCGCACGCTCGCCAGCCACCAGGCCTACTACCGCCGCTGGGCGCGCACCTGGGAGTTCCAGGCGCTGCTCAAGGCGCGGCCGGCCGCCGGCGACCTGGCTCTCGCGGCCGAGTGGATCGATGACCTGGCCCCGCTGGTGTGGCACGCGGCCGAGCGGCCCGAGGCGGTCGCCGACGTGCGCGACATGCGCAGGAAGATCATCGACAACGTGCCGCCCAAAGAGGTGGACCGCGAGATCAAGCGGGGCCCGGGCGGGCTGCGCGACATCGAGTTCGCGGTGCAGCTGCTGCAGCTGGTGCACGGCCGGATCGACGAGTCGCTGCGCGAGCCCGGCACGCTGCCCGCGCTGCGCGCCCTGGTGGCGGGCGGCTACGTGGGGCGCGACGACGGCGAGACGCTGCTGCGCGGCTACCGGTTCCTGCGCGGCGTCGAGCACCGCCTGCAGATGCAGAGCCTGCGGCGCACCCACACCGTGCCCGACGACCCGGCCGCGCTGCGCTGGCTCGCCGCGGCCCTCGGCTACCGGGCGCTGCCCGGCCGCGACGCGGTCGAGGCGTTCCGCTCCGACTGGGTCGGCCACGCCGCGCACGTGCGCCGCCTGCACGTCAAGCTGCTGTACCAGCCGCTGCTCGAGGCCGTGGCGCGGGTGCCCGCGGAGGCGCTGCGGATGACGCCGGAGTCGGCCGGCCGCCGGCTCGAGGTCCTCGGCTTCGCCGACCCGGCCGGCGCGCTGCGTCACCTCCAGGCGCTCACCGGCGGGGTCAGCCGCACGGCGGCCATCCAGCGCACGCTGCTGCCGATGCTGCTGCAGGAGTTCGCGGACGCGCCCGAGCCGGACCGCGGCCTGCTCAACTACCGGCACGTCTCGGACAAGCTGGGCAGCACCCCCTGGTATCTGCGGCTGCTGCGCGACGGCGGCCCGGTCGCCCGCCGGCTGGCCCGCGTGCTCAGCCTCTCCCGGTACGCGACCGACCTGCTCACCCGCGACCCGGAGGCGCTGCGGCTGCTCGCCGACGACGCCGAGCTCCAGCCGCGGCCGCGTGAGGTGCTGCGCGACGGCTTCATCGCGGCCGCCGACCGCTACCTGCGCGACGGCGTCACCGACCCGGCGCAGGCCATCGCCGCGGTCCGCGCGGTGCGCCGCCGCGAGCTGTTCCGGCTCGCCTGCGCCGACATCCTCAGCCAGGCCGGCGACCTGGCCCCGGCGCAGCCGCTCGACGTGCACGCCGTCGGCGTCGCGCTCTCCGACGTCACCGACGCGACGCTCGGCGCGGCGCTGCACGCCGCCCGGCGGGTCCGCCCCGGCCCCGAGGGCCTGCGCTTCGCGGTGATCGGCATGGGCCGGCTCGGCGGCTACGAGATGAGCTATCCCTCCGACGCCGACGTGCTCTTCGTCTACGCGCCGCCGGAGGGCATGTCCGACGGCGACGCCAGCGCGTCGGCGCACGCGGTCGCCGAGGAGCTGCGCCGCACGCTCAGCGCGCCGGCGCCGGACCCGCCGCTCGGCGTCGACGCCGACCTGCGCCCGGAGGGCCGGCAGGGCCCGCTGGTCCGCAGCCTGAACGCGTACGCGCAGTACTACGCGCGCTGGTCGAAGGTCTGGGAGTCGCAGGCGCTGCTGCGGGCCCGCTTCGTCTGCGGCGACGAGGACCTGGGCCGCGAGTTCGAGGCCCTCGCCGACGGGATGCGGTACCCCAGCGGCGGCCTGACCCGCGAGCAGGTCACCGAGATCCGCCGGATCAAGGCCCGGGTGGAGACCGAGCGGCTGCCCCGCGGCGCCGACCCGAACACGCACACCAAGCTGGGCCGCGGCGGCCTGGCCGACGTCGAGTGGGCGGTGCAGCTGGTGCAGCTGCGCCACGGATACGCCCTGCCCGCGCTGCGGATGACCTGCACGCTCGAGGCGCTGGCCGCGGAGCTGCAGGCCAAGCTCGTGGACCGGGTCGACGCGGCGGCGATGACGGCGGGCTGGACCCTGGCGGCCCAGGTGCGCAACGCGCTGACCCTGGTGCGCGGGCGCCCGACCGACCAGCTGCCGCGGCACGGCGTCGAGCTGGCCGGGGTCGTGCGGCTGCTCGGCGGCGGCGACCCGGGCGAGTTCGTCGACCGCTACCTGCGGATCACCCGGCGCTCGCGCGCGGCAATGGAGCGGGTGCTGGATGCTTGATGCCGGTAGGGGGTGTCTCGCGGATCATGACGGCCTGCGGCGGATCCAGCTTCCGTCTCGCCGCGCGGGCCGAAAGGCCGGATACAACACCGGTATCCGACCTTTCACCCCACTTGCGAGACGAAACCTGGACCTCGCCTCGGCGACGCCATGATCCGCGAGACACCCCCTACCCGGCCGATCCTGGCCGCGGCGGCGCTCGCCGTGCTGCTGCGCCTGCCGTTCATGTTCACCGGGCTGTCGACCGACGAGGGCGGCTACGCCTACGTGGCGCAGCAGTGGTCGCGGGGCGCCCGGCTGTACGACACCGCCTGGCTGGACCGGCCGCAGGGCCTGCTGCTGACGTACCGGGCGCTGCTGGCCATCGACGACTCCGGGTGGGCGATCCGGCTCGGCATGGTCCTGGCCGGGGCGATCATCACGGTGGCGCTCGGCGCGATCGGCTGGCTGCTGGCGGGCCGCGCGGTGGGCAACGCGGCGGCGTGGATCTACGCGGTGGTCGGCCTCGCGCCGCACCTGGAGGGCATCACGCTCAACGGCGAGCTGCTGGCCGCGGTGCCGTCGACGGTGGCGATCGCGCTCGCGGTCAACTGGTGGCGCCGGGACGCCTCGCTGTGGTGGCTGGCCGGCGCGGGTGTGCTGGCCGGCACCGCGCTGACGATGAAGCAGTCGGGCATCGACGGCATCGTCGTCGGCGCCGTGATCGTGCTGCTCGCCCGGCGCGGCGCCGCCCGGCTCGCCGCGGGCGGGGCGTTCGCCGCCGGCGTCGCGGTGCCGCTGGCGGCCTCCGCGCTGCACGGCCTCGCGGTCGGCTGGTCCTACTACTGGACCGCGCTGATCGGCTACCAGCTGTCCGCGATGGGCGGCTCGGGGTCGAACACCGGGACGCGGCTGGAGGATCTCGGCCGGCACGCCGGCGACATCGCGCTCGGCCTCGCGGTGATCGTCGTCGTCTCGTTCTTCGGCTGGCGGGGCTTCGATCGCGGCGGCCGGTGGCTGCTCGGCGCCTGGCTGCTCGCCGGGTTCGCCGGCATCAACCTCGGCGGCTCCTACTGGCCGCACTACTTCGTCCAGCCGCTGCCCGCCCTCGTGTTGCTGGCGGCGGCCGCGGTCGTCGCGGTCCCGACGGTGGGTTGGCGGCGGGCCCTGGCCGCGGTGGTCGTGCTGCCGACCCTCGGGTGGCTGGTCGCGCTGGCCGTCATGTCGCCGGCCCGGCGGGCTGACACCGTCCCGTACGATGCGCTGGCCGCCCGCGACGACAAGATAGCGGCCGTGATCAGGGACTCCACGACGCCGGACGACCGGATCTACGTCCTGGAGTCCGAGGCGTACCTGTACTTCGCGGCGCAGCGTCAGTCGCCGTATCCATATCTTTGGGGCAAACCGATCGACAAGATCCCGGACGCGCTGCCGCGCCTGCGCGCGATGCTCGACTCGCCGCAGCGCCCGGCCCTCGTCGTCCTCGACACGCCGCCCGACGCGGTCGACCCGAGCGGCGGGCTCGCGGCCGACCTGGCCGCGAACTACCACCTCGAGACGGTCGTCGAGGGCGTGCCGATCCTGAGGGCCAACTGATGGCCGCGGTGCTGCCCGCCGGGCGGCGGGCCGTGGCGGGATGGCTGTCCCGGCCCGCGGTGCTGCGCTGGCTCGGGCTGTTCGGCGCGGCCTGCTGCGCCGTCGACGGCGTCCTGTTCGGCGCGCCGACCTGGATCCGCCGGGGCGTGTCAGTGATGAGCATCCTGCGCGGCCCGAACGGTCCACTGATCATGCTGCTCTGGATCGCCGGGCTGACGGCGCTCTGCACCGCCTGGTGGTGCGGGCGCAGGCTCGTCGCCGACGGCCTGGTGAGCCGGCGGTGGATCATCGTCACCGGCCTGCTCTGGGTGCTGCCGATGCTGGTGATCCCGCCGCTGGCCAGCCGCGACATGTACGCGTACGCGTGCCAGGGTTCGCTGTTCGACGCGGGCTTCAACCCGTCCGTCGTCGGGGTGTCCGCGCAGCCGTGCCCCTGGCTCGACTCGGTCTCGCTGGTGTGGCGGGACACGCCGACGCCGTACGGGCCGCTCTGGATCATGCTCACCGGCCTGGCCGCCGCGTTCGGCTCGCAGGCCGTCGCGCTCGCGGTCTTCCGGATCTACGCGGTGCTCGCGGTGCTCGCGCTGGCCGCGGTCGTGCCGGTGCTGGCCCGCCTGCGGGGCGCGCCGGCGGACCGGGCGCTGTGGCTCGTGCTGTGCTGCCCGATCGTCGCCGTGCACGTCGTCGGCGGCGGGCACAACGACGCGCTGACCATGGCGTTGCTGCTCGCCGGGCTCGCGCTGATCGCCGGCCGGCACCGCTCGATCGCCCTGCTGGTCGCGGGCGGCGCCGTCGTCGGCGCCGCGATCGCGGTCAAGACCACCGTCGGGGTGGTGCTGCCGTTCGCGGCGCTGCTCGCCTCCGGCGGGCTGCCGCCCGGCCGCGAGGGGTGGCTGCGCTTCCTGCGCCGCGGCGGCGCGGTGGTCGGCGGGGCGCTCGCCGGGCTGCTGGTGCTCTCGGCCGTCTCCGGGCTCGGGCTGGGCTGGGCCACCGCGCTGTCCGGCGCCGGGGAGTCCCGCAGCTGGACCTCGCCGTCGACGGCCGTCGGCATCGCGATCAACGCGGCCGCGAAGTGGTTCGGCCTGCAGATCGACGCGGTGCCCGCGACCCGGCTGATCGCGCTGATCCTGATGCTGGCCGGGCTCGTGGTGCTCTGGTGGCGCTTCCGGCGCGGCGATCCGCTGCACGGCGCCGCCCTGGCCTGCCTCGTCGTCATCTTCTGCGCGCCGATCACCCAGCCCTGGTACCTGTACTGGGCGCTGGCGCTGTTCGCCGTCACCACGCTGAAGTTCCGGTGGCTGGAGATCGCGGTCATCGCGGGGATGTTCCTGATCCTGCCCAACGGGGACGGCGCCTGGAAGCCGCTGCAGGTTCCGTTCGCGTTCCTGATGACGGGGCTGGTCGTGTGGGTCGGCCGGCGGGCGGTCAGGTGGCTGCGCGAGCCGGCCCCGGTCGAGGCGACCGTCACTTGACGCCGGCCGTCATCCGGTGGGGCGGCCTCGCGGGCAGCGTCGCGACCGCGGCCTCCGCGTACCTCGGTGGCTCCGGGTTCGTGCGGGTGCCCAGCGTCAACCCGCTCACGCTGCTCAGCGGGCAGCGGGGCGTCCTGCTGCCGATCTGCTGGGTGCTCGGCACCGCGCTGCTGATCGGTGCCTGGTGGTGGGGGCGGCATGTGGTGCCCTCCACCCGGTGGGCGCTGGTCACCGCCGGGCTCTGGCTGCTGCCGGTGCTGCCGTTCCTGCCGCTGGGCAGCGCCGACGTCTACTCGTACGCCTGCCAGGGGTATGTCCAGCACGCCGGCGGTGACCCGTACGCGATGGGTGTGCAGGAATTCGGCTGCCCCTGGCTGGATTCGGTGGCGACCTCCTGGCGCGACTCGCCGGCGCCGTACGGCCCGCTCTTCCTCATCCTGGCGGGCTGGGCCGTCGGCATCGCCGGCGGCTCGCTCGCCGTCGTCATCGCCGGGCTGCGGGTCATCGCGCTGGCCGGGCTGGTGCTGACCGCGGTGGCCCTGCCGGTGCTGGCCCGGCGCGCGGGCCGGGACCCGGCGCGGGCGGTCTGGCTGGTGCTGGCCTGCCCGCTCGTGCTGGTGCACCTGGTGTCCGGCGCGCACAACGACGCGCTGATGATCGGGCTCATCGTCGCGGGCCTGGCCCTGGCCGCGAGCGCGGGACCGCCGCCGGCCGTCGGGCGGCTGCCGCTTCCCGCGCCCGCGCCGCCGACCACCCGGCGACCGCCGCTTCCGGCGTCCGTGCTGCTGGTCGTCGCCGGGCTGGTCCTCGGGCTCGCGGTCGCAGTCAAGGCGACGGCCGTCGTGGTGCTGCCGTTCGCGCTCCTCGCCGCCGCGGCGCCCGGCCGCCGCGGCGCGCCGGTGCCGCCGAGGGACCTGTGGCGCCCGGCGCTGGGCCTCGGCGTCGGCGCGCTGCTGGCCACGGCGGCGTTGTCGGTGGCCTCGGGGCGCGGCTTCGGCTGGGTGGCCGGCCTCGCGCGCAGCGGCGACAGCGTGACCTGGGGCTCGCCGTCCACCGCGGTCGGGCTGTCCGTCGACTTCGTCGTGCGGCTGCTCGGCGGAGAGGTCGACGCCGTGCCGGTGACCCGCGCCCTCGGTATCGCGCTGCTCGCGGTGGTCCTGGTGGTGCTCTGGTTGCGGGCCCGGTCGGGCGGCGCGCTGCCCGGCGCCGGCCTGGCACTGGCGGCGACGGTGCTCTGCGCCCCGGTCTTCCACCCCTGGTACGCCACCTGGCCGCTCGCGGTCCTCGCCGCGACCGGCACCCGGATGGACGGCGCCGAGCGCGAGGACCGGTGGCTGCTCGGCCTCTGCGCGTTCGCCGCGACCCTCACCCTGCCGGCCGGCTACAACTGGGCGCTGTACACCCGCGTGCCCGGCGCGCTCGTCGTCACCGCCGCGCTGATCGCGCTGGCCGTCGTGCGGGTGCGCCGGCGCCGGGATCGTAAGGTGTTCGCGTGACGCGCCGGGCCTCGATCATCGCCGCCCTCGTGGCGCTCACCGCCGCGCTCCTCGCCTGGTCCAGCTTCTACCACCGCTTCTTCGACTCGAAGGTGTACTCCGGCGCGGTCCGGTACTGGTTCCGCGAGGGCGGCATGGTCTACGACTGGCTGCAGCCCGGCACCCCGTACGGGTTCACCTATCCGCCGTTCGCCGGGATCGTCATGTCGCCGATGGCGTACCTGCCGTACCCGCTGGTCCTGGTGATCGCGAGCCTGGCGACGGTCGCCAGCACCGCGCTGGTGACCTGGTGGCTGGTCCGGTCGATGGTGCGCCGGGCGGGCTGGGCGCCGTGGTTCGCCGGCGGCGTCGCCGTCACCCTCGCGCTCTGCTTCGAGCCGGTCCGCGAGACGTTCAGCTTCGGCCAGGTCAACACGCTGCTGCTCGCCCTGGTCGTCGGCGACGTGCTCTTCGGGGTCGCCCGCGGCCGCGGGTGGGCCGGCGTGGGCATCGGCCTGGCCACCGCGATCAAGCTGACCCCGGCCGTGTTCGTCCTCTACCTGCTCGTCACCCGGCAGTGGCGGGCCGCCGGCACCGCCATCGGTACGGCCGCCGCCGCGACGCTGGTGGCGGCCGGCCTCTTCCCGGCGGCGTCCCGCGAGTTCTGGACCGCCGCGCTGTGGGACACCAACCGGGTCGGCAACCTCGAGTACCTCTCCAACCAGTCGCTGCGCGGGATGCTGGCGCGGCTGCCGGTGGACACGGTCGAGGCGAAGCTCTGGGTCGCGTGCGTGCTGGTCGCGCTGGCGTTCTGGTTCGTCCGGGTGCGCGCCGCCGCCCGGCTCGGCGACCACCTGGGCGGGCTCGCGCTCACCGGCGTCGTCGGCTGCCTGATCAGCCCGGTCTCCTGGGTGCACCACTGCGTCTGGCTGCTTCCGGCGATCGTCCGCTGCGTCGACGCCGGGTTGTCGTCCGGGCGGGACCGTCGGCAGCTGTGGTTGGGCGGGGCGGCGTACCTGGTGCTGTCGTCGCGGCTCACCTGGCTGTGGGAGAACGGTCCCCGGCCGCCGCTCGCGGTCGTCGGCAGCAACCTCTACGTCTGGTTCGGCCTCGCGTTGCTGATCTGGATGCCGCTGGGCGAGCCGACCGGCACGCCCCGGCTCAGGCGGCCGGCGGCGGTTGCAGCCCCGTCGCCGCCAGTGCGGTCTCCGGGGTGACCGCGTCGCCCGAGCGGTACGCGCGCTCGTAGCCTTCCTCGTCCAGCGCGGCTCGGGCCGCGGCCTGTATCCGTTCGGTGTCCGGCACCGAGCGGTCCACCGACCCGCGCACCGCGTCGGCGGCGCCCATCAGCATCGCCGCCCGGGCCGGCTCCCCGGCGCGCAGCGCGTAGTCGGCGACCCCGACCAGGACGTACCCGATCACCGGCGAGTCCATCGAGTCGACGGCGAGCTCGACCGCGCTCAGGTGCAGGGCGTGCGCCGCGGCCAGGTCCCCGGCCGCGCCCTCGATCAGCGCCAGCGCCGACCGGGTCAGCGCCCGGAACTGCGGCGCGTGACCGGACATGTCGGTCACCTGCTCGGCCCGGGCGATCCGCTGCCGCGCCTCGTCGAGCGAGCCCTCCTGGCGGGCGATGGTCGCGTAGCCGTACTCGACCGCGGCCAGGACCTCGGGCAGGCCGATGTCCACCGCCGTCTCATGTGCCTGCTTGAGCAGGCGGTGCGCCTCGGCGTGGTCACCGGCCAGCCACAGCTGGTGCGCCAGCTTCGTCTCGAGCTGCGGCAGGTCCTCGCGGATGCCGACCTCGCGGACCAGCGCGATCGCCTCCCGCTGCCAGTTCACCGCGTCCTGGAAGTCGCCGCGCGACGCGGCCATGTCGCCGAGCGCGCTGAGCGAGAAGCCGATGCCCCAGCGCTCCCCGGTGGCCCGGAAACCGTCCAGCGCCTCGCGCAGCTCGGCCCGGGCGAGGTCCGCGCTCTGCCCGAAGTTGAGCCGCACGTGCGCCACGATCATCTTGGCGATCGCCCGCAGCCACGGGTCCGGATCCTCGAAGAGCGGCTCGATCTCCGCGAAGACGGGCGGACGCCCGGCGGACTGGAACAGGGTCGCCATCGGGCGCAGCAGCCGCAGCACCGGATGCCGGGAGTCCGGCCCGGCGCCCGCGCGCTCGGCCGCCCGGAACCACTCCTGAACCTCGTCGAACGGCGCCGCGCCCTCGAGCCCGTTCAGCGCCGCGGACGCGTACGTCAGCGCGCGGTCCTCGGGGTCGGCCTCGCCGGCCATGGCCGTCACGTCGCGGGCCAGCGCGCAGCCCTCGGCGCGGTGCCCGCGCAGCCACCAGTACCAGCCCAGCCGGGCGGTCAGCGCCGTGGCGGTGCGCGCGTCGCCGGCGTCGATCGCCGCGCGTACGGCCGCGTGCAGGTTGTCGTGTTCGGCGCCGAGGCGGCGCAGCCAGGTGAGCTGGTCCGCCCGGCGCAGCTCGGGCTCGGCGGCGCCGGCCAGCTCCAGCAGGTAGTGGGCGTGCGCGACGCGCATCCGCTCGGCCTCGCCCGCCTCGGCGAGGCGCTCCAGGCCGTACTCCCGGATGGTCTCCAGCATCCGGTAGCGGTCGCCCGCGAGGACCAGCAGGGACTTGTCGACCAGCGCGCCGACGAGGTCGAGCTCCACGCCGCAGACCCGCTCGACCGCGGTCACGTCGGCGCCGCCGTGGAACACGGAGAACCGCCGCCACAGCGTCCGCTCGTCGTCGTCGAGCAGATCCCAGCTCCAGTCGACGACCGCCCGCAGCGTCTGATGCCGGGGCAGCGCGGTGCGGCTGCCGCCGGTGAGCAGCCGGAACCGGTCGGTGAGCCGGTCGGCCAGCACGTCGACGGGCAGCGTCCGCAGCCGGGCTGCGGCCAGCTCGATGGCGAGCGGCATCCCGTCCAGGGCGCGGCAGATCCGGACCACCGGGCCGGTGGTGTGCGGATCCAGCCGGAACCCCGGCCGCGCGGCCGCCGCCCGGTCCAGCAGCAGCCGTACGGCGGGGTAGCCGGCGGCCTCCTGCGACTCCGACGGCGCGACGGCGAGCGGCTCGACGGGCCAGAGCCGCTCGCCGGGGATGCCGAGCGGCTCCCGGCTGGTCGCCAGCAGCCGCAGGCCCGGCGCGGCCCGGAGCATGGCGTCGGCGACCGCGGCCGCGGCGTCGATGAGATGCTCGCAGTTGTCGAGGATGAGCAGCAGGTCCTTGCCGGCGAGCGCCTCGGTCAGCCGGGTCAGCGGGTCGATCGACTCGCTGACCACCGTGCCGAGCCCCGGCCGGGCGACCAGCACCTGGCCGCGCAGGTTCAGCGCGGTCAGGATCGTGTGCGGCACCTCGGCGGGGTCGGTGACCGGCGCCAGCTCGACCTGCCAGACGCCGTCCGGGCGGCCGGCGGCCAGCGCCTGCCCGGCCTCGACCGACAGCCGGGTCTTGCCGCTGCCGCCGGGCCCGGTCAGGGTCACCAGCCGGTGCGCGGCGATGAGCTCGCTGACCGCACGCAGGTCGTCCTCGCGGCCGATGAAGCTGCTCACGTCCGCGGGCAGGTTGCCCCGGGACCGCCGCTGACGCCCGCGCAGCGTCGCCACGTGCAGCGCGGACAGCTCCGGCGACGGGTCGGCGCCGAGGGCGTCGGCCAGCTCGGCGCGGATGCCCTCGAAGACGGTCAGCGCGCGCCCGGGATGCCCGGCCGCGACCAGGGCCCGCATCAGTAGTCCGGCCAGCGGCTCGTGCAGCGGATGCGCCGCGACCAGGGCCTCCAGCTCGGGCACCAGGTCGGCGTCGCCCCCGGCCCGCAGCCGCGCCTCGATCCGGTCCTGCCGGGCGGCCAGCCGCAGCTCGTCGAGGCGCACCGCGTCGGCCCGCGCCACGTCGGGGAACTCCGTCGGCCCGCGCCAGAGCGACAGGGCCTCCTCGCTGCGGCCCTCCGCGACCAGCCGGGTGAAGCGATGCGCGTCCACCCGGTCGCGGTCCAGGTCGAGCCGGTATCCGGCGGGCGTCGCCGCGACCGCCAGGCCCGGCGCGGCGCGGCGCAGCCGGGACACCAGCGCCTGCAGCGCGTTGCCGGCGCTGGCCGGCTGATCATCACCCCAGACCCCGTCGGCCAGCCGGCCGGTGGACACGGCGCGGCCCGCGTCGAGGGCGAGCAGGATCAGGAGGGTACGCAGGCGCGCGCCCGCGACCGGCACCGCCTCACCGGTGTCGGCCCGCAGCTCGACCGGGCCGAGCACCGCGATGTCCACAGGGTCGATTCTGCTCCCTCCGCGCCCGCTTTATCGGCCGCGTGGCGGCAGTCCGACGACGATCGATCCGGCGGCGCGGTCGTGCAGGCCGCGGCGGTCGTCGTCCATGATCACGGCCGGGACCAGCAGCGCCAGCAGCGCGCCACGCAACAGCCCCTTGAGCACGCCGATGGCGCCGCCGTCGGACGCCGAGACGCAGCGGATCCGGGCCAGCGACATGCCCGGCGTCTGTCCGAAGGGGCCGATGAAGAGGGCGTTGAAGAGGATCAGCAGGACCACGGGCGGCCAGGCGATGACCCGCGGGTCGGCGTAGAGACTGGCGATCACCAGGCACAGCGCCCAGTCGATCAGGAGCGCGGCGAACCGGCGGCCGAAGTTGGCCGGCCCCAGCTTGGTCAGATCGAGGGCCGCCGCCCGGTCGGGTGGGGTCGGTGTGCCATTCGCGGGTGTCGCCACGGGATGCGAGAGTAACGGCGCCCCGCTGAGACGATGCTGAGGGGGCGTTTCGGCATGAAAAGTTCCACACGTGGCGGTAGGGTCCGGGTGTCGCGGGGCTCCGTAACACGCCGGTAACAATAGGGATACGCCCGGGCAACGGCGGACCCATAGCGTCGCGACCAGCCTAGCCACGAGGCGGCTCACGCCGCCCCGGTTCGAAAATCCTGTGCCAGGAGGACGTGTGTTCGCCAATCCCGAGGAACTCCTGCGATACCTCAAGGACGAGGACGTCAAGTTCGTCGACGTGCGGTTCTGTGACCTGCCGGGTGTGATGCAGCACTTCAACATGCCGGTGGAGTCGTTCGACGACAGTGTGGTCACCGACGGTCTCGCCTTCGACGGATCCTCGATCCGCGGGTTCCAGGCCATCCACGAGTCCGACATGATGCTGCTGCCGGACGTCACGACCGCCTTCGTCGACCCGTTCCGGATCCAGAAGACGCTCGCGCTGAACTTCTTCATCCACGACCCGTTCACCCGCGAGGCCTACTCCCGCGACCCGCGCAACGTGGCCAAGAAGGCCGAGACCTACCTCGCGTCGAGCGGCATCGCCGACACGGCCTACTTCGGCGCCGAGGCCGAGTTCTACATCTTCGACTCGATCCGCCACGAGACGTCGGCGCACCAGGCGTTCTACTACATCGACTCGATCGAGGGCGCCTGGAACACCGGCAAGGACGAGGAGGGCGGCAACCGCGGCTACAAGACCGCGTACAAGGGCGGCTACTTCCCCGTCTCGCCGGTCGACCACTACTCCGACCTGCGCGACTCGATGGTGCGCCGCCTGATCGACGTCGGCTTCACCGTCGAGCGCTCGCACCACGAGGTCGGCACCGCGGGCCAGGCCGAGATCAACTACAAGTTCTCGACGCTGCTGCACGCCGGCGACCAGATGCAGATGTTCAAGTACATCATCAAGAACACCGCCTGGGAGCACGGCAAGACCGCCACGTTCATGCCGAAGCCGCTCTTCGGCGACAACGGCTCCGGCATGCACACCCACCAGAGCCTCTGGCTGGGCGGCGAGCCGCTGTTCTACGACGAGACCGGCTACGCCGGCCTGTCGGACACGGCCCGCTGGTACATCGGCGGCCTGCTGCACCACGCGCCGTCGCTGCTCGCGTTCACCAACCCGACCGTCAACTCGTACCGGCGCCTGGTCCCCGGCTACGAGGCCCCGGTCAACCTGGTCTACTCGCAGCGCAACCGCTCCGCCTGCACCCGCATCCCGGTGACGGGCAGCAACCCGAAGGCGAAGCGCGTCGAGTTCCGCGTGCCGGACCCGTCGAGCAACCCGTACCTGTCCTTCTCGGCCCAGATGATGGCCGGCCTGGACGGCATCAAGAACAAGATCGAGCCCCCGGCCCCGATCGACAAGGACCTGTACGACCTGCCCCCGGAGGAGTGGGGCAACGTCAAGCAGGTCCCGGGCTCGCTGGACGCGGTCCTCGAGTCGCTCGAGAACGACCACGAGTTCCTGACCGCCGGCGGCGTCTTCACCGACGACCTGATCTCGACGTGGATCGACTACAAGCGCACCAACGAGATCGACCCGGTCCGGCTCCGCCCGACCCCGCACGAGTTTGAGATGTACTACAACGTCTAGTCCGTTCTAAAGCGGCGGTCATGCCTGGCTCTCAGCCGGCGTGGCCGCCGCTTCCTGCCATGGTCGGCCGGAGTCGGTGGGGCATGCGCCAGCCTGTGGCGAGGCGCGACGAGTACACGTTGTCGCCACCGCCGAAGAGCTCACAGAACTTCATGATGAGCGGATCCCAGCGCAGCGGGTCGACGTAGTGGGTTCCCGGCACCAGCAGGTCCTCCTCGATATGCGCCCGGATCACGTTGACCTGGAACGCCGTAGCGTGTGGTCCGGGCACGCCGAACGGATGCGCCGCGGCCACTTCACACTCCAGTTGGACGGGGCACTCAGCGACCCGTGGTGCCGCGACGATCTCGCCGGCTTGCTCGGTCAGCCCGGCGGCGGCGAACTTGTCGCTCTCGTACCGGTACCCGATCGCCGCCTTGTGCGCGGGGACCACGGGTGCCGCGGTGGTCAACGCGAGCCGATCTACCGCGCCCGCCATCGACGACGGCGCCAGGTTGAGCACGCACTGGCGCTCACGCAGCAGGTTGGCGGTGGTCTGCGCGCTGTTGCCCAGGCCCAGCATGCAACTCTGGCCCAACCACCATGCCGACGACATCGGGGCGAGGTTGGCGGTGCCATCGGGGTTGCGGGAGCCGATGAGCACAACCGGGGTTCCGAAGTACAGGACCTTCAAGTCAACGGCGACATGCATGACGATGACAATGCTCAGTGCCGGAGAAGACTGCTGGCGGCAATCGGACGTGGCGCTGATACGGACCAGGACGAGGCCGAGGGCTTCGGTGCCTGCTGCAGGAGCTCAGCGGATGGTTGGATGGCTGATCGCAGGGCGTCATGGCGCAGCAGCCTGCTGATCTCGACCAGGCTAGGTTGATGCCATGTCTCGTGTGATCGCCCGGTTCTCGGCCGGTCTGGTGCAGGCGTACGACTTCTCGACCGATGCGGCGATGGCGTCGGACGTGGCCCCGGCTGTGGCCTTCCCGGTCGCCGGTGCGGCGAACTTGAAACCTGACAGCTGCGCCGTCGCACCCGACCTGAGCCGCGCGGTTTACGCGACACCGAATCGCGTGAACTGTATCGATCGCGACGGAGCGACGCTGTGGCAGCTCGACTTCCCGCGCGCGTCATCGGAGCGGCCGAACGCATACAACCGCTGCGACTTCTCGCTCGACGGCGCGGTTGTCTGGGTCTACCGCCCGGACGCGATGGCTCGCAACAACGCAGGCACCGACAAGTGGCTGGCGGTCGACGCCGACACCGGCCACCTCCTGGCCCAGGCAGACCTCGGCGCGGTCGGCCACGGCGGCGAACACCTCGCGCACCCGGACGGCGTGCACATGTTGCTCGACGTCGGCGAGGGGCAGGACGGCACCCGCGTCTACCGGGGCCGACTCGACGGCAACCGAATCGAGCTGTTCGAGTTCGAGTGGGACAACCGCGTGCTGGTCTCCATGACGTCGGACGGCCGCCATCTGATGACGGTGGACCATGACAACGCGGACGCCGCGTTTCACACCTACCCCGACGGCGCGGTGGTGGCGCGGGTTTCGATCGAGGCGCTGGGCCACGAGCCGCTCGACGCGTTCATCGAGTACGCCGGCGGGTACGTCGACGATGCCACCGCGGTGGTGACCGTCGCCGGTGAAACCGAGGACGAGGAGGAGTGGTTCGAGCGGTACCTCGTCGATCCGCACACCGGTGAGGTCGGCCGCCGACTCGACGCGCCGTCCGCGCACCAGCACGATTTCGAACC
Organism: Actinoplanes sp. NPDC049668; assembly: GCF_044465445.1. NCBI lineage: Bacteria > Bacillati > Actinomycetota > Actinomycetes > Micromonosporales > Micromonosporaceae > Actinoplanes > Actinoplanes sp. NPDC049668. The sequence goes on from NZ_JBITLR010000003.1 coordinate 351,347, forward strand.
GCTCGGCGACGGCTCCTGGCTCAGCACCACCGACGCCGGACAGCTCCGACGCCACACCCTGAACGGCTGATCCCCTCGGAGGCCCAGCAGCCTATTGAGGGTCGAGCGCGGGGCGGGCGGACCAGGCCCTTTGTAGGGCTGCGAGGAGGTCCGTGAAGGTGGGCGTCACGACCCGCCAGGAGTATTGGGTGGGATCTGTCCATATGTCTGCTGCGACGACCCGGGGATCGGTGGAGTCGGTGCGGTAGTCCAGGGCTAGGACCACGTCGTCGCCGGCATGTTCGTTGACGGCGATGAGTACGGCCTGGTCGACGTCGAGCCACGGCAGATCGATCGGATGGTCCGAGCGACTGCCGCGTGCCATCCGGAACAGGCCGCTTGTCGATCTGTCGTCGGCGATGAAGTCCAGGGCGTTGTTCTGGAACCGCAGGTCGCGAAGGTCCGCCATGAACGTCAGGGGTTCTTCGAACCATGGCATGAGGTCATGGAGGGCCTGTTTTCCCGGATGTATCCACTTGCCGTTCTGCAACAGCGAGATCAGCGCGGCGGGCAGGGGAAGGCCACGGACCGACCAATCCGCGGCTTCGGAACGAACGAGGGATCATGAAATCTCTCTCCGAACGACCAACGCGTTACGGGATACCGAGTTGCCTGATCCCCGCATCTCGAAGCACGCTCTCCTGCATGATCGAGACGCGTGTGCTCAGCGAGGACGATTGGAAGTTGTGGCGGGGGTTGCGGCTTGCTGCGCTGACGGAAGCGGCGTACGCGTTCGGGTCCAAGCTGGCGGACTGGCAGGGCGAGGGTGATCGTGAGGAGCGCTGGCGCGGGCGGCTGGCCATCCCCGGCGCGTACAACATCATCGCGATGCTCGACGGGCAGCCCGTCGGGATGGCCAGTGGGGTGCCGACCGATCAGGACGACGTCGTCGAGCTGATCTCGATGTACGTGGCGCCGCTGGGACGTGGCCGGGGCGTGGGCGACCAGCTCTTGCAGGCGGTCGAGCGGTGGGCTCGGCTGGCGGGCGCGGCGACACTGCGCCTGGCCGTGGTGGAGGGCAACACGAACGCCTGGGCGCTCTACCAGCGAAACGGCTTCCACGACACGGATGAACTCGGCGGTCTCATGCCTGACGGCGTACGTCGAGAGCGCATCCTGACCAAGCACCTCAGCGCTTAGCCCTGTTCAGCCACAGATCAGTCCCGGGACGTGGGTGACACGTCCGGCGAGGTGGCCGCCGCTACCCCTGCCCGGGCCGCGTATCCGGGAGACAGGACGGCGGGTCCGAACCATCCTTGGACGGTCGCCGCCACCGCGGCGCGCGCGGGTTCGGCCGGCATCATGTTGTGCCCTTTGGACCAGGCCAGCAGCATGCCTTCGGTGGTGCTGATCTTGGTTGTCACCAACGTGATCGGCCGGCCGCGCTCGTTCCAGGTCTGCCACAACGCCCAGCCGAGCGGCTGAGCCTCTACGCCGAGGCGTGCGCAGATCTCGGTGTATCTGTTCTTGTTCGAGATGGTCTCGGGGGAGACCAGAAGCGCACCGGCCAGATCGGCGAGTGGCGCGTCGGGATCAACGCAGCCGTCGTCCTCGAAGTGGTGAACCCGCAATTGGTTCACCAGTGCGTTGATCGCCTGTTGCAGCGGTGTCGCGCCGTCAGGATCGGGACCAGAGCTGAGCCACCCCTCGTCCAGCGCCCGATCGAAGACGTCCTGGGCGAGCAGCTCCACCTGACGCAGGTACTCGAGTTCTGATTCCTCGGAGTCGGGCACCACCGCAGCCTGCCAGCGGCCGACCAGACCGTCCGACGGCGTTCCCAGCACGTGGGCGAGAGGGCATCAGTCGTCGCCGATATGATCCCCGGCGGATCTGACGACCGATCATGGGGAGAAGTGCGATGGTTCTGCGGAAAGCGGCGAGGGTGGCACTCGCGGTAGGTGCCGGTCTCGGCTTCGTGGCGTTCGGCGTGCCCGCCTACGCGGACGACGCGAAGTCCGATCTGAAGACGGCGATCGCCTTCAGCAGCGACCTGGGCAAGGTCGGCGAGTCCATCACGGTCACGGTCACCGTGACGAACAACGGCACGGCCACCGCAACGGACACCTCCGTCGTACGGGAATGGGACGACGCTCTCGATTGGACCTCGCCGCCGATCGCCGCCGGCGCCAAGTTCGACGTGGCGCCGGGCGAGTCGAAGGTCTTCACCCGTACCGGTGTGGTTCCGCAGAAGGCGTACGACGACGGCTACGTCCAGGTCCTCTACTACTTCCACGCCACGAACGAGAATACGAACACCAACGACAACATCGCCTACCGGAGCATTCGTGTGCCGGGCCAGCTGGGCGATCTGACCGTGTACGCGCGCGACGAGTCCACCGGCGCCGGCGTCGCGGGCGCGAAGATCACCGTTGACGAGAGGACCAGCAGCCCGGGGAACCTCTCCACCGAGCTGACCACGGACGCCGACGGCGTCGCCACGCTGAAGGCGGCCCCGGCGGGCAGCTACGCGCTGCGGATCAAGACGCCGCAGGGGTGGAAGGCCGAGATACCGGCAGCGCAGACCAACATTTCCGGGAAACCGGCGACGGTCACGTTCAGGCTCGAGCGGAACGGCGAGCCGACGGTCGCCCCCACGGCGACTCCCAGCGGCAGCGCCAGTGCCACGCCGGTCCCGACGACAACGGCCCCGCCCGCACCGGGCTCGGGCGGCGGCCTGCCGGTCACCGGCTCCAACGCGGCGCTGGTCGTCGGAGCGGGCCTCGGCCTGGTGCTCATCGGCGCCGCCGCGTTCCTGACGGCACGGCGGCGGCGCACCCGCTTCGTCAGCTCCAACTGACCGGGGGCGTCAACCCGGTCAGCGGGGGCGCTGCTGGCGCATGCCCTTGCCGCCCGGCCGCATGTTCTTGGGGATCGCGCCCTTGGGCATCTGCGGGCGGGCCATCAGCGCGCCCAGGCGCTTGTCCAGCGCGTTGACGTCCTTGCCCGTCAGGTTGCGGGGCAGCTTCATAACCGTCGTGCGGAGCTTGCGGATCGACAGCTCGCCCTCGCCCTGGCCGATCAGGTAGTCGTACATCGGCGCGTTGCCGATCACCTTCGACAGGCGGCGCTTCTCCTGGCCCATCAGGCTGCGGACGCGCTGCGGCTGCCCCTCGCCCAGCAGGATCACGCCGGGGCGGCCGATCACCACGTGCACCATGTCGAACTGGGTGGTCGAGCTCGCCGCCGGGCGGACCCGCCAGTCGCCGCGCATGTTCTCGACGATCGAGGCCGCGGCGCCGGGCTGGCCCTCCGCCGCGTTCATCATCGCCGTGTTCGAGCGCAGGTTGAGCACGATCAGGGCCGCGAGCAGCGCGACCATGATGCCGATCGGGATCCAGATCCAGCCGAGAAGGAGGACGGCCACCACGGTCAGCGCCACCGGGATCAGGACCGCCGCGATGATCAGCGGGACGAACCACTTGTCCTGCCGCGCGGTGAACGCGAACACCTGGCCGATCTGCTTCAGGCGCTCGACGAACGAGACCTTCTCCTGGGGTTTTGCCATACCCGAAAGTGTAATGGTCACCCAGGTGCCTTACTCGCCCAGGACCCGCAGGTAAGGCACCCCCGGCCCGGATATCAGGCACCTTCCCCATGCGGGGGCGCCACCTTCGCGCGAAGAGTCGAGGACAGCAGACGACGACCGATCGCGAGGAGTTGCCATGTCAGTGCCCAACGACCCCCAGTACCTGCTCGACCTGTACCACCAGCGCGCCGCCGAGTGGCAGCGCCAGGCGCACGCCGACCACCTCGCCCGGGCGGCGTCCGGCGGCGGCCGGCACCGCCACGCGTGGTGGCACCGGCCCGCCCGCCGCCCCGGCCCGGTGCGGGCGCCCGCGGCGTCGTGACCGTGCTGATCGGGGCAGGCGCGCCTTGGCTGTGGCGTGACATGCTCGACGGCGTGACGGCGCGGGCAGGCAGCGAGGTTCTCGTCGGCCGGGAGGCCGACCTGTCCGCGCTGCGCGACGCGCTGAAACGCACCCGCGGGGCCGAGCCGTCGACCGTTCTGGTCGGCGGCGAGGCCGGGGTGGGCAAGACCCGCCTGGTGGAGGAGTTCTGCCGGGTGGCGGTCGAGGACGGCGCCCGGGTGCTCACCGGGCAGTGCCTGGAGCTCGGCGAGGAGGGCCTGCCGTTCGCGCCGTTCGGGGCGGCGCTGCGCCGGCTCGTGCACGCCGACGGGCCCGCGGTCCTGGACGGGCGCGAGGACGAGTTCGCCCGGCTGCTGCCCGAGCTCGGCCCGCCGCCGCTCGACGTCGTCGGGGACGCCCGTCGCGGCGTCCTGTTCGAGCTGGTCGCCGGCCTTTTCGACCGGTTGTCCCGGCAACAGCCGCTGGTGCTGGTGATCGAGGATCTGCACTGGGCCGACCGGTCGACCCGCGACCTGATCGGCTTCCTGGTCCGCGCGGCGCGCCTGCCGTACCTGCTCCTGCTGGCCACGTACCGGACCGACGAACTGCACCGCGGCCATCCGCTGCGGCCGTTCCTGGCCGAGCTCGACCGCGTACGCGGGGTGCAACGGGTCGAGCTCGAGCGCCTCGACCGGGACGGCACCGCCGAGATGATGGCCCACCTGCTCGGCGGCGAGCCGGAGCCGCGGACCGTCGACACGATCCACGAGCGTGCGCAGGGCAACCCGTTCTTCATCGAGCAGTTCGCCGCGTCCGGGGACCCGGGCTGCGCCGACATCCCGCACAGCCTGCGCGACCTGCTGCTGAGCCGGGTCGACCAGCTGCCGGAGGCCTCACAGCAGCTGCTGCGGGTGGCGGCCGTCGGCGGCACCAGGTTCGGCCACGAGCTGCTCAGCCGGGTCGCCGGCGTCGACGACGCCGAGCTGGAGCCGGCGCTGCGCGCGGTCGTGGCGGCGCAGCTGATCGTCGTCGACGCCGACGACGGGTACGAGTTCCGGCACGCGCTCGTCCGTGAGGCCGTACACGATGATCTGCTGCCGGGGGAGCACACCCGCCTGCACGCCCGCTACGCCGAGGCCGTCGAGGCCGAGCCGCAGCTCGTCGCGGCGGGCCGCGCGCCGGCGGAGATCGCCCACCACTGGTACGCGGCACACGACTACGCCCGCGCGCTGACGTCGGCGAAGCTCGCGGCGAACGCGGCCGGCCGCCGCTACGCGTACGCGGAGCAGGCCCGCCTCCTGGAGCGGGTCCTCGAGCTCTGGGAGCTGGTGCCGGACGCGGCGCGGCTGCTCGGCGCCGGCCACCTGGACCTGCTGGAGGAGACCGGGCTGGTGGCGATCGACGCCGGCGACCACCAGCGGGCGCTGAAGCTGACCAAGGCGGCGCTGACGGACCTGGACTCCGAGGCCGAGCCGGTGCGGGCCGCGCGGCTGCTGGTGCGACGCAGCAAGCTGCTCTTCAACGCCGGAAAGAGCGACGGCGCGGCCGAGGTCCGCGCGGCGCACGCGCTGCTGCGGTCCGCGCCGCCCTCGCCGGAGCGGGTCATGCTGCTCGCGGACGTCGCCTACGCGCTCAACGGCGCCGACGACGAGGAGGAGGCCGGCCGGGTCGCGCAGGAGGCCATGGCGGCCGCCGCCGAGATCGGCGACGTGAGCACGCAGGTCTCGGCCACCATCACGTTCGGCCAGGTGTGCGGCGGCCGGCTGTCGGCGGACGACGGCCTGCCGTCGATGACGGCCGCGGCGGCGCTCGCCCGCGAGAACGGCGACCTGCCGAACCTGGCCCGCGCCCTGGTCAACGTGTCGGACGCGCTGTTCGAACTCGGCCGCTACGAGGAGTCGGCGGCCGTCGCCGCCGAGGGCGTCCCGTACGCCGACCGGGTCGGGGTGAGCCGAACCACCGGGGTGTTCCTGCTGGCCAACCACGCCGAGGCGCTGATGGCGCTCGGCCGCTGGGACGAGGCCGACGCGCGCTGCGCGGAGGCGGCCCGGCTGGACCCGCCCGGCACGCTGGCGCTGCCCTGGCTGCGCATGCGCGCCCGCCTGCGCCTGGCCCGCGGACACGAGGCCGCCGAGCCGACCGCGCACCGGGCGATCGCCTTCCTCGCCCGCCCGTTCCTGCACCGCGACAACCGGCTGGCGCTGCTGGAGCTGCGCATCCTCGTCGCCCAGCACGCCGACGACGCCGCCGCGGCGCTGGCCGCGGCCCGGCTGGCGCTCGCCGAGCCGGCCATCGCCGACCGCCCCCGCTACGGCTGGCCGGTACTCGCCGCGGCGGCCGTCGCCGCCGCGGAGTCGCGGGACGAGGAACTGAGCGCCCGCATCCGGCAGGTCGCGGCGGCGCTGCCACGGCGCTACCCGGCCGACCGGGCGTACTCGGCGCAGGTGGACGCGACCCTGGAGCGCCGCCCGGACCTGTGGCGCGACGCGGTCGCCGCGTGGCGGGCCGACGGCCAGCGCCATCAACTGGCGGTGGCGCTGCTCGCCCTGGCGAACGCCGCGGCCGGCGCCGGCGACCGCATCGCCGCGGGGGAGGCGGCGGAGGAGGTCGCGGCCATCGCGGCCGCGCTCGGCGCCGCCCCACTCTCCGCGGCCGCCGACACCCTGGCGCGGCGGATCGGACTGCGCTCGGCAACGCAGCCGGCGGCGGCCGGAACGCAGGCACTGACCGAACGCGAACGCGAGGTGCTGCGGCTGGTCGCCGAGGGACGCAGCAACAGCCGGATCGCCCAACAGCTCTACATCTCCCCGAAAACGGCGAGCGTGCACGTCTCCCGCATCATCGCAAAACTCGAAGTCCAAAACCGCGGCGAAGCAGCCGCCGTAGCCCACCGCCTAGGCCTACTCGACGAATAATTCAAGATCCCTTTTTCCCTTACGCGGGACGGGGTCAACAACCGCAGCAGCGGCGTCCACGACCTGCTCACGCTCCGAACTCCGCCCGCGCTGCGCGGGAGTCCGGGCCGCGCACCGGTGGCGATCCCGGCGGTCGGCACGCTCCCTGCCGCACTCACGCTGGTCGCAGCGGCGGTTGGTGCCCCTTCTGTCGTGCTAATGCAGTGTCCTGCCGATCATCGGGCCGGATTGGTGCGGCGATGAGCAGCAGTGATGGGTGGTAGGGGTGTCGCGTTTGACGTTTCGTTGCCGGTCCGTCAGCTCACCACGCCCGGTGCGCGGCATATCGACCAGAACTGATCATCTGATCGGCCAGGCAGCCTAGGTTGGTGTCACGTCACGGCGGTTACTTTGTGTTGGTGGTGCGGGAGACTTGCACCGGGCCGCCGTGGATTGCGAGAACGGCTCGTTTGCCCAGGGGTGTCGCCAGGTTCAGCGTGGCTGTGCGGGTCATGCCCATCATTGGGCATATTCCGCTGTAGCCGTTCGGTTGCTTCAGCACGATGACCACCACCGCCTTGTCCGACTCGACAGGCTCGGCGGCGTAGTCGGTGCCGCATCCATCGTCCGTCGCCGGCCATGGTGAGCCGGTGAACGTGACCGTCATGCGGGTGCCCTGGGCGTTCACGGCGGCGGAGTCGATGGACATGCCGTGGGCCGTGACGGTGGGATCCTCGTCGGACAGGCTGGTGGTAGGAGCTTGCGACGGGGATTTGGCCTGCGCCTGGTCGTAGCGAGCCAGCGACGCTCTCGCCTGCTGGCGTAGTTCCTCCCAGCTTTCACCTTCGGCCAGGCTGGAAGTGTCGCCGCCTTCGTCGTATACGTCACCGGAGTCGCAGCCGGCGAGCAGCAATGCGGCCGCCAACACGGCTGACCATGACCGTGCAGCCCTCACGGCCACCTCCTCGGCGCGTTCGACGTCCCAGCCCGCACCAGCAGCGGTGCGCCTTGATGCGAGCACGTGCGCGGCGATTCTGACCTAGCGGTCACAGAAGGTAGCGCACTTGATCAACTGATCTGGGCTGGGCGACAAGCGTCACCGGGACGGATGCGTCAAGCACCAGGCGGGACCAGGCAGGCCGAGGTCGGTTGCGGTGGTGGGGCAGCGTGGTCCGTCGGCTTTCCTGCCCGCGCTCACGCGTTTGCCGGCCGGCGTGAGTGCGGCAGAAAGCGTTCCGGCCGCTGGGATCGCCGCCGGTGTGCGGCCCGGACTCCCCGCGCGGCGCAGGGGGAGTTCGGGCCGTGAGTGGGTCGAGGACGTCGCTGCTGCGGTTGTTGACCCCGTCCTGCGTAAGGGAGAAGGGGTTTGGGGGTCTTCTGGTTTGGCGCGGTTATCGGGCGTCTTTTGCGAGGGTGGCGGCGAATGCGGAGAGCCAGAGGGATGCCGTGATTGCGCCGATTGCCAGGGTCAGGGTGCCTGCTGTTCCGCCGGTCATCGCCCACAGGTCGCCGGCCAGCAGGGTCGTTCCGGCGATGATCGAGGTTGTTGCGGCTCGGTGGTTTCCGGCGCGGGCGAAGCGGCGGGCCAGGACGTAGCAGGCCGCGATCGAGGCCGTGAAGGCGAGCGTGCCCGCGGCCATGTGGCCGTAGCCGTGCCAGCTCAGCGACGAGGGCATTCCGTGCGGTGTGCCGGCCGGGAAGCCGTCGGCCGGGTCCATCACCAGCGCTCCGGCGGCGAGCAGACCCACGCCGTATGCGGCGACCAGCCTCGGTAGCCAGCCGCGGCCCAGGGCACGGCGCAGGCCGACGGCGCCGGCCAGGGTGAGCGCTCCGGCGATCATGAAGTTGGCGATCTGCAGCCAGCCGAGTGTGCCGTTGCTCAGCGCGCTGAGCGGGTGCCGGGTGAGGTCGAAGCCCGGGCGGGTGGCCGCCTGTGCGAGGGCGACGGCCGCCCAGAGCGGGCCGGCGACGGCGAGGCACATGAGCAGCGTGCGGGTGGCGGTGGTGGACGCGGTGCGGGTGGCGAGCGTGGTCATGAAGGGCCCTTCTCGGGTTCGTATCCTGCGGTTCCGCCCCTGCGTCGGTTCCGGGATGTGACAGGGAATGATGTGATTACCTGTCACATCCCTCGTTCGACGCCGGGGCATGGCAACCACCGAGAACGGAGCAGCCTCCATGCGCTTCCTGATGATGTCCAAGCCCACCGATGAGCCCGCCGACGAGAAGCTCTATGCCGAGATGGGCAAGTTCGTCGAGGAGCTGACCGCGGCCGGAATCCTGCTCGCCACCGGCGGCCTCGAGCCCGGCGGCGTCCGGGTCACCTCGTCCGGCGACGAGATCACGGTCATCGACGGGCCGTTCACCGAGGCGAAGGAGGCCGTGGCCGGCTTCGCCCTGGTGGAGGTTCGCTCGCGGGAGGAGGCGATCGAGTTGACCCGGCGCTTCCGCAAGATCGTCGGGGACGGCGAGAGCGTGATCCAGCAGGTCTTCGGGCCATGATCCGGACCCGGACTCCCGGCCGGGTGACGTGACGGACATCCATCGCACGATCGACGCGGTGTGGAAGCTCGAGTCGGCGCGGATCATCGCCGGGCTGATGCGGATCGTGCGGGATGTCGGCCTGGCCGAGGAGCTGGCGCAGGACGCGCTGGTCGCCGCCCTCGAGCAGTGGCCGGCGCAGGGCGTGCCGGACAACCCCGGCGCTTGGCTGACGGCGATCGCCAAGCGCCGGGCCGTCGACCACATCCGCCGCGCCCGGCTGCACGAGCGCAAAGCGCAGGCGTACGCCCGGGAGCAGGACCAGCCGCCCGAGCCGGAGCGGGACGACGTCCTGCGCCTGATGTTCATCTCCTGCCACCCGGTGCTGCCCACCGAGCACCGGGTGGCACTGACCCTGCGGGTGGTCGGCGGGCTCACCACCCGGGAGATCGCGCGCGCGTTCCTGGTGACCGAGCCGGTCGTGGCCCGGCGGATCGCCGCGGCGAAGCGCGTGCTGGCCGAGGCCGGGGTGCCGTTCGCGCTGCCGGGGGCGGATGAGCTGGCGGGGCGGCTCTCCTCGGTGCTCGAGGTCATCTACCTGATCTTCAACGAGGGCTACTCGGCGACCTCCGGCGACGACCTGATCCGCCCGGCGCTCTGCCTCGAGGCGCTCCGGCTCGGCCGGATGCTCGCTGAGCTGGCGCCCGACCAGGCCGAGGTGCACGGCCTGGTCGCGCTCATGGAGATCCAGGCGTCGCGCTCGGCCGCACGGACCGGCCCGGACGGCGAGCCGATCCAGCTGCACGAGCAGAACCGCGGCCGCTGGGACCAGCTGCTCATCCGGCGCGGCTTCACGGCGCTGCTCCGGGCCCGCGAGCTCGGAGGTACGCCGGGACCGTACGTGCTGCAGGCCGCCATCGCGGTGTGTCACGCGCAGGCCCGGACGGCCGAGGAGACGGACTGGGTTCAGATCGCGGCCCTCTACGACGCGCTGGCCCGGCTGATGCCGACGCCGATCGTGCGCCTCAACCGGGCGGTGGCGGTCGGCCTGGCCCGCGGCCCGCAGGCCGGCCTCGACCTGGTCGACGCCCTGCGCGACGACCCGGCGCTGCGGGACTACCACCTGCTCCCGGGCGTACGGGGTGACCTGCTGCTGCGGCTGGGCCGGGAGCCGGAGGCGCGCGCCGAGTTCGAACGGGCCGCGGCGCTGGCCGGCAACGCCGCGGAGAGCGCGTTTCTGCGCCGCCGGGCCGACCGCATCGCCGTTCCCGGGCCGGAAACCGTCACGCTGGGCGATTCGGTCCGCGCCTTCCTGGCCCGCGACGACCTGGGCGCCGAGACGCTGCGCTCCTACGGTCAGAGCCTCGGCCGGTTGTGCCTCGCCCTGGGCGACCGCGTGGCCCTGGCGGACCTGACCGCGGACCAGGTGACCCGAGCCTGCGCGGCGCAGTGGACCGACACGTCCGCCGCAAGCTGGAACCGCCACCTGTCCGCGATCCGCTCATTCACCGCCTGGGCCGCGACGCGCGACCTCACGACGGGCGGTCTCGCTGCCGGCGATCTGGCCACGGGCGATCTGGTTGCGGGCGGCCTGGCTGCTGGCGATCTGGCTGCTGGCGATCTCGCGGTGGGCGGCCTGGCTGCGGGCCTTGCCCGGCGCGCCGTGGCCCGCACCCGCGTCGAGCCGATCGGCGGGCCGGAGCTGGAACGGCTCTGGGCGCGCACGGGCCTGCCGCTGCGTGAACGAACCCTGTGGCGTCTGCTGCACGAGTCGGCGGCCGGTGTCCGGGTCGTGCTGTCGCTGAACGTGGAGGAGCTGGACCTCGACGACCGCCGGGCCCGGGCGGGCGCGGCCTGGGTGAGCTGGCGGGCCGCCTCCGCCCGGCTGCTGGGCGAGCTGGTGGCGGGCCGGACCCGCGGCCCGGTCTTCCTCGCCGACCGCCGGCCGGGGCCGGCCCGGACGCCGGCCGAGCGCGACCGCTGCCCGGACACCGGCCGCGGCCGGCTCTCCTACGAGCGCGCCGAGTACCTCTTCAAGCGGGCCACCATCGACCTCGACCCCGCGGGCAGGGGCTACACGCTGCACCGCCTGAAGCCCCGCTGAACCCGACCTGCTCAAGCCAGCCGAGCCGCGACCGGGCCGAAGCGGTCCGAGCCGCCGCTGAGTCTCTCGAGGCCGGTTCGCCGGTTCAGTTCGTCGACCAGGCTGCCCGGTCGAGGGCAGCCAGAAAGCGGAAGAAGTGCGGGTCGAAGCGGCCCGGAGCGGCCGCCGCCAGCTCGTCACGGGTCCACCAGCGGACGGCGTGGAACTCGCCGGCGTCCGGGCGCAGTTCCTCGTCGCCGGTGCAGGCCAGGACGTACCAGAGGCTGACGTCCGTGTGGCCGTGGTCCTGCCCGACCGTGCGCGTGACGGTCAGGAAGATCGGCGACCGCGACAGGCCCGTATCGCCCAGGCCGAGCTCTTCCTGGATCTCCCGCCGCGCGGTCAGCGCGGGATCCTCATCGACCTCGACGTGACCACCCGGCGGGAGCCACAGCCCGGCGTTGACGTGGTCGACGAGCAGGATTCGCCCGTCCGCGGCGACCGGCACGACGTAGGACACCAGGTGCTGCGGCGGGGACGCGGGCTTGACCCGGCGGAACACGTCGTCAGTGCTCGCCAGCCAGGCCAGCGCCGACGCGCGATGCTCGGCGCCGAGCTCGTCGACCGGTGAGAACCGGGACACCAGGTCATGGACGACCGCTACGGACTCACGCATCCGGGAATGCTGTCACGAGCGCCGCGGCGCCGTGGACCTGGCGCGCGTTGGGGTGTTCGCCCTGCACCGCCGTGAGTGTGGCAGGAAGGGTGTGGACCGCCGGGCGGCCAGCGCTGTCCCGGCCTCGGGCCCCGCGCAGGGCGGGGTGAGCTCGGGCCGTGAGCAGGTCGAGGACGCCGCTGTTGCGGTTGATGACCCCGCCCTGCGTACGGGAAAGGGTCGGTGAATTGGCCGCTCTGCGTGAGGAGAGGGGGTGTTAGCCGCGGGCGGCGAGGGCCTGCTGGTAGAGGCGGCCCGCCCGGTAGGACGAGCGCACCAGCGGCCCGCTCATCACGCCCGCGAACCCGATCTCCTCGGCCTCCTCGCGGAGTTCGACGAACTCCTCCGGCTTCACCCAGCGTTCCACCGGGTGGTGGCGCGGGGTCGGGCGTAGGTACTGCGTGATCGTGATGAGTTCGCAGCCGGCCTCGTGCAGGTCGCGGAGGGCCTGGGAGACCTCGGTGCGCTCCTCGCCCATGCCGAGGATCAGGTTGCTCTTCGTCACCAGTCCGGCGGCGCGGGCCTGGGTGATCACGCCGAGGGAGCGCTCGTAGCGGAAGCCGGGGCGGATGCGCTTGAAGATGCGGGGGACGGTCTCGACGTTGTGCGCCAGGACCTCGGGGGCCGCGCCGAAGACCTCGGCGAGCTGTTCCGGCTCGGCGTTGAAGTCGGGGATGAGCAGCTCGACGCCGCAGCCGGGCTGGAGCTTGTGGATCTGGCGGACCGTTTCCGCGTAGAGCCAGGCGCCGCCGTCGGGGAGGTCGTCGCGGGCCACGCCGGTGACCGTGGCGTACTTCAGGCCCATGGTGGCGACCGATTCGCCGACGCGGCGGGGCTCGTCGGCGTCGAACTCGGCCGGCTTGCCCGTGTCGATCTGGCAGAAGTCGCAGCGGCGGGTGCATTGATCGCCGCCGATCAGGAAGGTTGCCTCGCGGTCTTCCCAGCATTCGTAGATGTTGGGGCAGCCGGCCTCCTGGCAGACCGTGTGGAGGCCTTCCTTCTGCACCAAACTACGCATATGCGTATATTCGGGACCCATCTTGGCTTTGACTTTGATCCACGGCGGCTTGCGCTCGATAGGAGTCTCGGCGTTGCGCGCCTCGATGCGCAGCAGGCGGCGGCCCTCGGGAGCAATAGTCACAAGGCTGAGGTTACGCCGGTCGCAAGATCAACCGTTGCAGGGGCGACGAGGCTCACGCGACGGATCCTGTGAGGGCCCTCACGCCCGCGCGGAAAATCCGTTTGCGGGGCGGTGTGGCGCTGTTAAGGTCGCGGCCACGGTGATGACGGAACCGAGTAACGCCCCGATCCGCCGGCCGAGAGAGCCATCGGCAGCTGTGAAGATGGCCCGGTGCCGGGGCGCGAAGACACTCCCGAGCCGAGCATGACAAGAGGCGCCCGGTCGAACCCGGGCGCGAAGGTGTGGTGGTACCGCGAGGATCCCGCTCGCCCACGCCTCCCTGGGGCCGCGTTGCAGTCACCGAGGAGGTAAAAAGCCATGCAACGCATCCTCTCCACCGAACTGGCCCGGCACACCGGCGAGACCGTCACGGTCGCCGGCTGGGTACACCGCCGCCGGCTGCTCAAGTCGGTGGCCTTCCTGATCGTCCGGGACGCCGCCGGGTACACCCAGGTCGTCGTGGCCGAGCCCGAGCTGCGGGCCCGGATCGAGGCGCTGCCGGAGGAGTCCGTCGTCGAGCTGACCGGAACGGTCACCGCGAACGAGGCGGCGCCCGCCGGGGTCGAGCTGACCGGCGCGGAACTGCGGGTGCTCAGCGCGGTCGGCGTACCGCTGCCGTTCGAGCTGCACCGGCCGGCGCTGACCGCGAGCATGCCCACCCAGCTGGACCATGCCGCGCTCGCGCTGCGGCACCCGGCGCGCGCCGCGGCGCTGCGGGTGGCGGCGGCCGCGTCGGCGGGCTTCCGGGCCGCGCTGGAGGAGCGCCGGTTCGTCGAGATCCATACGCCGAAGATCGTCGCGTCGGCGACGGAGTCCGGCGCGAACGTGTTCGCGCTCGACTACTTCGGCCGGCCCGCCTACCTGGCCCAGTCGCCGCAGTTCTACAAGCAGCTCATGGTCGGGGTCTTCGAACGGGTCTACGAGGTCGGGCCGGTGTTCCGGGCCGAGCCGCACGACACCGCCCGGCACCTGGCCCAGTACACGTCGCTCGACGCCGAGCTGGGGTTCATCGCCGACCACCGGGACGTGATGGCCGTGCTCACCGACGTCGTGTCGGTCATGACGGCGACGGTCGCCGAGCGGACCGGCGTCGCGGTGCCGAAGGTGCCCGCGGAGATACCGGCGCTGCATTTCACCGAGGCGCTGCGGATCGCGGGCGCGCCGGCCGACGAGCCGGACCTGGCGCCGGCGCACGAGCGGGCGCTGGGGGAGTGGGCGCTGCGCGAGCACGGCTCGGAGTTCGTCTTCGTGACCGGGTACCCGATGCGCAAGCGGCCGTTCTATACGCACCCGCAGCCGTCCGACCCGGCCTGGTCGAACAGCTTCGACCTGCTCTTCCGCGGGCTCGAGCTGGTCACCGGCGGGCAGCGGCTGCACCGTTACGAGGACTACCGGTCCGCGCTGGCCGCGCGGGGCGAGACGACCGCGGCCTACGAGGGCTACCTCGACGCCTTCCGGTACGGCATGCCGCCGCACGGTGGCTTCGCCATCGGGCTGGAGCGTTTCGTGGCCCGGCTGACCGGGGCGGGCAACGTCCGCGAGGTCACGGCGTTCCCGCGCGACCTGCACCGGGTCACACCGTGATGGCCCGGCTCAGGCGATGACCGCGATGGTCACGCCGACCACGATGATCAGCGGGATGATCGTGGTGCTGATCACGATCCACCACGCGACGGGGTGGCCGAAGTTCAGCACCAGCCCGCCGCCCTTCTTCGGCACGAAGACCCGCTTGTCGCGCGGGTCGCGGTAGAGGCTCACAGCAGCGTCGGCAGGTGGCGCTCGACGACCGGCATCAGGTCGGCGACCGTCACCTGCCGGCCCAGCTCGGCGGTCAGGGACGTCACGCCCGCGTCGCGGATGCCGCAGGGCACGAAGCGGTCGAAGTTCGCCAGATCGCAGTCGGCGTTGATGGCGAAGCCGTGCTGGGTGACGCCGCGGGCCACCCGGATCCCCACCGCCGCGATCTTGCGGTCGGGGCCGCGGTCGTCGGCGCGCACCCAGGCGCCGCTGCGGCCCTCGGTCTCCACCCGCTCGGCCTTGACGCCGAATTCCCCGCACACGTCGATCAGCACCTGCTCGACGCGGCGCACGTAGGCGACCACGTCGATCGGGTCGGGAAGCTTGACGATCGGGTAGCCGACGAGCTGGCCCGGGCCGTGCCAGGTGATCTTGCCGCCGCGGTCGACGTCGACGACGGGCGTGCCGTCGAGCGGCCGGTCCAGCGGCTCGGTGCGCTTGCCGGCCGTGAAGACGCTGGGGTGCTCGAGCAGCAGGATGGTGTCCGGCCGGGTGCCCGCGACGACGGCCTCGTGCAGCCGGCGCTGCTCCTCCCAGGCCTCGCGGTAGTCGACCAGGCCGGGACGCAGGACCTGGAACGTGGAAGTCGTCACGGCTCCAGACTATCCCTGGCGACCGGATCGATACCGGGACGGATTCGCCACAGCAGCACGCCGCCGACGTGCTCCGGCTCGCCGAACAGGTCGGTCGCGGTCATCTCCACCGCGGCCCGGAACAGCGGGGAGTGCGAGCCGGTGATCCGCTCCGGCAGGAACACGGCCTGTACGTTCCAGTCCGCCAGATCGATGCGGGCCTGCGCGCGGTCGTAGTCGTCGAGCGGGGCGACGTAGCCGTACAGGGCGGCACGGAAGAACAGCCAGTCGGTGTGCCGCTGGGTGGCGCCGATCTGGCCGGTGCCCTCCGGCCCGCCGGGCCCGAGGAAGTAGCCGTCGGGGATGCGGAACTGCGCACCGCGCCGGGCCATCGTGTACGCCTGCCAGCGCTGCCCGTCCGCGGTGTCGGTGGTCGCGAACGGCAGGGTGGTCATCGTGCCGCCGTCGGTGACGTAGTCCTTCCAGATCCCGTCGGCGATGAACGGCGGCTCCGGCACCCGCTCGGTGGTCAGCAGCGGGAGCGGGACCAGCGGCACCAGCGCCACCGCGAAGCCGGCCGCCCAGAGCGTGTGCGAGCGCACCGTCTGCATCGGATCGTCGAGCACCCGGTCCGCGCTGAGCGCGAGGACGATGCCGACCACCCCGACCACCACGAGGGCGAAACGGCCGGGCAGCGCCGAGTCGAAGAGCGGCAGGTGCTGCAGTGCCGCGTACGGGAGCTTGATGCTCGTCGTGCCCGAGAAGAACTTGAGCTGCGGGCCGAGGGACAGCACCAGGAAGACCGCGCCGACGGTGTACAGCGCCGCCAGGGTCTCGAACCGGCCCGGCGCCGCGTGCCGGCGCAGCGTCACCAGCGACACCACGACCAGGATCAGCAGCGGGAGGCCGAAGTAGGACGTCTCCTCGGTCGGGTTCGGCGCCAGGTCGCTGCCCAGGCCCAGCCAGCCCGCCACCGAGCGGGTCGGGTATTCGAAGTAGGCGCCGATGTCCTCGGCGTAGTGCGCCTGGTTGAAGCCGGTCCCGCTGAACGACTGCGGCCCGGCGAAGTGCATGAAGAGCGGATAGGCCAGCAGCAGGCCGGCGACCACCGCGGTGACGCCGAGGCCGGCGAGCACCGTCGGCAGCGCCCGGCGTGCCTCCGCCCGGCACTCCGGCAGCAGCGAGCGGGTGATCAGGAAGAGGCCGCTGGCCAGGGCGGTGAAGAACAGGCCCTCGGCGGCGATGGAGAAGCCGACGGCGACCAGCAGGCCCAGGATCAGGCCGTGCCGCAGCCAGCGCCCGCGCTCGGGCAGCTTGAGGACCCACCAGAGCACCACCGGCGCGACCCAGCCCGCGGTCCAGTTCAGGTGGCCGTTGGCGTGCGAGATGAAGCCGGGCGCGAACCCGCAGAAGAAGCCGCCGACCGCCGCCGCGACCGCGTGCCGGACCAGGTAGCGGCGCAGGAAGAGGTACCAGGCGAACGCCGACCCGGCCAGGTTGAGGGTGAGGATCGCCGCGAAGCTGACCTGCGGCCCGGCCAGCATGGTCAGCGGTGAGAACAGCACGATGAAGACGGTGATGGACGTGTTGGCGGCCAGGTTGACGCCGACAGGCGCGTTCAGCATGTCGGTGGAGAACGGATCGGCGCCGTGCCCCAGCAGGTACACGCCGTAGCCCAGCAGCCACTCGAAGAAGGCCTGGTCGCCGACGTTCTTGGTGAGCACGTGCCCGGCCGGGTCGCGCCACAGGCCGTTGGTCACCCAGGCGGCGAGGCCCAGCGCGGCGACGGCCACGACCAGGTGCTGGCGCCACGACCGGCGGCCGCCGGCGCGGGCCGTGGAAGCGACCGGCGGATCGGCGGACTCTGAGGGGGCTGCGGCGACGACGGACACCAGCCGCAGGTTAGCAAAGCCCGGGTGCCGGCTCAGGCCACGGCGTTCGATTCCTGGGCGATCGCCGCGCGCAGCGCCACCTCGAGGGTCGGCTGGGCGAACCCGAAACCGGCCCGCTGCAGGACGCCGGGCAGCACCCGCTGGCTGCGCAGCGCCTCGTGCGCGAACTCGCCGAGCGCCACCTGCAGCGCGATCCCCGGCACCTGGAGCACGGCCGGACGGTTCAGCACCCGGCCCAGCACCTGGGTGAACGTGGCGTTGGTCACCGGTTCCGGGCCGACCATGTTGACCGGGCCGGCCAGGTCGTCGCGCTCGAGCAGGAACTCGGTGGCGCTGAGCCAGTCGCTCAGGCCGATCCAGGGCACCCACTGCCGGCCGCCGCCGAGCCGGGCGCCGACGCCCAGCCGGAACGGCACCATCTGCGGCTTGAGCAGGCCGCCGCGGGAGTCGAGCGGCAGCCCGGTGCGCAGCAGCGCGACCCGGATGCCCGCGTCCTCGGCGGGCCGGACGGCCGCCTCCCAGACCCGGCACACGTCGGCTAGGAAGCCGGAGCCGGCCGGGGAGTCCTCGGTGACCTGGCGGTCGCCGGTGTCGCCGTACCAGCCGACGGCCGAGGACTGCAGCAGGACCCGGGGGCGGTCGGCGGCGGGCAGGCTCCGGACCGTCTGCGCGATCGTGCCGGCCGTGTCCACCCGGCTGCTCCGGATCAGGCTCTTGTAGCGGGCGTTCCAGCGCCGGTCGCCGACGCCCGCGCCGGCCAGGTTGATCACCGCGTCCGCGCCGGCGACCACCCCCGGGTCGAGCTGTCCCGCGGACGGTTGCCAGGTGGCCTCGCCGGCCTCCTCGGCCGGCCGGCGGACGAGCAGGGTGAGGTCGTGGCCGGCGGCACGCAGCCGGCCGATGAGCCGGGTGCCGAGGAAACCGGACGCGCCGGCCAGAATGATCCGCATGCTTCCATCATTGCCCGAAGCCGATCCAGCTCAAAACAAAACAGGGGGCGCTGGGCGCCCCCTGTTTGACGTTCAGCCCCGGATCAGGAGGACAGGCCGAGGTCTCCCTCGAACTGGCCGGCCTCCAGCCGGTCCTTCATCGTCACCAGGAAGCGGGCGGCGTCCGCGCCGTCCACGATCCGGTGGTCGTAGCTGAGCGCCAGGTAGATCATCGAGCGCGGCACGATCAGCTCGCCCAGGTTCGGGTCGTCGACGACCACGGCGCGCTTGACCACCGCGCCGGTGCCGAGGATGCCGACCTGCGGCTGGTTGATGATCGGGGTGTCGAAGAGCGCGCCCCGGCTGCCCGTGTTGGTCAGCGTGAAGGTGCCGCCGGACAGCTCGTCCGGGCTGATCTTGTTGTTGCGGGTGCGCTCCGCCACGTCGGCGATCCGCTTGGCGAGGCCGGCCAGGTTGAGGTCGCCGGCGTCCCGGATGACCGGGACGACCAGGCCCTTCGGGGTGTCCACCGCGATGCCGAGGTGCTCGCCGTCGTGGTAGGTGACCGTGCCGGCCTCCTGGTCGATCGACGAGTTGACGACCGGGTGCTCGCGCAGCGCCTCGACCGCGGCCAGCGCCAGGAACGGCAGGAACGTCAGCTTCGCGCCGTGCTTGGCCTGGAAGGCGACCTTGGCCTTGCCCCGCAGCGTGGCGACCTTGGTGATGTCGACCTCGACCACCGTGGTGAGCTGCGCCGAGACCTGCAGCGACTCCACCATGCGGCGGGCGATCGTCGCGCGGATGCGGGTCAGCTTCTCGGTGCGTCCCCGCAGCGGGCTGGGGGCCGGCTTGGCGGCGGCGGCCGGGGCCGGCGCCTCCTGCCGCGCCGGGGCGGCCTTCGCGGCGGCGGCCCGCTCGGCGGCCTCGATGACGTCCTGCTTGCGGATCCGGCCGCCGACGCCGGTGCCGGTGACCGACGAGAGGTCGACACCCTTCTCGGCGGCGAGCTTGCGGACCAGCGGCGTCACGTAACCGGCGTCGCCGGCGCCGTTGGCGCTGACCTTCTCGGCGGCCGGTGCGGCGGCCTGGGCCGGCGCCGGCGCCTCGGGCTCCGGCGCGGGCGCGGGCTTCGACTCGACCAGCGGCGCGGACTGCTGCTGCGGTGCGGGCTTCGGTGCGGGCTTGGGCGCGGGCTCGGCGGCCTGCTTCGGCGCCGGTGCGGCGGGCTTGGGCGCCTCGGCGGGCGCGCTGGCGGGCGCGCTGTCCGCGGAGCCGATGATGGCCAGGTCGGCGCCGACCTCGACGGTCTCGTCCTCGGGGACCTTGATCTCCAGAACGGTGCCGGCGACCGGCGACGGGATCTCGGTGTCGACCTTGTCGGTGGAGACCTCGAGCAGCGGCTCGTCGGCCTCGACCGTGTCGCCGACCTGCTTGAGCCAGCGGGTGACGGTGCCCTCGGTGACGCTCTCGCCCAGCGCGGGCATCTTGACGGCGGTGCCACCGCCGCCGCCCGTGCTCGCGGCGGGCTGCGCCGCCGGTGCCTCCTGCTCGACCGGCTGCTCGGTCGAGGGGGCCTCGGGCGCGGCCGGCTCGGGCTCGGCCTCCTGCTTCGCGGCCGCGGCCGGCGCGGGCTCGGCGGAGTCCTCGTCCTCGCCGTCGCCGGCGATGACCGCGAGCTCGCTGCCGACGTCCGCGGTCTCGTCCTCGCCGACGACGATGCGCGAGAGCACACCGGCGGCCGGGGACGGGATCTCGGTGTCGACCTTGTCGGTGGAGACCTCGAGCAGCGGCTCGTCGGCCTCGACCCGCTCGCCCTCCTGCTTGAGCCAGCGCGTGACGGTGCCCTCGGTGACGCTCTCACCCAGCCGGGGCATGGTGACCGATACCGGCATGTCTCAGAACTCCTTAACCGCTCTAACGGGTCGGATGGGTATCGAAATCAGGCGTGTGCGTGCAGCGGCTTGCCGGCCAGTGCGAGGAAGGCCTCGCCGAGCGCCTCGTTCTGGGTCGGGTGCGCGTGCACGAGCTGGGCGACCTCTTCCGGGAACGCCTCCCAGTTGTAGATCAGCTGAGCCTCGCCGACGAGCTCGCCCATCCGGGCACCGACCATGTGCACGCCGACGACCGGGCCGTCGTTGACCCGGACCAGCTTCACGAAGCCCTGCGTCTTGAGGATCTGGCTCTTGCCGTTGCCGCCGAGGTTGTAGCTGTAGGAGGTGACCTTGTCGGCGCCGTACTGCTCCTTGGCCTTGGCCTCGGTGAGGCCGACCGAGGCGACCTCGGGGTCGGAGTAGGTGACGCGGGGGATGCCGTTCTCGTCGATGACGGCCGGGTTCTTGCCCGCGATCTCCTCGGCCACGAAGATGCCCTGCTGGAAGCCGCGGTGCGCCAGCTGCAGGCCGGGCACGATGTCGCCGACCGCGTAGATGTTGCCGACGCCGGTGTGCAGGCGCTCGTTGGTGATCACGAAGCCCCGGTCGAGGGTGATGCCCTGCTGCTCGAAGCCCAAGTCGCCGGTGGTCGGTCCGCGGCCGACCGCGACCAGCAGGATCTCGGCCTCGACGCTCTCGCCGCCGGCCAGGTACGCCTTGACGCCGTTCTCGGTGTGCTCGACCTTCTCGAACGGCTTGCCGACCTTGAAGTTGATCTTCCGCTTGCGGAAGGCGCGCTCGACCGCCTTCGAGATCTCCTCGTCCTCGGCGGCGACCAGGCGGGGCAGAGCCTCCAGGATGGTCACGTCGGCGCCGAAGGACTTCCAGACGCTGGCGAACTCGACGCCGATGACGCCGCCGCCGAGCACGATCGCCGAAGCCGGCACCCGGTCGAGCCGCAGGGCGTGCTCGCTGGTCAGCACGCGCTTGCCGTCGACCTCGAGGCCGGGCAGCGAGCGGGAGTACGAGCCGGTGGCGAGGATGACGTTGCGTCCGGTGTAGCGCGCGCCGTCGACCTCCACCGTGTCGCGGGAGACGAGCTTGCCCGCGCCCTGGACCATGGTGATGTTCGGCTGCTTCATCAGGCCCTGCAGGCCCTTGTAGAGGCGCCCGACGACACCGTCCTTATAGGCGTTCACACCGGCCATGTCGATGCCGACCAGATCGGCCTTGATGCCGAACTGCTCGCTCTCGCGGGTCTGGTCGGCGAGCTCGGCCGCGTGCAGCAGGGCCTTGGTCGGAATGCAGCCGCGGTGCAGGCAGGTTCCGCCCAGCTCCGCCTTGTCGATCAGGGCCACCGACAGGTTCAGCTCGGCCGCGCGCAGCGCGGCGGCATAGCCGCCACTGCCGGCGCCGAGGATCACGATGTCGAAGGTTCCGCCCGGCTGGCTCACGTCTACTCCCGGATCGCGTTCGTTGCCACATGGGTCGCATGGTGGAAACGGTCACAGCTGTCCTGGCCATCTTGTCACTTACCGCGCCTGTCTATGTATCCAGGTGCCCAACGAGACCGGCGCAGGACGTACCCTTGCGGCAATTGACGGTAAGGGGTGGGGCGTGGGGTGGTTCCGGCGACGCAAGGAGCCGATCCGTGGGGGCGGCCGACCGGCGGATCGTGCCGATCTTGAGCATCTTGCGGAGTTTGTCCGGTCTCGGCGTGGCGTCGAGGGCTTCATCGAGCCCCGTACCACGGTGACCGAGACCACGGTGTTGCTCGTGGCACACGACGGCGAGTGGACCCGGCGGCGCGTGGACTCACCGGAGACCGCCCGGCGCTTCGCACACCAGCTCGCCATGCCCATCTACGACGTCCGCCTGATGGGCTACCCCCAGCGCATGCGCGACTACAACGCCCGCCAGAAGCGGAGGCCGGCCTCCTAAGAGGCCAGCCTCCGTCAGGTCATCCGTTGGCGGCGATGTCGTCGATCAGGGTCAGGAGGGTGCGGACCGGTACGCCGGTGCCGCCCTTCGTCCAGTAACCGCTCGCCTCGCCCGTGTGGTACGACGGCCCGGCGATGTCGATGTGCGCCCACTCGACGCCGTCCGCCACGAACTCCCGCAGGAACACGCCGCCCTGCAGCATGTGCCCGGCCCGGTCCATGCTGGCGTTGACCTGGCTGATGTCGGCCACCTCGGACTCCATGCCCTTGCGCACGTCGTCCGGCAGCGGCATCGGCCAGGCCGGCTCGCCGACCTCGTCGCCGGCCGCCTTGACCCGCTCGCAGGTCTCCGGCGAGCCCATCACGCCGGCGATGCGCTTGCCGAGCGCGACCACCTGCCCACCGGTCAGTGTGGACGTCTCGAAGACGTAGTCGGTGCCGTCGGCGCAGGCGCGGGCGATCGCGTCGGCGAGCACCATCCGGCCCTCGGCGTCGGTGTTGAGCACCTCGACCCGCTTGCCGTTGAACATCGTGATGACGTCGCCGGGCCGGTACGCCGTACCGGAGGGCATGTTCTCCGCCATGGCCAGGTAGCCGGTGACCGCGACCGGCGGCCGGAGCGCGGCGACCGCCAGCATCGTGGCGCCGACGGCGGCGGCGCCGGCCATGTCGGACTTCATCTCCCACATGCCCGCGGCCGGCTTGATGCTGATGCCGCCGGTGTCGAACGTGATGCCCTTGCCGACCAGCGCGACCCGCTTCGGGTTCGCCACCCCCTGCGGGGTGTAGCTGAGCTTGACCAGCCGCGGCGGCGCCTCGGAGCCCTGGCCGACCGCGACGATGCCGCCGTAGCCACCCGCCTTGAGCTGGTCGAAGTCGAGGATCTCGACCTCGAGGCCGGTGCCGTCCGCGGCGGCCGCGACGGCGTCGGCGAACTGCGGCGGGCGCAGCTTGTTGGGCGCGGTGTTCACCCAGTCCCGGGTCAGCCGCACGACCTTGGCGACCACCTCGGCGCGCTCGACCTCGGCCCGGGCGGCCGCGTCGGCCGCGTCGGGCACGGTCACCTGCAGCGCCTTGACCGGGTCGCGGCGGGCTGGCTGCGGCTTGGTCTTGTAACCGGCGAAACGGTACGACCCGAGCAGCGCGCCCTCGAGGATCGCGCGCAGCACGCCGGGCGCGTCGGAGTCGTCGGGCACCGGCAGCGCCAGCGCGACGGTGGCGCTGCCGGCCAGCGCGCGCACCGCGGCGCCGGTGCCACGGCGCAGGGTCTCCGTCGTGGGCGCGGAGCCGGTCGGCTCGTCGCCGAGGCCGACGGCGACGATCAGCGGCGCCGCGACGGTGCCGAGCGTGGCGAGCTTGATCACCTCGCCGGCGGTGCCGGTCGCGCCGAGCAGGGTCAGCGTCGAGATCAGCTTTCCGTCGAACGCGGCGGCGATGCTCTCCGCGCCGGCGGCCGGCAGGACCGCGCCGCCCTCATCGGGCTGACTGTGCAGCCCGATGACGATCGCGTCGACGGCCAGTTCGGCCGGGTCGCTGTCGACCAGGCTGAGGGTGGGTGCGGGGTGGGTCACTCGGGCTCTCCGCGACGACTGGGGCCGGGAGCTCCCTCGTGGGACGCCCCGACGGGTGTGGTCACCCCGGCGCGGTTCGCGCCGGACGGTGTTGTCCCGCCGATGCTAACCAAGGTTAAGGCTGCGTGATCCTTCCGGCGCCCGGTCAACGGCGAATTCGTCTTCACATCTGCGTCAACCGTCCGCGCACAGACGGTAATCGGCGTTGCGAGATCATCCACCGGGGCTCACAATCCGGACGAGCTCTCACATTTCGAAGGACGGCGATGACCAACCCCGACCCCGTACCGCCCACCGATTCCGGCCCGCCGCCCTGGCAGCCGCCACCCGCACCGCAGGGCTTCCACCCGCCTGCCTTCGCCCCGGCCCCGCCGCCGCGGAAGAAGTCCTTCCTGCCCTGGCTGATCGCCGGCGGCGTCGCCGTGGTGCTGCTGCTCTGCGGCGGCATCGGCGTCGCGGTGACCGTCGCGGCCAACCGAATCGAGGCGGAGGCGAACAGGCCCCTGTCCGCCTGGGAGGAGGAGCAGGCGCGCCGGGCACAGCAGGACCCGGTCCCCGACCTGCCCGAGGAGCTGGAGGAGGCCGAGCCGGTCGTGACGCCGGCCGCGTCGGACTTCAAGCTCACGCCGAAGATCACCGGCCGGCAGTGCTTCGGCTCGGCCGGCTGCAACATCAAGTTCAAGGTGAAGATGGCGTACACCGGCCCGGCGCTCTCGGAGACCGACACGTGGGCCGTCACCTACGAGGTCTCCGGCGTCGAGGACGGGCCGATGATCGGCACCTTCGAGGTCAGCGGCGAGCGGTACAACGCGGACGAGGAGCTCACGCACACCTCCGGCCCCAAGAAGAAGCTCACGATCAAGGTGACCGACATCGAGCGGGTCGGGTTCTGACACCGATCCGCCGGTAGCTGTCGGCGGCGGCCGAGGCCACGGGTAAGTTGCCACTCATGTCTGCCGAGGCCGCCGCCCTGCTCCGTTCGCCCCTGCACGAGCGCCACGCCGCGCTCGGGGCCAAGTTCGCCGCCTTCGGCGGCTGGGAGATGCCCCTGGAGTACGCGGGCGGCGGTGTCCTGCGCGAGCACGCCGCCGTGCGCGAGGCCGTCGGCGTCTTCGACGTGTCACACCTCGGCAAGGCCCGGGTCACCGGCCCGGGGGCCGCGGACTTCGTCAACTCCTGCCTGAGCAACGACCTGGGCCGCATCTCCGCCGGCAAGGCGCAGTACACGCTCTGCTGCGACGACGCGTCGGGCGGCGTGGTCGACGACCTGATCGCGTACCTGATCGGGCCGGACGAGGTCTTCCTGATCCCGAACGCCGCCAACACCGCCGAGGTCGTGCGCCGGCTGGCCGCGGCCGCCCCCGACGGCATCACCGTCACCGACGAGCACCGCCGGTTCGCCGTCCTCGCGGTGCAGGGCCCGCGGTCGGCCGAGACCATCACCGGGCTCGGGCTGCCCACCGACCATGACTACATGTCGTTCAACCCGGCCCGGATCGGCGGCGTCGACCTGATCGTCTGCCGCACCGGCTACACCGGGGAGCACGGCTACGAGCTGGTCGTGCCGTGGGACGACGCCGGCACCGTCTGGGACACGCTGGTCGAGGCCGGCGTCCGCCCGTGCGGGCTCGGCGCCCGCGACACGCTGCGCACCGAGATGGGCTACCCGCTGCACGGGCAGGAGCTGTCCCTGGAGATCACCCCGGTGCAGGCCCGCTCCGGCTGGGCGGTCGGCTGGTCCAAGCCCGCGTTCTGGGGCCGCGACGCGCTGCTCGCCGAGAAGGCGGCCGGCCCGCGCCGGCTGCTGCGCGGCCTCGAGCTCACCGGCCGCGGCATCCCGCGCTGTCACATGCCCGTGTACGCGGGTGAGACGCAGGTCGGCGAGATCACCAGCGGCACGTTCTCGCCGACGAAGAAGGTCGGCATCGCGCTGGCCCTGCTGGACAGCGCCGCCGGGCTGTCCGAGGGCGACCTCGTCGAGATCGACATCCGGGGCCGCCGCACCGAGGCGCGGATCGTGAAGCCGCCGTTCGTCGACACCTCGGTGCGCTGATGGCCGCCACCTGGGCGGAGGTGCGGGAATGGGTCCTCGCGCTGCCCGGTGGCCGCGAGGCGTTCGTGGAGCAGTGGGGCGACTGGACCCTGCGGTACGGCGAGAAGGTCTTCGTCGTCGGCGGCCCCGACCACGACACCGTCTCGGTAAAGGCGTCCAAGGAGGAGCAGGCCGAGCTGGTCTCGAGCGCGCCGGAGACGTACTCGCCGGCGCCGTACGTCGGCCGGTACGGCTGGGTGCGGGTGGTGCTGGCCCAGGCCGACGCGGGCGAGCTGCGGCAGGTGGTCACCGAGGCGTGGCGCCGGACCGCGCCGAAGAAGGTCGTCCGGGAGTACGACTCAACCCAGGGCCAGGCCGACCAGGGTTAGCGTCGTGGTCGCCTCGACGGAGGCGCCCAGCACGTCGCCCGTGATGCCGCCGAACCGGCGTACCGCGTGGCGCTGCAGCAGGACCACGACGAGCAGGGCGGCGGCGACGGCGGCCGGACCCTGCCAGGGGCGGCCCGGCACCGCGAACACCGCCGCGGCCGCCACCAGGGCCGCGGCCCCGGCGACCACCGGAACCGGCACGGTCGACGCGACCAGCGCGCCGAGGCCCTCCGGGCGCGCGGCGCCGACGCCGCGGCGGCAGGCGACCGTGACGCCGAGCCGCCCGGCCGCCCAGGCGACCACGATCGCCGCGGGCCCGACCTCGGTCAGCGCGGCGGCCTGGATCAGCAGGACCAGGGCGATCGCGGCGACGCCGAACGGCCCGATGTCCGGCTTCTTCATGATCTCGAGCGCCTGCTCGCGGCCGCGGTAGGAGCCGAGGGCGTCGACCGTGTCCGCGAGGCCGTCCAGGTGCAGGCCCCGGGTCAGCAGCGCGCCCGCGGCAACGGTGACCGTCGCGGCGACCGGGCCCTGGCCGAGCAGCACGAAGACGCCGGCCAGCACCGCGCCGAGCAGCGCGCCGACGAGCGGCGCGAGGCTCATCGCGACGGCGGCCGTGCGGCGGTCGATCCGGCCGGCCCGGACCGGCAGCACCGTCAGCGTGGTGAGCGCCAGGCGCAACCCGTCAAACACCGGCCGGTTCGACCCCGTCCGGCTCGGCCTCGCCGTCCGGCTCGAGGTCCGGGTCGAGGCCCGCGTCGCCGTGCCCGGCGAGCAGCGCCGGGTGCACCGGCAGCGCGCCGGCCAGGGCGATCGCGGCGCGCAGCAGCGGCAGCGCGGCCAGGGCGTTGGCGCCCTCGCCGAGGTCGAGGCCCAGCTCCATGACCGGGGTCAGGCCCAGCACGTCGGCGCCCTGCCGGACCAGCTGATGGGTGCCCGCCTCGGCGAGCAGGCACCAGTGCCGGGACTGGCTGGCGATGTCCCGGGCGATGAGCCCGGCCGCGATGCCCAGCGGCCCGTCCACCACCACCGGCATGCGCCGCGACGCCGCGCCGAGCAGCGCGCCCGTCGCGACGGCCAGGTCGGCGCCGCCGAGCTGGGCCAGGATGTCCTTCGCGCCGCGCGGGTCCTGCCGGATGCGGTGCATGGCGTCGCGCACCGCGGCGCACCGCAGCATCCAGGCGTCGTCGTCGTAGCGGCCGCCGGGCGCCAGCACCCGGGGCAGCAGCGCGACCGGCTCGGCGCCGGTGGTCGCGGCCAGCACGGCCGTCGCGGCGGCCTCCGTCCCGGTGCCGCAGGAGCCGATGATCAGCACGTCCCGGCCCTCGTCGGCGGCGGCGTCGGCGAGCTCCCAGCCCTGCCGCAGCGCGTCGTCGACGGCCTCGGCGCCGAGCACCGGGCCGTCCTCCATGGCGCCCGCCGCGGCGGTGCGCACCACCACGATGTCGGCGCCGGCGCTCGCGGCCAGGGCGGCCAGGGCGCCCTCGCCGGCCTCGGCCAGCGCGGCCCGGCGCTCGGAGTCCGGCACGTCGGCGCCCGCGGCCGCGCCGCCGGCGTGCCGGCCGTCGATCAGCAGGACGCGGGCCGGTCCCCACGGGCGCGGCACCGCGCTCGCCTGGGTCGCGGCGGCGAACTCGACCGCCTCGACCAGCGCGCCGAGGCCCGCGCCGGGCAGGTCGACGCCGGCGAGGCGGTCGCGCGCGTCGGGGCCCGCGTCGCCGTCGGGCAGAGGCATGTCCATGCCGGGCGCGATGACCGCGCCGTCGTCGGTACGGGGGTGCGCCTCGGCGGGCGTCGTCGGCGGCGGCGCGGCCGCGGCCATCGCGGCGTGCATCGCCGCCGCGTCGAGCCGCGGCGCCTCGACGACGACCGTGTCCCGCGGCGCGGGCGGGGCCGCCCGTTCCGCCGCGCCGTTCTCGGCCTCCAGGTCCGTGGTGATCCCCGGCGCGTCCGGACCGGACTTCAGCCAGGTCGGTCGGCCGGCCACCACGAACGCCACCCGGTCGCACGCGCCGGCGAGCTCCTGGTTGGCCGTGCCGAGCGCGTCCGCGAACGCCCGCCCGACCGCGGTGGTCGGCACCAGCGACAGGCCCACCTCCGGGCTGACCAGCACCACGCGGGCGGCGCACGCCCGGACCGCGTCGGCGAGCGCGGTCACCGTCGCCAGGTCGTCGTTCGGCTGCCGGGCCGGGTCGAGCAGCGCCGCGACCCAGCCGCCCAGGTCGTCGACGAGCAGGGTGTCGTCGGGCTTGGCCTCGGTGAGCACGGCGGTCAGGCCCGCGGGGTCCGCGCCGGTCTCCTCGGTGGTCCAGGACTGCGGCCGGCGGCGCTGATGCGCCTCGATCCGGGCCCGCCACTCCGGGTCGTCCTCGCCGCCGACGGCCGTGGCCACATAACGGACCGACGCGGCGCCGGCGACCAGCGCCTCGGCGAACGCGGACTTGCCGGACCGGATCCCGCCGAGAACCAGGATCGAACGCCACCCGTCAGCAGACATGCCCCGTACTTTAGGGCCGGGCGTCACGATCATGGGGGCCGACCCGGCCCCGGCCGCGCCCGGGCGTTCCGGGTGCACCGGCGCGCACACCGTAGGGTGGCTACAGGACCTTTGCTCGACACCTGAGGAGGCGGCGGAATGCCGTGGAGTTGGCGGTACGAGGGCGTC
Organism: Actinoplanes sp. NPDC049668; assembly: GCF_044465445.1. Classification (NCBI taxonomy): domain Bacteria; kingdom Bacillati; phylum Actinomycetota; class Actinomycetes; order Micromonosporales; family Micromonosporaceae; genus Actinoplanes; species Actinoplanes sp. NPDC049668. The sequence continues at coordinate 380,242 of NZ_JBITLR010000003.1, forward strand.
GACGGGCAGCCGGTGGCCGGCCCTGCCGAGTCGTTCAGCAGCCAGGCGGACGCCGAGTCATGGATCGGCCAGGCCTGGCGTGAGCTCGCGGCCGCCGGAGTCACCCAGGTCACCCTCGTCGAGGACGACCGGGTCGACTACCAGATGAGTCTGCTGCCGGCCGAGTGAACTACCAGGTCTCGCGGGGCTCCCCGAAGAGCGCCTTCGTGCCGAGTCCCGTCTTCGTCGGGATTCTCGCCATCACGGGGGTGGCCGGCTGGATGACCTGGACCGCGTACGGCAACGTCCGGGTCGACGTCTTCCTGCTGGTCATCTCCGGCTGGGTGCTCTCGCTCTGCCTGCACGAGTACGCGCACGCCATCGTCGCGTACTTCGCCGGCGACCGGGGCGTCGCGGACCGGGGCTACCTGCGGCTCGACCCGCTCAAGTACACGCACCCGGTGCTGTCGATCGTGCTGCCGCTGATCGCGGTGGTGCTGGGCGGCATCGGCCTGCCCGGCGGCGCGGTCTGGGTCGACCACGCGCACATCCGGAGCAAGGCCAAGCAGTCGCTGATCAGCGCGGCCGGCCCGGCGACGAACGTGGTGTTCGCGCTGGTGCTGGCGGTGCCGTTCGTGTTCGGCGCGGGCAGCGACGTGGTGCTTTTGCGGGACGGCTCCGGCGGGGTCGCGGTCGGCGGCAGCCACGGCGACTTCTGGGTGGCCATCGGCGCGCTCGCGTTCCTGCAGGTAACGGCGAGCCTGCTCAACCTGGTGCCGATGCCCGGCCTGGACGGCGGCAACATCATTCAGCCTTGGCTGAGCGAGCCGTACCAGCGGGCATACAACATGTTCGCCCCGTACGGCTTCATGCTGCTCTTCGTCCTGCTCTGGCAGTCGCGGATCAACCAGGCGTTCTTCGCGGTGGTCGGCTGGTTCGCGAGCCTGATCGGCATACCCCCGGGGCTGGGCGAGGTCGGGCTCTTCTACATGCGCTTCTGGTCATCCCTGTGACCCCGGCGCCCCCGTGAAGGGGCGCCGGGTGCACCGTCAGGGGCGCTGCGCCGGGCTGACCGTCTGCGCCGGGTCGCGCTCGATGACGCCGGAGAGCGCCTCGTCGATCGCCTTCATCAGGTCGTCCTCGAGCCGCACGCCGGCGGCCTTGGCGTTGTCGTAGACCTGCTCCGGGCGGGACGCGCCGATGATCGCCGCCGAGACGTTGGGGTTCTGCAGCACCCAGGCCACCGCGAGCTGGGCCATCGACAGCCCCGCCTGCTCGGCGAGCGGCTTGAGGCGCTGCACGGCGGTGAGCACTTCGTCGCTGAGCCAGCGCGAGATGAAGTCGGCGCCCGACTTGTCGTCGGTGGCCCGCGAGCCGGCCGGCGGCTGCTTGCCCGGCTCGTACTTGCCGGTCAGCACGCCCTGCGCGATCGGCGACCAGACGATCTGGCCGACGCCGAGCTCGATCGAGGTCGGCACCACCTCGGGCTCGATGACCCGCCACAACGCCGAGTACTGCGGCTGGCTGGAGACCAGCTGGATCTTCAGCTCCCGGGCCAGCTCCCAGCCGGCGCGGATCTCGGTCGCGGTCCACTCCGAGACGCCGATGTAGTGCGCCTTGCCGGAGTGCACCACGTCGGCGAACGCCTGCATGGTCTCCTCGAGCGGCGTCGCGTAGTCGTAGCGGTGCGCCTGGTACAGGTCGACGTAGTCGACCTGCAGCCGGCGCAGCGAGCCGTTGATCGACTCCATGATGTGCTTGCGGGACAGCCCGCGGTCGTTCGGCCCCGGGCCGGTCGGCCAGTAGACCTTGGTGAAGATCTCGAGACCCTCGCGGCGCTCGCCCTTGAGCGCGCGGCCGAGGACCTCCTCAGCGCGGGTGCCCGCGTAGACGTCCGCGGTGTCGAATGTGGTGATGCCCACGTCGAGGGCGGCCTTGACGCACTTGGCGGCGGCCTCCTCCTCGACCTGGGAACCGTGGGTGATCCAGTTGCCGTAAGCGATCTCGCTGACCATGAGGCCGGAACGGCCGAGGTGACGGAACTCCATGTCCCGGACCCTACCCGCGCCTTACAGAACCGGCCGGGTGTCGGTCAGCAGTCGTTCTATCTCGTCCGCCACATCGGCGACCCGGGAGTGCACGACATCGACGATCATGTCGCCGCGCCGGTCGAGCGCGCCCCACCGGCCCTCGCGGTCGCCGATGATGAACGCCACCGGGTGGATCACGATCCGCGGGTGCACCGGGGCCACCAGGAACTGCCCGGTCCGGTCCACCACGCCGAGCCGGTCACCGGCGTCGACGACGGCCAGGCCGTCCGCGGTGAAGCCCTCGACCGGGCCGCCGGCGATCAGCTCGGTCGCGAAGCGCCGGAACTTCGGCTGCACCACGATCCGGCCGTGCCGGTCGATGGCGCCCCAGCCGCCGCGCCGCACCGCGGCCAGACCCTGCCGGAACGGCCGCACGTCGTCGAAGCCGCCGGGCACGATGACCCGGTTGTGCCAGTCGACGGCGAACCAGCCGCCGTCCTGGTCGCGCGACACCCAGGCCAGGCCGCCGCCGAACGGGCCGGCCTGCACGTACCCGCTGGAGGAGTCGATCAGCAGCGCGCCGGTCTCGTCGATCAGCTCCCAGGCGTCGTTGCCGGGCCGGCGTACCCAGGCGGCGCCCTCGTGGAACGGCTGCGCGTCGGCGTACCGCTCGGCGATGACGACGTCGCCGTTGGCGTCGGCGTAGCCCTGCCAGCCCGACTCGTAGTCGACCGCCGGGTGCGGCGGCCGGCTCTGCTGCAGGATCTCCTCGCGCGAGCGCGGATAGGGGCCCCAGCCGGCCTCCTGCACCCGCGCCATGACGGCGTCGAGGGCGACCTCGGTGCGGGCGATCAGGTCCGGGTCGTCGGCCCGGCGCAGCTCGACCGCGGCCTCGAAGTGAGTGCAGGCCTCGAGGTAGCGGCCCTGCTCGTAGCAGCACTTGCCGGCCTGGATGTGCATCTCGGCCCGCAGCCGGTCGGGCAGCTCGACGGAGTTGGCCTCCTCGAACAGCCGGTCGGCCTCGGCGAAGTCGCCCCGCCACTGCTGCACGTGCGCGAGCCGGGCCTGCACGATCGCGGTCCGCCGCAGCTCGCCGGTCGCCTCGGCGTGCCGCAGCGCCTCCCGGCCGTCGGCGAGGGCGCGGCCCAGGTCGCCGAGCACGCGGGAGACGACGGCGCGCAGGCTGAGCAGGCGGGCGCGGATGGTGTCGCGTTCGGCGTACTCGAGCTTGTCGCTGAGCCGGTCCCGCACGTCCAGGAGACGGTCCGGATCGTCGATCACCTCACGCAGGGTGAGGGGATCAAACTTCCAGGGGTACGTGGCCAGCACCTGCTCGGGGTCGGCGCGGCGCCGCACGGGCTCGAGTTCGGGCTCGGGCGGCGGAGCCACCGAGAGCGTCGGCAGTTGCATGCTCGGGATCGACACCGGGTCGGGCGCGGTGGGTGCCGGGGTGGCCTCGGTGGACGGTTCCTCCGCGACGGCGCTGTCACCCGCCTCGGCCTGGTCCGGACCGGGTTCGGCGGCACCGTCGGTGACGGCGGCGGGCTCACTCGGGGCCGGCGCGGGCTCGTCGGCGACCGGTTCGGCCGGGACGGGCTCGGCTCGGGTCAGGACGGGCTCGTCAGTGGCCGGTTCGTCGTCGACTTCCGGCTCGTCGGTGCTCGGTTCATCGGAGCTCGGCTCGTCCGGGAGGGTCTCCGCCGGGCTGGGGGCCGCCTCGGGCGTCGCGTCGGCCGGCTCCTCGACGGTGGGCTCGACCCCGGCGGGCTCCACGATGGTCGCGTCGACCGTCATGGGCTCGGCCTCGACCGGTTCGTCGACGGTGGACCGAGGCGTCGCGGGTTCGTCGTCGGCGACCTCGTCAACGGCATCCTCGACGACGACGGCCTCGATCACCGCGCCTTCGACGACGGTGGCTTCGACCGCCGGGACCTCGACTTCGACGGCTTCGACCTCGATGATCTCGGCTTCGATGACTTCGGCTTCGATGGCCTCGAGTTCGATGGCCTCGGCTTTGATGGCCTCGAGTTCGATGGCCTCGGCTTTGATGGCCTCGGCTTCGATCTCGATGGGCTCGATCGCTGCCGGGGAGTCCTCCGGAGCGATCGGCCCGCCGGGGAGGGTCGCCTCGGTCGCGGCCGCGTCGGGGCGCTCCTCCGGGACCGCCGACTCGGCGGGAGCCTCGACGACGGCCGCCGGATCGTCGTCGGCCTCAATCGGTGCCGGCTCGTGCTCGGCCGGCGCGTCCTCCTCGGTCGCGAGGTCGGCGGGCGCGACCTCCGGTTCCTCGGTCTCCGCCGGTACGACCAGGTCGGTCTCGGCGGTGTGCGAGAACCAGTCCTGCTTCGCGGGCTCGTCGCCGGCGTCCGCCGGGCCGTCCGCCGGTGCGTCGTCCGCGGCCGCGTCGTGGTCGTCCTGCGCCACGTCGATCGGGGCGTCCGTCGTCGCCTCGACCGGCTCCGGCGCGGGTTCGGGCTCGGAGGTGGTCGCGCCGAGGCCGCTCAGCGAGAGCAGCCAGCCGAGGCCGTGCGGCTCGTCGGCGGCCGGGTCGGTGCTCGCCGGTGCCGGGCTCGTGGCGTCGGGCGTGGCCGGTTCGGAGACGACCGCACCGGCCGCCGGATCCTCGCCGCTGAACCAGCTCGACGGCGCGGCCGGCGCCGCCGAGACGGGTGCCGCCGGCGGGGCGGGCGAGACCGGAGTCGGTGTCGCCGGCTGAACCGGGGGCGCCGAGACGGGCGGAGCCGGCGGGGCGCTCGCCGGCTCGACGGGCACCGGCGGGACGCCGTATGGCGGTCGCGGCGCCTGCCGCTCGTCCGGCGCGGGCGCGTGTCGCGGCTGCGGCTCGTAGGGGTGCGCCGGCGGGGCCGGGCGGTAGTGGGCGGGCTGGGCCGACGTCGGCCGAACCACCGGCGGCGCCTGCTGCTGCGCGACCACCGGCGGCACGAACCCGGGCTGCCCCGAAACGGGCCGAACCGGCGCCGCGGGCGGCGCGGAGTAGGCCGCCGGAGCCAACGGCGCGGGCGGTGCCGAGTGCGGCGCGGGCGGTGCCGAGTGCGGCGCGGGCGGTGCCGAGTGCGGCGCGGGCGGTGCCGAGTGCGGCGCGGGCGGTGCCGAGTGCGGTGCCGGCGGTGCCGAGAGCGGTGCCGGCGGTGCCGAGTGCGTGGCGGGTGGCGGCGCGTAGGCGGCCGGGCGCGCCGCGGGCGGCGGGGTCCGCGGCTGCTGCGGTTCGACCGGCGGCATGGCGCGCAGCGGCGGGGCGAGGCGCGGGTCCGTCGGCGGTTCCGCGCTGTGCCGGGAGACACGCCGCGGCGGATCGGCCGGCGGCTGGGCCGGCGGCGGCGCGGACCGGGGGCCGAGCGGCGTGGCGGGCCGGGGATCGACCGGCGGCGCCCACGACGGGTCCGGCGGCGTGGGCCGCGGTGCCTGGTACGGCGCGACCGGCGTCGCCTGACCCGGACCTTGATAGGCCGGGGTGTCGCGGCTGACCGGCCGGGCCGGCTGGTACGCCGCCGGCGCGGAGACCGGTCGCGCTCCGTAGCGCGGGTCGTCCTGCGCCGCCGGCCGTGGTGCGGGCCGCGACTCCGGGCCGGGCCGGGGCGCGGCCTGCGGCTCCGAGCCGGGCCGGGCGCCGGGGCGCAGGTCCTGCTGGGGCTGGGCCGGGCGGGCGAATCGCGGATCCGCCTCGGGCCTCGGCCCGCCGGACCGGGCGTCGTGCGGCTGCGGCCGCTGGTACCGCGGGTCGGCGCCCTGCGGGTGCTGGGCGTCCTGCGGGTGCCGGGCGTCCTGGAACCGCGGGTCCTGCGGCGGCTGCTGAGGCGCGGGCCCCGGGCGGGCGGTGCCGTACATCGGCGGTGCCGACTGCGGGCGCTCCGCCGACGGGCGCGGGTGGCGGTGGTCGGCGTCGGGCAGCCGCTCGGGCAGCGGCACCGGGCGGTTCCACGACGGCCCCGGCCGCTGGGGCGCCTGGGCCTGCGGCGACGCGGGTCCGGCCACGTACGGCGTACGCGGTGCGGGTTGATCCGGGCCGGACCAGGACGGCGGCGGCAGGGGCGGGCGGCCGACGGAGGCGCGGCCCGCGGCGGGCGAGACCGGCCGGGCCGGCGACGGCCCGCCGGACGACGGCGCCGGCGGTCCGGAGGCCTGTGCGATCTTGCGGAAGTCGGCGTCCCACTGCGAGGCGGCCTCGGCCGCGCGGGACGCGTCGTAGACAGGGTGATGCACGGCGCGGCGGCGGCCCGGGTCGCCGGGGTAGCGCTGCCCGGGCAGCGGCTCCCACTCCCAGGTGATCTCGTACACCCAGGCCGGCTCGTCGTCCCACCGGTTCGCACCGGAATGCGAGCTCCAACCGTTCATCGGGCAGCCCTCTGGGCGCCGGATGTCTGGCTACGCTCCGTCACGACGAAAATCCACCTTGTCGGAAATTGCTCGGTGGCAGGGCGGGGCACCGGGTACAGTCGCCCGGCTCCGCTGCGGGGGTTGTGAGAGGAGATTAACGGCGTGGACGGGCTCGACGCCAGGGTGCCTCAGATCTCTGCACGCCGTCCGTTCCGGGATACCTGCACTACTTTCGGCGCTCTCTCATGGTCGGGTTTCCGGAGGTACGCCACCTACCGGCAGGCGACCATAGCCGGATCGTTCACCAACATCGTCTTCGGGTTCCTCCGTTGTTACGTCCTGCTCGCCGTTGCGGCGGGCGCCGTGAACGGGACGCCCGCAGGGTACCGCCCGGACCAGCTGGCCACTTTCGTCTGGGTCGGGCAGGGGTTGCTCACCGTAGTTTCACTCTGGGGCTGGACAGAGTTGTCCGACCGGATCCGATCGGGTGAGGTTACGGCGGATCTGTTGCGCCCGATCCATCCGGTGACCGGCTACCTCGCGCCCGACCTGGGCCGCGCCCTGCACGGCATGATCTTCCGCTTCCTGCCGCCGCTCGCCGTCGGCCTGATCTTCTTCGACCTCTACCTGCCGGGCCGCTGGTTCACCGTGCCGCTGTTCGGGCTCTCGGTGCTGCTCGCCGTCGTGGGCAGCCTCGGCATGCGGTTCCTGGTCAACGCGACCGCGTACTGGCTGCACGACGCCCGCGGACCGATCATGCTGTGGACCCTCGCCGCGGGCATGCTGGCCGGCCTCTACTTCCCGCTGCGCTTCCTGCCCGACTGGCTGGCCGTAACGTTGTGGGTCGCCACACCGTTTCCAGGTTTGATGCAGACGCCGCTCGACGTGTTGGTCGAGCGGGATCCGGCGCCGTTGCAGTTCGGGCTCGTCGCGCTGCAGGCGGTCTGGGCCGCGGTGCTGCTCGCGCTCTGCGCGCTGGTGCAGCGCCGCGCCGAGCGCCGGCTGGTGGCGCAGGGTGGCTGAGCTGCGGGCGTACGCCGCGCTGCTGGGCGGGCAGTGGCGCTCGGTCACCTCGTACCGGGCGTCGTTCGCCGTGGAGATGATCACCAACATCGGGGGTACGGCGCTCGACGTGTTCGCGGTCGTGGTGATCTTCCAGGCCACGACGACCATCGCCGGCTTCTCCCTGCGCGAGGGCGTGCTGATCGTCAGCCTGTCGTCCTGCGCGTTCGCCCTCGCCGACTTCGCGGTCGGCAACATCGACCGGCTCAAGACCTACGTGCGCACCGGCACGATGGACGCGGTCCTGGTCCGGCCGCTGAGCGCGCTGGCCCAGCTGATCCTGATGGACCTGCCGGTTCGTAAGGCCCTGCGGCTGCCGTTCGGCTTCGCGGTGCTCGCCGTCGCGCTGCGGATCAACCACGTGGACTGGACCCCGGCGCGGGTGGCGCTGCTGGTCGTCGCGCCGCTCGCCGGTGCGGTCTTCTTCTCCGCGATCTTCGTGCTCAGCGCCAGCCTGGCGTTCTGGTGGGTCGACTCCGGCGAGGTCGGCAGCGCGTTCACCTACGGCGGGCGGGACTTCACCGCGTACCCGATAACGGTGTACTCGGGGTGGTTCCGGGCCGCTTTCGCGTACGGGCTGGGCTTCGGTTTCGTGGCGTACCAGCCGGCGCTGGCGCTGCTGGGCCGGGCCGACCCGCTCGGCCTGCCGACCTGGGCGGGCTTCGTCTCCCCGCTGGTCGCGCTGCCCGCCGCCGGGCTCGCCGCGGCCGTCTGGCGCACCGGCATCCGGCACTACCGCAGCACCGGATCGTGAGGGGGAACATGGCCGTCATCGAGATGCGCGGGCTGCGCAAGGACTTCGTGGTTCGGGTCAAGGCGGGCCGGGTGCGCCGCGAGAAGCGGGCCGTCGCCGCCGTCGACGGCATCGACCTGCGCATCGAGCGCGGCGAGATGGTCGGCTACATCGGCCCCAACGGCGCGGGCAAGTCGACCACGCTGAAGATGCTCACCGGCGTGCTCACCCCGTCCTCGGGCGACGTCTCGGTCTGCGGGCTGCGGCCGGTGCCGCAGCGCACCCGGCTGGCGCTGCGCATCGGGGTGGTCTTCGGCCAGCGCTCCCAGCTCTGGTGGGACCTGCCGCTGCGCGAGTCGTTCGGCCTGCTCCGGCACATCTACCGGGTGCCGGCGGCCGAGCACTCGGCCCGGCTGCGCCGCTGCGTGGCCCTGCTGGACCTGGACGGCTTCCTGGACACGCCGGTCCGGCAGCTCTCCCTGGGCCAGCGGATGCGCGGCGAGCTCACCGCGGCGCTGCTGCACGGGCCGGAGGTGCTGTTCCTGGACGAGCCGACGATCGGGCTGGACGTGGTGAGCAAGCAGGCGGTCCGGTCGTTCCTGGCCGAGCTCGGCGCCACCGGCGACGTCACGCTGGTGCTGACCACGCACGACCTGGCCGACATCGAGCGGCTCTGCGGACGGCTGGTGGTCATCGACCACGGCCGGGTGGTGCACGACGGCACGATCGAGGCCCTGCACGCCCGGTACGGCTCCCGCCGCCGCCTCGTCGCGGACCTGGACGCGCCGCTGCCGCCGGGCTTCACGGTCGAGGGCGCGACGCTGGTCTCGCTGGAGGCGGACGGCCACCGGGCGTCGTTCGACCTGGTGGCCGACACCGCGGGACCGGTGGTCGGCCGGCTGGCGGCGCTGGCCTCGCTGCGGGACCTGTCCCTGGTCGAACCGGACATCGAGGACGTGGTGGCCCGCCTGTACGCCTCTTAGCGGTGCTCCATCACGAGCACGGCCCAGGTGCCGGGTTCGAGGGCCTCGTAGCGGTGCGGGAGGTCGCCGGGGAAGGTCACGTAGTCGCCCGGACCGAGGTCGAGCTCCTCGCCCTCCGGCCCGGTGCGCAGCCGCCCGGCCGCCACGACCAGGTGCTCGATGCTGCCGGCGAGGTGCGCGTCGGCCCGCCGCGTGGCGCCCGGCTCGAGCTCCATCACGTACAGGTCGCGGCGGGCGTGCGTGCTGCCGGCGGCGAGCAGGGTCGCGAAGAAGTCGGCGTGGTCGGACTGCAGCCGCGGCCCCTCGCCGGCCCGGACCACCCGGATCAGCGGCTCGGGCGGCTCGACCAGGCGGCTGAACGGCACACCCAGCGCGACGCCGAGCGACCACAGAGTCTCCACGCTGGGATTGCCGGTGCCGGACTCCAGCTGGGAGAGCGTCGACTTGGCCAGGCCCGCCCGCCGGGCCAGCTCGGCCAGGGAGATGCCGACCCGGTCGCGCTCGCGGCGCAGGGCCGCGGCGATGGTGGCCAGCGGGGGAGTGGGCTGCGACATGTTCACTCCGTCGATCGAGTCGTTCGGTTTGACGAACGTTACGCCCGTCGTTCATTATTTTGAACTATGCGTACGCCAAGTCGAACACCGGATCGGGCCCTGCTCCGGGACGCCGCCGCGATCGCGGCGGCGATGGTCGCGGTCGGTGCGTCGTTCGGCGCCATCGCGATCGCGTACGGGATGCCGGCCTGGGTCCCGTTCCTGATGTCGACGGCGGTGTTCGCGGGCGGCGCGCAGTTTCTCGCGGTCGGCCTGATCGCGGCCGGCAACCCCCTCGCAGCCGTCGCCGCGGGCCTGCTGCTCAACGCCCGCCACCTGCCGTTCGGCCTGGCGGTCTCGGCCACCGTCGGCCCGCGCTGGCGGGACCGGCTGATCGGCAGCCACCTGATGACCGACGAGGTGGTGGCCTTCACGCTCGCCGAGGAGGACCCGGCCCGGCGCCGCCGCACCTACTGGCTGATCGGCGCCACGCTGTTCACGTCGTGGAACCTCGGCACCGCGCTGGGCGTCTGGCTCGGCGGCGCGGCGGGCGACCCGGCCGCGCTCGGCCTGGACGCGGCGTTCCCGGCGGGGCTGATCGCGCTGATCCTGCCGTCGCTGCGCGACCGCGACACCCGCGTGGCGGCGCTGGCCGGCGCGGCGGTGGCGGTGGCGCTGACCCCGGTCCTGCCGGCGGGGCTGCCCGTGCTGTGCGCGCTGCTGGGCCTCGGCGCGGTGTTCCTGCCGCGCCGCCGCGCCGCGCGGGCCGGTGCCGGCCACGCGGAACCGGGCGCGGAGCGGACCGCCGCCGTGCCTGGGCAGGCCATCAAGGCCGGACCGTCCGCCGAAAGTGCGGTCGGCCAGGGCGGCGGCGCGGCCGACCGTGCCGCCGGGCGGCGCGTAGAGACCGAGGAGGCGCCGTGCTGATCGCCGCGATCCTGACCCTGGCCGTCGGCACCTACACGATGCGTCTCAGCGGCGTCCTGCTGCGCGACCGGCTGGAACTCTCCGACCACCTGCAGCGCCTGCTCCCGATGGCGGCGGCGACGCTGCTGGCGGCGCTGGCGGCGACGGCGGCCCTGATGGAGGGTGCCGCGCCCGCGGGCATCGCCCGCCCGGCGGGGGTGGCCGCCGGCGCGCTGCTCGCCTGGCGCCGCGCGCCGTTCGTCGTGGTGGTGCTCGCGGCCGCGGCGACCGCCGCCCTGCTCCGGCTCGCCGGCGTCGAGTGACCGGCGGCGCGGATCAGATCTTGGCGCCGAGCTCGACCTGGGGCTTCGGGACGCGCATGCGGCGGAACGTCAGCCCGCGCATGATGCCGTAGAGGTAGAGCGAGCCCAGCCGCTGCGTCGTGTCCGGGAAGCGGGCCGAGACCAGGCTCTTGACCTTGCGGGAGATCAGCACGCTGTCGACCACCACCGCGATGGCCAGGATCGCCCAGAGCAGGTTGGCGCCGAGCCGGACCTGCTGCGGCATGGCCGCGGTCGAGCCGACGAAGACGACGATCGCGCCGGCGAAGAACCAGGTGCCCGCCGTGCGCTTGGAGTCGACGATGTTGCGGACCAGCGCGCGCTCCGGGCCGCGGTCGCGGGCCAGCAGGTAGCGCTCGTCGCCGGCCCGCATGCCGGCCGAGGCCTCCGCCCGCTCCGTGCGCTGGCGCTCGCGCATTTGCTTGTAGGCCTCGCGCCGGTTGGCCGGTGCGGCCGCCGTGTCGTGCCGGCGCTGTGCGCTGGTGCGCTTCGGCGTGGCGACACCCAGCTCCTTCTTCGAGGGGGTGTAGGCCTTGGGCTTGGACGCGGCCGAGGGCTCGGGCTCGGAGGTCACCGTTTCGGTGGCGTCGGAGACGAGGTCGGCGGACTTTCGGCGAAACAGCGAGGGCACCCCAGCAGCGTAGCCAAGAGGTCCGACAAAGCCGAAACCGCGCCGACGTTTGTCGGCGCGGTTCGGTAAAGAAGCAGACGAAAGGACTAGACCCGTTCGACCAGCGCGCCCAGGGCGGCGAGCTTGCCCTCGAAGTCCTCGTAGCCGCGGTTGATCAGGTCGACCCCGTAGACCCGGGAGGTGCCCTCGGCCGCCAGCGCCGCGATCAGGTGGCTGAAGCCGGCCCGCAGGTCCGGGATCACCAGGTCGGCGGCGTGCAGCTTGCTCGGGCCCGCGATGACCGCGGAGTGCTTGAAGTTGCGCCGGCCGAAGCGGCACGGTGTTCCGCCGAGGCAGTCGCGGTAGACCTGGATCGTGGCGCCCATGGTGTTCAGCGCCTCGGTGTAGCCCAGCCGCTGCTCGTACACGGTCTCGTGCATGATCGACAGGCCGCGGGCCTGGGTCAGCGCGACCACCAGCGGCTGCTGCCAGTCGGTCATGAAGCCGGGGTGCACGTCCGTCTCCAGCGCGACGGCGTTGAGCTCGCCGCCCGGGTGCCAGAACTTGATGCCGCCCTCGACGCCGGTCACGCCGGTCCGGGCCACCCGCGCGTCGGTGATCTCGAACTCGCCGCCGATCGAGCGGAAGACGTTCAGGAACGTCATCATGTCGGCCTGCTGCGCGCCGAGCACCTCGATCTCGCCGCGGGTGGCGAGCGCGGCCGCCGCCCAGCTCGCGGCCTCGATCCGGTCCGGGATCGGCTTGTGGTGGTAGCCGTGCAGCTTCGGCACGCCGAGGATCTCGATGACCCGGTCGGTGTGCACCGTGATGATCGCGCCCATCTTCTGCAGCACGCAGATCAGGTCCATGATCTCCGGCTCGATGGCCGCGTTGCGCAGCTCGGTGACGCCCTCGGCGCGCACCGCCGTGAGCAGCACCTGCTCGGTGGCGCCCACGCTCGGGTACGGCAGCTCCAGCTTGGTGCCGTGCAGCCCGTTCGGCGCGGTGAGGTGCATGCCCTCGGGCGTCTTGTCGACGACGGCGCCGAACTGGCGCAGCGCCTGGATGTGGAAGTCGATCGGGCGCGGCCCGATGTGGCAGCCGCCCAGGTCCGGGATGAACGCGTGGCCGAGCCGGTGCAGCAGCGGGCCGCAGAACAGGATCGGGATCCGGCTCGAGCCGGCGTGCACGTTGATCTGGTCGCTGCTGGCGCTCTCCACGTTCGTGGGGTCCATGACCAGCTCGCCGTCGTCAGCGCCGTCGCTGACCTTGACGCCGTGCAGCCCGAGCAGGCCGCGGACGACCTCCACGTCCCGGATGCGGGGCACGTCGAAGAGCCGGCTCGGCGTCTCGCCCAGCAGGGCGGCCACCATGGCCTTGGAAACCAGGTTCTTGGCGCCACGGACCCGGATCTGCCCGTGCAGCGGCGCTCCGCCGTGTACGGCCAGGACGTCGTCGGTCAACGCAACCTCCAGAGGCGGGCGTGCGAGACGCCCGATGCGGATAGGGACGCAGCCGACGGTGGGGGACCGGTGGCTGCCGCCCGGGCAGCATAGCCCTGAGTGACCAGTGCAGAAATCGCGACAACGCCTAGGACGGCACGAATTGCTGATGATTAAGGCAACAGAAAGGTACAGGCGTGCGGACGGCGCATCGCCGATTACGCAGAGTTAGATTTTTACGGGAGGGCGAGCATCTGGTCGAGGGCCGCCCGGGCGTGCTTCGCGGTGTCCGCGTCGACGGTGATCTGGTTCGGCACCCGGCCCGCCACGAGCTCTTCGAGCGCCCACACGAGGTGCGGGAGATCGATGCGGTTCATGGTGGAGCAGTAGCACACCGTCCGGTCCAGGAACATGATCTGTTTGTCCGGATGTGCCAGCGCCATTCGGCGTACGAGATTGAGTTCGGTGCCGATTGCCCAGGCCGAACCGGCAGGAGCCGCGTCGAGGGCCTTGATGATGTATTCGGTGGATCCCACCTCGTCGGCCGCGCGCACGACATCGTGCCGGCACTCGGGGTGCACCAGGACGCGGACGCCGGGCACCCGCTCGCGCACCTCGCGGACGCTGTCGATGGTGAAGCGGCCGTGCACCGAGCAGTGCCCGCGCCAGAGGATCATCTTGGCGTCGCGCAGCTGCTCCGGGGTGAGCCCGCCGTGCGGCTTGTGCGGGTCCCAGAGCACGCAGTCGTCGAGGTCGAAGCCCATGTTCAGCACCGCCGTGTTGCGGCCGAGGTGCTGGTCGGGCAGGAAGAAGACCTTCTGGCCCCGCTCGAAGGCCCAGGTGAGGGCGCGCTCGGCGTTGGAGGAGGTGCAGACGACGCCGTTGTTGCGCCCGACGAAGCCCTTGATGTCGGCCGAGGAGTTCATGTAGGTCACCGGGACCACGTCGCCGTCGATGCCCAGGTCGGTGAACTCGTCCCAGGCCGCCTCGACCTGGCCGAGCACGGCCATGTCCGCCATCGAGCAGCCCGCCGCCAGGTCGGGCAGCACGACGCGCTGGTCGGGGCCCGTGAGGATGTCCGCGCTCTCGGCCATGAAGTGCACGCCGCAGAAGACGATGAACTCCGCCTCCGGCCGGGCCGCGGCCTCGCGGGCCAGCTTGAACGAGTCGCCCGTGACGTCGGCGAACTGGATGACCTCGTCGCGCTGGTAGTGGTGGCCGAGGACGAACACCCGGTCGCCGAGCGCGGCCTTGGCGGCCGTCGCGCGGGCGACGAGATCGGGGTCGCTCGGCGCGGGCAGCTCGCCCGGGCAGTCGACGCCGCGCTCGCTGGCGGGGTCGGTGCCCCGGCCGAGGAGCAGCAGTGCGGTCGCGGTGTTTCCGGGTTCGGTCCAGGTCGACGTCACGGCAACCATGTTTCCACACCGTTGCCGCGCCGTCGGTTGCCGAAAGGGTGTCCTACGGCACTCAGCGGTGGCGGTTCTGCAGCCGCGTCGCGATCTTGCGAAGCCGGGCCTGGTTCTCCGGCTTGGCCAGCTGGCGCTGACCCTGCTGGACCAGGCGCTGCCCCTTGGGGCTGCGCAGGAACATCTGCAGTCGCTGCATGAGGGTCGCCATGCCTCAACCGTTTCATGCCTACCTGTGCGATACCTGTACCTTCGCAGCGTGCGCGTACTCATCTGCCCGGACAAGTTCGCGGGCACGCTGTCGGCTTCCGAGGCCGCCGCCGCCGTCGCCGCGGGCTGGCACGAGACGGCGCCGGGTGACGAGACGGTGCTGCGCCCGCTCTCCGACGGCGGGCCCGGATTCGTCGAGGTGCTCGCCACCGCGCTCGACGGCCGCCGGCTGCCGGTCGCGATCGTCGACCCCCTCGGCCGTCCCGCGGCCGGCGAGGTCCTGCTGGTCGGCACCACGGCGTACGTGGAGAGCGCACAGGCCTGCGGCCTGCACCTGCTGGCCCCGGCGGAGCGCGACGTCAACGCCGCCACCTCGTACGGCCTCGGGCTGCTGCTCGCAGCGGCGGCCGAGGCCGGCGCCGCGGAGATCGTGGTGGGGCTGGGCGGCTCGGCGACCAACGACGCGGGCGCCGGGATGCTCGCCGCGCTCGGCGCCGCCCCGGTCGACGAGAGCGGCTACGCCCTGCCGTACGGGGGCGCGCCGCTGATCGCCGCGGCCGGGCTCGGCGGCCTGCCCCGGCTGCGCCAGGCGCGCCTGGTGGCCGCGACCGACGTCGACAACCCGCTGACCGGGCTGCACGGCGCCACCGGCGTCTACGGCCCGCAGAAGGGCGCCACCAGGGAGGACGTGCTCCGGCTCGACGCCGCGCTCGACCACTTCGCGGGCGTACTGGAGAAGGCCCTCGACGTCCAGGATCTCCGCACGCTGCCCGGCGGGGGCGCGGCCGGCGGGATCGGCGCCGCCCTGCTCGCCCTCGGCGCCCGGGTGACCTCCGGAATCGCGCTGGTCACCACCCTGATCGGGCTCGAGGAGCAGCTCGACGCCGCCGACCTGGTGATCACCGGCGAGGGGTCCTTCGACCATCAGTCGCTGCGCGGCAAGGTGGCGGCCGGCGTCGCGGGCGGCGCGCGCGACCGGGGCCTGCCCTGCGTGGTCGTCGCCGGGCGCAACGAGACCGGCCACCGCGAGGCGGCCGGCGCGGGCGTGACCGAGACCTACGCCCTCGTGGACCATTTCGGCTCCGAGGAACGGGCGCTGGCCGAGCCCGCCCGGGGCCTGCGCGAGCTCGGCGCGAGGCTCGCCCGGCAATGGAGCCGCTGAGCAGGTGTTCGACATCTCGGCCGTTGCAATTGGGAATACCACCGAACAGGGTTAGCGTTGGCCGGTACGGCACATCACCGGACCGGCAGGGAGAACCGCAACGTGACCACTGAAGCGCACACCGAGTCGACCGAGGCCACCACGGCCGCGCCGACCGGCGTCATTTTGACCGACGTCGCGGCTGTCAAGGTCAAGGCCCTCATCGAGCAGGAAGGCCGTGATGACCTGCGCCTGCGCATCGCCGTGCAGCCCGGCGGCTGCTCGGGCCTGCGATACCAGCTCTTCTTCGACGAGCGGTCGCTGGACGGCGACGTCGTCGCCGACTTCGACGGCGTCGAGGTGGTCGTCGACCGGATGAGCGCGCCGTACCTGGCGGGTGCCACGATCGACTTCGCCGACCGCATCGACGCGCAGGGCTTCACGATCGACAACCCGAACGCGCAGAACTCCTGCGCCTGCGGCGACTCGTTCCACTGAGCCTTTTTCAACGTGGCCCGGGCGGCAGCTCCCGGCAGCGAGCAACGGCCCGGAGCCTCTGGCCGAGGCCAGGTTGAAAATTGCTCATTGATCTGTCACGCGTAAGGGTCGTCCCGGTTGCCGGGGCGGCCCTTTACCGTGTCCGCCAGGTGACGCCCGGATGGCGTCCGCGCCGGGTGCCGGTAGGCTCACCCGGTAATCGCACCCGACCTCGAGGGCCGACATGAAGATCGCCGTTACCGGCTCGATCGCCACAGACCACCTGATGCACTTCCCCGGCAGGTTCGCCGAGCAGCTCATCGCCGATCAGCTGCACAAGGTCTCGCTCTCCTTCCTGGTCGACGACCTGGTCGTGCGGCGCGGCGGCGTGGCGTCGAACATCGCGTACGGGATGGGCAAGCTCGGCCTCAACCCGATCCTGGTCGGTGCGGTCGGCGCGGACTTCGCCGACTACCGGTCCTGGCTCGAGCGCCACGGCGTCGACTGCGACTCGGTGCACGTCAGCGAGATCGCGCACACGGCACGCTTCGTCTGCACCACCGACGACGACCTCAACCAGATCGCGTCGTTCTACGCCGGCGCGATGAGCGAGGCGCGCAACATCGAGCTCGCGCCGGTCGCCGCGCGCGCCGGCGGGCTCGACCTGGTGCTGGTCAGCGCCAACGACCCGGCCGCCATGATCCGTCACTCGCAGGAGTGCCGGGCCCGCGGCTACGCGTTCGCCGCCGACCCGTCGCAGCAGCTCGCCCGCATGGACGGCAGCGACGTGCTGACGCTGATCAGCGGCGCCGAGTACCTGATGACCAACGACTACGAGCGCTCGCTGCTGGAGACCAAGGCCGGTCTGACCAGCGAGCAGGTCCTCGAGCAGGTCAAGGTCCGGGTCACCACGCTGGGCAAGGACGGCGTCGAGATCACCGGCCGCGACATCGAGCGCATCCACGTGCCGGTCGCCCGCGACGTCATCCCCGAGGACCCGACCGGCGTCGGCGACGGCTTCCGGGCCGGCTTCTTCGCCGCGCTGGGCTGGGGCGTCGGCCTCGAGCGCGCCGCGCAGGTCGGCTCGCTGGTCGCGGCCCTGGTCCTGGAGACCGTCGGCCCCCAGGAGTACGACGTGAAGCCGGACTTCTTCCTCAAGCGCCTCGCCGACTCCTACGGCGACGCCGCGGCCGCGGAGATCCAGCCGCACCTGCCGGCCGCGGCCTAGCCCGATGGTCCTTGCCGTCTTCGCCGGTCTGCCGGGAGTGGGAAAGAGCACACTCGCCCAGCAGGTGGGGGCGGTTCTGCCGGCCGCGGTGCTCGCCGTGGACACCGTCGACTTCACGATGCAGGCATACGACGTCACCGAGCCCCGTCCCGGCTACGCCGCGTACGGGGTGGTGGCGGCGCTGGCCGAGACCCAGCTCAGGATGGGTCACCACGTGATCATCGACGCGGTCAACCCGGTGAAGGCGGCCCGGCAGCTCTGGACCGAGCTCGCGGAGCACCTCGGCGTCCCGCTCCGGGTCGTCGAGGTGGTCTGCGGTGACGACGCCGAGCACCGCCGCCGGGTCGAGGCACGCTACGCGGCCCGCGCACACGACGGCATCCCCGACTGGGTGCGCGTGCTGGAGCGCCAGTCGGAGTACGAGCCCTATCCCGGCCCCCGGCTGGTCGTGGACACGTTCCTGGCCGACAAGCCGGTCGAGCCCGTCGTCGACTATTTGACCCTGCGCACCTCGTAGGCGTCCGCCTCCGGGCTGCCCAGGTACTCGTGGCCCTTCATCCGGCACCAGGCCGGGATGTCGTTGGCCGCCGCCGGGTCGTCCGCCAGCACCCGGATCACGGCGCCCACCTCGACGGACGGCATCCGCTTCGCGAGGTCGATGATCGGTAGCGGGCAGCGCCGGCCGCGGGAGTCGACCTCGATCACATCCCCGCCTCCTTCCGGATCTGTTCGACCACCCCGGGCAGCACCGCCAGGAAGCGGTCGACGTCGTCCTCGACGGTCTCCCGGTGCAGCGACACCCGGACGTTGCCGTGGCTGAGCACGCCCATCGCCTCCAGCACGTGGCTGGGCCGCAGCGTGGAGGCGGTGCACGAGGACCCGGACGAGACCGCGAAGCCGTGCCGGTCCAGCGCGTGCAGCAGGGCCTCGCCGTCGACGTACAGGCAGGAGAAGGTCACCAGGTGCGGCAGCCGCTCGACGGGGTCGCCGACCACCTCCACGTCGGGCACGGTCGCCGCGACGGTCGCCCTGATCTTCTCCACCAGCCCGGACAGCCGCGCGGCCTGGTCGCGCGCCTCGGCCAGCACGGCACGCAGGGACGCCGCGGCCGCGACGACGGCCGGCAGATCGAGCGCGCCGACCGGCCGCGGCCGGTGATGATCATCACCCGGGTACGGCGAGCGCCACCGCACGCCCTTGCGCACCACGAGTACGCCGACGCCCGGCGGGCCGCCCCACTTGTGCGCGCTGGCCGTCAGCAGCGACCAGCCCGGCGGCACCGGATGGCGCCCGATCGACTGGGCGGCGTCGACGTACAGCGGCACCCCGGCGTCGGCGCACGCCTGTGCGGCGGCCGCCACGGGCTGCACGGTGCCGACCTCGTGACTGGCGCTGATCAGGGCGGCGAGCGCCGCCCCGGGCGCGGTGACCGCGGCGCGCCAGGCGTCCAGGTCGATCCGCCCGAGGATGTCGACGCCGACCGGCACGGCCTCGCCCAGCGCCGCGGCGTGCAGCACCGCGGAGTGCTCGACGGCCGAGTGCACCAGCGTGCGGCCCGCCCGCGCGCGTCCCGCGAGGCCGCCCAGCACGGCGGCGTGCGCCGCGGCGGTGCCGGAGGAGAGGAAGGTCAGCTCGTCCGGGCGTACGCCCAGGCACTCCGCGACGGTGGCCTGCGCCGCCTCCCGCAGCTGTTGTGCCCGCCGGCCCGCGGCGTAGAGCCGGTCGGGGTCGGCCCAGCCGTCCTCGAGGGCGGCGAGCATCGCCTGCCTGGCCACGGGGTGCAGGGGTGCCGCCGTCGCCGCGTCGAGGTAGGTCGGCGCACCGGCATGAACAGCCCTGAATTCCATCTTCAGGACGGTATCGTCCACATGATCAGTGGTTGCACGGGTACCTCGATGATCGGACCCCCGGTAATCGGGGGCCCGGGCCAGGTCGAGTAGTGTGCGACCGTCGGTGACACCTTGCCGCCGGTGTCCGGATTTCGCACCGGGCGGTGCTCTAGGGAGGCAGGAGCAGGTGGTCTCAAGGAGTTCGGTCGCACGGCCGCGCGTCGTACGGCTAGCCGGGCTCGGTGTCGGTGGTGCCATGCTGCTGGCCCTGCTGTCGGGCTGTTCGTTGACCGGGATCGGAAGCGCCTTCGGCGGCTTCGGATGGCCGGAGGGCGGCATCACCCCGCAGGCGCACAGGATGTATGACCTGTGGATCGCCTCGGTGATCGCGGCGCTGGTCGTCGGGTTCTTCGTCTGGGGCCTGATCTTCTGGTGCATCGTGCGGTACCGCAAGCGCGGCGACACCCTGCCCGTGCAGACCCGGTTCAACATGCCGTTGGAGATCCTCTACACGGTCACGCCGGTGCTGATCGTCGCGGTGCTCTTCTACTACACGGCGATCGTGCAGACCGACGTAGACAGGCTGTCGGCCAAGCCGGACGTGACCGTCGAGGTCGTCGGGTTCAAGTGGAACTGGCAGTTCAACTACCGCGACGCGCCCGGCGAGAAGGCGAAGACCGTCGCGTCGACGCTCGGCTCGACCGACATCATCCCGCTGCTGGTGCTGCCCGTCGGTAAGAAGATCCGCTTCGAGGAGACCAGTAAGGACGTCATCCACTCGTTCTGGGTGCCGGAGATGCTCTTCAAGCGTGACGTGTTCCCGGGCAATGTGCGCAACGTCTTCGAGGTGACCCTCGACAAGGAGGGCCGCTACATCGGCCGCTGCGCCGAGCTCTGCGGCACCTACCACGCCTTCATGCAGTTCGAGCTCGTGGTGGTCTCGCAGGAGCGGTACGACCGGTTCATCGCCGCGAAGGTGGCCGGTGCCTCGACGCCGGATGCGATGGGCGTGATCGGTTACGTCGGCGACGAGCGCTACGCCATCAAGACCTCGCCGATCGACACCCGTCGGCACGGCAAGTCCTGGTACCAAGACGACGCACCCGCTGCGGTAGGGAAGTAGGGACCCGAGTTGAAGACCGAATACAAGATCTTCGCCGGCGTCGCCGTCTTCCTCTTCGGCGCGGCCGCCGTCTACGGCGTGTGGACGCACGGCGTGAGCCCGACCCAGGATGTGGAGTGGATCGGCTTCGTCGCCCTCATCCTCTCCGGCCTGCTATGCGCGATGTGCGGCGGCTTCTTCTGGTTCGTCGCCCGCCGCATCGACCTGCGCCCGGAGGACCGCGAGGACGGCGAGATCGCGGAGGGCGCCGGCGAGATCGGCTTCTTCAGCCCGGGCAGCTACTGGCCGTTCGGCATCGCGCTCGCGGCGGCGGTGACCGGCATGGGCCTGGTGTACTGGATGTGGTGGCTGATCCTCCTGGGTCTGGTCATGGTGATCTTCGGTGCCTGCGGCATGCTGTTCGAGTACTACTCGGGCACCCGGCACCCGGCCGAGCACTGACCGGCTGAGACGCAGAACGGCCCGTCTCCCCTCGGGGAGGCGGGCCGTTTCCTTTGTGCGTGGTCGGTCAGGCGGCGCGGCGTTGCTGCGGCGCCACCCGGGACCCGCCCGCGGACAACAGCACGCGGATGGTGACCGGCGCCAGGATCTCCGCGGCGCCGCACCGGGTGCAGATGAGCTCCGGGCAGTCCTTCTCGTGGCCGTCGGCGCAGGGCGGTGTCTCGAAAGGCATTTCGGCGTCGCACATGACGCAGCGCAGTTCGCGTTCTCGCACGGGTGGCTCCTCTTCGCCGGAAGGTGGATATACCCGAATGTCACTAAAACGTTGTCATGTTCGAGGAGCCGGTGCGGGAACCCCGCCCGGCGTGTCAGAAAAAAATTGAGATCAGACCGATTCCGCGGCCTTGGCCGCCCGGGCCGCCGCGACCCAGCGGTCCAGCAGGGCCGTCGCGGCGCCCGAATCCACCGTCTCCGCGGCCCGGGCGATGCCGGCGCGCATCGTGTCGGCGAACCCACCCGGGAAGCCGGCGTGTGCCGCGAACGCCGCGGCCGCGTTGACCAGGACGGCGTCGCGGACCGGGCCCGGCTCGCCGGCGAACACGCGCAGCGCCGCGCCGGCGTTGAACGCCGCGTCGCCGCCGCGCAGATCGCCCACCTTGCTGCGGGGCAGCCCCAGGTCGACGGAGTCCACCACGGATTCGGTCACCGTGCCCTCGCGGACCAGCCACACCCGGGTCGGCGCCGCCGTGGTGAACTCGTCCAGGCCGTCCTCGCCGCGCATCACCAGCGCCGAGTCGCCCCGGTCGGCGAACACCTGCGCCATCACCGGCGCCATCCGCGGGTCGAAACAGCCCACCGCCGCCGCGCGGGGCCGGGCCGGGTTGGTCAGCGGGCCCAGCACGTTGAAGAAGGTCGGGTGGCCCAGCTCGCGCCGGGTCACCGCGGCGTGCCGCATGCCCGGGTGGTAGCGGGCCGCGAAGCAGAAGCCGATCCCGGCCTCGGCGACCGTGCTCGCGACGCCCTTCGGGCCCAGGTCGAGCGGGATGCCGAAGAACTCCAGCAGGTCGGCGGTGCCGCAGGCGGAGGAGGCCGCCCGGTTGCCGTGCTTGACCACGGTCACCCCGGCGGCCGCCACCACGATGGCGGCCATCGTGGAGATGTTCACGGTGTGCGCCCGGTCGCCGCCGGTGCCCACCACGTCGATCGCGTCCGTGCGCACGGCCTCCGGCAGGTCGACGGGCGTCGCGTTGGCCAGCATCGCCTCGACCAGCCCGGCCAGCTCGGTCGGCGTCTCGCCCTTGGCCCGCAGCGCGATGGCGAAGCCGGCGACCTGCACCGGGGTGGCGTTGCCGGCCATGATCTCGCCCATGGCCCAGGCGGTGTCCTGCGCCGACAACTCCTCGGCCCGCAGCAGGGCGCTCAGCAGGTTCGGCCAGGTACGTGCGCCCATGGTGGGCACTCCTTCGGGGGGAGAGGGGTGTGTCAGCCCAGCTTGCCCATGGTGCCCAGCGGGATCACGCCGTTGCGGCGGCCGCGGAGCATGCCGGCGATGGTCTGACCGGTGGTCACCGGGTCGAGCGGGTGCACCAGGGTCGCGTCGACCTGCGCGAAGGCGGCCAGCCAGCGGTCGGCCGCGCGGGCGATCACCACGCAGGTCGGCGGCGGGTCCGCGTACTCGTCCTTGGTCTGGCGGGCGATGCCCAGGCCGCCGGCCGGCGTCGCCTCGCCGTCGAGGACCATCAGGTCGACCTCGTACGTGTCCAGCAGGTTCCGGCAGTCCTCCCAGGTGGAGGCCTCCACGAACTCCACGGCGAGGTCTGCGGCGGGGCGGACGCCGATCGCCAGCCGGATCCGGTCGCGGACCGCGGGATCGTCGCTGTACAGCAGGACCGTGTACTCGTCCGGCTGCGGCTTGTTGTCGTCGCTCATGTGTGCCCCGGTTCCCACGCTCGTAGGTGCGCGCTGATCGTACCGAACCGGCTATTCGGTGTCCGGCTGCGGTCGTACCGGCGCGGTCTGGTTTGTGATCTTGGTCGCGCCCGCCGCCGCCCGCTCGGCGGCCTCGGCGCGGTCCAGGGCGCGGTCGATCCGCTTCGCCTCGCGCTCGGACTGCCTGATCCACTGCATGACCAGGATGCCGAGCATGGTGACGCTGACGATCTCGCCGCCGGCCCACAGGATGCCGCCCGCCGTCACCTGATCGTTCCACGGGTTTGACCAGGTCAGGCCCAGGTTCGGGTACCAGTCGCCGCCGAGCAGGGTCCGGCTCTGCATGATGGTCAGGCCCAGCACCGTGTGGAACGGCACAGACAGCACCATGAGCAGGGCGCGGGCCGGGTACGGCCAGCGGTTCGGCAGCGGGTCCAGGCCGAGCAGCGGCCAGAAGAACAGGCAGCCCGTGACGATGAAGTGCACGTGGATGAACTCGTGCAGCCAGGCGTGCTCGAGCGTGGCCCGGTAGAGCCCGGTGAAGTACAGGACGAACGGGTTCGCGATGAACAGCGCGAACGCGACCAGCGGAAACGTCAGCACCCGCACGAAGCGGCTGTGCAGCACCCGCAGCAGCGCCTTGCGGCTGGCGGTGGGCACCGTGCGCAGCGCGAGGGTCACCGGCGCGCCGAGGGCCAGGAAGATCGGACCCACCATGGACAGCATCATGTGCTGGACCATGTGCACGCTGATCAGCGTGGTGTCGTACGCCTCGATGCCGGTCACCGACACCGCCGCGATCGAGCCGAGGCCGCCGCCGATGAACGCGACGGTGCGCCCCGGCGGCCAGTGGTCGCC
This sequence comes from Actinoplanes sp. NPDC049668, assembly GCF_044465445.1. Lineage (NCBI taxonomy): Bacteria > Bacillati > Actinomycetota > Actinomycetes > Micromonosporales > Micromonosporaceae > Actinoplanes > Actinoplanes sp. NPDC049668. The sequence continues at coordinate 403,838 of NZ_JBITLR010000003.1, forward strand.
GCGGCGCCGCAGGCGGTGCACGCCGTACAGGTAGACGGCGGCCGCGACCAGCAGGAGGAGCGCAAGAAGGCTGGTCAGCCGGATCTGGGTGAAGATCTCGCCTACGCTGAAGGGCGGGGGGAGAGTATCCCCGCCGGCGAGCGCGGGCGTTGGCGTTTCGACGTGCTGCACCACCTGAGGCTAGGCCTATCAGGGTGATCGCCGGATGACGGGGCGGTGACACGTGCCGGATTAGGCCCCCCGCGACATGTGACAGTGATCGCGGGGCAATAATGAGCCCGTGACAGCGGCAGCCATCGACAAGAGCCGGATCCACTCGCTGACCCGACCCAACATGGTCAGCGTGGGGACCATCGTGTGGCTCTCCAGCGAACTGATGTTCTTCGCGGCATTGTTCGCCATGTACTTCTCGATCCGCGCGGCGGACTACTCCATGTGGGAGAAGCACACCGAGGTTCTCAACATCCCGTACGCGACGACCTTCACGGTCATCCTCGTGCTCTCCTCGGTCACCTGCCAGCTCGGCGTCTTCGCGGCGGAGAAGGGTGACGTGTTCGCGCTGCGGCGCTGGTTCACCCTCACCTTCGTCATGGGCCTGATCTTCGTGCTCGGCCAGGCGAACGAGTACCGCAACCTCGTGCACGAGGGCATCACGCTCAACGGCGACGGTTACGGCTCGATGTTCTACCTGACGACCGGGTTCCACGGCCTGCACGTCACGGGTGGTCTGATCGCCTTCATCGTCTACATGATCCGCACCACGATGGGTCGGTTCACGCCGGCGCAGGCGACCTCGGCGATCGTCGTGTCGTACTACTGGCACTTCGTCGACATCGTGTGGATCGCACTGTTTGCCATGATCTATTGGCTGCAGTAGCCGCCCGTCCGTGAGAGTTCAAGGTCAAAACCCAGAGGGACAAAACCCATGACTTCTGACACCCCCGCCGGACGGCGTTTCCGGGTGTTCAACCGGCGGCGGTCCGCGCCGAGCCGGGCGCGCCGGCGCCTCGGCGCCGCGGCCCGCATGCTAGCCGCCCTCGCGCTGGCCGGCGGCGTTTACACCGCATTCGCGCCGGGTGCGTTCGCCGACGACACGCGGCAGCTCTCCGCCTCGGCGCAGGAGGGCAAGGCGCTCTTCGACACCAGCTGCATCAGCTGCCACGGCCGCAACGCCGAGGGCGTCGAGGGCCGCGGACCGAGCCTGATCGGCACCGGCTCCGCCTCGGTGGAGTTCCAGGTCGGCACCGGCCGCATGCCGATGGCCCGCCAGGAGGCGCAGGCCGAGCAGAAGCAGCCGATGTTCGACAAGGCGCAGACCAAGCAGCTGGGCCAGTACATCCAGGAGCTCGGCGGCGGCCCGCAGATCCCCGAGGGCGACCTGACGGAGAACCTGGACGAGAACCCGGAGGCGCTGGCCCGCGGCGGCGCGCTGTTCCGGCTCAACTGCACGTCCTGCCACGGCTTCGGCGGCGGCGGCGGTGCCCTGTCGTCCGGCAAGTTCGCGCCGGGCCTGCACGACGCCACCGAGCGGGAGCTCTACGCGGCGATGCTGACCGGGCCGCAGAACATGCCGGTGTTCGGCGACAACGAGCTGACCCCGGACGAGAAGCGGCAGATCATCACGTACGTCAAGCTGCAGCTGCAGCAGGAGAAGGACCCGGGCGGCTTGTTCAACCTCGGCCGGTACGGCCCGGTCACCGAGGGCCTGGCGATCTTCATCGTCGGCATCACGATCCTGGTCTTCGCGGCGCTGTGGATTGCGGGGAAGTCATGAGCGTTGTGAAGGACGGGGCGCACGGCGCCGGCACCGAGCCGGTCGACGTCAACGACCCGCGACTGACCCGGTTCGACATCGTCCGCGAGGGCGCCCGGCGCGACGACATCGAGATCGTCACCTACGAGTCGCAGTTCCAGGGGCCGAACTCCAAGGCGGAGAAGCGCGTCGTGCGCAACATCGCCCTGCTGTTCCTGCTCTGCGGCGCGGGCGCGCTGGCCTTCCTCGGCTTCTACATCTTCTGGCCGTGGGAGTTCGAGCTCGGCCACGCGCCGAGCGACTACTACACCCCGATCCTGGGCATCTCGCTCGGCATCTCGCTGCTGGCGCTCGGCTTCGCGATCCTGGCCTGGGCCAAGAAGCTGCTGCCGCACGAGGTCTCGATCCAGGACCGGCACAACCAGCCGTCCAGCGACGAGGACCGCCTGATCACCGGGCAGACCATCGCGTACCTGGGCGAGGAGATGGGCGTGCAGCGGCGCCCGCTGCTCAAGGGCGCGATCGGCCTCGGCCTCGCGCCGCTCGGCCTGGTCGCCGCCGCGCCGCTGGTCGGCGGCCTGATCGAGAACCCGCACAAGGACGCCCAGCCGAACCTGTTCCACACCGGCTTCGACCCGGTGCCGAACCACGGCGAGCTGGTGCGGCTCACCCGCGCCGACGGCACCCCGATCCGGCCCGAGGACGTCAGCGTCGGCGGCCAGCTCACGGTCTTCCCCGGCATCCCGCACGGCGCGACCAACCAGTACGCGGACTCGCCGACCCTGCTCATCCACCTGCGGGCGGAGGACGCCGCGCAGGCCCGGGCGGCCAGCGACGGCGATGCGACCAACGACGGCTCGATGTGGGGCAACTTCATCGCGTACTCGAAGATCTGCACCCACGCCGGCTGCCCGGCCAGCCTGTACGAGCAGCAGACCAACCGGCTGCTCTGCCCGTGCCACCAGTCGCAGTTCCTGATCACCGACAACGCGCGCCCGATCTTCGGTCCGGCCAGCCGCCGTCTGCCACAGCTGCCCATCGAACTGGACGATGAGGGGTTCTTCGTGGCAGCGTCGGACTACAAGGAAACCGTCGGGCCGGACTTCTGGGAGCGGCCGTGAAGCGTCGAAAGCTTGACCTGTCTCAGGTCCCCGCGGCCGTCGGCAAGGGGCTCGACGACCGTTACAAGGCGGCGACGCCGCTGCGTGGCCTGCTGAACAAGGTGTTCCCCGACCACTGGTCGTTCCTGCTCGGCGAGATCGCCCTGTTCTCGTTCATCGTCCTGCTGCTCACCGGCGTCTTCCTGACGCTCTTCTTCGACCCCACGATGACCGAGGTCGTCTACGACGGCGCCTACCCGGCGCTGCGCGGCGTGGAGATGTCCGGTGCGTACGCGTCGTCGCTGCACCTGTCGTTCGAGGTGCGCGGCGGCCTGTTCATGCGCCAGATGCACCACTGGGCGGCGCTGCTGTTCATGGCGTCGATCGTCGTGCACATGGCCCGCATCTTCTTCACCGGTGCGTTCCGCAAGCCCCGCGAGGCGAACTGGGCGATCGGCGTCGCGCTGTTCCTGCTCGGCTTCCTCGCCGGCTTCACCGGCTACTCGCTGCCGGACGACGGCCTCTCCGGCACCGGCCTGCGGATCGCCTCGGCGATCATGCTGTCCATCCCGGTCATCGGCACCTGGCTCTCGGCGTCGATCTTCGGCGGCGAGTTCCCCGGCACGTTCATCATCGGCCGCTTCTACATCGCGCACGTGCTGCTCATCCCGGGCGGCCTGCTCGCGCTGATCAGCGTGCACCTCGGCCTGGTCTTCGCGCAGAAGCACACCCAGTGGCCCGGCCCCGGCCGGACCAACGACAACGTCGTGGGCGAGCGCATGTTCCCGCGGTACGCGCTCAAGCAGGGCGGCTTCTTCATGGCCGTGTTCGGCGTGATCGCGCTGATGGCCGGCATGTTCCAGATCAACCCGATCTGGCTGTTCGGCCCGTACCGGGCGTCCGAGGTCTCCTCGGCGAGCCAGCCCGACTGGTACGTCATGTTCATGGACGGCCTGGTGCGACTGATGCCGGCCTGGCAGATCGACATCCCGATCGGCGACGGCTACGTGATCCCGCCGCTGTTCTGGCCGGCGGTCGTCGGCCTGGGCGCGCTGACCACGATCCCGATGTTCTACCCCTTCATCGAGGCACGCCGCCTGAAGGACACGAGCATCCATCACCTGCTCCAGCGCCCCCGGGACAACCCGGAGCGCACCGGCCTCGGCGCGATGGCGTTCACGTTCTTCATCGTCGCGACCCTGTCCGGCGGCAACGACGTGATCGCCGACAAGTTCAACATCAGCCTGAACGCGATGACCTGGGCCGGCCGCATCGGCCTGGTGATCCTGCCGCCGCTGGCGTACTTCGTCTCGGCCCGGATCTGCCTGGGCCTGCAGCAGCACGACCGCGAGGTCCTCGCGCACGGCGCGGAGACGGGCATCATCAAGCGCCTGCCCGACGGCCGGTTCGTGGAGGTGCACCAGCCGCTCGGCCCGGTGGACGACCACGGCCACCCGCTGCCGCTGGACTACGCGGGCTGGGTCGTCCCGAAGAAGATGAACCGTCTGGGCGCCCTGGCGCCGGCGGTGAAGGGCTTCTTCTACCCGGTGGAGAAGCCGGCCGAGGCCCCGGTCTCGCCGGCCCTGCCCCCGGTGACCGCGCGCGAGGAGCGCGAGGAGATCACCTCGGGTCAGCAGCAGTAGCGAACGCACGAAGAATGGGGGCCCCTCGGGGCCCCCATTTTTTTGCGATGCTCCGGCCGGAACGCTCAGTCGGCGTCGGGCAGGCCGATCGCGAACGCGTCCTCGAGGTCGTGCTTCGAGTAGGCCCGGAAGGCGATGTGCGACTCGGTGTTGAGCACGCCGGGCGTCTTGGAGATGCGGCCCGCGATCACCTCGGCGATGTCGTCGAAGCGCGGGACGCGCACGATGGCGATCAGGTCGACGTTGCCGGCGACCGAGTAGACCTCGCTCACGCCGGGCAGCGCTGCGAGCGCCTCCGCGACCTCCGGAATCGAGTCGGTGGCGCAGTCGATGTGCACGATCGCGGTGTTCACGCGGTCTCCTCGGCTATGAGGGCGGATGAGTCGCCTCATGCTATCCGCGCAGGCAGGGCGGTGCGGATCAGGCGGGGACCGTCAGGCCGGTCCCGGCCCGGATCGCGCCGCGAAGGGACTCGTGCGCCGCCACCGTCGCGCCCGGCCAGATCACGCACTCGGTCACCGAGCCGTGCACCCGCGCGCCCGCGCCGATCACCGACCGCTCGGCCCGTCCGTCGACCGTGGCCGACTCCTCGGTCAGGCCCGCCGCGGCGTGCAGGTTCGCCCGCAGGTAGTCCGCCGGAGTGCCGGTGTCGATGTATTCGCCGTCGTAGGTGACCAGCTCCAGGTCGCCGGCCGCCTCCGCCGGGCGCCAGACCGTGCGCACGAGGTCGCCGGGCCGGTCTGTCAGGCCGCGCAGGTAGCCCCAGGGGATCAGGGAGAAGCCGGCGAAGCGCTGCCCGCTGAAGCCGCCCGTCGCGCCCGGCGGCACGGGCCGGGTCAGCATGCGTACGCTCCGGCCGGTCCAGCCGTCGAGCAGGGCCGCGATGTCCTTGCCGGGCTCGCGCTGCGGGTCGGACAGGTAGGCGTCCGCGTTGCCGACCACGGCGCCGCGGCCGTCGATCCAGCTCAGCAGGCGGCCGACGCCGCCGGAGGTGCCCAGCGGGCCGTCCGGCTCCACCGAGAGGTGCGCCCGGGCGCCGACGTGCGCCACCACCTGGTCGGCCAGGTAGGCCGCGTTGACCGCCACGTCGGACGGGCCGGTGAGGCCCAGGCCGGCGATCCGAGCGAGGGCCCGGTCCAGCAGGGCCACGTTGCCCACCGGGCAGAGCGCCTTGGGGAGCAGCTCGGTGAGCGGGCGCAGCCGCCGGCCCTCCCCGGCCGCGAGCACCACCGCGCAGATGCTCACGACGCCTGCTGCACGGCCAGCGGACCCAGGCCGTAGACGCCGAGCAGGAGCGCCGTGTTCGGGGTCAGCGGCGGCAGGTCGTCCAGGGGGAACCAGCCCGCCTCCAGGACCTCGCCGCCGTCCACCACCAGCGGGGTCGTCGACGCCGGCACCTCGGCCAGGAAGACGGTGTCCACCCAGCCCTTGGCGTGGACGATCGCGTTCGGGACCGCCGGGGTCAGCGCCTCCGGGTCGAGCACCACGCCGGACTCCTCGGCGAGCTCGCGGGCCGCGCCGACGGCGGGGGCCTCGGCCTTCTTGAGCAGGCCGGCCGGCAGGCCCCAGCGCCGTCCCGGCGGCTGGCGCAGCAGGAGCAGGCGGCCGGGCTCGGCGGCCTCCGAATCGCGGACGATGGTGACCGCGCCGACGAGGTACTTGGGGACGATCAGGCGCACGATGCGGCGGCGCACGGGGTGCGGCAGCCGGTAGAACGTCTGGTACGCGACGCCACGCAACCGCCGAGGGAGTTTCACCCCGCCAGGCTATCGGCTGCGCGCACCGGTCTCAGTCTGGGTGGTCGACCAGGGCTATGAGCTGCTCGACCACCTGGTCCGGCTCCAGGTTGCGCTCGGTCACCGCGACCAGCATGGTCTCCAGGTCGGGGTAGCCCAGCTCCTCGGCGAGGCGGCGCAGCGGCACCTCGCTCGCCAGGCCGCGGTCGTGCTTGCGCAGCGTCAGGCCGATCGTCGCCCGGCCCAGGCGTACCTTGTCGACGATGCTGATGCCCGGCGCGTTCTCCTCCGCGAAGAAGCGGTTGATCTGCATCTGGGCCTGCGTCGACTTGACGAAGCCGAGCCACTCCTTGCGCGGCCCCCGCGGCGCCGCGCCCGGCTCGACCTCGACGTGGCCGTCGGTCTCGGTGAAGATCTCCACCACGTCGCCGTCGCGGAGCGGGGAGCTCAGCGGCGCTAGGCGGCCGTTGATGGTCGCCGCGAGGGTCCCGTCGCCCTTGTCGGCGCTCAGCTCGTAGGCCAGGTCGACCGGGGTCGATCCGGCCGGCAGGTCGTAGGTGCTGCCGTGCGCGAACACCTGGATCTGGCCCTCGGCGAGGTCGCAGCGCAGCGAGGCGAGGAACTGGCCGGCGTCGGTGGTGTCCTGCTCCCAGTCGAGCACCCGCTTGAGCCAGGTGAGCTGGTCGGCGCCGGGCGTCTCGGCCGCCTCGGCGGACTTGGGGTAGCGGTAGCCGGTCGCCACGCCGTATTCCGCGCAGCGGTGCATCGAGACGGTCCGGATCAGCACCTCGACCAGGCGGCCCTCGGGCCCGGTGACGGTGGTGTGCAGGGAGCGGTAGAGGTTGTTCTTCGGCGAGGCGATGAAGTCCTTGAACCGGCCGGCCACCGGGCGCCACTGACCGTGGATCGCGCCGAGCGCGGCGTAACAGTCGGTCTCGGGGCCGTCGACGATCACCGCGATGCGGGGCAGGTCGAGCGGCACCGGATGGCCGCCGGCGACCGTGTCCTTCCAGATCGAGTAGTAGTGCCGGGGCCGGGGCGCCACCTTGGCGTCCACCCGGGACCGGCGCAGCGCGGTCGACGCCTTCGTCCGGACGTCCTCGAGGTACTCCGACCAGCCGGGGCGGTTCTTCACATGCTCGTCGATGCGCGCGTAGGACTCCGGCTCCAGGTGGTAGAGCACCACGTCGTCGAGGTCGCGCTTGAGGGCCTGGATGCCCAGGCGGTCACAGAGCGGCACCAGCACGTCGAGGGTGGCGGTGGCGATCCGGGCCCGGGAGGCGGGTGAGCGGGCGTCGAGCGTGCGCATGTTGTGCAGCCGGTCGGCGAGCTTGATCACCAGGACCCGGACGTCCTTGCCGGCGGCGACGATCATCTTGCGGATCGTCTCGGCCTCGGCGACCTTGCCGTAGAACGCCTTGTCGAACTTGGTCACGCCGTCGACCAGGTGCGTCACCTCGGGGCCGAAGTCGCCGTGCAGCGTCTCCAGGGTGTAGCTGGTGTCCTCGACCGTGTCGTGCAGCAGCGCCGCGACCAGCGTCGTCGTGTCCATGCCCAGCTCGGCGCAGATCTGCGCGACCGCGAGCGGGTGGGTGATGTAAGGATCGCCGCTCTTGCGGAACTGTCCCCGGTGCATGTTCTCCGCGACGGCGTAGCTGCGGCGCAGCACGCCCGCGTCGGCGGAGGGGTGGATGTGACGGTGGGTGCGGGTGAGGGTGGTGACTGGATCGTCCTCGTTGCCCTGAAAACTGAGGAACGAGCGCAGTCGGCGCGAGAGCGGTATGTCACCGGACGTGGAGGGCAGGGCGCGTCCAAGGGCGGCGCCGTGGCCGGCGTCGACGTCCACTCGGACACCCCCTCACCGATCGACCGTGTACTACGCACGGATCCCACCGATTTTTCACGGCTTCGCGCGCCGTGCCCTACAGCCTAAGCGAGTGAGCGTCATCCGAATGGCTAGTTACCAATGAGCGAACGGACGAGTCTCTTCTCGACGCCGCCGCCTCCGCCCTGGTGAGCAGGGTAGTGAACCGCGCTGCGCCACGGGCCGGTGACACCCAGTCGCCAGAAGTTTCCACCAGCCGGGTGTCGGGCCGCTCCAGCCAAGCCAGAATCCGCTCCGTCTCCTCGGCCGACGCCGCCGGGACCGGGCCCGGTCCGGGTAGGACCGTCTCGGCCGTCGCGCGCGCCAGGTCGAGCGTCGGACGCGGGTGCAGCCGGGGCGGCGACGTCGCCGCGGCGGCCAGCCGCCCGTGCCGCACCACGATGATCTCCCATCCGTATGCGTCGTTGCGCCGGGCGGCGACCAGTTCGCCCAGGCTGGTCAGCGCGCCCAGCCGTTGCATGCGGACGGTGGCACGCAACAGCGCGACCAGCCGGGACCTGATCACCGCCGCCTCCTCGTAGCGCTGGCGCAGCGACAGCGCCTCGATCCGGGCCAGCAGGGCCTCCACCAGCGGCTCCGGGTCACCGTAGGTCGCCGTGCGAAAGGGCAGGGCGGCCCGGGCGCCGTATTCCTCCGGGGTGATCTCGTGCTCGCAGGGCGCCGGGCACCGGCCCAGCTCGGCCAGCGCGCACGCCGGCGTGATCGTCCTGGTCGAGAGCTTGTGCGTGCACTGGCGCAGGGGCACGGCGTCGTAGACTCCGGCCGCGGCCAGCTCGGCCGTGCGGCGCGAGGAGAACGGGCCGAGATAGGCCGCGTCGTCGTCGGCCAGCTGACGGACCACCGAGAGCCGCGGGAACACCTCGGCGGTCAGCTTCAGCCAGACCATCCGCTCCGGGTATTTCGACCTGCGGTTGTAAGGCGGGGCGTGCGCCGCGATCAGCCGCAGCTCGCGCACCTCGGCCTCGAGCGAGTGCGCGCACTCGACCGCCTCGACCCGGGTCGCCGCGCCGATCATCTCCGACATCCGGGCGCGCTTCTCGCTCGCGGTGAAGTAGCTGCGCACCCGGGTGGCGATGTCGACCGACGTGCCGACATAGAGCGGGCGCTCGTCGGCGGCGCGGAACACGTAGACGCCCGGAACGTGCGGGAGGTCGTCGGCGAGGTGGCGCTTGCGGCGCTGGGTGGGTGTCACCGCCTTGGCGAACTCGATCGCGTCGCCCAGGGTGTGGACCTTGAAGCTGCCCAGCCGCTCGATCAGGCCGTGCAACACGTCGACGGTGGCCCGGGCGTCGTCCAGGGCCCGGTGGGTGGGCTGGACGGCCGCGCGGAAGAACTGCGCGAGGGTGCCGAGCTTGCGGTTGGGCACCTCGTCGCGGGTCAGCGCCCGGCGGGCCAGCGCCGCGGTGTCCAGCACCCGCAGCTGCGGCCAGGTGTGGCCGTGCCGGGCGCAGGCCGCCTTGAGGAAGCCGACGTCGTAGGGCGCATTGTGCGCGACCAGCACCGCTCCGCGCAGGAATTCCAGCAGGCTCGGCAGCACCGCCTCGATCGGCGGCGCCGGCGCGAGCATCGCCTCGGTGATGCCCGTCAGCACCGTGATGAACGGCGGCACGCGCTCACCCGGGTTGACCAGGGTGCCGAGCACCCCGAGCTCCTCGCCGGCGCGCACCTTGACCGCGCCGATCTCGGTGATGCCGGCGCCGTCGGGTGCGCCGCCCGTCGTCTCCAGGTCGAGGACCACGAACGTCGTGTCTCGCAGGGACAGCGCCGCCGGGTCGACGGAGCCGTCGGCGCTCAGGAGGGTGTCCAGAGTGCCCTGCACGTATGCGGGTTGTGCCACGACGGGCAATTTAAAGAGGGGGTATGACAAACTTCAGGGCGGCGGGGGAAAAGATCATTTGCTACCGCAAGCTTTTCCGCAGCCCACGGTGGGAGAATAGAGAAATGCCCGCGCCGTCGCCCTCCGACGACCGCCCCATCGAGGAGGCGGTACCCGCGGACGACCCTGTCCGGGCCGGGGGACCCGATCCCTCCCGCGTGCTCGATGCTGATTCCGGCCTTTCCGCGGAAGCGGACACCGCGCCCGATCTTGGTCCCGCGCCTCCCGCGCCTTCCGCGCCTTCCGCGGAGGATTTCGTGCCCTCCGCGGGGGATCCCGCGCACTCCGCCTCCGTGGCGGATTCCGGGCCTTCCGCGGGGCGTGCTGCGGCCTCCTCGGTGGCGGATACCGTGCTCGATGTCGATGCCGCCCTCGCCGCGGCGGCGGAGACCGTGCCGGAGCCGACGCTGCCCGAGGCCGTGCGGCAGCGGATCACCGCGCTGACCGCCGCCGCGCTGCCGGGAATGCCCGCCGACGAGATCCCGGTGCCGCTGCGGCGGGTCGCCCGGTTCGCCCCGAACCGCCGGGCCCGGCTCGGCGGCCCCGCGATCGCCGCCCAGCTCGCCGCGGACCCGCTGTTCCGCCAGCGCATCAGCGGCCGCATCGTGAGCGAGGTCGGCGACCTCGGCGCGGCGGTCGCCGGCGGCCTCGCGCCGGCGGCGGCCGACCCGGTGGAGGTCGCGGCGCTGGCCTACCTGGTCAGACCGGACGGCTGGCGCGACCTGATCGAGGCGGTCGGCGAGTCGGTGCGCGCCGACGCCGACAGCGCCGCGGTCGTCGGTCAGGTCCGCGAGGCCGAACAGCGGGCGGCCCGCGCCGAGCACGATCGGGCGGTCGCCAAGGTCGAGGCCGACAAGCTCCGCGACGAACTGGCCCGGGTACGCGAGGAACTCGGCCAGGTCCGCGAGGAGGCCCGGACCGCGTCCCGCGCGCTGCGCGAGACGCAGGCGGCGCACAAGCGCGCCGCCGACCTGCTGGCCACCGAGAAGGGCCGCGCGGCCAAGGTCACCGCGGACCACGACGCGGAGCTGCGCCGGCTGCGCACCCGGCTGGCGGAGGCGGAGGCGGCGGCCGCCTCCGGCAAGCAGAGCGCCAAGGACGCCCGCTCCGCCGACGACGCACGCCTCTGGTTGCTGCTCGAGACGATCGGGCAGGCCGCCTCCGGCCTGCGCCGGGAGCTGGCGCTCGGGCCGACCGACAAGCGGCCGGCGGACTTCGTCGCGGACGCGGCGGCGGACCGGCCCGGCGCCCTGGAGCGGTCACGCCCGCGCGCGCAGGACACCGACGATCCGGGCCGGCTCGACCAGCTGCTCGCCCTGCCCCGGGCGCACCTGATCGTCGACGGCTACAACGTCACCAAGCGAGGCTTCGCCGAGATGTCGCTCGAGCAGCAGCGCAAGCGGCTGATCACCGGCCTCGGCGGCATCGCCGCGCAGACCGGCGACGAGATCACGGTGGTCTTCGACGGCGCCGAGCGGGTGCACGGGCTGCCGCCCGCGCCGCGCGGCGTACGGGTGCTCTTCTCGCGCAAGGGCGACACCGCCGACGAGCTGATCCGCCAGCTTGTCCGCGCCGAGCCGCCGGGCCGCCCGCTGGTGGTGATCTCGTCGGACCGCGAGGTCGCGGACGGGGTGCGCCGGCACGGCGCGTACCCGATGGGTGCCGACTCCCTGCTGCGGCGGCTGTCCCGGTCCTGATTTTTGTCATACCCCCTCCATAGCGTGACTGTCACCGATGGTGGTCGGTCCGCGACAGCTCTCCTCTTCCCCCTGCGCGGGCCGCACCGCCAGGCTGAGGAGGAAACGATGATCATCGACTGCGGGCGTTGCGCCGAGCGGCGCGATGAGTGCAACGGATGCCTGGTCAGCACGCTTTACGACACCCCGGACGGCATCGCCGACCTGACGCCCGGCGAGCTGCGCGTGCTCGAGACGTTCGAGCTGGCCGGCTTCGAGGTCGAGCTGATCGAGACGCCGCCGCCACCCGTCGAGGTCCCGTTCTACCCGCGCCGCAGCCACGTGGCGTGATCACCTCTCTAGGATGGGCGGTCATGACGAGCGGACCGGACCGATGACGCCCCGCCAGTGCGCGGCGTGCGTGCTCGGCGTGCTGGTCGTGGCGCTCGTCGTCTACGCCGCGGTGGTGATTCCGTGGCACCGGCCGCCCGCGCCGCGGGCCGACCAGCTGGACGCCCTGGGCCGGCTGCCCGGCGAGCAGGTGCGGCGGGCCAGGGCGTTCCACGCCGAGCTGCGCCCGGCGTCTTACGGCGCGCTCGCCACGGGGCTCGTCGCCGCGCTGGTGCTGGGGCTCACGCCGCTGGGCGCGCGCCTGGTGTCGTTCGCCGGGCGCCCGTTCGGCGATCACTGGATCGCGCAGGCCGTGCTCGGCGGACTCCTCGTGGTGCTGGTCATCGAGGTGATCACGCTGCCGTTCGCGGCGTGGCGCCACACGATCGTGGTCCGCTACGGCATCTCCACCCAGAGCTGGGGCGGCTGGGCGGCCGACATGGCCAAGTCCTATGCGGTCGGTGCGGTCATCGGCGGGCTGACCCTGCTCGGCTTCTACACGGTGACCCGGCTCGCGCCACGCTGGTGGTGGGCGTTCGGCGCGGCGGGCGCGGCCGCGCTGGTCGTGCTGCTGTCGTTCGTGCTGCCCGTGGTCGTCGAGCCGATCTTCAACCGTTTCACGCCGATGGCCGAGGGCCCGCTGCGCACCCGGCTGCTGACCCTGGCGGAGCGCGACGGCGTGCCGGTCCGCGACGTGCTGGTCGCCGACGCCTCGCGCCGCACCCGGGCCGTGAACGCGTATGTGTCCGGGTTCGGGCCGACCCGGCGCATCGTGGTCTACGACACGATGCTGACCGAGGCGACGCCCGACGAGGTCGTCTCGGTCACCGCACACGAGCTGGGCCACGCCAAACGCGGCGACGTGTTGACCGGCACGATCATCGGCGCGCTCGGCGCCGCCGCGGCGGTGATCGTGCTGTTCCTGCTCGGCTCGCTGGGCTGGCTGCTGCGGGTGGCCGGCACCGCCTCGATGGGCGAGCCGCGCACGATCGCGCTGCTGCTGGCGCTGGTCACCGTCGCCGGCCTGATCGGCGGCCCGATACAGGCGCTGGTCTCCCGGCGCGTCGAGGCCCGGGCCGACGCCCACGCCCTCGACCTGACCGGCGACGCGGCGACCTTCGAGGCGATGCAGCACCGCCTCGGCACCGTGAACCTCTCCGATCCCGACCCGCCGACCTGGGAGTACCTGATGTTTGCCTCGCACCCGTCCACGGTGGAGCGGATGGCCGCCGCGCGCGCGTACGCCCGCGGGGAGCGCTGATGGGCCGCACCCTGCTGGTCACCAACGACTTCCCGCCGCGGCCGGGCGGCATCCAGCAGTTCGTGCACAACCTCGCGGTGCGCCAGCCGCCGGGCTCGGTCGTCGCCTACGCATCCACCTGGAAAGGTGCGGAGAGGTTCGACGCTGAGCAGCCGTTCGAGGTCGTCCGCGAGGACACCGGCGTACTGCTGCCGACGCCCGCCGTCGCCCGGCGGGCCGCCGAGATCGCCCGGTCGCACGGCTGCGACAGCGTCTGGTTCGGCGCGGCGGCGCCGCTCGGACTGCTGGCCGACGGGCTGCGACGCCGCTCGGGCATCGAGCGCGCGGTGTCGCTGACGCACGGCCACGAGATCGGCTGGGCGGCCCTGCCGGGCGCTCGGCAGCTGCTGCGCCGGACCGCGCGCGGCAACGACGTGGTGACCTACCTGACGGAGTTCCAGCGGGTACGCCTCGATCGCGCGCTGCACGGCCTCACCGACCTGGAGCGGCTGACGCCGGGCGTCGACGTCGAGACCTACCACCCGGGCGTCGACGGCTCGGCGGTGCGCGCCAAGCACGGCCTGAGCGACCGCCCGGTGATCGTCTGCGTCTCCCGCCTGGTGCCGCGCAAGGGCCAGGACATGCTGATCCGCGCCCTGCCGACGATCCGCCGCCGGGTCCCGGGCGCGGCCCTGCTCATCGTCGGCGGCGGCCCGTACCGAAAGAAGCTGCGCGAGCTGGCACGCGCCGAGGGCGTCGAGTCCGACGTGGTCTTCACCGGCTCGGTCCCGTGGGAGGAGCTACCCGCGCACTACGCCGCCGGCGACGTCTACGCCATGCCGTGCCGCACCCGCGGCGCCGGCCTCGACGTGGAGGGCCTCGGGATCGTCTACCTGGAGGCCTCGGCAACCGGGCTCCCGGTGGTAGCGGGCGACTCGGGCGGGGCGCCGGACGCGGTACGCGAGGGCGAGACCGGCTTCGTGGTCGGCGGCCGCGACGTACCGGCGATCGCGGGACGCCTCGCCGACCTGCTGGCCGACCCGCTACGCGCCAAGGAGATGGGCGCGGCCGGCCGATCCTGGGTCGAGCGCGAGTGGCGCTGGGAGACCAAGGCGGCCCGCCTGACCGACCTGCTACGCCCGACCTGACGCCGAGATGAATGAGTAATCACTCCTCGTATATGAATGGACACGTCACGTGAGTGAGGCGTAGGAACGGCTGAGAGCCCACGGACGGGAGCCGCCGATGCGGGACGCCATCCGGCAGGACGCCACCCACGAACAGGACTCAAAACAGGAGGCCGACGAGCCGGACAGGGGTAGCGAACCGGCGGCCGGAACAGGGCTGGCCGGCAACCGGCCCACTTCCGGTCCTGCTGCCGCTCCCGGTTCCGCTCCCGGTTCCGCTCCCGGTCCCGCTCCCGGTCCCGGTCCCGCTCCCGGTTCCGGTCCTGGTCCTGGTCCTGGTTCCGCTCCCGCTCCCACTTCCGGCGAGGCGATGGGAGTCGGTGGCGAGAGTGAGTGGTCCGATGGCGAAGAGCTCGCTCTTCCGTACTGGCTGACCAGCACTGAGGAGGCCGCCCACACGACCTTTTTGCGGATGTTTCGGCGGCTGCCGCGGCTGCTTCGGTCCGCCTGGTCGCTTGCGTGGCAGGCCAGCCGGGGTACCACCGTCGCCGTCGCCGTGCTGCAGCTGACCGCCGGGGTCGCCAGCGCGGTCGGGATCATCAGCGTCGTCGGCGTGTTCGATGGGCTGCTCCGCGACGGGCCCACGCCCGAACGGGTGCGTGCGGCCGTACCGTCGCTGCTTCTGCTCATCGGGGCCCTGGCCGTGCGGGGCCTGCTCAGCTCGGCCGCCGCGGCGGCCAACGGGCGTCTGTCGCCCAAGGTCTACGAGGCCGCGGAGATGCGGCTGCTTGAGCTGACCACCCGGGTCGATCTGTCCACGTTCGACGATCCCGGATGGCGCGACGCCATGGAACGTGCCCGCGACCGCGGTATCTCCGCGGCGCAGCAGCTCGTCGACCGGGCCATCGAGCTCGGTACCAACCTGATCGGCCTCGCCGCCGCCGCGGGCGTGCTTGCCGTGCTGCATCCCGTGCTGCTGCCGCTGCTCGTGCTCGCCGTGCTGCCCATCGGGTGGGCCGCGGTCCGGTCGGCGCGGCTCGGGTACCGGCGGGTGCTGCGGCTCATCGCCGTCTGGCGGCGGCAGCGGATGCTCGCCGAGCTGCTCGCCGCCCGGGAGCCCGCGCCGGAGCTGCGGGCCTTCACGCTGCGCGAGTACCTGCTCGCCGAGGTGCGGCGGCTGCTTGCCGTCTCGACCAGCGAGGAGATCCGCGTCTCCGGGCGCCAGGTGCGCACCACCCTCGTCGGCACGGCGTTGAGCGGCGTCGCCACCGGGGTCACCTACGCCACGCTGCTCTGGCTGCTCTGGACCGGCCGCATGGAGCTGGCGGCCGGCGGCGCTGCCGCGTACGCGATCAGTATGGGTATCGGAAAGCTCACCGAGCTGGCCTTCACCGCCAACCGGGTGTTCGAACAGGGTCTGTATTTCGCCGATTTCCAGGGGTTCTGCGACCTGTCGCGGGCCCGCACCGAGCCGGCGCCCGGCCGGGCCGCGCCGGCGCTGCTTCGGGAGATCCGGCTGGACGGCGTCACGTTCAGCTATCCCGACGCCGAACGGCCCGCCGTCCGCGACGTCAGCATGACGCTGCGGCGCGGGGAGATCATCGCGCTGGTCGGCGAGAACGGCTCCGGCAAGTCCACCCTGGCCAGCCTGCTCGCCGGGCTCTACTGGCCGCAGGCCGGCACGATCCGCTGGGACGGCGTCGACCTCACGGCCTTCGACCCCGACACGGTTCGCGGCCAGGTCGCGGTCGTGATGCAGGAGCCGACCCGGTGGCCGCTCTCCGCGCGATCCAACATCACCATCGGCCGGTACGAGCGCGGCGTCGACGCCGCGCTCGTGCTCGAGGCGGCCCGGGCCGGCGACGCGCACGACTTCGTCATGGAGCTCGCCCGGCAGTACGACACGCTGCTCTCCCGGCACTTCACCGACGGCGCGGACCTCTCCGGCGGGCAGTGGCAGCGGCTCGCGGTCAGCCGGGCGTTCTACCGCGACGCACCACTGCTGATCTGCGACGAACCAACCGCGAACCTCGACGCCCGCGCCGAACACGAGGTCTACCGCCGGCTGCGCCACCTCGCCGCCGGCCGCACGGTCGTGCTGATCACGCACCGGATGGCGAGCGTGCGCGAGGCCGACCGGATCTACGTGCTGGACCACGGCACGGTGGCCGAGGAGGGTGACCACGGGTCGTTGATGGCCGAGGGCGGGATCTACGCGCAGCTGTTCGGGCTGCAGGCCAGCGCCTATCAGGCGGCGTCGTAGGTCACATCGCGGCGCGGCTGCGCGGCGTGCCAGAGTGGGCGGATGGACACCACCGGCCTGATCGTCGTCGCGGCGGTCCTGCTGCTGGGCACCGCCGCGGGCCTGTGGCGGCGCCGCGCCGACGGGCGCCTGCGCCCCGCGAAGGCCCCGGCCTCGGCCGTCGCGCCGCCGCCTCCCGCCGCGGTCTCGCGTAGTGGTGTGGTCTCGCCTGGTGGTGCGGTGCCGTCTGGTGGTGTGATCTCGGCTGGGGACGCGGTGGCGTCTGGTGGTGTGGTTCCGGCTGGGGACGCGGTGGCGTCTGGTGGTGTGGTCCCGGCTGGGGACGCGGTGGCGTCTGGTGGTGTGGTTCCGGCTGGGGACGCGGCGCCGATCGGCGTGGTTTCGTCGCTGGGCGTGGCGGAGTCGCCTGAGGCGACGGTCGCGCCGCTGGAGGCCGCGGGTGGTGCCGATCCGAGCGCTGCGGGGGAGCGGATCGACCCCGTGCTGCTGCAGGCGCTCGGTGTGCGGCCCGCGCCGGCCACGCTGCTGCAGTTCTCCTCGGCGTTCTGCGCGCCGTGCCGAGCGGTGCGGCGGATCAGTTCCGAGGTCGTCGGCCTGCTGCCGGAGGTGCAGCACGTCGAGGTCGACGCGGAGAGCCACCTGGCGGCGGTGCGTGCGCTCGGCATCTGGCGCACCCCGACGCTACTGGTGCTGGACGCCGAGGGCCGGGTCGCCAAGCGCGCCACCGGCGTCCCTGGAAAGCCGCAGCTCATTGCGGCCCTGGCCGACCTGCTGCCGGCGCGCTAGATCCCCGTCCGGCTCGCGGCGGGCCGGAGGCGTTGGAGGTCCGGCCCTGGCCGCGTTTGCGGCCGACGGACACGATTCGCTGAGGTGCGGACGCGCCCGCGACTTTTCTAGGCGCGTTGTGACCTTGAGGTGCGCTCGTGGAGGTTTGAGCGGCGCTGCGAGCGGAACCGGGATCCGGCCCTGGCCTGCGAATTTGCACCCGCGCGCCGGTGATGGGACTCACTACGACGGCGATGCCCCGGCATGCCAGGCTCAGAGAATGCAGCTTGATCCGCGTGGGCCGCGCTTTGCCGCGGTGCTGACCACCGTCGTCCTCGCCGTTGTTCTGGCGACCGGCTGGGGCTGGCTCGCGCTCGCGCAGACGATCGTCTTCGCGATCACGGCCGCCGACCCGCGCCGCGGGCCCTACGCCCTCGTCTACCGGGCTCTCATCGCACCGCGGCTCGGTCCGGCGACGGAGCGGGAAGACGCCGCCCCGGTGCGCTTCGCGCAGCTTGTTGGTTTCGCCTTCCTCGCGGTCGCGTCGATCGGCTATCTCAGCGGCGCGGCGGCGCTCGGCATGGTGTTCACCGCTTTCGGTCTCTTGGCGGCGTTCCTGAACGCGGCATTCGGTCTCTGCCTCGGCTGCGAGGCCTACCTCGCCGCTCGCCGCCTGACGGCCGGCCGCGCCTGACATCAGGTCCCCCGGCCCGAGGCCGAACGGCTGGCGGCTGCGGCCAGGCCGTGTTTGATGGCATGTCGTGCCTGGCGCCAGATCATCCGGCCTGAGGCTGAACGGCCGGAGACCGCGGCGAGGCTGCGTTGACGGCGGGTCGCGTTTGATGGCATGTCGTGCCTGGCGCCAGATCATCCGGCCTGAGGCTGAACGGCCGGAGACCGCGGCGAGGCTGCGTTGACGGCGGGTCGCGTTTGA
>NZ_JBITLR010000003.1:422322-785591 GCF_044465445.1 Actinoplanes sp. NPDC049668
TGATGGCATGTCGTGCCTGGCGCCAGATCATCCGGCCTGAGGTCGAACGGCCGGAGACCGCGGCCAGGCCGCGCTTGATGGCATGTCGCGCCTGGCACCAGATCATCCGGCCCGAGGCCGAACGGCCGGAGACCGCGGCGAGACCGCGTTGATGGCAGGCCGCGCTTGATGGCAGGCCGCACCTAGCACCAGATCACCCGGCCCGAGGCCGAATGACCGGCGGCCCCGGCCAGGCCGCGTCTGACGGCGGGCCGCGTCTGACGGCGGGCCGCGTCTGACGGCGGGCCGTGCTTGGTGGCGGGTTGTGCTTGGTGGCGAGCTGGCTGATTCAAGGGGGGCCGTGGGGGATTTGGGTGGTGGGTGGGGTGAGTAGAGGGGCCGGTGGTGGGTGGGGGCGGTGGTGTTTCGACGGGCCTGAAATTGAGTAGGTCCAGAATCGCCCAGGATGTCGGGAGCGTGCCTGGAAAAGTGGATCCGCCCGCCGCCCCGGTGTGGGGTGACGGGCGGATGCCGGGTGGAGATCAGAACTTCGGGGCGTCCGGTGCCTCGAGCAGGCCGAGGCGGAGGGCGGTCATCAGGGCCTGTGCGCGGTTGGCCGCGCCGAGCTTCTCGTAGAGCTTCGAGATGTGGGTCTTGGCCGTGGACTCGCTGACGAACAGCTGCTTGGCGATGCCGGCGACGCTCATGCCGTCGGCCAGCAGGCGCAGGACCTGGCCCTCGCGCGGCGACAACTGTGGGCCCGAGGGCGCCAGGCGTCGCTTCATCGCCTCGGCGAGGTCGGCGGCGGTGAACGCGCTCGGTGCCGAGGCGGCGTGCCGGGCGGCGGCGACGACCTCGTCGGCGGGGGCGGTCTTGGGCACGAATGCGCTGGCCCCGGCCTCGAGGGCGCCGAAGAGCTGGTCGTCGCCCGCGTACATGGTGAGCACCACGATGCCCATGTTGGCGTTGTTCTTGCGCAGGGCGCGGGTGGCCTCGAGGCCGCTGCCGTCGGGCAGGCGCAGGTCCATGATGACCACGTCGGGCTGGAGTGCGCCGGCCTGCCGGACGGCCTCGGCGGCCGTGGCGGCTTCCCCGACGACCTCGAACTGCCGGTCCCGCTCGAACGCGTGCCGCAGCCCCTTACGGATCAGGTCGTGATCGTCGACGAGCAGCACCTTGGTGCGGGTCGTCGGCATCGGACTGGTCGACATGCTCGGGTTACTCCCCTTCTGGTGCGGAAACGCTATCCCGCACGCTATCGCGCCGAGCCGAGGTTCCGAGCACTACCGCAACGGTTGTCCCGCTGGGGTGTCGCGGTCTGATCTCCAGCCGGCCCCGGATACGTTCCGCCCTCTCGGCCATGATCGCAAGGCCGTAGCGGCCGTCTGGTCGATCATCGGCGAAGCCCTTGCCGTCGTCGGTGACCTCGATCTGCGCGTACGGCGGGTCGACCGTGCACGTCACCCAGAGGTTGGAGGCGCCGGCGTGTTTGCGGGCGTTGGTGATCGCCTCCTGGGCGATGCGCAGGAGCTCAGCCTCCGTCGCGGCGGGCAGGCGGGCGGTGGACTCGTCGAAGGTGAAGTGCACCCGCAGGCCGGCCGACGTGCCCAGGGTGCGGGCGTACTCGGCGATGGCCGCGGCGAGGCCGCCGTTGCGGTCCACCTCGGAGCGCAGCTCGAACAGGCTCAGCCGCAGCTCGGTGATCACCCGGGTCACCTCGCCGCGCAGCGTGCGCAGCTCCTCGGCCGTCTCGTCCGCGCCCTCGGGCAGGGTCGCCTGCGCGTTGTCGATGCCGTAGCCGACCATCACGAGCTCCTGGGCGACGCCGTCGTGGATCTCGCGGGCCAGCCGCTGACGTTCCTCATTGGTCGCCAGCGAGCGGACGTCGTCGAAGAGCAGCGCCGCCTCCAGCCGCAGCGCGGCCGGGCCGGTCACCTCGGTGACCCGGGCGACCACCGCCGACGGGTACGCGTTCGTGACGTCGGCCTCGAGGATCACCAGGCCGATCGTGCGCACCCCCGCGACCAGCGGCACCACCAGCGACGAGGCGTCGCCGCCGCGGTGCGACCGGGCCTGCGAGCGCGAGGCGGTCTGCGGCTGCTGCGAGGCCCAGGCGTCGGCGATCGCCGAGTCGGCGTCGAGGGTGACCTCCCAGTCGACCCGCTCCGCGCCGGTCTGCGCCAGCACGACGAGGCGCCCGCCGCCGCTCGCCGACAGCACGGCGGCGCGGTGGCCGGGTGCGACGGCGCGCAGCTCCTCGAGCAGGTGCTCGGAGATGCCGCCCGGGTCGAGGGTCGCGCCCGGCAGGGAGCGGGCGACGCTGCGTAGCTGGGTGAGCAGGCGGGTGGCCTCCGCGTAGGGCTGTGGCTTGTTCTCCACCGGGGCCATGAGTTGGCGCATCGTGTCGGCCGCGAAGGTGATGATCGCGCCGAGCACCAGCCATTGGCCGCCGGCGGCCAGGTAGCCGGGCTGGGTGATGATCTTGTCGCCGGTGGCGTCGCCGGACAGGATGCCGCCGACGACCATCGAGACGGCCGCGACCCCGAGCAGCGCGGCGCCCTCGGTCGGACGACGGCGCAGCGCCGCGGCCAGCAACGGGACTGCCAGGTAGGGCAGCACCGCCTCGGCGCCGAAGCCCGCGTCGACGGTGCCGGTCGCGTTGGCCGCGGCGGCGACCGAGCCGGCGGCCAGGCCGGTGATCGTGACCTCGGCGAACCGGCCGAGCGGCGCGAAGATGCGGTGATCCGGGCAGAAGATGGCCGGCAGGGCCGCGACCAGCAGTAGGGCGATCCAGCGCAGCTGGCCGATGTCGTGGGTGGCGATCAGGGTGAGGACGGCGACCAGGGCGAGCATGACTAGGCGGGCCGCCACCGCGAGCGGATGGATGCGCTCGGGAACGCGGGCTGAGGCTGGCACGTGACGGATCGTAGCCGCACCCTGTGACAACGGCCCACTGGCGCGGCACGCCCGGCCCTGCCGGGGCCGCGGAGATCGGGATTCGGGCCGCCGTCTTGCCGGGGTGGGGGTGTGGTGGTGGGGCGCCGTCTTGCCGGGGTGGAGGCGTGGAGGTGGGGACGCTGGCTTGCCGGGGTGGAGGCGTGGAGGTGGGACGCTGGCTTGCCGGGGTGGAGGCGTGGTGGTGGGGCGCTGGCTTGCCCGGGGTGGGGGTGTGGTGGTGGGGCGCTGGCTTGCCGGGGTCGAGGCGTGGTGATGGGGGCGCCGCCTTGCGGGGGTTGGGGTGTGGTGACCGGGCCGCCGCCTTGCCGGGTGGGGGTGTGGTGATGGGGACGCCGCCTTGCCGGGTGGGGGTGTGGTGATGGGGACGCCGCCTTGCCGAGGTGGAGGCGTGGTGATGGGGACGCCGCCTTGCCGAGGTGGAGGCGTGGTGATGGGGGCGCCGGCTTGCGGGGGTGGGGTGTGGTGATCGGGATGTCACCTCGTCCGGCTCTGGCGTATGGGTGCGGGACCGGGGCCGGGGCTGCGGATCCGACCCGGCGAACCGCGGTCCCGGTCGCCCGGATCCGGGTCCGCACCGGGTAGCCTCCCAGCCATGGCGGACAGCTCGACGCAGTCGATCCAGGTCCACGCGCCCCTCGATCAGGTGGCGGCGGTGATCTGTGACTTCCCGCGGTACCCCGAATGGGCGGACGCGATGAAGCAGGTCGAGGTCATCGAGGAGTACGAGGACGGCTACGCCGCCAAGGTCCGCTTCGTCATGGACGCGGGCCCGCTCTCCGACGACTACACCCTGGACTACGCGTACGCGGAGGATCTGTCCCGGATCGAGTGGCACCTAGTTGCGCCGTCGAAGATGCAGCGGACCCTGAACGGTTCCTATGACCTGACCGACAATGGAGACGGCACGACCACGGTGCAGTACATGCTCGAGGTAGAACTCTCCATCGGCATGCTCGGCATGTTCCGCCGCAAGGCCGAGAAAATGATCATGGACACGGCGCTGAAGGAGCTCAAGCGGCGGGTCGAGAGCCTCGCCGAGGCGTAGCCGGTCCGACGGGCCGGGCCCGTCGGCGGCCGCGAGCAGGGGGAGCAGAGATGCCAGGGACCACGGGAACGGCACGCCAGGAGGCCGAGCGGCTGGTCGCCACGGTGCTCGCGATGGTCGCGGAGAGCGGCGCGGGTGCCGCGCGGCCCGGCCGCGACGATTCATCCGGTACGGCCGGACTGGGCGACCTGCTGTCCGGCGTGGTCGGTCAGTTCCTCGGCGGCGATCGTGCTGAATCCGGCGGCGCTGAGCAGCAGAACACCGGACAGCAGAACGCCGGGCAGCATCGCGGCTGGGCCACGGGTAGCGCGGAGTGTTGCGTGTGCCCGGTGTGCCGGGCGATCGCCGGGCTGCGCAACCCGAGCGCGGAATCCGCCGAGCGGCTGGCCACCGGCGCGGGCGACGTGGCGAGCGGCCTGGCGAGGATGCTTCGCGGTCTGTCGGCGATGTCCAGCGCCGCCGGTGTCCGGCCTCGGCCGCAGCCGGCGCCCCGCCCGACGCCCACACCGGACGAGGCCTGGTCGGCGGCGACCCGCGGCGGCACCGCCCGCCCGCCGGAACGCGTCCCGACGGAGCAGGACGTCCGCGAGGGAGCCGACCCGTGGACGGCGGCGACCCGGACTCCCCGCCCCGCCCCTGAGCCGAAGCCCGCGGCGGCGGCGCCGGACGGTCCGGCCGACGCCGGTGCGGATGTGGACGATGCCGGGCCGGTCGCGGGAGCCCGGCCGGCCGGTGACCCGTGGGCGGCCGCGACCCGGGCACCGGGGCGACTCGCGCCGACCCGGCGACCCGGAGCGCCGACGCGACCCGCCGCACCCGAGCCGTCGGCGGCAGCCGGACGATCCCCGGCGCCGAAGCGGTCCGTCACCCCTGAGCCATCTGCGTCATCCGAGCGGCCTGGGACATCTGGGCGGCCCGCGGCGTCTACGCAGGCTGTGACGCCCGGGGCGGCTGCGGCTTCTGGCACGGCTGTCGTGCCTGAACGGTCTGAGGTGCCTGAGCAGGTTGTGGCACCTGGGGAGCCGGCAGTGGGGGTGGCCGAGCACCTGGTGGCGCCTGAGCCATCGGCGGTATCTGAGCGGCCTGGGACGCCTGGGCAACCTGCTGCATCCGGGCGGCGTGCGGCCTCTGGGCGGCGTGCGGCGCCTGGGAAGCCAGCGGCGCCTGCCACCGCTGTGGTATCTGAGCAGGCCGAGGCACCCGACGCGCCTGTGGCGCCTGAGCAGTCGGCGGTGCCTGAGGGCGCTGTGGTGGCTGAGGAGGCTGGGGCTGTTGTGGGGCGGCAGCGGGCTGGGGCGGCGAGGGCTCGTGGGGACGCTCCCGGCGCTGCGGCAGAGGGCGTGCCGACCGGCGTGACCGCCACCGGTGCGGCGGCCCGGCCGGCCGCGGGCCGGGAGGGAAACCCGGAGCGGGAGCAGGTCGAGGGCGCCGATGCTGCGGTTGAGGGCGCCGGTGCGCGTAAGGAAAAAGGATCGGAGGAAGTGAAGTAAGGCAGGGGTCATCGCTGTAGCTCGTTGGCAACGTGATTGGCGCCACCATGGTCATCGCTGTTGGAACCCGGCAAATAGCGACACGAGGGTTTGTACCGGTGTGGCGGAGATGCCCAGCGTGGATCATGATGTTCCGGGCACTGAGCCGGTCGCTTCGGCGGCCGAGGACCGGGGCGGTGGTGCGGGCGACGACGCCCGGCCGCGCGACCCGGTGTAAGACAACAAGAGGGGAACTGGCGGCGTGACGCTGACCATCGGGATCGACGTCGGCGGCACGAAGGTGGCCGGCGGGGTGGTGGACGAGCAGGGCGTGGTGCTGGCGCAGACCCGTCGTGAGACCCCGGCGCACGACCCGGCGGGCACCCGGGACACGATCGTGGCGGTGGCCGCCGAGCTGGCCGCCGCGCATCCCGAAGCGAAGGCCGTCGGTATCGGCGCCGCCGCCTGGATCGACGCCGCGGGGGCGACCGTGCTCTTCGCGCCGAACCTGGCGTGGCGGGACGAGCCGGTGCGCGACTACGTCTCCAAGGCCGTCGGGCTGCCGACCGTGCTGGAGAACGACGCCAACGTCGCCGCCTGGGCCGAGTTCCGCTACGGCGCCGCGCGGCAGGCCGACGACTCGATGGTGATGATCACGGTCGGCACCGGGATCGGTGGCGGGGTCGTGCTCAACGGGGCGTTGTGGCGGGGCGCGAACGGTGTCGCCGGCGAGCTGGGGCATGTTCTGTCCGTGCCCGACGGTCATCCGTGCGGGTGCGGGCGGCTCGGGTGTCTCGAGCAGTATGCGAGCGGCAACGCCCTGGTCCGCTTCGCGCGGGCCGGGGCGCGGCAGGAGCCCGGGCGGGCCGAGCTGCTGCTCGAGCTCGCCGCCGGCGACGCCGGTGCGATCAGCGGGCGTATGGTCACCGAGGCCGCGCAGCGCGGCGACGGTGTCGCCCGGGACGCGTTCGCGCAGATCGGCTACTGGCTCGGGATGGCGATGGCCGACCTGGCGCAGGTCTTCGACCCGCAGGTGCTGGTGGTCGGCGGCGGGGTCATCGACGCGGGCGACCTGCTGATGGGGCCGACCGAGCGGACCTATCGCGACCAGCTGGCCCAGCGGGGGCGGTTCCCGGTCGCCGAGATAAAGGCGGCCGAGACCGGCAACACGGCGGGCGTGCTCGGCGCCGCCGACCTGGCACGACGGATCTGAACCGACGACGAGGAGCACGACGTGTCCGGGGTCCCGCTGCGGGTGTTGAGCTACAACGTGCACGGGCTGCGCGACGACCGGGCGGCCCTGACCGGGCTGGTCCGGGACATCGACCCGGACGTCGTGATCGTGCAGGAGGCGCCGCGCCGGTTCCGCTGGCGGCACAAGTGCGCGGCGCTGGCCGACGAGCTCGGCATGGTGGTCGCCGCCGGTGGGCTGCCGTCGCTGGGCAATCTGCTGCTGGTCAGTCTGCGGGTGCGGGTGCACGAGACCTGGTGCCTGCGCTACCCGCTGACGCCCGGGCGGCACCTGCGCGGTGCGGCGTTCGCGCGCTGCTCGGTGCGGGGCGGCCGGTTCACCGTCGCCGGCTCGCACCTGGCCACCGACGCGGGTGAGCGGCCCGACCAGGCCGCCCGCTGGAAGGAGGCGCTGTCGGCCGTCGAGGGGCCGCTGATCGCGGGCGGTGACCTCAACGAGGGGCCGGGCGGCGGTGCCTGGCGCACGGTCGCGGACGGCCTCGTCGACACCGGCGGAGCCGCCTGTTCGTCGCTGACGTTCCCGGCGACGCTGCCCCGGCTGCGGCTCGACGCGTTGTTCGTATCGCCCGATATCGACGTCTCGCGGTACGAGGTCGTCGACACCGAGCGGGCCCGCCGGGCCAGTGATCATCTTCCGGTCCTGGCGGAACTCGGGCTGCCCGCTTCGTAGCTCTATCGCGCGCTTCCGAGTTGGGTTCGCGTCTGCGAGTATCTGCGGGTGCAAGACACCTCAGACATAGCGGACCGGCACGACGCGGTCTGTGTGATCGGCGCGGGCGGCAGCGGCCTTGCGGCGATCAAGAACCTGCGTGAGCAGGGATTCTCCGTCGACTGCTACGAGCGCGAGACGTCCGTCGGCGGCGCCTGGAACTGGCGGCACGACCGCAGCCCGGTGTACGCGAGCACGCACCTGATCTCCTCGCGCCCGCTCACGGAGTTCCCCGACTTCCCGATGCCGGACGACTGGCCGGACTACCCGCACCACAGCCAGATGCTGGCCTACCTGGAGCGCTACGCGCGGCACTTCGGGCTCGGCGACAGCATCTGGTTCGGCACCGAGGTCGTGTCCGTCGCGCCCGTCGGTGACGGCCGCTGGGACGTGACGACGCGCAGCACCGGCGGCGGCGCCGAGCGGATCCAGCGGTACGCGGCCGTCATCGTCGCCAACGGGCACAACTGGTCGCCGAAGCCGCTGCCGGTCGACACGTCGGCGTACCGGGGGCAGGTGATCCACGCGTCGGCGTACAAGGACCCCGCGCAGCTGCGCGGCAAGAAGGTGCTGGTCGTCGGCGGCGGCAACACCGGCTGCGACATCGCGGTCGAGGCCGCACAGCAGGCCACCACCGTCTGGCACTCGACCCGCCGCGGCTACTGGTACGCGCCCAAGTACGTGCTGGGCCGCCCCGCCGACCAGGTCAACGACAAGCTGCTCCAGCTGCGCCTGCCGCTGCGGCTGCGCCAGTGGATCTACCACCGCACGCTGCGGCTGACGGTCGGCGACATCACCCGGTTCGGGCTGCCCCGGCCCGACCACCGCCCGTACGAGAGCCACCCGGTGGTCAACAGCCAGCTCGTCTACTACCTGGGCCACGGCCGGATCACCCCGCTGCCGGACGTCACCGGGATGGACTCCTCGACTGTGGAGCTCGCCGACGGGCGGCGCGTCGAGCCCGACCTGATCATCACGGCGACGGGATACCTGCCGCGGTTCGAGTTCCTCGCCCCCGAGCTGCTCGACATCGACGAGGACGGCCGGCCGGACCTGCACCTGCACGCGTTCGCCCGCAAGCACCCCACGCTCGCCGTGATCGGCCTGCTGCAGCCCGACGCCGGGCTGTTCCCGCTCGCGCACTGGCAGAGCGTCGCCGTGGCCCGCTGGCTGCGGCTGCGGCTCGCCGATCCGGAACGGGCGGCCGCGGTGCAGCAGAAGGAGTCGACGCGGCCGGTGCGGTCGTGGTCCCAGCTGCGGGTCGTGCGGTCGTCGCGGCACTGGTTCGAGGTCAGCCACACCAGCTACCTGCGCGCCCTCGAGGGCCTGCTGAAGCAGATGGAGGGTGCGGCATGACCCCGCAGGTGCTGCGTTTCGAGGACTGGACGGCGCCGGTGCCGGCGGTCGAGCGGGAGGTGGTCGAGGCGCTGCCGGAGAGCCCGGGCGACCTGCCGCCGGTGCTCTTCGTTCCCGGGATCGGGCACGGCGCCTGGGCGTTCGCCGAGCACTGGCTCGCGCACACCGCCTCGCGGGGCTTCGCGGCGTACGCGGTGAGCCACCGGCCCGAGGGTTCGCTGCGCGCTTACGTGCACGACGTGGTCCAGGTGGCGGCGAGCCTGCCGCGCCAGGCCGTGCTGGTCGGCCACGGCGCCGGCGCGCTGCTGGTGTCGCACGCGCTGACCCGCTATCCGGCCCGGGCCGCGGTCCTGGCCGCGCCGGTGCCGCCGGGCTGGGCGGCGCTCGGCGCGGCGCTGCGGGCCAACCCGTTCGGCACGCTTCCGGCGTTGTTCGGCGCCGCGCCCCGGCTGAGCCGCCGGCAGCTGTTCGGCGCCGACCTGGCGGAGGCGGAGGACTACCGCGCGCGTCTGGTGCGGGCACCGGCCCGGATCTACCGGCAGGTGCTGTTCGCCAAGCCGGCGGGTGCGCCGGTCGGCGCGCCGCCGACCCTGGTCGTGGGCAGCCCGGACGACCGGGTGGTGCCGCGCTCGGCGCTGGACCGCGCGGCGGCCCGGTACGGCGGCGCCCCGCTGCTGTTCCCGGGCATGAGCCACGACCTGATGCTGGACACCAAGTGGCAGGAGCCGATCGACGCGATCCTGGACTGGCTCGGCAAGGAGCTAGCGGCGTAGCAGGCCGGCCGCCAGCCGGCCGGTGTGGTCGAGGGCGGTCAGGTACGCGCGGGCCCAGGCCAGGATGTCGTGGGTGGCGAGGTGTTCGCGCATCGCCGTCATCCGGCGTTCCAGGTCCGCCTGGTCGGCGTCCATCGCCTGCAGCAGCGTGGTCTTCAGCCCGTCGACGTCGTGCGGGTTGACCAGGAACGCGTCCTCGAGCTCGGCCGCCGCCCCGGCGAACTCGCTGAGCACCAGCGCGCCGGTGTTCGCCGCGCGGGCGGCGACGAACTCCTTGGCGACCAGGTTCATGCCGTCGCGCAGCGGCGTCACCACCATCACGTCCGCGGTCTGGTAGAGCGCGGCCAGCTCGGCGCGGTCGAACGACTGGTTCAGGTAGTGGATCGCGGGTTCGCCGACGCGGCCGTACTCGCCGTTGATCCGGCCGACCTCGCCCTCGATCCGGTCCCGCAGCACCCGGTAGCTGTCGACCCGCTCCCGGCTCGGGACGGCCACCTGCACCATCACCGTGTCGCGGACCTTGACCCGGCCGTCGCGCAGCAGCTCGCTGTACGCCGTCAGCCGGTGCTCGATCCCCTTTGTGTAGTCGAGCCGGTCGACGCTGAGCAGCACCCGCCGCGGCTGTCCCAGGTCGGCGCGCAGCTGCTCGGCGTGGCCGACGACGTCGGGCCGGGCGGCGAGCGCCTGCATCTCGGCCACGTCGATGGAGATCGGGAACGCGCGGGTGCGCACCACCCGGCCGTCGAGGGTGATCTGGTCGTCGGTGGTCCGGGCGCCGAACAGCTTCACGGCGAGCTGGGCGACGTTGTGTGCCGCCTGTGGTCGCTGGAAGCCGACCAGGTCCGCGCCGAGCATCCCGCGCAGCAGCTCGGAGCGGCGGGGGAGCTGCATGAACAGCTCGGGTGGCGGGAACGGCACGTGCAGGAAGAAGCCGATCAGCACGTCCGGGCGCAGCTCGCGGAGCAGCTGCGGCACGAGCTGCAGGTGGTAGTCCTGCACCCAGATCGCGGCGCCGGGCTCGGCGACCTCGGCCGCCGCCTCGGCGAAGCGGCGGTTGACGTCCCGATAGGTCTCCCACCAGCCGCGGTCGAAGACCGGCTGCTCGACGGCGTCGTGGTACAGCGGCCAGAGCGTCGAGTTGGCGAAGCCCTCGTAGTAGCCGCGCAGCTCCTCTTCGGACAGCGCGACGGGCCTGATCCGCAGGGTGCCGATGTCGGGCAGGGCGGGCGCGGTGTCGATGCCGCCGTCCCAGCCGACCCACGTCGCGGGGGTCTGCTGCAGGATCGCGTGCAGGGCGCTGGCGAGGCCGCCGGGGCTGCGCCGCCACTCGCAGGCACCGTCGGGGGCGGCGTTGTCATCCAGCGGAAGACGGTTGGCGACGACCACGAGCGAGCTCTGGCGCATCCACGAGAGGCTACGCGATGACTACCGAGCGAAACAATGATGCTGGATTATGTCGCTTTTCATACGACCGCGCCGTCATCGAAGTCATCGTCGTCGTCACCGGAGCGCAGTCGCCAGACCAGCGTCACCGCGCCGCCGACGATCGCGGTGAAGCCGATCAGCGTCACGTAGTTGCGGTCGATCGGCAGCAGCCAGGGGAAGAGGAAGAGCACGAAACCGAGGACCACGCCGAGCACGCCGGCGACGGCGTACTTGGAGATGTGCGGCAGCGGCGGCGGGGGCGGGGGCGTGTAGCGATCGTCGTCGCTGTCGTCGTCGATGCCGGTGCCGAACGTGTCCAGCCCGTCGCGCAGCGACGGCTCGTCGGTGCGGCGGCGGTTCAGCGAGATGCCGGAGATGTCGGTCGCCGACGGAAGCGTGCCGCCGGGCTGGCGCGGCCGATCGGGCCCGTCGCTCTTCGGCGGATCGGGCGCCCGGGTCGGGTCGACGCCCTCGGCGGCCGGCCACGGCGGCGCGGTCGGGTCGACGGCGGTGTGGAAGCCGGCCACGATCTTGGCCCACTCGGCGTCGACGTCGCTCTGGTCGCCGCCGGTGCGGGTGCCGGCCCGGGGCGCGGGCGGCGTAGGGTCGGCGCCGCCGGTCAGCTTGTCGAGGTGCTCGCGGGCGGTGTCGAGGTGGGTGCGGTCGACGTAGAGCCGGTCCGTGGGCCGAGCGGGGAACGTGGTCGCGCGCAGGATGGGGTTGAGATCGGCGGACGGTTGCAGGTAGGCGGCGATGCCGCCGGCCGCCAGCACGTCGAGCAGGTGTTCACCCACGCGCGGATCGACGTCGCCCGCGACCGCGTAGTCGGCCGCGTCGAGTCCGTTGTCCCGCCGCCCGCGACGGGCGCCACCCGCTGACACCCTGCTTCACTCCTCGCTCCGCGCCGTCGCGCGTCGTGTCCGCCCCATCCGGCGGAGCCGTCCGGCCGTGTTGCGCCGGCCCCGACCGTGTCTTGAATGGTGACACGACAGACGCCGGTTGCGGGAGTGCGTTGTGGCGTGCCGCTCCCGCTTCGTACGCTTTCCTCTGCCCACGACCGTGGCGCGCGGGAAAGGACTTCGGTGTTCTACTGGCTGCTCAAGTACGTGGTGCTCGGACCCGTCCTAAAATGTCTGTTCCGCCCCGATGTGAAGGGGCTCGACCACGTTCCGGCATCTGGCCCGGTGATCCTTGCCTGCAACCACCTCTCATTCTCCGACTCGATCTTCACACCGCTGCTGGTGAAACGGCGGGTGACGTTCGTCGCCAAGGCGGAGTACTTCACCGGTAAGGGCATCAAGGGCTGGCTCATGCGGCAGTTCTTCGTCAGTACGGGCACCATCCCCGTGGACCGTTCGGGTGGCAAGGCGGCCCGGGCCGCGCTGGACACCCAGTTGCGGGTGCTGCGCTCGGGCAACATCGCCGGCATCTACCCGGAGGGCACCCGCTCGCCCGACGGGCGGCTCTACCGCGGCAAGACCGGCGTCGCCCGGCTGGCGCTGGAGAGCGGCGCGCCGGTCGTGCCGGTCGCGCTGCTCAACACCGACGAGATCCAGCCGACGGGCAAGCTCATCCCCAAGATCAAGCGGGTCAAGGTCCGCTTCGGCGAGCCGCTGGACTTCTCCCGCTACGCCTCCTCACTCGGCGACCGCTTCGTCGAGCGCGCGGTGACCGACGAGATCATGTACGAGCTGATGACCCTCAGCGGCCGCGAGTACGTCGACGTCTACGCCGCCAGCCTCAAGACCGCCATCGTCGCGCCGACGCCCGCCAGGACGCCCGTGAACGACTAGACCTTTTACCGGTCAGCCATGCCCGCTCGGCGGCGCAGGGCTGAGACGTCGGTGACCACGATGCGGCGGCCCTCGGTGCGCAGCCAGCCCCGGCTCGCGAAGGAGCCGATGGCCTGGTTGACGCTCTGCCGGGAGCCGCCCGCCATCTCGGCGAGCTGGCTCTGGTTGAGCTCGATCGTGATCATCGGCGCCTGGTTCTCGCCGGCCAGCCGCACCAGCGTCTTGGCGACCCGGCCCGGCAGGTCGAGGAAGACGTGGTCGGCGTTCTGCTCGGTGAGTCGGCGGATGAGCGCGCCGACCGAGCGCATCACCGCGTCCAGGATGCGGGGGTTGGAGTGCACGAGGTCGATGAAGGCGACCCGGGAGAGGGCGAGCGCCTGGCTGTCCTCGATCGCCTCGGCCGAGGCCGAGCGGGTCAGGGCGTCCAGAAGGGACACCTCGCCGAGCACGTCGGGCGGGCGCACCACGGTCAGGACCGCGCGCTCGCCCGTCGGCGCGGTGCGGAAGACGGCGATGGCGCCGCGCCGGAGGATGATCAGGGAGTCGCCGGGGTCGTGCTCGACGAAAAGGATCTGACCCTTGCGGTAGGTCCGGGGCACTGCGGCGGCGATGACCCGCTGCCGGACGTCAGGCTCCAGGCCGGCGAACATGTCCACGCCTGTGAGCGCGTCACCCTGCTCTGCTAGGCGATGATCCACGGTAAAGTCCCTCTCCCCGGTCGGGACCACCCGTGGACGTAGTTGTCCGGCGCCGGCCCCACGACGCGAACGATCACTCTTAGCATGAAGAGCGCTGTCGACGCCATTTGATACATCCAGCAGACGCATACGATCATCCCGCGCTCATCGCTTTCTGTACACCCTCCAATCGCCTTGCGTGACTATCGCCCACGGTGTCCGTTGGCATTACGGTCTGTACCGGGATAATCGCCGCCGTGCGGGATGACGACCTTCTTCGATCGACGTTGCGCGACCGGTGGCACCTCGTGCCCGCGGACATCACGGCGCTGACCGGGGGAATCCTGTCGCGCTGCTGGGACGTGACCGCCGGCGGGGTGCGCTTCGTGGTCCGCCTGGCCGACCCGGCCGCCCGCCTGCCCGTCGAGGCGGGGCTGGCCGCCGCGGAACACCTGCGGGGCACCGGGGTCGAGGCGGGTGAGCCCGTGCGTACCCTCTCGGGTGGCCTCACGGCGGAGACGCCGGCCGGCGCGTTCGCCGTGCTCCGCAGGGCGCCGGGCCGGACCCTGGACGGCCGCGACCCGATCGACCAGCAGTTCTGGGGCGACCGTCTGGGCGCGGTGCACCGCGCGCTCCAGGGCTTCCACCACCCGGGCCTGCGCCGCTGGAACCTGCTCGACCCGGACGCCGCGCACCTGGCGATCGAGCCGTGGCTGCGCCCGGCGATCACCGACGCGGTCACGGCGATGACCCGGCTGACGGTGATGGACCGGCTCACCTACGGCGTGCTGCACGGCGATCCGGCGCCCGAGACCTTCCTGGTCGACCCGGCGACGGGCCGGGCGGGCCTGCTGGACTGCGGCGCGAGCGGCACCGGCCCGCTGCTCTACGACGTCGCGGCGGCGGTCGTCTACGCGGGCGGCACCGAGACGGCGGCGGAGCTGCTGGACGGCTACCTCGCGGCCGGCCCGGTCGACGAGGGCGAGCTGCACGCGGCGCTGCCGGTGCTGCTGCGCTTCCGCTGGGCGGTGCAGGCGGACTGGTCGGCGCGGCGCCTGGCCCGCGGCGAGTGCGACGGCGCCGGCGAGGGTGCCCGCGCGGTGCTCCTGCGGGCCAGGGAGGCCCTGGCGGAGACGACCGGTCGGCCATAGGCAAGGATGGTCGGCGATGGCCTACCGGTATTTCTATGACTGCGAATTCATCGAGGACGGCCGCGTGGTCGACCTCGTGTCGATCGGCGTCGTCGACGAGTTCGGCCGCGAGTTCTACGCGGTCTCGACCCAGTTCGACGACTCACGGGCGGTGCCCTGGGTGCGCCGCAACGTGCTCGACAAGCTCCCGTCCCCGGCGGACCCGGCCTGGCGCTCGCGCGAGCGCATCCGCGACGACCTCTACGAGTTCCTCCGCGAGCCGGTGCGGGGCCGCGACGAGCAGATCGAGCTGTGGGCCTGGTACGCGGCCTACGACCACGTGGCGCTCGCCCAGCTGTGGGGCGCGATGCCGGCGCTGCCGCGCGAGATACCCCGCTTCACCAAGGACCTGCGCCAGCTCTGGGACGAGCTGGGCCGGCCGGCGCTGCCGACGGCGCAGGGCCGCCACGACGCCCTGGTCGACGCGAAGCACAACCTCGCGCGCTGGCATGCCATGACCGAGGCCAGATCCGTCGCGAGGTGACGGGAAGTGACCGTCGGCCGGCGGCCCTCGCGGGTGCCGCCGGCACCGGAAACCCTTTGTTCGTCAGGAATATTACCCGCGAGTAACCGCGGGGCGCTTTGGTCCGGGCCAGGCCCGACGACTACAGTGCGTTTGCGGCCCGCCCCGGGACCCGGCAGTGCAGCCGGACGACCGATTCCCCAGGGAGACGGGCATCTCGCGACCCGATCAGGGAGGACGAGTAATCATGCGTATCGGCGTGCTCACCGGCGGCGGCGACTGCCCCGGTCTGAACGCGGTGATCCGGGCTGTGGTCCGTAAGGGCGTAGCCACTTACGGACACGAGTTCGTCGGATTCCGCGACGGGTGGAAGGGACCCCTCGAGGGCCTCACGAAGCCCCTCGGCATCGCCGAGGTCCGGGGAATCCTGCCGCGCGGCGGCACCATCCTGGGCTCTTCCCGTACCAACCCCTTCAAGATCGAGGGCGGTGTCGAGCGGATCAAGGCCAACCTGGCCGAGCAGGGCGTCGACGCGCTGGTCGCGATCGGCGGCGAGGACACCCTCGGCGTCGCGACCAAGCTCAACGACCTGGGCGTGAACGTCGTCGGCGTGCCGAAGACGATCGACAACGACCTCAACGCCACCGACTACACCTTCGGCTTCGACACCGCGGTCAACATCGCGATGGAGGCCATCGACCGGCTGCACACCACGGCCGAGTCGCACCACCGCACCCTGGTGGTCGAGGTCATGGGCCGGCACGCCGGCTGGATCGCGCTGCACGCCGGCCTCGCCGGCGGCGCCAACGTCATCCTGCTGCCGGAGCGCAACTTCGACGTCGACCAGGTCGCCACGTACGTGACCAAGCGCTTCCAGGTCGAGTACGCCCCGATCGTCGTGGTCGCCGAGGGCGCGCAGCCGCTCGAGGGCCAGATGGTGCTGCACAACCAGGAGCTCGACGCGTTCGGCCACGTCCGCCTCGGCGGCATCGGCCAGTGGCTGGCCCAGCAGCTGGAGGAGAAGACCGGCAAGGAGGCCCGCACGGTCGTTCTCGGTCACATCCAGCGCGGCGGCACGCCGAGCGCGTTCGACCGGGTGCTCGCCACCCGGTTCGGCCTGCAGGCGATCGACGCCGTGCACGAGGGCGACTTCGGCAAGATGATGGCGCTGCGCGGCACCGACATCGTCCGGGTCCCGCTCGCCGACGGCACCGGTGAGCTCAAGACCGTGCCGATCGAACGGTACGACGAGGCCGAAGTCTTCTTCGGCAGCTGAGTTCTGTATTCGGTGGAAAGGGCGGGCGTGACGAAACGCCCGCCCTTTCTTTCTTGATCGGGAGGACGCATGACTGTCGTCGCGGTGCTCGGCGCCGGCAAGATCGGTGAGCTGGTGCTGTCCGGCCTGCTCCGCGCGGGCTGGCCGGCGGCGAAACTGCTCGTCACCGCCCGCCGCGAGGCCCGCGCCGAGGAGCTGCGGGAGCGCTACGGCGTACGGGCGGTGGACAACGCGACCGCCGTCGCCGAGGCGGACGTGCTGGCCATCGCGGTGAAGCCGCAGGACGCGGACGCGCTGCTGAGCGAGATCGGCCCGAAGATCCCCGCGGACAAGCTGATCATCTCGCTCTGCGCGGGCCTGCCGACCGGCTTCTTCGCGGCCCGGCTGCCGGAGGGCACCCCGGTCGTGCGGGTCATGACGAACACCCCGGCGCTGGTGGACCAGGCGATGACGGCGATCTCGGCCGGCCCGCACGCGACCGGCGAGCACCTGGCCGTCGCGGAGGAGATGTTCAAGCCGCTCGGCGCGACCATCCGGGTGCCGGAGTCGCAGCAGGACGCCGTCACGGCGCTGTCCGGCTCGGGCCCGGCCTACTTCTACCTGCTGGTCGAGGCGATGATCGACGCCGGGATCCTGCTCGGGCTGCCGCGCCAGGTGGCGCACGAGCTGATCGTGCAGACCGCGATCGGCTCCGCGATCATGCTGCGCGACTCAGGTGAGCACCCGGTGAAGCTGCGCGAGGCCGTCACGTCGCCGGCGGGCACGACGATCTCGGCGATCCGCGAGCTGGAGAACCACGGCGTGCGCGCGGCCCTGCTGGCCGCGCTGGAGGCGGCGCGGGACCGCGCGCGGGAGATCGCCGCTCAGGCCTAGTACCAGATGGCGATGCGGGTGCCGTTGTTCTCCTCCGGAGGGCTCGGATGGCTCAGCGCCGCACCCGTCGCCATCCGGTGCGCGCTCCACGCCACCGCGGCGGCGTCCAGCACGTCGTCCGGCGGCGCCTGACCCGCCGGGCCGAGGTGGTCGGGCAGCACGATGCCGTGCCGGGCCAGCAGCTCCCGGCGCCGGGCCTGCCCGGTCCAGGTCTTCTTCGCGTACGCGAGCGGCTCGCCCGCCATCTGCCGGAACGACACCTCGGGGTGCGCCTCGAAGAGCAGGCCCGGGTGCCGTTCCCAGATGGCGTTGGCCTCGAGCAGCTTCGGCCGCAGCGCCCAGGACTGGCGGCTCAGCCCGGCGCCGGTCAGCTCGCGGCAGAGCCGGTTGGCGGCGGCGAAGTCGCCCTCCTGCCACACGGCCTTCGGCGGCACCCGGAAGACGCTGCTGCGCCGCGGGCCGAGCTGGTCGGCGGCGAGGGTGTCGGCCGCGCGCCAGCGGTCGGGGAGCATGCCGAGGGGGATGTCGACGCCGATCACGGCCGCGCCGGAGCTGCCCGCGACGATCTCGTAGAGCGTGGACGCCAGCATCGCCCGGCCGAAGGCACCGTCGCGCAGCTCGACGCCGACCCAGCCGAGGGCGTACGCGTCGACGCCGATCACGTGGATGCTCATCGGCAGCTCAGCGGGGGAGCAGCTTCTCGACGACGGCGACCAGCTCGCCGTCCCCTGGCTCGGTCCGTGGCCCGAAGCGGGCGGCGACCTCGCCGTCGGGTGCGACCAGGAACTTCTCGAAGTTCCAGCCGATGTCCGGGCCGTCGCCGACCAGCTCCCGGTAGAGGCGGTGCCGTCCGGGCCCGTTGACCTCGACCTTCTCGGTGATCGGGAAGGTGACGCCGTAGTTCACCTGGCAGAAGTCCTCGATCTCGGTCGCGCTGCCCGGCTCCTGGCCGCCGAACTGGTTGCAGGGGACACCGAGGACGACCAGGCCCCGGTCCGCGTACCTGCCGTAGAGATCTTCCAGGCCGGTGTACTGGGGGGTGAGTCCGCACTTGGAGGCCACATTGACCACCAGGACGACCTGGCCGCGATAGCGGTCCATATCGGCCGATCCGCCCGAGAGTGCGTCGATGTCGACGTCAAAGATGGTCATGACCGCAGACTACGCGCAGTGGCTAAGTGAGTGCACGCCGTCGCTTCCAACTCGGAAAAGTTAACGTCGCGTCGATTCCGCGTTGACCTTCTTGACTGAAGTTCATAGATATGACTACCGTCTCTTCAACTTCCCTTTGGAAGGTTTCCTAACTGTTCTTGAGGAGACTGCAGTGAAGATTTCCCTCCGCAGCGCTCTGTGCGCCGGGGCTGCCGTGGCGGTCATGACCGCCGGGCTGCCCATGGCGCAGGCGTCGGCTGCCGCTGCCTGTGCCACCCCCTGGAGCTCCACGGCGGTCTACACCAAGGACATGACCGCTTCACAGTCCGGCCATAACTACACCGCGAAGTGGTGGACCCAGAACGAGAGCCCGGCCACGCACAGCGGCCAGTGGGACGTCTGGATCGACAACGGCGCCTGCGGCGGCACCACGCCCCCGACCACGCCCCCGACCACTCCGCCCACCACGCCCCCGACCACGCCCCCCACGACTCCGCCCACCACGCCGCCGACCACGCCGCCGGGTGGCAAGGCAGTCGTCGGCTACTTCGCACAGTGGGGCGTCTACGGCCGCAACTACCACGTCAAGAACATCGTGACCAGCGGCTCGGCCTCGAAGCTGACCCACATCCTGTACGCCTTCGGCAACACCACCGGCGGCCAGTGCACGATCGGTGACTCGTACGCCGACTACGACAAGGCCTACACCGCGGCGGACAGCGTCGACGGCGTCGCCGACACGTGGGATGCCGGCGCGCTGCGCGGCTCGTTCAACCAGCTGCGCAAGCTCAAGAAGGCGTACCCGAACATCAAGGTGATCTGGTCGTTCGGCGGCTGGACCTGGTCCGCCGGCTTCACCCAGGCCGCGGCGAACCCGACCGCGTTCGCGAACTCCTGCTACAACCTGGTCAAGGACTCCCGCTGGTCCGACGTCTTCGACGGCATCGACATCGACTGGGAGTACCCGAACGCCTGCGGCCTCTCCTGCGACGCCAGCGGCCCGGCCTCCTACAACAACGTGATCAGCGCGCTGCGCACCAAGTTCGGCCAGAACTTCCTGGTCACCTCGGCGATCTCGGCCGACGGCTCGAACGGCGGCAAGCTGGACGCGGCCGACTACGCGTCGGGCATCGCGAAGCTGAACTACGTCTTCCCGATGACCTACGACTACTTCGGCGCCTTCGCACCGCAGGGCCCGACCGCGCCGCACTCGCCGCTGAACTCGTACGCCGGCATCCCGCAGCAGGGCTTCTGGTCCGACGCGGCGATCCAGAAGCTGAAGAGCAAGGGCGTACCGGCCAGCAAGATGCTCCTCGGCATCGGCTTCTACGGCCGTGGCTGGACCGGCGTCACCCAGGCCGCGCCGGGCGGCACGGCGACCGGCGCGGCGCCGGGCACCTACGAGGCGGGCATCGAGGACTACAAGGTCCTCAAGAACAGCTGCCCGTCGACCGGCACCGTCGGCGGCACCTCGTACTCCAAGTGCGGCAGCAACTGGTGGAGCTTCGACACCCCGGGCACCATCGCCGGCAAGATGACCTACGCGAAGAACCAGGGCCTCGGCGGCGCGTTCTTCTGGGAGTTCTCCGGTGACACCAGCAACGGCGAGCTCATCACCGCGATCAAGAACGGCCTCGGCTAGGTATTGATCGCCAGTTCCTAGAGAGTGGGGCGCCGGGATCCTCCCGGCGCCCTCTTTCTGTCGACGATTAGGCTTTCCGTCATGCGCCGAGAGTGGCATCAGCTCAGTCATCCCGGGGTCGGCGCCACGGCCCTGCAGACCTCCCGTCCGTCCACCGACTCCGCCGAGGACGAGGCCCTGGGCCTGGACCGGTGGCGTTCCCTGCCGCGGGTGCAGATGCCGCCGTGGCAGGACGCCGACGAGGTCGCGTCGGTCTGCCGGGTGCTCGACACCGTCCCGTCGATCGTCGCGCCCTACGAGGTCGACCAGCTGCGGCACCGCCTCGCCGAGGTGTGCGAGGGGCGGGCGTTCCTGCTGCAGGGCGGCGACTGCGCCGAGACCTTCGCGGACAACACCGAGAGCCACCTGCTCGCCAACGCGCGCACGCTGCTGCAGATGGCGGTGGTGCTGACCTACGGCGCGTCGATGCCGGTGGTGAAGGTGGCCCGGGTCGCCGGGCAGTACACCAAGCCGCGGTCGTCGCCGACGGACTCGCTCGGGCTGCCGGCGTACCGCGGCGATCTGATCAACTCACTGGAGGCCAACGAGGCCGCCCGGGTCGCCGATCCGCAGCGCATGATCCGGGCGTACGCGAACTCGGCCGCCGCGATGAACATGCTGCGGGCGTACCTGTCGGGCGGCCTGGCCGACCTGGCCGGCCTGCACGACTGGAACAAGGACTTCGTCCGGGCCTCGCCGGCCGGCGAGCGTTACGAGGCGATCGCCCGCGAGATCGACCGGGCACTCGACTTCATCCGGGCCTGCGGCATGACCGAGGACGAGGCGCTGCGCACGGTCAGCCTGTACTGCTCGCACGAGGCCCTGGCGCTGGAGTACGACCGCGCGCTCACCCGGGTCTCCGACGGCAAGGCGTACGGCCTGTCGGGTCACTTCCTGTGGATCGGCGAGCGCACCCGGCAGCTCGACCACGCGCACATCGACTTCATCAGCCGCATCGCCAACCCGATCGGCGTCAAGCTCGGCCCGGGCACCAGCCCGGAGACCGCCATCGAGCTGTGCGAGAAGCTCAACCCGGAGAACGAGCCGGGCCGGCTCACGCTGATCAGCCGGATGGGCAACGGCAAGGTCCGCGACACCCTGCCGCCGATCGTGGAGAAGGTCACCGCCAGCGGCGCCAAGGTCGTCTGGCAGTGCGACCCGATGCACGGCAACACCCACGAGTCGTCGAACGGCTACAAGACCCGGCACTTCGACCGGGTCGTCGACGAGGTGCTCGGCTACTTCGAGGTGCACCGCGGCCTCGGCACCCACCCCGGCGGCATCCACGTCGAGCTGACCGGCGAGGACGTCACCGAGTGCCTGGGTGGCGCGCAGGGCATCGAGGACCTCGATCTGCCGGACCGCTACGAGACCGCCTGCGACCCGCGGCTCAACACCCAGCAGTCGCTCGAGCTCGCGTTCCTGGTCGCGGAGATGCTCCGTGGCTGACCTGCGCTCGGACACCGTCACCCGGCCCACCGCCGGGATGCGCGCGGCGATGGCGGCCGCCGAGGTCGGCGACGACGTCTTCGGCGACGACCCGACGGTCATCGCGCTCGAGCGGCAGGTCGCCGGGCTGTTCGGGCACGAGGCGGCGCTGTTCACGCCGACCGGCACGATGGCCAACCAGATCGCGCTGCAGCTGGTCGTGCCGCGGGGCGGCGAGCTGCTCGCCGGCGGCGACGCGCACGTCGTCGCGTTCGAGCTCGGCGCGGCCGCGGCGATCGGCGGCATCTCCACCCGTACCTGGCCCGCGGTCGGCGCGGACCTCGACGTCGATCAGATCGACGCGATGATCCGGCCGGCGGGCTACCCGTCGGTGCCGACGCGGGCGATCGCCGTCGAGCAGACCCACAACGTCGGCGGCGGCACGGTGGTCGGCCTGGACGCGCTGCGCGGGCTGCGCGCGGTGGCGGACCGGACCGGCGCCGCGCTGCACTGCGACGGCGCCCGGATCTGGCACGCGCACATCGCCGACGGCGTGCCGCTCGACGTGTACGGCCGGCTCTTCGACACGCTGTCGGTGTGCCTCTCCAAGGGCCTCGGCGCGCCGGTCGGCTCGCTCGTGATCGGCAGCGCCGAGAAGGTCGCGCAGGCCAGGGTGATCCGCAAGCGGCTCGGCGGCGGGATGCGCCAGGTCGGCATCCTGGCGGCGGCCGGGCAGTACGCGCTCGATCACCACCTGTCCCGGCTCGCCGAGGACCACGCGCGGGCGTGGCGGCTGGCCAAGGCGCTCGAGCCGTACGGCGTGGTCGAGGCGGACCGGGTCCGGACCAACATGGTGCTGCTGGACCTGAGCGCGGCCGCGCTGGACGCTCCGTCGCTCGCCGCGGCGGCGGCGGAGCGCGGCGTGCTGATCGCCGCGATGCTGCCGCGCACCGCGCGCCTGATGACACACCTCGACCTCACCGACTCCGATGTGGAGCAGGCGGCGGCGGTGCTGGGCGAGCTGCTCTCCTAGTCCTTCTTGGGGTCGCCGGAGACCAGGCGCAGGCCCGGCCGTTGCCGGTCCTTTCTTTTCGGATCGGGTCGGCCAGGATCGGCGGTCAGGACCTGGCCGAACACCGCGTACCGGTGCACGCCCTGCGGTCCCGGGGTCGTCAGCCGGGCGAGCGCGGCCGAGGCCGCCAGGTCCGCGGGCAGGTAGACGACCAGCCGCTGACCGTCGTCCGCGGGCAGCTCGAGCGTCTCGTAGGCCAGGCGGATCTCGCGGGCCTCGGGGTGGTGGAAGCGCGTGACGCCGTTGGCGCGGGCCGGCCCGGACACCGTGTCGTACCGCCGGGCGAACGCGTCGCCGGCCGTGACGGTCAGCTCGTCGACCAGCGCCGCGACGTCCGGGTCCGCGTGGAACGGGCCCTGCTTCAGCGCGGCGACCAGCTCGTCCGCGACCTTCTCCCACTCGGGGTACACGGTCCGGGCCCGGGCGTCGGTGAACACGAAGCGGAGCAGGCTGGGCGGCGTGCCGTCCAGCAGCCCGGCGGCGCCGGCCACCGTCGCGTAGCTCACCGTGTGTGCCAGCGCCTCGCCCAGGTGGTTCAGCAGCACCGCCAGGGACGGCTCGAGCGTCTGCAGCAGGGCCAGTACGG
The DNA here is from genome assembly GCF_044465445.1 of Actinoplanes sp. NPDC049668. Lineage (NCBI taxonomy): Bacteria > Bacillati > Actinomycetota > Actinomycetes > Micromonosporales > Micromonosporaceae > Actinoplanes > Actinoplanes sp. NPDC049668. The sequence continues at coordinate 445,479 of NZ_JBITLR010000003.1, forward strand.
CCGGCCGTATCTCCCGGGCGGGACCGGCCTTGCCGTGGCCGGCGAGACCGGCCATGCCGAGCCGGTAGAGCTCCGCCCGCTCGGCCGGGGTGAGCCGCAGCGCGTCGCCGAGCGCGCCCAGCACCGGCGCCGACGGGCGGTGGTCGCGGCCCTGCTCGAGCCGGGCCAGGCACGCCACGCTGATCCCGGCGAGCGCGGCTACTTCGGAGCGGCGCAGCCCGGGCTTGCGGCGGTCCCCGTCGGGCAGCCCGACCTCGACGGGGTCGATCGCCACCCGCCGGGCTCGCAGGAACAACCCGAGCTCGTTGCCGCTCACCTCAGGAGCCTAGCGCCTGTACCTACGGCCGGAGACCCTTGAGGACGGCGATGTCGGCCGCGTGGCCCTCGTGCTCCTTGCTCGGCGTCTCGACGATCACCGGAACGCCCGCGGTCGCCGGGTGGGCCAGCAGCTCGGCGAACGGCGCCGTGCCGATCCGGCCCGCGCCGATGGTCTCGTGGCGGTCGCGGGTCGAGCCGCACTCGTCCTTGGAGTCGTTGGCGTGTACCAGCTGGAGCCGGTCCGGGCCGACCGCCGCCACCAGGGCGTCCAGGGTCTCCGTCATGCCGCCGGGCCGGGCCAGGTCGTGCCCGGCCGCCCAGGCGTGGCAGGTGTCGAAGCAGACGCCCAGCCACGGGTGCCGCTCGACCGCGGCCAGGTACGGCCCCAGGTCCTGCACCTTCGACGCCAGGCTGCGCCCGCCGCCCGCGCTGGGTTCCACCAGCAGCCGCGGCAGGCCCCGGTCGGCCGCTGTGTCCAGCAGCGGCAGCAGCGCCTCGCGGAGCCGGTGCAGGGCCTTGCCGCCGGGGTCCTCGTCGACGGAGCTGCCCGCGTGGAAGACGACCGCCGTCGCGCCGATCGCGGCGCCCCGGTGCAGCGCGTGCTCCAGCGTCTGCACCGACCGCTCGACGGTCAGCTCGGTCGGCGAGCCGAGATTGACCAGCAGCGAGGCGTGGATGTACGCCGGCAGCCCGCGCTCGCCGCAGCCGTCCCGGAACAGGGTGTCCTGCTTCGGGTCGCCCGGCGGCAGCGCCCAGCCGCGCGAGTTCGAGACGTAGACCTGCAGCGCCTCGGAGCCGGCCGCGTCCACGTACGGCAGAGCCGCCTTGGCCAGACCACCCGATGTCTTGGTGTGCGAGCCGACCGGTCGGCTTACCGGCACGCCAGCGCCACTTCGGTCTGCGGCGGCACCGGGGTGCCGGGAGGCGGGTTCTGGCCGACGACCACGCCGTTCGGGTTGCCGTCCAGGCGGGCCCGCAGGTTCTGGCCCTGGAGCGCCTGCTGCGCCAACGGGCACAGCTGGTTGGCGAGGTTCGGGACGGCGATCCCCGGCGGGCCCTTGCTGACCTGGAGCTTGATCTCGTCGTCCTGCTCGGCGCCGCTGCCCGGCTTCGGCGACTGGCCGATGATCTGGTCGGCGGGCGCGTCGTCGTCCTTGTATTCCTCGACCACGCGGAGCCCGAGCCGCTCCGCCTCCGTGCGGGCCTCGTTGATGTTCCGGCCCTGGAAGTCCGGCACGGTGATCGGCGCGCGGCCCTTGCTGACCACCACGGTGACGGTCTGGCCGGGCTTGAGCTCCGTGCCGGCCTTCGGGTCGGTGGAGATGACCACGCCCTCCGGCACCGAGTCGCTGTACTTGCCGGTGCCCTGCTTGAACTTCAGCTTCGTGCCCTCGATGTCGCCGCGGGCCGCGGCGGTCTCCAGGCCGACGACGTCGGGCACCGGGTAACGCTCGGGGCCCAGCGAGAGCGAGACGGTGACGATGCCGCCCTTGATGATCTTCTCGGCGGGCGGCGGGTCCTGGCTCAGCACGACGTCCTTGTCGACGGTCTCGCTGAACGCGCCGGTGCCGATGCGCAGCTCGAAGCCCTCCTTCGCGGCGGCCGCCTCGGCCTGCGCCCGGGTCATGTTCACCAGCTGCGGCGCGTCGGTGTAACGGCCGAGCGTCACCCACCAGGTGCTGCCGACGACGGTGAGCACCATCACGACGACCGCGGCGAGGATCAGGATCCGGCGCCGGTCGGCGCCCACGTTGCCGACCAGGGTGCCGCCGCCGGCGGGCGGCCCGCCGGCGCGGCGCTGCCCACGGGTGCGGGGCGCCTGCTCGGGCAGGCGGGCCCAGGGTGGCCGGTCGCCGGGCAGGGCGGTGGTGACGGCGGGCACGAGCGTGGTGGCGTCGCCGGCCGGCGGGCGCGCCGGCACCTGGCGCAGCAGCGCGGTCTCCACGTTCGCCGCGCCGAGGTCGTCCCGGACCACCTGCACCTCGGCGAGCATCGCGCCCGCGTCGGTGGGCCGGGCTCCCGCGTCGCGGCGGGTGGCCCGGGTGACCAGGTCGTCGAGCACGGTCGGCAGACCCTTGACGATGCCGGACGGCGCCGGGACGTCGTTGTCGACGTGCTGCCAGGCGACCTCGACCGGCTCGCCGTCCTCGTACGGCACCCGGCCGGTGAGCATCTCGAAGAGCACGATGCCGGCCGAGTAGACGTCGGTGCGGGCGTCCGCGTGCCCGTCGGTGACCAGCTCGGGCGCGACGTACGCGACGGTCGCCATCAGCTGGCCGGCGTCGTCGCTCGAGCTCGCCTCGACGGCGCGGGCCAGGCCGAAGTCGGCCACCTTCACCACGCTGTCGACGAGGTTGGCGATGCCGCCGCTGGGCGCCTCGGCGACCAGCACGTTCTCCGGCTTCACGTCGCGGTGCACCAGGCCGGCGCGGTGCGCGGCGGCGATGGCGGCGAGCATCTGCTCCAGGATCGCCAGCGCCTCGACCGGGTTGAGCCGGCGGCGCTGGGTGAGCAGGTCGCGCAGCGTGCGGCCCTGCACGTACTCCATCACCAGGTAGGGCAGGCCCTGGTGGCGCCCCTGGTCGTACACGGCGACGACGTTGGGGTGGGTGAGCCGGGCGATCGTCTTCGCCTCTTCGGTGAAGCGATCGACGAAGTGCACGTTCGTCGCCTGCGACGGGTGAATGATCTTCAGTGCGACGGTCCGCTCGAGCCGGTCGTCCACCGCCGTGTACACGGTCGCCATGCCACCACGGGCGACCCGGCCGGTGATCCGGTAGCGCCCGTCAATCGTCGTGCCGATCAATGTGTCGGCGACAGTCGTGTCCATCGGCGTGAAGTGTATGTGTCCGTGCGGGCGTGGCAGACGAGGATCCTCACAGCTGAGACCTAACGGGTATAACGCAGGGCGTTGACCAGGGCATTCAGGAGAAAACGACGCGCGCGGCCGAGGCCCCACAAGTCGTTTTATCACTACAAATCGGATCAGTGCCTGTGTGCGCGCCGTGCTCGGCTCCGGCGCTCGCCGGTGCCGGCCGGCTCGGCGGACGTGCTCGGCGTGGCCGTCGTGGTCGGCTCCTCGGACGGCGACGCGCTGTCGGACGGCGACGCGCTCGGCGACGCGGTGGCCGACGGGCTCTGCGGCGTCGGCACCGGCGCGGTCGGCGTCGGCACCGGCGGGATCAGGCAGCACTCGGTCGGCGGGGTCGCCGGCGTGACGCCGACCACCGTCGTCCGCGGCCGCGGTGGCGTCGCCGGCCGCCGCGCCGCCACGGCACCGGCCTGCGGCGGGATCCGGACCGTGCCCGGCGCCGCCGTCGCCGGCGCCGGCCCGTCGGGCGCGCCCGGCACGACGCCGCGGCCGAGCCCCGAGTGGGACTGGTCGTCGGAGCGGGCGCCCGGCGGCTCCCCGGCCGCCAGCGGGTACGGCTCCGCGCCCGCCGGCCGGTCGGCGACCAGCGCGTCGATCCCGGTGACGACGGCGTAGTAGCTGCCCGCGGCGCCCGCGACGGCGAGGGCGCCGAACGCCGCCACCGCGGCCAGTCGGCGCGACCTCGGCACGACCTCATCGCCGTACGAGGTACGCAGCCCGCCGGTGCCGAGGCCACCGAACGTGCTCATCCCGGTCGAGGTCACGTCCTGGTAGCCGGCGCCGGAGTCCGGTACCGGGGCCGCCTTCCCCGTGTCCGGGCCCCGCCGGCCCAGGTCGTAGCGCACCGAGCGCCAGGCGCCGGCCACCTCGTTGCGGGCTCTCCGCCACAGGGTCATCGGGACACTTCTCCGATCTCGAGCAGCCGGGGCGTTCCCGGTTCCGCATGCTCCGCTTGGTCAGCCGCGGAGCGGGCATGGCACGCTGGTCGGGTGACCGATTCAGTAAGCGTGGGTGACGCGGCGGTGCCGCAGCCCGCCGGCCCGACCGAGTGGATCAACCTGCCCGACGTGGCGGACAGGCTCGGCTTGTCGATCAGCAAGGTGCACCAGATGATCCGCGACGGCGCGCTGCTCGCGGTCCGGCGCGACGGCATCCGTGTGGTGCCGGCGGAACTGGTGGCCAACAGCACCGTGCTCAAGCACCTCCCCGGCGTCATCACCTTGCTTCGCGATAACGGGTACAACGACGAAGAAGCGCTCCGGTGGCTCTATGAGCCGGACGCGACGGTCGACGGCTGCGGCGCCAAGGGCCTCGGCGGCGACCGCGCCCGCGAGGTCAAGCGGCGCGCGCAGGCGCTCGGCTTCTGACGACCGCATGGGGCATCTTGCGTACCTGGCGGTGCTCGCGGGATGCCTGGCGGCGGCCCTGTGGCTGGAGCCGGTGCTGAAGGTCAACGTGTTACGCCGGTGGCGGCGGCTGCTGCTCACGCTGCTGCCGGTGGTGGTCGTCTTCGTGCTCTGGGACCTGGCGGCGATCGCGGCCGGGCACTGGAGCTTCGACCCGGAGCAGATCACCGGCGTGCTGCTGCCCGGCGGGCTGCCGATCGACGAGGTGCTGTTCTTCCTGGCGGTGCCGACCTGCGCGATCCTCGGCTTCGAGGCGACCCGGGCCGTGCTGCGCCGTCCGGCGGGTGACGAATGACCTACACGGCCGCCGCGGTGCTCGGCGTGCTCGGCGCGCTGGCCGTCGACCTGTTCGTGCTGCGTACCCGGCTGGTGACCCGGGTCGTGTTCTGGGCGACGTACCCGATCATCATCGCGTTCCAGCTGCTGTCGAACGGGATCCTCACCGGCCGCCGCATCGTGATCTACAACCCGGACGCGATCCTCGGCCTGCGGCTGGTGTACGCGCCGGTCGAGGACCTGCTGTTCGGCTTCGCGATGGTGTTGCTGACGCTCTCGGTCTGGGTGTGGCTGGGCCGGCGCGGCGTGCAGCGCACCCCGGCGGCGGGCGAGGGCAGCGGGCTGCTGCGCCGGCTGCGCGACCGCGCCGGCGCCTGATTCACACCGCGCGCCGGGTGGCCGCGTCCGCGAGTTCGAGCAGCACGGCCCGGGCCTCGGCGTCGAGCTCCTCGGTGCGGGTGAGCGCGGCGAGGGCCTGCCCGGTCAGCGACGAGATCCGCTCCTCGGTCCGGTCCAGCGCCCCGCTGTCGCGGATGATCGCGCGCAGGCGCTCGACGCCCGCGTCGTCCAGCTCCGGGTCGCCGAGCCGGGACTCCAGCTCGGCGCGCTCCGCCGGCCCCAGCGCCGCGTGCGCCGCCGCGACCAGATATGTCCGCTTTCCCTCGCGCAGGTCGTCGCCGGCCGGCTTGCCGGTCTGCGCCGGGTCGCCGAAGACGCCGAGGACGTCGTCGCGCAGCTGGAACGCCTCGCCCAGCGGCAGCCCGTACCCGGAATAGGCCGCCGAGACCGGCTCCGGCGCGCCGGCCAGGGCCGCGCCGAGCAGCAGCGGCCGCTCGACGGTGTACTTCGCCGACTTGTACCGGGCCACCTTGCCCGCCCGCTCCAGCGACGTGTCCCCGGTGGCCTGGGTCAGCACGTCCAGGTACTGGCCGACGGTCACCTCCGTGCGCATCGCGTCGAAGACCGGCCGTGCCCGGGCGAGGTCGGCCAGCTCGACGCCCGAGGAGTGCAGCAGCTCGTCCGACCAGACCAGCGCCAGGTCGCCCAGCAGGACGGCCGCGTTGTCGCCGAAGCCCGCGGCGTCGCCGCCCCAGCCCGCCTCCGCGTGCCGCGCCGCGAAGCGGCGGTGCACCGACGGCTCGCCGCGGCGGGTGTCGGAGCGGTCCATCAGGTCGTCGTGGATCAGGGCGCTCGCCTGCACCAGCTCCAGCGCCGAGACCGCCGTCACCACCTGGTCGGAGTCGACGCCGCCGGCGCCGCGGTAACCCCAGTACGCGAACGCCGGGCGCAGCCGCTTGCCGCCGCGCAGCACGAACTCCTCCAGGGCGTCGGCGACGTCGGCCAGCACCGCGTCGATCGTCAGGAGCCGGACACGCCGGTCGGCGAGGAAGGCGGCGAGGGCTTTGTCGACGCGCGGCCGCAGGCCGGCGCGTTCCAGCGGGGAGCTCACGGGGCAAACCTAGCGGGTCGGTACGCCGGCGCCAGCCGGTACAGTCTTGGTGTGTCTCTCGGACTTCCTTCGCGGCTACCGACGTCTCCGGCGATCGGTGAGCTCATCCGTCGTCCGGATCCGACGTTCTCCTTCGAGTTCATGCCGCCCAAGACGCGCGAGGGCGAGCAGCTGCTCTGGCAGACGATCCGGGAGCTGGAGACGCTGCGCCCGGACTTCGTCTCGATCACCTACGGCGCCGGCGGCAGCACCCGGGACACCACCGTCGCGGTGACCGAGCGGGTCGCGACCGAGACGACGCTGCTGCCCATGGCGCACCTGACCGCGGTCGGCCACTCCGTCGCCGAGCTGCGCAACGTCATCGGGCGGCTGGCCGGCGCCGGCATCCGCAACGTGCTCGCGGTCCGGGGCGACCCGCCCGGCGACCCGATGGGCGAGTGGGTGCGCCACCCCGACGGCGTGCTCTACGCCGAGGACCTGGTGCGGCTGCTGCGCGAGTCCGGCGACTTCAGCGTCGGGGTCGCGGCCTTCCCCTACAAGCACCCGCGCTCCGCCGACGTCGAGACGGACACCCGCAACTTCATCCGCAAGTGCCGGGCCGGCGCCGACTTCGCCATCACCCAGATGTTCTTCGAGGCCGACGAGTACCTGCGGCTGCGCGACCGGGTGGCCGCGGCGGGCTGCGACACGCCCATCGTGCCCGGTGTGATGCCCGTCCTGAGAATGGCGACCATCACTCGGGCCGCGCAGCTCTCCGGCGCCCCGTTCCCGCGGGCCCTGCAGGCCCGCTTCGAGCGCATCGCGGACGACGCGGACGGCGTACGCCGGCTCGGCATCGACCTGTGCGGCGAGATGTGCCAGCGGCTGCTCGACGAGGGCGTGCCCGGCATCCACTTCATCACCATGAACCGCTCGACGGCGACCCGCGAGGTGTGGCAGCGGCTGGCCGCCAACGTCCCGGTGTGACCTGGCAGGAGTTCGCCACGGCCTGGTCCGGGCTGCACGGCGGCTTCGACCCGGACCGCGCCACCCCGCTGGTACGCGGCTGGATCCGGCTGGCCTACCGCGGCGGCGTCCTGCTCGCCCGGCTCGGCGTCGGCCCGTCGGCCGTCACCGCGTCCGGGCTGGCGCTCTGCCTCGGCGTGCCCGCCGCCGCCCTGCTCGGCCCCGCCGGGCTGCTCCTCGGCGCCCTGCTGGTGCTGCTCGCGGCCGGCGCCGACGGCCTCGACGGCGCCGTCGCCGTGGTCACCGGCCGTACCTCCCGCCTCGGATTCGTCTACGACTCGGTGGCCGACCGCCTCGGCGAGCTGGCCTGGCTCACCGCGTTCTGGATCGCGGGCGCGCCGGGCTGGCTGGTCGTGGCCGGCGGCGCGGTGAGCTGGCTGCACGAGTACATCAGGGCCCGGGCCGCCGCCGGCGGCATGCCGGGCCTGGGCGTGGTGACGCTGGGCGAGCGGCCCACCCGGGTGTCGGTGGCGGCGTGCGGCCTGCTGATCGCCGGCCTCGCCGGCCTCGCGCACCCGGCATGGGCGCCGACGGTGATCGTCGCGGCGGCCGTCGCCTGGGCCGCGCTGGGTCTGGCCGGCCTCGCGCAGCTGACTGCCGCGGTACGCGCCGAGCTGTCCCGCTGACCGATCTTTATTCAGTTGTCCACGATGGCCACCGCACCTACCTTCTTCACCAACGACGTGTTCCGGATCACCGGAACCAAGGGAGATCACGTGACGGCCGACCGGTACGGGAATGGGGCAGCGGGCCCCGGCTGACGCCTTGCGCGCACGCCGGTCGCCGCTCGTCTCCATGCTCGGAGGCGGGCGGCTTTCGCGTGTACGGGAACAGGGGGAGGTGGCCGCGATGAGTGTGGTCCTGGTTCTCAACGCCGACTTCGGGCCGCTGCACCGGGTCAGCGTCCGGCACGCCATCCGCATGCTGTTCCGCGAGGTGGCGGTCGTCGAGGAGGCGCGGCCGGACGCCAGCATCGGCGTCTTCCCGATCCCGACCGTCGTCCGGCTGGTCAGCTACGTGGTGACCCGCTGGCGGCACAGCCGCGGCCCGGCCTGGTCCCGCGGCGGCGTGCTGACCCGCGACGGCCGCACCTGCGCCTACTGCGGCGGCGCGGCGTCCACCATCGACCACGTCCTGCCGCGCTCGCCTGGCGGTGGCAACACGTGGCTCAACACCGTCGCGGCCTGCGGGCGCTGCAACCAGCGCAAGGGTGACCGCACGCCGGCGGAGGCGCGGATGCCGCTGCGCCGGGCGCCGACTGCGCCCGGCTGGGCGGCGCTGGCCGCGCGCTGAGGACGACGGCCGGCGGGTTCACACGGGGGTCCGTCGGTCGTCCATCAGCGAAACCATCCGGTACGGGATGATCCCGCGCTATCGTTCGGGCATGTCCTCCGCCGCGCCCGAGCGCACCGTCCGCGACCTGACCGGCCTGCTCAACATGGCCGGCCACGCCCTGTCCAACCGGCTGGCCGCCGCGCTCGCCGACGTCGATCTGACCCCCCGCATGCAGTGCGTCCTCCTGCACGCGCTGGAGGAGGAGCGGACCCAGATCCAGCTCGCGGCCCTCTCCGATCTCGACAAGACGACGATGGTCGGCACCGTCGACGACCTGGAGCGGCGCGGGCTGGCCGAGCGCCGCCCGTCCGCGACCGATCGCCGGGCCCGGATCATCGCGGTGACCGAGGCGGGCCGGGCGGCGGCGCTGCAGGGGCAGCGGATCGTCGACCGGGTGCATGCCGAGGCGCTGGGCGCCCTGCCCGAGTCGGAGCGGGACGCCTTCGTGGCGGCGCTGGTCCGGCTGGTCGGCGAGGGCGCCGATCCTGGGCCCCGGCCGGTGCGCCGCGCCCGGCAGCCCGCCCAGTAGGTGGCAAGTAGATAGTCTGCAAGCGGACTATCTGCTACGGTCGGATCATGGCTGCTTCCGTACCGTCTCGTGACCGCCGGCGCGCCGCCGCGCTCGCCGTGCTCTGCGCGATGGCGCTGATGATCGTGCTGGACAGCACGATCGTTGCCGTCGCCGTGCCCGCCATCCAGGCCGACCTGGGCTTCTCGCCGACGGGCGTCGCCTGGGTCGTCAACGGCTACCTGATCGGCTTCGCCGGGCTGCTGCTGCTCGCCGGGCGCCTCGGCGACCTCTTCGGCGCCCGCCGGGTGTTCCTCGTCGGGCTGGTCGTCTTCACCGCGGCGAGCCTGCTCTGCGGCCTCGCCACCACCGCGCCGCTGCTGGTCGGCGGCCGCTTCGTGCAGGGCGTCGGCGGCGCGCTCGCGTCCGCGGTGATCTTCTCGCTGATCGTCGGGCTCTACCCGGAGCCCACCGCGCAGGCGCGGGCGATCGGGGTGTTCAGCTTCACCCAGGCCGGCGGCGCCGCCCTCGGCTTCGTCGCGGGCGGCCTGCTGACCGATGCCGCCGGCTGGCCGTGGATCTTCCTGGTCAACGTGCCGATCGGTGTGGCCGTGCTGGTCGCGGCGCTGCGGGTGGTGCCCGGCGCGGCGGGGTCCGGCCCGCGCGGCGGCCTGGACGCAAGCGGCGCGGCGCTGATCACGCTGGGCCTGTCGCTCGGCGTGTACGCCATCGTGGACGGTGGCCTCTGGTACGGCGTGGCCGCGCTGCTCCTGGTCGCGGGCTTCCTCGTCCGCCAGCGGTACGCCCGCAGCCCGCTCGTCCCGCTGCGGATCCTGCGCCGCCGTCGGCTGCTGGGCACCACCGCGGCGGTGGTGCTGATCTTCGCGACCGGCATCGGCTTCCAGTTCGTGAACGCGCTGTTCCTGCAGCGGGTACTCGGCCTGGACTCGATCGGCACCGGCCTGGCGTTCCTGCCCACCCCGATCGTGATCGGCGTGCTGTCGCTGTTCGTGGCGCCCCGGGTGATCGCCCGGTTCGGCGCCCGCCCGGTGCTGCTGGCCGGGCTCGGCGTGCTGGCCGCGGGCCTGGCGTTGCTGGCCCGAGCGCCGGCCGACGCTCGGTACGCGACCGACGTGCTGCCGTCGCTGATCATCATGGGCCTGGGCATCGGCGTGGTCATCCCGGCGATCATCATGCTGGCGATGGCCGGTGCGGAGCCGCGCGAGACCGGGCTGGTCTCCGGGCTCACCAACACCGCGCAGCAGGCCGGCGGCGCGCTGGGCCTGGCGGTGCTGGCGGTCGTCGCGGCCCGGGTCACGGACGCGAGCCTGGCGTCCGGGTCGGGCGAGGTCGCCGCCCTGCGCGACGGCTACAGCCGGGCCTACCTCACCGCCGCGGCATTCGTGGCCGCCGCAACCGTCATCACCGCCCTGCTGCGGTCGCGCCCGCCGTCGCCAGTGGACGCGATCCCAGGCGGAGGCCCGGGAACGGCGCCGGATGTTCAACCGCCCACCGCCGCTGCGGAGGCCGCTGGCGCTGAGGCCGCTCGCGCAGAGCCCGCTGGTCTGGAGGCGGCGGGCGCGGAGGCTGCTGGCGCGGGACGGGTGCCCGCCGCGACGCTGTCCAAGGCCGCGTGCGAGACAGGCGCCCGATAGCGCGGGCCCGCCTCGACGCCCGTCAACAGCGCGCGGGATTGAAGCCCGGGATAGCGCGGCCCGCATCCTCGGTCATGTCAACGTACTGTTGACGCCGTGACCGAGGATGCGCCGCCGGCTCCGGACCTCGGGCGGCTCGCGGAGATCGGCGCCGCGCGGGCCCGCCTCGACGAGCGCGAGCTCGAGCTGATCGACCGGGCCCGCCAGGCGGGCGCGACGTGGGTCCAGGTCGCCGCCGCGCTCGGCCTGGCCAGCCGCCAGGCCGCCGAGCAGCGCCGCCAGCGCCTGATCGCGGCCGCCCGCTCGCGCCGCCACGACCAGGACCTCCGGTACGCACACAGCATCGTGATCCTCCGCGTCGCGGTCGGCGACCTGCACCGCGGCATCGCCGCCGACCGCCGCTGGGACGCCCGCTTCACCCGCGCCGCCCTGGTGCGCGCGACGGTCGCGACGGCGCTCGACGCCCCGCCCGGCGGACTCTTCGCCCTCGCCGAGCAGGCCGCCGCCGACCTGGACCGGGTGGCGGCGGACCGGTTGCCCGGACACGTCCGCGTCGCCCTCGACGGCCTCCGGCAGGCACTGTCAACGGATCATTGACAAAACGTCCGGCTCTTGCAGCCGGATTCGCTCAACTTCCAGGATGTGAGTCACTTCGACTCAATCCTGGGGGCGGAATGCGGCGCAACGCGGTCCTGTTCGTGGCGATCTCCCTGCTGTCCGGCTTCGGCAGCAGCGCGATGTCCCTGGTCGCGGGCATCTGGATCCTCGACCTCACCGGGTCGGCGAGCCTCGCCGCGCTGGCCGGGCTCTGCGTCTACGCCCCGACTCTGGCCGGGCCGTGGCTCGGCGGGCTGCTCGACCGGGTGCCGTGCCGCCCGCTGATGGTCGCCACCAACCTGCTGCTCGCCGCGGCGCTGCTGAGCCTGTTCGCGGTCCGCTCGCCCGCGCAGACCTGGCTGATCTTCGGCGTCTCCACCGCGTACGGGATCAGCTATGTCCTGCTGGATGCCGGCGAGTCGGCGCTGCTGCCGTCCGCGCTGCCGCCGGGTGAGCTCGGCGACGTCAACGGCTGGCGCTCGAGCGCGCAGGAGGGCATGAAGCTGATCGCCCCGCTCGCGGGCGCGGGCCTCTACGCCTGGCGCGGCGGCCCGGCGGTCGCGGCGCTGAGCGCGGCGATGCCGGTCCTGGTCGCCGCCCTGTACGCGGCCCTGCGGCTGCGGTCGGCGCCGGTGATCGCCGGTGCGCCGCGCGAGCGCGGTGTCCGCGCCGGGCTGGCGGTGCTGGCGGGCACCCCGCTGCTGCGCTGGACCGTCGCCCTGGCCGCGGTCGCGATCGCGACGTCGGGCTTCGCGACCGCCGCGCAGTTCCAGGTGGTGACGGCGGACCTGGGCCTGGCGGCCACGTTCCTCGGGGTGCTGCTCAGCGCGCAGGGCGCCGGGTCCATCGTGGCGGGTCTGGTGGCCGGCCGGGTGATCGCCCGGCGCGGGGTGGTGTTCGTCGCGGTGGCCGGCGCGGCGCTGTTCGCGGCCGGCCTGCTGGCCCGGTGCCTGCCCTGGTGGCCGGCGCTGGTGGTGGGCGCGGTGATCGGCGGCATCGGCCTGCCGTGGACGCTGATCGCGGCGGTGACCGCGGTGCAGACCCACACGCCACGGGAGATGCTGGGCCGGGTGTCGGCGACGGCGAACACCGCGATGTTCGGCCCGATCGCCCTGGCGACCCCGCTCGGCGCGGCCGCCGTCCACCTCGGCGCCCGCCCCGCCCTGCTGATCGGCGCCGCCGGCTGCCTGGCCGCAGCGATCTTCGTCGCCCGCCGCCGGATCCCGTCCGGCGTGCCCTTCCCTGGATCCGAGCCGAACCGGGCCGCCGAGCCGGACCGGGATGCCGAGCCCGCGCGGTGATCTGGAATTCAACCGAGGCCCGGAGCTGCCGGTCGCGCCACGTCGAAAGGCTCCGTGAACGGCCGGCTGATAGCCTCCGGCGAGAGCTGAGGAGGGCCGGATGGCGGCGGGTGCGGGGGTGCGCCGGGAGCGGGCCGCGCAGACCGAGGCCGAGCTCAAGGCCGCCGCGGTGCGGGTCTTCGACCGGCTCGGTTACCTGAACGCGAAGATCACCGACATCACCGCCGAGGCAGGCCGCGCGGCGGGGTCGTTCTACAACCACTTCGCCAACAAGGAGGCCCTGCTCGAGGCGCTGCTGACCGACCTGCTCGCCCAGGGCGACGCGGCCGCGGCCGACGCTCGGCACGGCGACGACTTCAGCGACCGCGACGCGGTGCGTTACCACGTGGCGAGCTACTGGCACTTCTACTCCGAGCACCGCACGCTGCTCGGTGCCCTGCAGCAGGCCGCCACCGTCGACGAGTCCTTCGCCGAGCGGGCCCGGGCCCTGGTCGAACCCGACATCCACCACATCGCCGACCACCTGGTCCGCGCGCGGGAGGCCGGCCTGCGGCTGCCCGGCGATCCGGTGGTGGTGGCGACGGCCTTCACCACGCTGATGCCGGCCTTCGCCGCGATGTGGCAGTCGGGACAGGGCTCGGCGCTCGGTCGCGACCTCTCCGACGCCGAGGCGATCGAGACGCTGACGTCCCTCTTCTACTCGGCGATCGGCGGGGTCGATTCGTAGCCGGCCTACTTCTTGCCGAGGCTCTTGCGGTAGTCGTTGTTGAGGCGGCCGATCAGCGTCAGCGGAATGCCCTTGGGGCAGACCGTCGTGCACTCGCCGGCGTTGGTGCAGCCGCCGAAGCCCGCGTCGTCGTGCGCCTCGATCATGTCGATCACGCGGCTCGCCCGCTCCGGCTGACCCTGGGGGAGCAGGCCGAGGTGCGCGACCTTGGCCGCGGTGAACAGCATTGCGGAGCCGTTGGGGCAGGCCGCGACGCAGGCGCCGCAGCCGATGCAGGTGGCCGCCTCGAACGCCGCGTCCGCGTCCGGCTTGGGCACCGGGGTGGCGTGCGCGTCCGGCGCCGTTCCGGTCGGCGCGGAGATGTAGCCGCCGGCCTGAATGATCTTGTCGAACGCGGTCCGGTCCACCACCAGGTCCTTGATGACCGGGAACGCCGCCGCCCGCCACGGCTCGACGTCGATCGTGTCGCCGTCGGCGAAGTGGCGCATGTGCAGCTGGCAGGTGGTGGTGGCCTTCTCCGGGCCGTGCGCCACGCCGTCGATCACCATGCTGCACGCGCCGCAGATGCCCTCGCGGCAGTCGTGGTCGAAGGCCACCGGGTCGTCGCCGTCGAGGATCAGCTTCTCGTTGAGGACGTCGAGCATCTCCAGGAAGCTGGCGTCCGGCGAGATGTCCTTGACGTCGTAGCTGACCATGCGGCCCTTGTCGTCGGGGCCCTGCTGGCGCCACACGCGCACCTGGATGTCCATTACTTGTAGCTCCGTGTGCTCGGGTGGACGTACTCGAAGTTGAGCTGCTCCTTGTGCAGCGTGGGCGACTCGTCGCCGTACTCCCAGGCCGCGACGTAGCTGAACTCGTCGTCCTGGCGCATGGCCTCGCCGTCCGGGGTCTGGCTCTCGGCGCGGAAGTGGCCGCCGGCCGACTCGGCGCGGTGCAGGGCGTCGATGCACATCAGCTCGCCGAGCTCGAAGAAGTCGGCGACGCGGCCGGCCTTCTCCAGGTTCTGGTTGAGCTGCTCGCCGGTGCCGGGCACCTTCACCCGGGTCCAGAACTCGTCGCGCAGGCCGCGGATGAGCCCGATGGCCTTGGTCAGGCCCTCCTCGGTGCGCTCCATGCCGCAGTACTCCCACATGATGTGGCCGAGTTCGCGGTGGAACGAGTCGACGGTGCGGTCGCCGTTCACCGCGAGCAGCTTCGCCAGCCGGTCCTCGACCTGGCTGCGCGCCGCCACGACCTCCTCGTGGCTCTCGTCGATCTTCTCGAACGGGCCGGCGGCGAGGTAGTTGTTGATGGTGTTCGGCAGCACGAAGTAGCCGTCCGCGAGGCCCTGCATCAGCGCGGACGCGCCGAGCCGGTTGGCGCCGTGGTCGGAGAAGTTCGCCTCGCCGATCACGAACAGGCCCGGGATCGTCGACTGCAGGTTGTAGTCGACCCAGAGGCCGCCCATCGTGTAGTGCACGGCGGGGTAGATGCGCATCGGCACCTCGTACGGGTCCTCGCCGGTGATGCGCTGGTACATCTCGAAGAGGTTGCCGTACTTGGCCTCGACGGCCTTGCGGCCCAGCCGGTCGATCGCGTCGGCGAAGTCCAGGTAGACGCCGAGCCCGCCGGGGCCGACGCCGCGGCCCTCGTCGCAGACGTTCTTGGCCGCGCGCGACGCGATGTCGCGGGGTACCAGGTTGCCGAACGACGGGTAGATCCGCTCCAGGTAGTAGTCGCGGTCGTCCTCGGCGATCTCGGCGGCCGGCTTGCCGCAGTCCTCGCGGCGCTTGGGCACCCAGACCCGGCCGTCGTTGCGCAGCGACTCACTCATCAGGGTGAGCTTGCTCTGGTGGCTGCCGGACTCGGGGATGCAGGTCGGGTGGATCTGCGTGTAGCAGGGGTTCGCGAACAGCGCGCCCTTGCGGTGCGCCCGCCAGCTCGCCGTGACGTTGCAGCCCTTGGCGTTGGTGGACAGGAAGAAGACGTTGCCGTACCCGCCGGAGGCGAGCACGACGGCGTCCGCGAGGTCCGTGGTGATCTCGCCGGTGACCAGGTCGCGGACGACGACGCCGCGGGCCTTGCCGTCGACGATGACCAGCTCGAGCATCTCGTGCCGGGCGAACATCTCGATGTTGCCGAGCCCGATCTGGCGCTCCATCGCCTGGTACGCGCCGAGCAGCAGCTGCTGGCCCGTCTGGCCCCGGGCGTAGAACGTGCGCGACACCTGGGTGCCGCCGAACGAGCGGTTGTCGAGCAGGCCGCCGTACTCGCGGGCGAACGGCACGCCCTGCGCCACGCACTGGTCGATGATGTTCACGCTGACCTGGGCGAGCCGGTACACGTTGGACTCGCGGGCGCGGAAGTCGCCGCCCTTGACCGTGTCGTAGAAGAGCCGGTGGATCGAGTCGCCGTCGTTGCGGTAGTTCTTGGCGGCGTTGATGCCGCCCTGCGCGGCGATCGAGTGCGCCCGCCGCGGGCTGTCCTGGTAGCAGTAGGAGCGCACCCGGTAGCCGGCCTCGGCGAGGGTCGCCGCGGCCGAGCCGCCGGCCAGGCCGGTGCCGATGACGATGACGCTCAGCTTGCGCCGGTTGGCCGGGTTGACCAGCTTGCCGGCGAACTTGTGACGCTCCCAGCGGGTCTCGATCGGTCCGTCGGGCGCGGCGGTGTCGGCGATGTCCTCGCCGTCGTTCCAGAACGTCATGATCAGTCCACCAATCCGGTGAGCACGGCGAACGGCACCGAGAGGTAGCCGACCACCAGGACGACGGAGAGCAGCAGGGCGGCGCCGCGGGCGATGCGCTCGCCGCGGGCGGTGCGCTGGCCGAGGGTGCGGACCGCGCTGAACAGGCCGTGCCGCAGGTGGAAGCCGACGGCCACGATGGCGAGCGTGTAGAAGAGCGTCACGTACCAGCGGTCGGGCGCGAAGTCGGCGACCACGTTGGCGTGCGGGTGCTGCCGGTCGCCGACCGGGTTCAGCGTCCCGGTGGTCAGGTCGAGGATGTGGAAGATGACGAACAGCAGGATGATCACGCCACCCCAGCGCATGGTCCGGGCGGCGTAGCTGCCCTGGATCTTGGGGCGGTGCGCGTAGCGGACCGGGCGCGCCTTGCGGGCCCGGCGGGCCAGGACGGTCGCGGCGGCGATGTGCGCGACCACGGCGAAGGTGAGCCCGCCGCGCTGGAGCCAGAGGTACCAGTCCTGCGGCAGCAGCGGGGTGCCGATGGTGCGCAGCCAGTGCGCGTAGTGGTCGAACGTCTCGGCGCCGAAGAAGATCTTCAGGTTGCCGATCATGTGGGCGTACAGGAAGCCCACGAGCAGCAGGCCGGTGACGGCCATGAGGATCTTCAGCGCGATCGAGGACCGTGCGCCGCCGCGACGGGCCCCGGCGGCCGGCGTCGCCTTCTTCGCCGGTCGCAACGTCACCTTTGGAGTTGGAGTGCTGATGTCTACCGCCACACCTGGGACGGTAAGAAGCATTGGGTGATTCGTCTAATGCATGATTGAGCGACTCGTCATAGCTGTAGGCTATGGAAGTGCAGCTCCAGCAGCTCCGATACTTCCTAGCAGTAGTAGAAACCCGGCATTTCACCCATGCTGCGGATTCCTTGGGCGTCTCACAGCCGACTTTAAGTAAGCAGATTCACACCCTCGAGGAGTCGCTCGGCGCGCCGCTCTTCGAGCGCGCCCGCGGCGCTGTCGGGCTCACCGCCGCCGGCGAGACCCTGCTGCCCCTCGCGCGCCGGATGGTCGCCGACGCGGACGCCGCCCGGGACGCGGTGCAGGAGATCGTCGGCCTGCGCCGCGGGCGGGTCCGGGTCGGCGCGACGCCCAGCCTCTGCTCGTCGCTGGTACCCACGGTGCTGTACCGGTTCCGCGCCGAGCATCCGGACATCGAGCTGCACGTCAACGAGGGCAGCTCGCAGGACCTGATCGCCGACCTGCTCGCCCGCGACCTCGACCTGGCCCTGATCGTCCAGCCGGAACACGGCGTCGACGAGTCCCTGCACACCGCGCCGCTGCTGCAGGAGAGCCTGGTCGTCGCGTCGGTCCGCGCCGGCCCGCCGCCGACGCCGCGGGTGCAGCTCGAGCTGGACGAGCTGCGGGACCAGCCGCTGGTGATGTTCCGGCCCGGCTACGACCTGCGGGACGTGACGCTCGAGGCGTGCCGGCGCGCCGGCTTCACGCCCCGGTTCGCGGTCGAGGGCGGCGAGATGGACGCGGTGCTGGCGTTCGTCGAGGCCGGGCTGGGCATGGCGCTGGTGCCGAGCATGGTGCTGGTGAACCGGCCCTTGCTACGGGCGACGCCGCTCGCGCCGCCGGGGATGCGCCGGACGATCGCGCTGGCACACCGGCGCCGGGCGGTGCTCCCGCACGCGGCCGAGGCGCTGCGCGCGACCCTGCTGGACCACATCGCCACCGGCGAACTCCCGATCGGCGTCCAGCCCCTCTAGCGTCACACCTTGAGAATGTCCACGTCGTACAGCGCGATCGACTCGTCCCGGGAGACGAGCGTGAAGCCTTCGGTGATCGCCTGCGCCACCAGCATCCGGTCGAACGGATCACGATGATGAGGTGGGAGCCGGCCGGCCGCGATCGCGTGGACGTGGGACACGGGTAGTTCACTGAAGCCCATGTCCCGCACCTGCTCGGCGAGACCGGCCGGGCCGGCGAGCTTCCCGGTCGCCTGCTTGATGGTGATCTCCCACAGGCTGACCGGAGAAAGGAAGATGTCCGGGTCGTGGCGTAGCCGGTCGAGGAACTCCTCGCCGAGGGCGGCGTCGCCGGTGATGGCCCACAGTGCGATGTGGGTGTCGAGCAGCAGAGTCATTCGCCGAGGCCGAAGTCCGCGGCGATCTCGGCGTTGGTGCGCGGTGAATCCCAGTCGCCCGACAGGTCCAGCCGCCCGGCAAGGGAGCCGACGGCAGTCCGGTTGACCCGGCGCACCAGTGGCACGACGCGTGCCACGGGAATGCCGGCCCGGTCGATGACGATCTCTTCGCCCCGTTCCACCCGCTCGATGATGCGGGACAGGTGAGTCTTGGCATCATGCATGTTGTAGTGAACCGCCTCTGACATCGCTCCGTCCCCCTTAGCTAACAGCTTAGCCGCTACCGTCAGGCGATGCCCGGTCGATCGCATCGGCGACGATTTTTGCGGACAGGGTGACCATCGGGAGGCCGCCGCCGGGGTGGGTCGAGCCGCCGACCAGGTACAGGCCGTCGACCGGGCCGCGGTTCCCCGGGCGCAGCAGCCCGCCGGCGGTCCCGTAGATCGTCCCGCCCGGTGCGCCCGCCGCCTCCTGCAGGTCGGCCGGGGTCCGCGTCTCGGCGAACAGCAGCCGGTCGCGGACGTCCAGGCCGCGCCCCGCCAGCACGTCGAGAATGTGCGCCGCGTACGCCGAGGACAGCCCCGGCCGCCGCCAGTCGACCGCGCCGTACGCCGTGCCGTGCCGGGGCGCGTTCACCAGCACGAACCACGCCTCCGTGCCCGGCGGGCGCACCGCCGGATCCTCGGCGCGGGTCACGAAGATCGTCGGGTCCGAGGCGGGCCGGGCGCGGGCGCCGGTCGCCGGTGCGCCGAAGACCGCGTCGAACTCGGCGTCGTAGTTCCGGGGGAAGAACACCGTGTGGTGCGCCAGCTCCGGCGTCCGCCCGCGCACGCCGAGCAGCAGCACGAAGCCCGCCAGGCTGCGGTCGGCGAGGGCGCCGAGGCGGGCCGGCGCCGGCAGCAGGTCCCGGTACACCGTCAGGGCGTCGGCATTGGACACCACGAAGTCGGCTGGCACGACCTCGCCCGTGCCGAGGCGGATCCCGGTCACCCGCCCGGCGGACGTGCGAATGCCCGCGACCGGCGACGAGGTCGTGATCTCCACGCCGAGTTCGCGGCAGCGGGCGAGCAGCGCCGCCGACAGGACGCCGAGGCCGCCCGGCAGGTACCAGCCGCCGAAGGCCAGCTCCGCGTACGGGATCGCGGCCAGCGCCGCCGGTGCGCGGCGCGGATCGGCGCCCGTGTAGGTCGCGTACCGGTCGAGCAGCATCCGCAGCCGGGGGTCGCGCAGGTAGCGCCGGCCCAGCCCGCGCAGCGAGCGCCACGGTGCGATCGCGGCCAGGTCGCCGACCCGCCAGGACAGCGCGGCGAGCGTCGCCGGCGTGACCTCGCGTTGCAGCACCGAGCGCCAGGACGCGCGCCAGATCCGCTCGGCCCGGACCCAGAAGCGTGCCCAGTCGGCGCCCGCCGCCGCGCCGAACGCCTCCTCGATCCGGGACCGGAAGACCTCCGGATCGGAGCTCGAGTCCAATACCGAGCCGTCCGGGAAGACGTGCCGCACCACCGGATCCAGCGCCGTCGGCGATAGGCGGAGCCCCAGGTCCGCGAAGACCCCGGGCAGGGTCAGCAGGCTCGGGCCGGTGTCGAAGCGGAAGCCGTCGCGCTCGTAGCTCCCGAGCTTGCCGCCGACGGCCGGCGCGCGTTCGTGCACGGCCACCCGGTGCCCGGCCGCGGCCAGCCGCGCGGCCGCGGCCAGCCCGCCGACCCCCGCGCCGATCACCGCGATCCGGCTCATACCGGCCTGCCGCGCCAGGTCAGCAGCCCGCGCCGGCGCAGCGCGAACGAACGCGCGACCAGCCACCCGAAGATCAACACCGAGATCGGATGCGCCAGCGCGTCGGGCCAGGCCCGCCCGCCGGTCGCCCTCGCCGCGACCACCCGGCCCAGAACACCCATCCCGTACGCGCACAGGCTTGCCGCCGCGAGCCAGGTGGCACCGGCTCCCGCCGCCAGCAGGGCGGCAAGCGGCGGTGCCGCGTACAGGATGAGGAGCAGGACCACGACGGCGGCCGCGCCGGCGGGTGAGCCGAAGGACGCGTGCAACGACTTGCTGTAGCCGTCCCGCAGGTCCCGCCACGTCGGGTACATCAGGCAGTCGGCGAACGCCGAGGCGTCCGCGAGCGCGATGCGGCCGCCGGACCGCTTGACCGCGCGGGCCAGCCCGATGTCCTCCAGCACGTCGCCGGCCACGGCCGCGTGCCCGCCGGCCCGCTCGTAGCCGGCCCGGTCCGCGACCAGCCACTGCCCGCCGGCCGCCGCCAGCGACGGCCGCGGCGAGCGTTCCATCGCGCGCAGCGGCAGGAACGTCAGCCAGGACCACTGCAGCAGCGGCTGCACGAGCCGGCCCGCCCCGACGATCCGCGGGTACGGCGACAGCAGGTCGACCCCGCAGCCGCGCAGCAGTGCGACGCCGCCGGCGATCGCGTCCGGCGCGAGCACGACGTCCGCGTCGACGAAGACCAGCACGTCGGCGTCGCCGGCGGCCTCGGCCAGCCGGGCGCAGGCGTACGGCTTGCCGAGCCAGCCGTCCGGCGGCGGCGCGCCCGTCAGCAGCCGCACCCGGTCGCCGGCGACGGCGCGGACCACGTCCGCGGTGCCGTCGGACGAGCCGTCGTCCAGCACGACGATGTCCAGGTTCGGCACGCCGGCCTGGCGCAGCAGGGCACGCAGGCACGGCGTCACCCGCGCGGCCTCGTCGCGCAGCGGCAGCAGCACGGCGACGCGTTCCGTGGTGGTCTGCCCGGCGGCGGGGCGCCGCAGCAGGGCCGCGTTCACGATCGTGTGCGCGGTCAGCGCCGCCGGCGCCAGCAGGGCGAGCCAGATCACCGGCGGGACAGCCGTACCAGAAGGGGCAGCACGACCGCGCCCATCAGGACGCCGCCCCACAGCGCCGAGGCCGGCAGGCCGAGGAAGACCGCGTGGGCGAGCACGCTGGAAGCGTACGTCCAGATCCAGAGGGCGAGCAGCGGCGCGTCGCCGTCCGCGGCGACGGCGGCCCGCGGGCCCGCCGCGGCGGCGAACACGGCCATGAGCAGCAGCGCGAAGCCGAGCCAGCCCAGGTAGTTGCCGATCGGGATGCCCGGAACGCCGGGCAGCGCGGGCGTCGGCGAGCGCCAGGTCCAATAGCCCTCGGCGACCATCTGCGGGTCCAGGAACAGGTCCCAGGCCGCCAGCCCGGCGCCGGCGACCGCGATCCGGGCGATCCGGGACCGGGCCACCCGCAGCGCCGCCAGCCAGGCCGGCCAGGCCATCCAGGTCCAGGCCAGCGGGATGATCAGCGGCACGCCGAGCAGCTTGGGCCCGAGCCGGCCCGAGTAGTCGTAGATGCCGAACGGGAAGCCCGTCGCGACGCCGAGCGCCTCCACCGCGAAGCCGCACAGGGTCGTCGTGGCGATCAGCGCGCCCGCCGTCCGCACACCCCGGGTGAGCAGCGCGTGCGAGACCGACAGCAGGTAGCCGAGCACGACGGTCAGCACGGTCAGCGCGGCCCGGCTGCCGCCGCCGGTCAGCGGGTAGCAGATCTGGGTCAGGATCAGGGCGCCGAGCAGCGCCCAGGGTATGGCCCTGGCCACCGTCAAATGCCGACGGTTCCGGGCGCGTCCTCGGTCGCCGGACGGCTCGCGAGCGGCAGCTCCCGGCCGAGGATCGCGAACGCGCGCTCGTCGCCGGGGAAGATGAAGTCGCGCAGCACGTCCACGAAGCCGAACCGGCGGTACAGCCGCCAGGCCCGGGACCGCTCCTCGTCCGCCTCGGGCGTGGACAGCAGCACGGTCGAGCCGTCGGCCATCGACAGCAGCGCCCGCAGCTGCCGGGCGCCGATGCCGTGGCCCTGCGCGCTCGGCCGGACGTGCAGCTCGACCACCTCGAAGCAGCTGCCGAGCCAGTACCGCCGGGCCGGCTCGTCGAGGGCGGAGCGGACCTGGTCGTGCCACCACTGGCCCGGCCCGGAGACGTAGCCGTAGCCGAAGCCCGCGAGGTGCCCGTCGGTGGTCAGGGTGGCGACGGCCCGGAATCCGGCCCGCCGCACGTGCGCGCCGATGTAGCCGCGGCGGGTCTGCAGCAGCTCGGCGCGGTAACCCATCGCCTCGCCGTAGACGCTCACCACGTCGTCCAGCCGCCGGAGCATGTCGTCCGGCTGCCAGGGAACGAGCCTCATCGCTCTCCTTCCTGCCAGCCCAGCACGGCCCTGTCGCCGCTGATGCCGCGCACCGCGAACCGGGCGAACAGCTCCTCGGCGTACCACCGGGCGGCCGGCGTGCGTGCGATCACCGCGCGGTGCTCCGGCTGACGGTACGCGAAGGCGGTCAGATCCGTCTCGCTGCGCCAGAGGCTGACGGTGCCCTGCCAGCCGATCGGCGCCTCGCCGATGCCGAAACGGGCGAGCAGGCCCGGCGCCGCGGCCAGCTCCCCGGCCACCGGCGCGATCGCCCGCCAGAACGTCAGGGCCCTGGCCGGGCGCAGCCGGGCCCGGGTCAGCGCGAGCACCGGTCCGTCGGCGCGGCCGCCGCGCGGGTCGCCGAACGGCGCCCGGCCGGACCAGCGGCCGCGGCTGGCCAGCGGGGTCAGGTCGACCCGGGCGGCCTGCTCCGCGAGCCGGTCCCACCCGGCCCCGACCGGCCCCAGGTCGCCGCCGGCCGGACTGTCCCAGGCCAGCACGGCCGCGTACCGGGTCAGGTCGGCGTCGCCCGGTCCGAAGCTCGTCCCGGTGGCCGTGCCGAGCAGCTTGCCGAAGCGCACGCCCGGCAGCGCCCGCAGCCGACCGCGATCGCCCGCCATCCGCAGCAGCGCGCCGCCGAGCGCGCGCCGCGGCACCCGCCACACGTGCAGCGTGACCAGCGGCGGTACGGCGCTCATCAGGCCAGGCTACGGAGCGCTCTTGAGCCGGAGCTCGGTGACCCTGATCCGGGGGAACGCGGTCTCGCCGATCTTTTCGTAGCGGGCCTCGATCACCGGGCCCTGTTCCGGCGGCAGCAACACGCTCAGCGAAGGCCCCCGCGGATCGGTCGAGACGACCCAGATCCGGGTGATGCCCGCCAGGCAGGCGGCCGGGTCCCGGCAGGACCGCTGCCGCCACGACCAGGCTGGTGTCCGCGACGGATCGATGAGCGCCTCCCGCGGCCGCCGCTCGGGCGGCAGGTCACGCCACTCGTAGCGGAAGCCGCGGTACGCGTACTGGTAGCCGGCGAAGACGACGGCGTCGCCCGGCTGCTGGTGCGCCCGGATGAACGCGGCCGCCGGGCGGAACCCGAACTCGGTCAGAATCCCGTCGCCGCGGATCAGCACCTGCTGGTCCCAGCTCACGAACGTCAGCCCGGCCAGCGTCGCCGCCAGCACGGCCGCGCCGGCACCGCGGGCGCCGGCCTCGGCGGTCAGGCGCCGCAGCGCGTACGCGGCGGCCAGCACCCAGGCCGGAATCGTGAAGAGCAGGTAGCGCGGGTAGAAGAACGAGAACTCGTGGAACGTGTAGTACGCGAGCACCGCCGGGAGCAGCGCCCAGACGGCCAGCAGCGCGGCGAAGACGCGGGCCTTGAAGGCCAGCCCGGCCAGCGCGGCGAGGCCGAGCACCAGGAAGAAGCCGGCCGCGGCCGGGCTCATGAACAGGTCGGCGGGGAACAGCTGCACGCGCTCCCAGGTCGGGTCGGGTACCCAGCTGATCTGGCCGCCCTGCCGCCGCCCGACGAGCACCAGCGGCGAGCTGACGAGCACGGCGGACCCGGCCGCGACCGCCCAGCCGATCAGGATCCGCCGCCGCCGCTCGCGGTCCGCCCGGGCCGCCGCCACGACGGCGATCAGGTGTGCGGCCAGCGCCATCAGCGCGACGAGGTGGCTGGCGGCGACGAGTGCGACGGCCAGGCCGTAGTAGAGCCAGCGCAACGCGGACGGGCGCTCCAGCGCGCGGAGCAGCAGCAGGACCGCGGCGACCGAGGCGAGCACGGCCATCGCGTACGGGCGGGCCTCCTGGCCGTAGCGGGTGACCGCCGGGACGGCCGCCAGCAGCAGGCCGGCGAAGAGCCCCGCGGTCGCGTCGAACAGCCGCCGCCCGACCAGGGCGGTCAGGGCGGCGGCGCCGGCGATGCACAGCGCGGAGGGCAGCCGGAGCGCGACGGCCGAGTCGCCGAACACGGCGACCCACCCGTGCAGCACGACGTAGTACGGCACCAGCACGAAGTCGACGGTCTCGGCGAACCTCCACAGGTCGGGCAGCGACAGCGAGGCCGCCCACCAGGTGGCGTGCTCGTCGCGCCAGAGCTGCCGCTCCCCGATCCCGATCAACGTCACGATCAGCGTGACCACGAACGGCGCGGCGGCGAGCGTCAGCGTCTCCCGCCGCCCCCTTATGTCGGTGTCGATGGCGCTACGCCACGTCTATCGCGGTGCCGCCGGTGACGCGGAGCAGCTCGGCGTACGTGATCGGGAAGACCACCTGGGGCACCCCGCCCGCGGCCCAGATCTCCGGGTAGCCCGCGAGGGCGGTGTCGACAAGGGTGCGCACCGGCTTCGGATGCCCGAGCGGCGCGACGCCGCCGATCGGCTGTCCGGTGTGCAGCCGGACGAACTCCGGCGTGGCCCGCCCCAGCTTCGCCAGCCCCAGCGCGGCCGCGACTTTCCGGGTGTCGACCCGGTGCGCACCGGAGGTGAGCACCAGCAACGGCTCGCCGTCCGCGTCGAAGATCAGCGAGTTGGCAATCTGTCCTACCTCGACGCCGAGCGCGGCGGCCGCCGCCGGCGCCGTGTGCACGCCCTCGTCGAAGACGGTCATCCGCGGCGAACCGCCGTCGGCGGTGCGGGCGTCCGCGTTGACCAGCGCGGCCTCGACGGCCTGCACGTTGGGGTGGCTCTCCATCGGACCATTGTGCCCGGTGCGATGGGCGATTTTGGACCCAGCCCGATTGCCGCCGCGAGATTCGCGCCGAGCGCTCGTCCGGGAAGAGCGCCCACCAACTCCCTAGACCCTTTTTCCCTTACGCGGGCCGGGGTCGACAACCGCAGCAGCGGCGTCCTCGACCCACTCACGGTCCGAACTCCGCCTGCGGTGCGCGGAGGTCCGGGCCGGGCACCGGTGGCGGCGCCCGGCGGTCGGCGCGCTCCCTGCCGCACTCACGCTGGCTGCGCCGACGGCTGTGCGTCACCTGGGCTGGGGAGAGAATCTCGACAGCCGGTCCCTGGTGGCTTTCTTCGACGAGGCGTCGTTCAAGGCACAAAGCACCGTCTTCTGGGCGGCCTGAGCGCGATGGTCAATGGGCGATCATCGCGGCCCGCCGCCTCGCGGTGTCACACGCCGACGGCGGTGGCGCTGGCGTCCCAGAGCCGGGCGGCGAGCTCCGGGTCGGCGGCCCGGCGGTCCGGCGCGGTCACCCGGTGCCCGACGTAGTAGGCGCCGTCGGTGACCTCCGCGGTCGTCAGCCAGCAGAGCAGCGCTCCGGCCTTCTCGGAGCTGGTGAGGAACGGCGCGAACCGGTAGAAGAACCTCATCACCGCGCCGGTGCCGAAGTTGCTGCGCACGATGCCCGGGTGGAACGACACCGAGGTGATGTCGGGCCAGCGTCGGGCCGCCTCCGCGGCGAAGAGGATGTTCGCGGCCTTGCTGGCCCCGTACGCCTGCCACATGCTGTGGCCCTGCGCCGACCCGGTGAAGTCATCCGGATTCGCCCGCCCACCGCGATGCGCCTGCGACGCGGTGTTCACCACCCGGCCGCCGCGCAGCGCGTCGCGCAGCAGGTTGGTGAGCAGGAACGGAGCCAGGTGGTTGCCCTGCATCGTGGACTCGAAGCCGTCCGCGGTGCGGACATAGGACCCCGGCATGCCGCCGGCATTGTTCGCCAGGACGTCGATCGACGGGTACGCCGCCAGCACCTTCGCCGCCAGCTCACGCACCTCGTCGAGCGACTCGAAGTCGGCGCGGAACTCGTCCGGCTCCGGCCCCGTCGCGGCGGCCCGGATCTGCGCCATCGCGGCACCCAGCCGGCTCGGGTTGCGGCCGACCACGATCACCTGGTCGCCCTGCGCGGCAAGCTGCTCGGCCGCGGCCAGGCCGACACCCGAGCTGGCCCCGGTGATCACGACGGTGCGCGGCATTCCGTACTCCCTTGGTCGTCGGTGCGGCAGCCGCACCACCGAGCATTCTGGCACCGGTCTCACAAAAAGGATCGACAACATGCCATCCACGGCGGCCGGACGCCCCAGCGCGCCCGCCGCCGCCTCATGCCGGCCGCGCAGCACGCCTGCCCGATCTGAGCCTGGTCCAAGTCTGGTCCGCTTCGAGCCCTCGACCCGGGTCCGACCCGAGTCCGCTCCGGGCTCGGGCTGAGTCCGGTCCAAGCTTGGTCTGAGTCCGGTGCGAGCCCGGTCCGCGCCGGCTCGAGGTGGTTGCCTTCTTCGGCGCGACCGACGCTTTGAGCCCCGGTCCAGGCCGTGCCCCACCGAGCCCGGGCCCGAGCCCGGCCGGGCTCGGCCGTGCGGATCCGGTGGGCGTGCGGCGTCGCCGAGGTTTCCCCGCCCGTGACCTGCGGATCTCCGGCCGTCGGCCCGGCCCGTCGTAGATGATCTCCGGCCGTTCCGGCCGTCGCCGCGTGTGTTGCTTTTTTGTCGGACCCACGGTGTACTCTCATCCGTAGTTAGAACGAGTGTTCGATTGGTTCGAACTCCTGTGCCAGGCGATCGCTCGGGCTGACTGACCAAGGAGCCACGTTTCGCGGCGGGCTCCCGCGTGCGACGCCCGCGAAGCGCCGCACGCTAGGTCCGGGCATTCGCGGGCCCGGACCGGCACGAGGCAGGACCGCCGTTCGCCGCCCTCGACCCCCGGGCGGCGGGCGGCGGACCCGCCGGCAAGCCCGGCCGGGTGTGGTGTGGGGAAGCTTCACACCCGGCCGGCTGCCACAACCGCTGTGCCTTCCTCCGCAGCGGGATCGGTTCGACCAGCACGTCGGATGCGACACACGCGAGGAGAGACCATGGTGAGCAACCCGGCTTACCCGGTGCCAAGGCAACCGAGCCCAGGCCTGCTGGCGCACGCACACGCGCCAACGGCCGCGGCCCAGGCGGCGCCGACGGTTCCGGCCAACCTGCTGCCGAGCCGCACGCCCGCCCAGCTGCTCGCCATCGCCCGCCAGGGCCTGGCGGAAGCGGCACGCACCCGTCCTGACGGCCTGCGCTACGCGGCGGCACACCTGGCGGCGCTACGCGCGGCGGCGGCGGTGCTCGCGGCCCGGGCCAGGCCGGCGGCGCCGACCAAGCGCGGCCGGGTGACCAGCGCCTGGTCCCTCCTGGTCCTGGTGGCACCGGAGTTCAGCGACTGGGCGAGCTATTTCGCACTGGGCGCCGCCAAGCGCTCGGCCGCCGAAGCGGGCATCCCCCGGGTGGTCACCGAACGCGAGGCAGACGACCTGCTGCGCGCGGCGGAGCACTTCGTCTCGCTGGTCGAATCGGTGCTGGGCCTGGCCTACCAGCCGACCCTCGAGGCCGCCTGACCACCCGGCCCCGGCCGTCGCCCCCCGATCACCGGATCGGGCCGACCCGCCGCGCAGCCAAGTCGGCAACGCCGATGTCGAGCCGTCCGACCCACCCGGACCGGGACGACCATCGCCTCGCAGCACCGCGCGAGCGCAACCGGCCCCGCTACGTCGAGGACGCACCGGATCGGCGGCCTGCCGCCCGCGCACGCAGGTCTCACACGGCGCCGAATACGACCCGGATGTGCTTCCGCAGCCAGCACGGCCCCAGGCCGCGCGCTTGGCGGGACTCCCAGGATCCACCTGCGGGTCCTCAACCCGGTCGCCGGCCGCTCCACCCAGAGCCACCGCGACGCTCCCCAGAAGCGAGCCACTCATGACACAGCCGCCGCCGACCCGGACGCCGCCGACGTCGTCGACCCGGACGCCGCCGCCGTCGTCGACCCCGGCGACGCCGAGCTGGACGCCGACGACGCCAACCCCGCCGCCGACCCGGATGCCGCAGCCGACGTCGTCGACCCGGATGCCGCCGCTGTCGGTGTCCTGGACCGCGCCGCCGTCGTCGATCCGGATGCCGCCGCTGTCGACCCCGGCGACGCCGAGCTGGACGCCGACGA
Organism: Actinoplanes sp. NPDC049668; assembly: GCF_044465445.1. Lineage (NCBI taxonomy): Bacteria > Bacillati > Actinomycetota > Actinomycetes > Micromonosporales > Micromonosporaceae > Actinoplanes > Actinoplanes sp. NPDC049668. The sequence continues at coordinate 473,804 of NZ_JBITLR010000003.1, forward strand.
CGCCAACCCCGCCGCCGACCCGGACGCCGCAGCCGACGACGTCGACCCAGATGCCGCAGCCGACGACGTCGACCCGGATACCGCAGCCGACGACCTCGGCGATGCCGAGCTGGATGCCGACGACGCCAACCCCGTCGTCGGCCCGGATGCCGCCGCCGTCGTCGACCCGGATGCCGCCGTCGTCGACCTCGGCGACGCCGACCCGGACGACGGCGACGCGGTCCAGGACGCCGACGCCGACCCCGCCGCCGTCGTCGACCCGGATTACGCGGCCGTCACGCCCGTCGGTCTCGTCGGTCCGTGCCCGTGCCCGTGCGACGCCGACGGTGGGGTGTCGGTTTGGCCTGGTCGGTCGGTTTGGCCGGTTTGGCCTGGTCGGCCGGGTCGGCTGGTTTGGTGTTCGGACTTATGTCGTGGCCCCGGGTGGGCCGTGACCTTGAAGATCAACTTCGATGGATGTAAGGCGGGGCGGGGAAATGGCCGGGCGCATGATCAACGGTGCTGCGGCCCTTGCTGACCTGATCCGTCCGGTCGGCGAGGCGGACGGTTTCGGGACCCACCGGGTGCTGCCGGTGTTGCCGGAACTGAGTGGCCTGCTTCCGAGCCGGAGCCTCCGCCGGGGTACCACCATCGCCGTCGCCACCGGCCGTTCCTCCGAACTCGATGGATTCGCGCACGGGGCGCGCCGCAACTCATCGAGGTCCTTGGTGGGGAGTACCTCGCTGTTGCTGGCATTGATCTCGGCGGCGTCCCGCGCCGGATCGTGGTGCGCGGTTGTCGGCGTTCCCGCGCTGGGCGCGCTTGCCGCTGCCGAGAGCGGGATCGCCCTGGACCGGCTCGCGCTGGTGCCCGACCCCGGTCCTGAGTGGCCCACCGTGGTCGCCGCCCTCATCGACGGGGTGGACGTGGTGGTCATCGCCGTGCCCGGGCAACTCTCCCCGTCGATCACCAGCCGGCTCGTGGCCCGGGCGCGGCAGCGCGGCTGCGTGCTGGTGCCCTACGGGCGGTGGGACGGCGCCGATGTGACGTTGCAGGTCACGCACGGACAGTGGGAAGGACTCGGCGCAGGCCACGGCAGGCTGCGCCGCCGCAAGGTCACCGTCGTCGCCCGTGGCCGGGGCGCGGCCGCCCGGCCCAAGGAGATCACCATCTGGATGCCGGGAGTCACCGCCTCACCCCCGAACGACCCGGACCCCACCTCCGGCATCCCACCCCGCCGCCCCACCACCATCTCCCCGACCTCGCCTCCAGCCGCCGATGACGGCCCGGCCCCCACAGGGACGGCCGGAGAGGGCCGAGTTTCCGCGATGGCCGCGGGGGTGAGCCGGGTTCGTGTGGGGGTGGCCGGCGAGGGTCGGTTCTCCACGGGAGTGGCCGGGGAGGACCGGGCTTCTGCGAGGTTCGCGGGGGAGGGGCGAGTTTCTGCGGGGGTGAGTCGGGTCTCTGTGGAGACGGTTGGGGAGGGCCGGGCTTCTGCGGGGTTCGCGGCGGAGGAGCGGGCTTCTGCGGGGGTGGCTGAGGAAGGTCGGGTCTCTGTAGGGGTGGCTGGGGAGGGCCGGGCTTCTGTGGGGGTGGGGAATGAGGACCGGGTCTCCGCACGCTCCGGACGGCTTGCCTCTGTTACGCGTATCTCGCCTGCGGCGGCGTCTTCGGCGGGTGCTGCCGAGCTGGGTTCGCCGGGGGCTGCGGATGGGTGGGGCGACGGCGGGCAGGCGGAGCTGTTCTCGGTGGGTTTCGGGTGAGTGGGGGCAGCGCCGGAGTGCGGACCCTGCTCGTCTGGTGTCCGGACTGGCCGGTCATGGCCGCCGAGATCGTGGATGGGGTTCCCGCCTCCGAGGCCGTTGTCGTGCTGCGGGGGAATCGGGTTCTTGCGTGTTCCGAGGCCGCGCGCGCCGAGGGGGTGCGGCGCGGGCTTCGGCGGCGGGAGGCGCAGAGCCGGTGTCCTCACCTTGTCGTGGTCGAGCACGATCCTGGGCGGGACGCTCGGGCGTTCGAGCCGGTCGTCGCCGCGGTCGAGGAGGTTGCGGTCGGGGTCGAGGTCATTCGGCCCGGGGCCTGTGCGCTTGCCGCGCGTGGGCCGGCCCGGTACTTCGGTGGCGAGTTGGCGGCCGCTGAGCGGATCGTCGAGCAGGTGGCTCAGGCCTGTTCCGTGGAGAGCCAGGTCGGGATCGCGGACGGGGTCTTCGCCGCCGGGCTTGCGGCGCGGGCGGGGCAGGTCGTTGCTGTTGGGCGTACCCGGGAGTTCTTGGCGGGGGTGCCCGTCGAGGCGCTGGAGCGGCCCGATCTGGCCGACCTGCTGCGGCGGTTGGGGATCAAGAGCCTGGGGGACTTCGCGGCGTTGCCGGCCTCCGATGTGCTGACCCGCTTCGGGTTCGACGGGGCGCTTGCGCATCGGCTGGCCGGCGGGCTCGACTATCGGCCGCTGGCGGTGCGGCGGCCGCCGCCGGACCTGGACGTCCAGGACACCTATGACGAGCCGCTCGAGCGGGTCGACGTGGCCGCGTTCGCCGGGCGCGTGCTGGCCGAGCGGCTGCACGACCGGCTCGCCGCGCACGGGCTCGCCTGCACGCGGCTCGGCATCGAGGCGGTCACCGCCGACGGGCAGGAACTGCACCGGGTCTGGCGGCACGACGGCATGCTCACGGCCGCGGCCATCGCCGAACGCGTACGGTGGCAGCTCGACGGCTGGCTCACCGGCGCCCGGCGCGGCGCACCCAACCGGCCGACCGCGGGGCTGGTTCGGCTGCGGCTCGTGCCAGAAGGGGTGCTCGTCCACCTCGGGCTGCAGCCCGGGCTCTGGGGCGACGCCGGCTCCGAACGGGAACGAGCCCATCGCGCCCTGAGCCGCATCCAGGGTCTGCTCGGCCCGGAGGCCGTGGTCACCGCCGTGCTCGGCGGCGGGCGGTCCGCGGACGACCAGGTTCGCCTGGTGCCCTGGGGCGACGAGCGCGAGCCCGCGCGGCCCGGCGGTGACCTGGTCACGCCGCTGCCGGCGTCCGGCGCGGTCGCGGTATCGCCGGCCGAGCCGCCCGGTCTCGTCGCGCTGGCATCCGCCCCACCGTCGGTCGACGGCTTCACCCGGCCGCCGGCCGATGGTCATTTCTCACCGGCCGTTGAGGACCTTGCCCCGCAACCGGCCGGCGGTTCCGCTTTGCCGTCGGCTAGGGGCTCGGTCCCACCGGAGGGCCTCGACCCCTCGCCGGCCGGAGGTGGGGAGCGGGGGAAGGCGCGGCGTGGGCTGAAGGTGGTGCCCGATGCCGCCCCGCTGGAGATCTCGCGCGATGTCGAAGAGGCAGGCCCAGCGACCGCGGAACGGGATGCGCGGGAAGTAGGCGCGACGTCGCCGAGGAGCGTTGGGCGGTCCGATGCCGCACAGGACGAGGCACGGAAGACGGTCCAGGGGAGCGCGGCCCAAGCAGCGGCGGAAGCGGACGAGGGGCCGGAGCAAGGAGCGGGGCCAGCGGAGAAGGCAGGGGGCGGGCAGGGAGTGGGGGGTGGGAGGGGGCGGGGGGTTAAGCGGGTTGTGCCGTTGGCGCCGTGGCCTGGGCGGGTGCCTCGTCCTGCGCCTGCGTTGGTTCTTCCGCAGCCGCTGCCTGCCGTGGTGCTGGACGCCGGTGGGCAGCCGGTCGGGGTCAGTGCTCGGCTCGAGCTCTCCGGTGAACCCGCGTTTCTGCTGATTGAGGACGGCGGTTCGGCCGGGGACGGCGGGCGGGTGGAGATCGTCGGGTGGGCCGGGCCCTGGCCGGTCGACGAGCGTTGGTGGGCGCCCGTCGAGGCGCGGCGCCGGGCCCGTTTCCAGATCGCCGTCGTCGACGGCCGGGCGTTTCTGCTCTCCCTGGTCTCCGGGCACTGGGCCGTGGAGGCCATCTATGACTAGTGCGGTTTCGTGCCGCCGTCCTTCGAGAGCTGATCGGCGGGTTGTTCGCGATGGGGTTTCATAATCCGCGGATGCCGTGGTCCGCGCTCGAGGGCACGCTCTCCGGCAAGCGGCATCTGCACGTCGTCGACCCGCTCGCCGTCGACGCGGACGGTGGGGACTCGCCCGCCTGGAGCCGGAAGCGGCAGCCCTATCAGGCACCCGCGCTGCTCCGGACCCACAGCCCGGACCGGTACGCCGAGCTGCACTGCCACACCAACTTCAGCTTCCTGGACGGGGCCAGCCATCCCGAGGAGCTTGCCGAGGAGGCCGCCCGGCTCGGGCTCACCGGGCTCGCGGTCACCGACCACGACGGCTTCTACGGGGTGGTGCGGTTCTCGCAGGCCGCGCGGGAGCTCGGCCTGCCGACCATCTTCGGCTCCGAGCTCTCCCTCGACCTCACCAGGCCGCAGAACGGCGAGGCCGATCCCGAGGGCCGTCACCTGCTGGCCCTCGCGCACGGCCCCGAGGGGTACGCCCGCCTCGCGCGCACCGTCTCCCGCGGTCAGCTCGACGGCGCGGAGAAGGGCAAGCCGGCGTACGGCGAGCTGGAGGACGTCGCCGCGGTCCTGCGTGATCACGTGCTGGTGCTCACCGGATGCCGCAAGGGCAGCGTTCCCCGGGCGCTCGCGCGGGGCGGCGTCCCGGCCGCGGCGTACGAGCTGGATCGGCTCGTCGATCTCTTCGGGCGCGGCAACGTCGCGGTGGAGCTCACCGATCACGGCGACCCCTACGACGACGACCGGAACGACGCGCTTCACGAGCTCGCGCTCGGGCGGCGGCTGCACATCGTGGCCACCAACAACGTGCACTACGCGACCCCGGCCCGGCGCAGGCTCGCCACCGCGCTCGCCGCGGTCCGGGCGCGGCGCAGCCTGGACGACATGGACGGGTGGCTGCCCGCCGCCGGCACCGCCCATCTGCGCAGCGGTACCGAGATGAAGCGGCGGTTCGCCGCCTATCCCGGTGCGGTCGAGAACGCCGCGATGTTCGGCGAGGATCTCGCGTTCGACCTCAATCTGGTCGCGCCGAGGCTTCCCGACTTTCCCATTCCGGAGGCCGGGCACAGCGAGATGAGCTGGCTGCGGGAGCTGACCATGCGCGGCGCGCGGGAGCGGTACGGGCCGCCGCAGGCACACCCCAAGGCGTACGCGCAGATCGAGCACGAGTTGCGGATGATCGAGGAGCTCGATTTCCCGGGGTACTTCCTGGTCGTCTACGACATCGTGAAGTTCTGCCGCGACCAGAACATCTACTGCCAGGGCCGGGGGTCGGCGGCCAACTCCGCGGTCTGTTACGCGCTGCGGATCACCAACGTGGACGCCGTCGAGTACGACCTGCTCTTCGAGCGGTTCCTCGCCCCCGAGCGGGACGGGCCGCCCGACATCGACGTGGACATCGAGTCGGACCGCCGTGAGGAGGTCATCCAGTACGTCTACCGGCAGTACGGGCGGGAGCACACCGCGCAGGTCGCCAACGTCATCTCCTATCGGCCGCGTTCCGCCGTACGGGATATGGCCAAGGCCTTCGGGTTCTCGCCCGGGCAGCAGGATGCGTGGAGCAAGCAGATCGACCGGTGGGGCAGCGTCGCGTCGGTCGACGTCGACGAGATCCCCGAGCAGGTTCTCGCGTTCGCCAACGAGGTGCAGAGCTTTCCGCGGCATCTGGGCATCCACTCCGGCGGCATGGTCATCTGCGATCGGCCGATCATCGAGGTGTGCCCGGTGGAGTGGGGGCGGATGCCGGGGCGCACGGTGCTGCAGTGGGACAAGGACGACTGTGCGGCGATCGAGTTGGTCAAGTTCGACCTGCTGGGGCTGGGGATGCTCTCGGCGCTGCACTACGCGTACGACATGATCGAGTCCGACCTGGACATCAGCACGATGCGGTTGGACGACGACGAGGTCTACCGGATGCTGTGCCGGGCCGATTCCGTCGGGGTCTTCCAGGTGGAGAGCCGCGCGCAGATGGCCACGCTGCCCCGGCTCAAGCCGGACAAGTTCTACGACCTGGTGGTGGAGGTCGCCCTGATCCGGCCGGGGCCGATCCAGGGCGGGTCGGTGCACCCGTACATCCGGCGCAAGAACGGGCTCGAGGAGCCGACCGTGCCGCACCCGCTGATGGCCAACGCGCTGGCCAAGACCCTCGGCGTGCCGCTGTTCCAGGAGCAGCTCATGCAGCTGGCGATCGACGTGGCCGGCTTCGATCCGGCCGAGGCCGACCAGTTGCGCCGCGCGATGGGCTCGAAGCGGTCGGTGGAGAAGATGGAGCGGATCAAGGCCCGGCTCTACCAGGGCATGGCCGAGCGTGGCATCACCGGGGAACTCGCCGACGACCTGTTCGTGAAGCTGTCCGCGTTCGCCAGCTACGGCTTCCCGGAGAGCCACGCGATGAGCTTCGCGTATCTCGTCTACGCCAGCGCCTGGCTCAAGCGCTACCACCCGGCGGCCTTCTGCGCCGCGCTGCTCAACGCGCAGCCGATGGGCTTCTACTCGCCGCAGTCGCTGGTGGACGACGCCCGCCGGCACGGGGTCGAGGTGCGCCGGCCGGACATCAACGCGAGCGACGCCGCGGCGGTGCTGGAGTCGACCGCGCGGACCCGCTGGTGCAGCGAGCGCGACGAGCCGCCGCACGCCTGGGGGCTCGGCGGTCCGGCCGTGCGGATGGGGCTGGCCAGCGTCCGCCGGCTCGGCGACGATCTGGCGCACGCCATCGAGGACGAGCGGCGCGCGCACGGCCCGTACCGGGACATGGCCGATCTCGCGCGCCGGACCGGATGCACGACCGCCCACCTGGAGGCCCTCGCGACCGCCGACGCCTTCGCGGGTTTCGGTCTCTCGCGGCGCGAGGCGCTGTGGGCGGCGGGTGCCGCCGCCCAGGACCGGCCGGACCGCCTTCCGGGTACGGTCACCGGCACCGAGGCGCCCACCCTGCCGGGCATGGCCGACGTGGACAAGCTCGTCGCGGACGTCTGGGCCACCGGGCTGTCGCCGGACGCGCACCCGGCGCAGTTCATCCGGGGCGAGTTCGAGCGCGCCGGGGCGCTGCCGATCGCGCGGCTGGGCCGGGTCGAGGCCGGCACCCGGATCCGGGTCGGCGGCATCGTCACCCACCGGCAGCGGCCGGCGACGGCGGGCGGGGTCACCTTCATCAACCTCGAGGACGAGACGGGGATGCTCAACGTCACGTGTTCGCCGGGGCTGTGGCAGCGCTACCGGAAGGTGGCCCGGACCAGCGCGGCGCTGATCGTGCGGGGGCGGCTGGAGAAGGCCGAGGGGGTGCTCAACCTGGTGGCGGACCGGCTGGAGGCCGTCGCCCCGCCGGTCACCCCGGCGTCCCGCGACTTCCGGTGAGTGGGCGCTATATTTCCCGTTTTGCGCGCTTTTAAGTGTGATGCACGTATTCATCAGGGGGAGTTCGTCATGATTCGCGCCGTCGCCGCATTGGCCGCCGCAGCACTCCTGCTCACGGCCGATCCCGCCGCCGCCGCGGCGGCGATCGGCGGCCGGGTCGCCGCGGGGACCGGCAGCCCGGGAGCGGCGGCGATCAGCGCGGCGGCCGGGACGAAGGCCACAGCCAGGAAGAACGCCGCGGCCGCCGGCCGAGCCGTGGCCGAGGGCCTGGCCGCGGCCGGGAGCGCCGCTGCGGCCGGGAGTGGCGCCACGGCGGCGCGGAGGAAGACCGAGCTGACCCTGAGCTACATGGCCTTCAACGGGTACGCGACCGCGGTCGTGCTGCGCTGCCACCCGGCCGGCGGCACCCACCCGAAGAAGGCCAAGGCCTGCCGCCTGCTGACGAAGGTCGACGGCGACCCGGGCCGGCTCAAGCCCGCCGCGACGATGTGCACGCTGGAGTACGCGCCGGTCACCGCGCAGGTCAAGGGCGTCTGGCAGGGCCGTCCGGTCGACTGGTCGCGGAAGTTCGGCAACCGCTGCGAGATGAACCGGACCACCCGCGTGCTCATGGCGTTCTGACCGGCGCCTCGCCGAGTGGCGGGCCGCCGCTCCCGCCCCACGGCGGCACGCGGCCGATACGCTGCGCAGGTGGACACCGCATCGACGCGTACCCCCCGATCTCCCGTCACCGTGCGTACCGCAGCCGTCTGGGCGGTGCTGCGGCGTGAACTAGAGCGCAGCGCCGGACGGTCGCTGACCGTGCTCGACGTCGGCGGCGGGACGGGCGGGTTCGCCGTACCGCTCGCCGAGGCCGGACACTCCGTCACCGTCGTCGACGCCAGCCCCGACGCGCTCGCCGCCCTGACCCGCCGCGCCGCCGACGCGGGCGTGGCCGACCGGGTCCGGGCGGTGCAGGGCGACGGTGACGCGCTCGCCGGCCTGGTCGCGCCGGCCAGCGCCGACCTGATCCTGTGCCACGCGGTGCTCGAGGTCGTCGACGACCCGGCCGAGGTGGTCGCCGCCATCGCGACCGCCCTGCGCCCGGGCGGCGCGCTCAGCCTGCTCGTCGCCGGGCGGGCCGCGGCGGTGCTGGGCCGCGCGGTCAACGGCCACCTCGGTGCGGCGTCGGCGCTGGTCGACGACCCGGCGGGCCGCGCGGGCAACCGGGACACCCTGCGTCGGCGCTACGACGCCGAGACCGCGTCGGCGCTGCTCGCCGCGGCCGGCCTCACGATCGAGGAGATCCACGGGGTACGCGTGCTGGCGGACCTCGTGCCGGCGGCGGTGGTGGAGGCCGACCCGGAGGCGATGCTCAACCTCGAGCTGGCGCTCTCGGCCCGGCCGCCGTTCCGCGACATCGCCTCCCAGCTGCACCTCTTCGCGCGGCGCCCGTGACCGATCTGCTGCCGCCGGAGGCGTTCGAGCCGGTGCGCCCGGCGTACGGGGGCGGCAGCCTGGCCGACCTGCTGCCCAGCGTGTGCGCGCTGCTCGGGGTGCCCGGCACGGCGGACGTGCTGGGGCTGGGGCCCCAACTCGAGGGCGTCGACCGGATCGCGGTGCTCCTGGTCGACGGGCTGGGCAGCTACCAGTTGCCGCTCGTGGCCGCGTACGCCCCGATCCTGAAGGATCTCCCGGGCCGGGACCTGACCGTGGGTTTTCCGTCCACGACCCCGGTCAGCCTGGTCACGCTCGGCACGGGCGCGGCGCCGGGCGCGCACGGGATCCTGGGCTTCACGCTGCGCCTGCCGGACGGCGGCATCCTCAACCACATCCAGTGGGGCACCGACCCGGACCCGGCGCAGTGGCAGCCGGTGCCGACCTGCTTCGAGCGGGCGGCCGCGGCCGGCGTGAGCGTCACCCAGGTGACCCGCCCGCAGTTCGAGGGCACGGGCCTGTCGGTCGCGGCGAACCGGGGAGCCCGGTTCGTCGGCGCGGCGAACCCGGACGAGCTGGCGGCGGGCATGCTGGCCGCGCTGACCCGGCCCGGGCTCGTCTACGGCTACCACCCGGACCTGGACCACGAGGGGCACGCGGCGGGCGTCGACTCGCCGCCGTGGCGCACGGCCGCGGCGGAGGTGGGGCGGCTGGTCTCCCGGCTGGTCGACGGGCTGCCGGCCGGTGCCGCGCTGCTGGTCACGGCCGATCACGGGCAGCTCAACGTGCCCGCCGAGGGGCGCATCGACCTGGACCGGGACCCGGCGCTCTCGGCCGGGATCGTCGCGGTCTCCGGCGAGCCGCGGGTCCGTTACCTGTACGCGGCGGACGGGGCGCTCGATGACGTCATCGCGGCGTGGCGCGGGGTGCTGGGGCCGTCGGCCTGGGTGCTGCCGCGCGAGGAGGCGATCGCCGGCGGCTGGTTCGGTCCGGTGTCGCCGGCGCACCTGAACCGGATCGGCGACGTCGTGGTGATCTGCCAGGGGCGGAGCGTGGTGCTGGCGAGCGGGCGGGAGCCGGCCACGGTGGGGCGGCTGGTCGCGTACCACGGGTCGGTGACGGCGGCCGAGATGACGATTCCGCTGCTGAGTTCTGTCGTACCCGGCCGATAGCCTCCGGTCGTGGGACGAAGTCAGGCCATCGGGCGGGGGCGCGATCCGCGGTTCGGGCCGGACGCCGACGACGCGGGGTGCACGATCCTGCACGTCGACATGGACGCGTTCTTCGCCGCCGTCGAGGTCCGCCGCCGCCCCGAGCTGCGCGGCAGGCCGGTCGTGGTCGGCGGCGCCGGCCCGCGCGGCGTGGTCAGCTCGGCCAGCTACGAGGCCCGGCGCTACGGGGTCCGCAGCGCGATGCCCGGCGCCCGCGCCCGCGCGCTCTGCCCGCACGCCGTGTTCCTGCCGCCCGACTTCACCGCATACTCGGCCGCCTCCGACGCGGTCATGCGGATCTTCCGGGACGTGTCCCCGCTGGTCGAGCCGCTCTCGCTGGACGAGGCGTTCATCGACGTCGCCGGCGCGCAGCGGCTGCTGGGCCGCCCCGCGGTGATCGCCCGCGACATCCGCGCGCGGGTCGCCGAGGAGCAGCGGCTGACCTGCTCGGTCGGGGTCGCGCCGAGCAAGTTCGTGGCCAAGCTCGGCTCGACCCGGGCCAAGCCGGACGGCATGATCGTCGTGCCGGCCGGCCAGGTGCTCGACTTCCTGCACCCGCTGCCGGTCGGCGCGCTGTGGGGCGTGGGTGAGCGGGCCGCCGAGACGCTGCACCGGCTCGGCCTGATGACGGTCGGCGACCTGGCCGCGGCGCCGACCCGGATGCTGCGCGGCGCGCTCGGCGAGTCGTCCGCCGCGCACCTGCACGAGCTGGCCTGGGGCCGCGACCCCCGCCGGGTCGTGCCCGAGCAGGCCGAGAAGTCGATCGGCGCCGAGATGACCTACGACACCGACGTCACCGACCCGGCCATGATCCGCCGCAGTCTGCTCGCCCTGGCCGACAAGGTGGGTGTCCGGCTGCGGGCCGGCGGCCATGTGGGCCGCACGGTCACCATCAAGATCCGCGTGACGGACTTCCGCACGGTCAACCGGTCGCGCACGATGCAGACGGGCACCGATGTGGCACGCGAGATTTTCGAGACCTCCTGGGCGCTGTTCGAGGCGCTCCGCCCCGCCGAGGCCATCCGGCTCGTCGGCGTCCGGGTCGAGGGGCTCGCCCCGGCGGCGGGCGCGTCTCGCCAGCTCAGCCTGGGTGAGCCGGACCGCGGCTGGCGCGAGGCGGAGGCCGCGACGGACGCCGCGACGGCCCGCTTCGGGCGCTCCATCGTCGTACCGGCCAGTCTTTTGGGACAAACCGATCTGCGTCGAACCGAAAATCACCCGCACTCAACGGTCGTCCCGCTTTCCGACCCGCCACCGCCCTCGTAGACTGCGATTAGGCAGCCGGACGGCTGTCTCGCACCATCGGCCCGCCTGCACCACCGCCGGGGGGCCGGACATGCGCCCGGGGAGGAATGCCGTGCCGCTCTCGGAGCACGAGCAGCGGCTGTTCGACCAGATCGAGCAGTCGCTTGCCGAGGACCCCAAATTCGCTTCCGCAGTGCGGGCCAGCGACCCGCGTTTCCACGCCCGGCGCCGACTCGTCATCGCCGCGTTCGTGATCGTCGCTGGACTGGCACTGGTTGTCTACGGCACGGTGAGCAGCAATACGCCGCTCGGCGTGGCCGGATTCGTGGTCATGCTGGCCGCCGCCGCGTTCGCGATGCAGAGCCGCCGGAAGGGGCAGGCACCCGACCTGCACGCCGTCGGTGGCACCGCGACCCGCCGCACCAGGCAGACCCGGAAGGCGGGCTTCATCGATCGGCTCGAGGACCGCTGGCGTCAGCGTCCCGAGGGCCACCGCTAGCCGGCGACCGACGACGACGAAATGGCGGCCCCCGGCCGCCATCGCCGTATCCGCGCGGCTCATCACGACGGTGAGCCGCCGAACACCCGAGCGGTGTCCCGGACCAAGGGACGCCGCTCATTGCTATGCCCGCGCCAGGGCCGCGGTCATTCGCGCTCGGTGTCAGATCATGGTCGTTGGCATCGACCGGGTCGGCGTCGGTCGTATCCTGCTGGCCGTTGTGTAGGGCTTCCGGCCAGGGTGACCGGTGCCGGAGATCGCGGTTGCGGGCAGGATGGTGCCGGTTTGACGGATGGCCAAGGCTCGGCGGCAGACGGTCGGCGGGCCGGGGGTCGGGAACCAAGGGTTCGCCACGGGTCGGCGGTCGCGGTCGTCCGTTGGGTGGAGGTGCATCGGCTGGCGGTCGCCGGCAGGGTGCCCGAGATCGCCCGGGTGGTCGGGGACCGGGTGGCGAGGGTGTGGCTGCCCAGGTCCCGGTTCGCGGACGTGGCGGCGCTGGCGACCGCGACCCTGACGCTCGGCCCGGACGCCGGTTCCTACTACGACCTGGGCTGGGCCCAGTCCTCCACCGGGCAGCCCCGACAGGCTCTGGCCAACTACGAGCAGGCGCTGCACCGGTATCGCGAGGCCGGCGACCGCGCCAACGAAGGCGCCACCCTCAACAACATCGGCCTCGTGTACAGAAGGCTCGGGGACCGGCAGCGGGCCCTGGACTACTACCGGCAGGCCCTGCCCATTCGGCGGGAGGTCCGCGACCGTGGCGGCGAGGCCACCACCCTCACCAACATCGGCGCCGTCTACCACGAGCTCGGGGACCGGCAGCAGGCCCTGGACTACTACCGGCAGGCCCTGCCCATCCGGCGGGAGGTCGGCGACCGTGCGGGCGAGGCGGCCACCCTCAACAACATCGGCCTCGTGTACAGCAGGCTCGGGGGCCGCCAGCAGGCCCTGGACTACTTTCGGCAGGCCCTGCCCATCACTCGGGAATTCGGCGACCGCGCCGGGGAGGCCACCACCCTCAACAACATCGGCGCCGTGTACTACGGGCTCGGGGAGCGGCAGCGGGCCTTGGACTACTCCCAGCGGGCGCTGTCCATTCGGCGGGAGGTCGGCGACCGTGCCGGCGAGGCCGCCACGCTCACCAACATCGGCGCCGTCTACCACGGGCTGGAGGACCGGCAGCAGGCCCTGGACTACTACCGGCGGGCCCTGCCCATCCTGCGGGAGGTCGGCGACCGCGCCGTTGAGGCCGTCGCCCGGTACCGCATCGCGATGATCTACCGGGCGGATCGCGATCTCGACCGGGCGGTCGGCGAGCTCGAAATCGTCGTCGACCTCGACCGCCAGGTCGAATCCCCGGACCTCGAAGCCGACACCTCCATGCTCGAACAGGTACGCCGGGAACGGGCAGAGGCGCGGAGCGCGACCTGATCACAGGTGGGTCAGAGCCGGCGAGGTCGGATATGCGAAACGCCGCCCGGCGGGTGGTGCCCGGGCGGCGTTCGCGGAGCGGGTGCGGGGTTCAGCGGGTGCGGCTCGCCAGGAGGCGCCGAGGGCTGAAGCGGACCAGCCGGTCCCGCCCGTTGCTGAAGAGACCCACCCAGCGGGCCGACACGTCCGCGAGCCCCATCCGCCAGCGCAGCATCACCGACGGCGGCAGCAGCAGTGCCACGATCCGGGTCCGCTTCGTCGCCGTCCTGGCCATGCTCTTGCGGACCTGGCCGAGCGCCACCGTCAGCTCCCCGCCCTGCAGCGGCTGCCGCGCATAACGGGCCTGCTCCTCGGCCCGCCCGAGCAGCACCGCCGACTCGGCCGGGGCGTCGGTCAGCTCGGCCTCCCGGACCAGGCGCTGCGCGGTGTGCCGGGGTGTCTCGGTCGGGTCGACGGGCACCCGGTAGTCGATCATGGTGTCGATCAACTCGTCCCAGGCCGCGTGGGCGTCCTCGCGGGCCCGGACCGACTCGGTGGTCACCACGATGTCGCGGGTGCCCGGCGGGGCCGGGCCCGTCGCCACCGTCGCCGTCTTCGGAACCGTCGCGGAGTGGCGGCGCCTGCGTACCAGGATCCGGCGCAGGGCCGGCACCGCCAGCAGGACCAGGAGCACCGCGACGAGCGCGATCGTCAGCATGGTCGCCGTGGAGATCGTCGCCTGGATGCCGGCGCCCGGCGAGTCCAGGGCACCGTCGTCCACGTCCCGGTCCGGGCGCTGCGCGGCGCCCGGCGCCGACGACGGGTCCGTGCCCGGCGCGGCCGATGCCGTCGAGGACGCCGACGGGGTGGCCACCGCGTCCGTGTCGTCGGCCCAGGCGGAGCGGGTCGAGCCGACCACGGCCGCCGCCGGGGTGGCGTCGAACGGCACCCAGCCGAAGCCGTCCAGGTAGACCTCGGTCCACGCGTGCAGGTTGCGGTTCGTGAGCACGTACGCGTCACCGTCGCGGGTGCTGCCCCGGGTGAAGCCGAAGGCCACCCGGGCGGGGATGCCCGCCTCGCGGACCATCCAGGCCATCGCCGCCGCGTACTGCTGGCAGAAGCCGGCCTTGCCCTCCAGGAACGTCGCGATCGCGGACTTGCCGGGCTGCGGCTCCGGGGTCTGCAGGCTGTAGGTGAAGCCGTTGTCCCGGGAGAAGTAGCGGTAGATCGCCGAGACCCTGTCGTAATCGGTGCGCTGGTTCTTGACCAGGCCGGCCACCAGCACCTGGACCTTGGGGTCGTTCGGCACGGCGGTGAACTGGGTGCGCAGCGGGTCGTCGCTGGCGAGCGCCTCGGCCGTCCGCAGCTGGGCGGGGGTGTACTTGGCGCGGACGTAGTCGAACGAGTACTTCTTGCCCTTGGTGGTCGTGCGGTTGGAGAAGACCACCTGGCTGTTCGGGTCGTACAGCCAGGCGCCGTCGAGGCCGTCAGTGTCGGTGATGGTCGAGTAGATCGGCGCCAGGGTCTGGCCGAAGTCGTTCGTGATCTCCACTTCCGCGCGGTACTGGGTGTACTCCACCCCCGCGGTGGCGCCGCTCTGGCGCGGGTCGTCCACGCCGCGCGACAGCGGCCGGCCGGTCGGCGTCCGGTTGGAGACGGCCTCTTCGGTGATCACGTCGGCCACGCCGAGGCGCAGGTAGAACGGGTCGGGCTCGTTCGTGGTGACCCGGACGTAGTTGGTGATCTGCGCCTGGTTGAGCTGGCCGCTCAGCAGCGCGAAGAGGTTGACCCGCCCGTTGCCGCCGGTGCCGTTGCCGCCGACGCCGCCGCCCGCGCCCGACTGGGTGAGGCTGTTCAGCAGGCCGGCGTTGACGCCCGGCACGACCAGCGGCAGCAGCACGGCGACGGCCATCCCGATCACCGCGAGCCGGCGCCCGGCCGCGGCCAGCGGCGACGGCTCCCACACGTCGACGTCGCGGCCGTCGCCGGTGAACCTGCGGCCGAAGCGGCGGACCCGGTCGACGTTGTCCGCGACCAGCAGCCAGAGGAAGCCGGTCGCGCCGACGACGAACGTGAGCATCGGGACGCTGTCCAGGTACACCGCGACCGGTACCGAGTAGATCGCCAGCATCGGCAGGCCGGCGAGGGCCGGCTTGCGGGCGACGACGGCGAGCATGTCCACCACGATGGCGACCGTGCCGATGCCGAGCACCGCGATGAAGAGCAGGCCGTCGCGGTCCGGCACCGGTACGCCGTACGAGCGGGTGTCGGTGCCGGCCTCGGCGAAGAGCTCGCCGAAGTGGTTGAACGTGGCCGGCGAAGGTATCAGCGACAGCAGCTCGTCACCGCTGGGGAACATCCAGGTCAGCGTCAGCAGCAGGACCGCGACCATGGCGATCGCCTGCGCCCAGGTGGGGAACCGCAGCGTACGGGTGAGCACCGCCGCGCCGGCGACGAGGCCGACCGCGAGGATGCACTGCAGCAGCCACGTCCAGGTGTCGAAGATCGCCGAGAGGGGCGCGGCCGCCAGCAGGGTCGAGGCCGCCGCCACGAGTCCAAGTCGTCGTCGCCCGGTCACCGCAGAACTCCCGTCATCGTCCCACCGTCTCCGCCATCGCCGCCCGGTAGGCGAATCCCTGCGAGCCGCGGCCGGCCGCCGGCCAGAGCGCGGCGAGCGAGTCGCCGTGCGCGACCGGCACCGAGCGCCAGCCGCTGCGGATCAGCGCCATGGCCGAGGCACCGTGCGCCCGGTCGGCCTCGCTGCGGTCGCCGGGGATCAGGTTCACCCAGGTGGAGCTGTCGATCGCGAACCCGATGCAGGTCGCGCCGTTGCCGCGCAGCCCGGTCAGCACCTCGGCCTCGGCGACGCTGAGCGTGCCGAACAGGCCGATGACCAGGCCGCCGTCGGAGCGGCGCCGCACCTGCTCGACCAGCACCGAGATGTCGCCGGCGGTGCTGAGCTTCACGTCGGCGAGGGTGTCCAGGACCGCGCTCTCGCCGCCGATCTCGTTGGCGTCCACGTCCACGCCGGTGCCGGTCACCAGCCGCAGCTTGTAGCCGGCGTGGCGCAGGTGCACCGCGATGCTCGCGGCCGCCGACACCGCCCACTCGAAGCTCGCGGTCGGGCCCTCGCCGCGGTGCGCGGCCTGCCGGGTGTCGAGCACGATGGTGGCGCGGCTCTCCCACGGCTGCTCCTCGCGACGGACCATCAGCTCGCCCGTGCGCGCGGTGGAGCGCCAGTGCACCCGGCGCAGGTCGTCGCCGCGGCGGTACTCGCGGGTGGCCGCGTCGTCCTCGCCGTGCACGGCGACCGACCGCGCGCGGCTGTCGCCGGTGCCCGCGTACTCGCCGGCGAGGCGGATGGCCGGCAGCGAGACGACCTGCGGGATGACCGTGAGCCGGTCGACGCTCGGGAACGAGCGGGTCAGCTCGCAGAGCCCGAACGGATCGGTCAGCCGGATCACCAGCGGGCCGACCGGGTAGCGGCCGCGCACGTCGGCGCGGACCGTGTACGCCACCGAGCTGGCCTGGTGCGCGCCGAGGCGCTCGAGCACCACCCGCGGCCGGCTGCCGAGGGCGTACGGCAGCCGGTCCTCGAGCAGCAGCGTCCCGGTCGGCAGCCGGGACATGTTCTGCAGGCGCAGGATCACCCGCGCGCTGGAGCCGACCGGCGCGCGGCCGGGCTCCAGCGAGCGGGTGCACGCCAGCTTGTAGCGGCTGCGGCCGACATACGCCGCGGCGAGCAGCGGCAGCGCCGCCAGCAGGACCGCGACGCGCAGCAGGTCCTTCTCGCCGAGAACGAGGGCGGATACCCCGGCGGCCGCGGCCGCGGCGAGGAACGAGCGGCCGCGGGTGGTCATTCCCCGCATAGCCTCCCGCATGTCAGCGCCCCCGCGCCTCGTACTGCCCGGTCACGCCGCCGGTGGCGCGGGTGTCGTAGGGCGAGCGGTTGCGGTCGTGCGGCAGCGGGAGCCGGTGCACGATCTCGGCCACGATGGCGTCGGTCGTGCGCCTGTTCAGCTGCGCGTCGGCCGTGGGGATGATGCGGTGCGCCAGCACCGGAACCGCAAGGGTCTGCAGGTCGTCGGGCAGGACGTAGTCGCGGCCCTCGAGCGCCGCGACGGCCTTGGCGGTGCGGATGAGCTGCAGGGTGGAGCGGGGCGACGCGCCGAGCCGGATCTCCGGTGCCTCGCGGGTGGCCGTGACGAGCGCGATCGCGTACTGCTGCACGGCCTCGGACGCGTGCACGTCGCGCGCGGTCGCGATGAGCCGGCGCACGAGCGTGGCGTCGGCGACGGCGCGCAGGTCGTTGAGCGGGTCGTGCGCGCCGTGGCCGTTGAGCATCGCCATCTCCGCCCGGGGGTCCGGGTAGCCCATCGCGATGCGGGCGGTGAAGCGGTCGCGCTGCGCCTCGGGGAGGGGGTAGGTGCCCTCCATCTCGATCGGGTTCTGGGTCGCGATGACCATGAACGGCGCCTGCAGCTCGTAGGTGGTGCCGTCGACCGTGACCTGCCGCTCCTCCATGCACTCCAGCAGGGCGGACTGGGTCTTGGGCGAGGCCCGGTTGATCTCGTCGCCGACCACCAGGTTGGCGAAGACCGCGCCGGGCTTGAACTCGAAGTCGCGCGTCTCCTGGTTGTAGACGCTGACCCCGGTCACGTCGCTGGGCAGCAGGTCGGGGGTGAACTGGATGCGCCGTACCGAGCAGTCGATCGAGCGGGCGAGCGCCTTGGCGAGCTTGGTCTTGCCGACGCCCGGCACGTCCTCGATCAGCAGGTGGCCCTCGGCGAGCAGCACCGCGAGGGCCAGCCGGATGGTGGCGCTCTTGCCCTCGATGACCTGCTCGATGTTCGTCACGATGGCGCCGCTGGCGGCGAGGAACTCATCGCTCGGCAGGGGACCGCCGGGCTGGTCCCAGGTTGGCGTTGTCACGGGCCTCCTCCATGTCGTTCAAGCCCCTCGCCACGTGCTTTCGTGGTGAGGAACCGAAGGTTCGCGGGCGGCCGGCGGTCCGTGGGCCTCCGGCGCTCGCCGCCCGTTCAACACAGATTAGCCCGGTCGATGCAACCTGCCGAGTGGGGCGCTAGCGCCCATCACGGCACGTGGTCAACCAGACACGCATATCGGATGCATTAAGAATCGTCCCGGGCGATACCGGTCGCCACCGTCATATCGCGCCCGGTACTATGCATGGATGGCTCGGTCTTTCCTGCTTCTTAGCCGGCCGTGCTGATCTCCTAGCAGAGAACAGCGCGGCGCCCCCTCCTGCGAGAGGGGCTTTTTTATGCCCTGAAGCAGGCGACCCTGTCGACTGACCTCACAGAACGAGATGGTGACGATGAGCGAGTCCGAGACCAACGCGGACGTCCCGCCGTACCGCTATACCGCGGCGATGGCCGCGGAGATCGAGCCACGCTGGCAGGCGCACTGGGCCGACAACGGCACGTTCCACGCGCCGAACCCGACCGGCGACCTGGCCGATGCCACCCACCCGCGCGCGGGTGCGCCCAAGCTGCACGTGCAGGACATGTTCCCGTACCCGTCCGGCGCCGGGCTGCACGTCGGGCACCCGCTGGGGTACATCGGCACCGACTCCTACACCCGCTACAAGCGGATGGCGGGCTTCAACGTCCTGCACCCGATGGGCTTCGACGCGTTCGGGCTGCCCGCCGAGCAGTACGCGGTGCAGACCGGCACCCACCCGCGCACCACCACCGAGGCGAACGTCGAGCGCTACCGCGGCCAGCTGCGCCGCCTGGGCCTGGCCTACGACGACCGCCGCTCGTTCTCCACCACGGACCCGTCGTACTACCGCTGGACCCAGTGGATCTTCCTGCAGGTCTTCAACTCCTGGTTCGACCCGTCGCTGCGCAAGGCGCGCCCGATCTCCACGCTGGTCGACGAGTTCGTCGCGGGCACCCGCACGGTCGACGGCCAGGCCTGGGCGGACCTGTCGCCGGTCGAGCGGCGCGCGGCGATCAACGACCACCGGCTGGCGTACGTCAGCGAGGCGCCGGTCAACTGGTGCCCCGGGCTGGGCACGGTGCTGGCCAACGAGGAGGTCACCCCCGAGGGCCGCAGCGAGCGCGGCAACTTCCCGGTCTTCCAGCGCAGCCTGAAGCAGTGGAAGATGCGGATCACCGCGTACGGCGACCGCCTGGTCGAGGACCTGGACAGCCTGGACTGGCCGGAGCCGGTCAAGCTGATGCAGCGCAACTGGATCGGCCGCTCCCGCGGCGCGCACGTCGACTTCCCGATCGACGGCTTCACGATCTCGGTCTTCACCACCCGGCCCGACACCCTGTTCGGCGCGACCTACATGGTGCTGGCGCCGGAGCACTCCCTGGTCGACTCGCTGGTGCCGGCCGCCTGGCCGGATGGCACGAAGGACGCCTGGACCGGCGGGCACGCCACGCCCGCGGCGGCCGTCGCCGCGTACCGGACCGCGGCCGCCGCCAAGACCGAGCAGGAGCGCACCGCCGACGCCAAGGTCAAGACGGGCGTCTTCACCGGCGCGTACGCGACCAACCCGGTCAACGGCGCACGCGTTCCGGTCTTCATCGCCGACTACGTGCTGGCCGGCTACGGCACCGGCGCGATCATGGCGGTCCCCGGCCAGGACGAGCGGGACTGGGCGTTCGCCGAGGTCTTCGACCTGCCGATCATCCGTACGGTGCAGGCGCCGCCCGACTTCGAGGGCGCGTACACCGGCGAGGGCCCGGCGGTGAACAGCGACTGGCTGAACGGCATGGGCGTCGTCGACGCGAAGGCTTCGATGATCTCCTGGCTGGAGGAGAAGGGCCACGGCCGCGGCGCGACGACGTTCCGGCTGCGGGACTGGCTGTTCAGCCGCCAGCGCTACTGGGGCGAGCCGTTCCCGATCGTCTACGACGAGCACGGCCTGCCGATCGCGCTGCCCGACTCGATGCTGCCCGTCGAGCTGCCCGACGTCGACGACTTCTCGCCGCGCACCTTCGACCCGCAGGACGCCGCGAGCGAGCCGGAGACGCCGCTGTCGCGCAAGAAGGACTGGGTCCACGTCGAGCTGGACCTGGGCGACGGCCCGAAGCAGTACGTCCGCGAGACCAACACGATGCCGCAGTGGGCCGGCTCCTGCTGGTACGAGCTGCGCTACCTGGACCCGCACAACGACAAGGTGCTGGTCGGTTCGGAGAACGAGGCCTACTGGATGGGCCCGCAGAGCCCCGGCGACCCGGGCGGCGTCGACCTGTACGTCGGCGGCGTCGAGCACGCCGTGCTGCACCTGCTGTACGCCCGCTTCTGGCACAAGGTCCTGTTCGACCTGGGCCACGTCTCGTCCTTCGAGCCGTTCCGCAAGCTGTTCAACCAGGGCTACATCCAGGCGTACGCGTTCCGCGACGCGCGCGGGGTCATCGTGCCCGCCGAGGAGGTCGTCGAGCGCGACGGCAAGTGGTTCCACGGCGACCAGGAGGCCCACCGCGAGTACGGCAAGATGGGCAAGTCCCTGAAGAACGTCGTCACCCCGGACGAGATGTGCGAGCAGTACGGCGCCGACACGTTCCGCGTCTACGAGATGGCGATGGGCCCGCTGGACGTCTCGCGCCCGTGGGAGACCCGCGCGGTCGTCGGCTCGCAACGCTTCCTGCAGCGCGTCTGGCGCCTGGTCGTGGACGAGACAACGGGCGCGGTCCGGGTCACCGACGACCCGCTGGACGCCAAGACCCGCCGCGTCCTGCACCGCATCATCGACGGCGTCCGCGGCGACATGGACGAACTGCGCTTCAACACGGCCATCGCGAAGCTGATCGAGCTGACCAACACGCTGACCCCGCTGCCGACGGCGTCACGCGAGGCGATCGAGCCGCTGGTGCTGATGATGTCGCCGTTCGCGCCGCACCTGGCCGAGGAGCTGTGGCGCAAGCTGGGCCACGAAGACACCCTGGCCTACGCGGACTTCCCGGTGGCCGATCCGGCCCAGCTGGTCGCGGAGTCGATCACCTACCCGGTGCAGGTGAACGGCAAGGTCCGCGGCCGGGTCGAGGTAGCACCCGACACAACCGAAGATTCCGTACGCACGGCTGCGCTGGCCGAGGTCGCCGAAGCACTGGCCGGCCGCGAACCCCGCAAGGTGATCGTGGTCCCCGGCCGCCTGGTCAGCATCGTCGTCTGACCCCAACCCTCCCCGAACGGCCCGCCGCGAATCACTCGCGGCGGGCCGTTTGCCGGGCAGGCGCCCGCAGCCGGCGCACCAGGGCCGCAATGCCTTTCAGGGCGGCGATGTTCAGCAGCGCACCTACGAGAACGGGCACCGTCCACGACCACAGACCATCCCAGGACGGCCACCACCACTCGAGGAGCAGCGACGTCGGCGCGGTCAGGAACAGGGCGGGCGCGGTCGCGAGCACCGGATACGTGCCGTGCACGTAGGCCTCCCGTTCGACCCACGCGAGCAACTCCCACGCGGCGAACGCCGCCGCGACAGAAACCACCGCCAGGTAGATCCGGGAAGGCCGGCCACCCGCAAACCAACGCACGATCACCATGCGCCAATGGTGACTGTTTCAGCAGGTCAACGTCGTGGGCCGGACTACCGAGCCGCGCCGACGACCACCCGAGTACACCCCCACGGTTCAGCCTCAGGCCCTTCCCGAACGGCTGACCAGCCGAAGGCGCTCCGGTTCTGGATAAGCGCCGGGCCGGGCCGGCAGGCCCCGGAGGGTCAGGCGGCGGGTGCGGCCTGGGCTGCCGCGGTGGCGGCGTCGCGGCGGGCGGCGAGGCGCCAGCGGAGGACGATCGTGGTGGTCAGGGCCATGCCGATCGCGGCCGGGGCGAGGGTGAGCGGGTTCATCGAGCCCGGCGAGGTGACTGCCGCGCCGATCACCGCGTACGAGATTGCGGACGGGACCGCCGCCAGCGTGGTGCCGAGCAGGTAGCGGACCCGGCAGACCGACGTCGTGCCGTACGCGTAGCCGATCAGGCCGTAGGGGGCGAGGGGCAGGAAGCGGACCAGCAGCACCGCGGCGAGGCCGCGGCGGTTCAGCCAGCCGTCGAGGCGGTCGAGGCGGCCACCGGCGCGGGCGCGGAGTACGCCCCGGCCGGCCCAGCGGCCCGCGTAGTAGGTGGCGGCGGCGGCGATGACGGCCGCGGCCAGCGCGGTGACCGCGCCCGTCGCCGGGCCGAGGAGGGCGCCGCAGGCGAGGGTGATCGCCGTACGCGGCACGAGCACCGAGAGCAGCAGGCCGCCGACCACGGCGATCGCCACGGCGGCCGCGGGGCCGAGGGCGACGACCGAGTCCGCGATGGCGTGCAGGGGCAGGACCGCGGCGGCGACGCCGAGTGACGCCACCGCCGTCGCGAGGACGCCGAAGCGGACCAGCCGCCGGCGCCAGCCGATCGGGGTGTCCTGGTGCTGCGTGCTGGCCTGAGGGTCCGTGGCGGGGTTTTCGATGCCCCGCGGGGCGATCAGGGTGTCAGTCATGCAGGCGTACCGCCCCAACTTCTCGTCGGTCCAGGACTGGTCGTGCCGGGCTGGCGTCAGTCGGTCATACGGCGCCCGCTGCCGCGAGCCGCTCGCCTCGTAGCCGGTCGGCCCAGGAGTCGTCGAGCGGTTGAAGGCTATCCGCGCCGATGGCCCAACGCAGTAGCAGATCGGCTATAGCTGGGTTGCGAGCCAAGGCCGGGCCGTGTGCGTAGGTGCCGAGGATCTTCCCGTGCCAGGCTCCCTCGGTCTGGCCGTCGTTGCCGACGCCGGCGGTCACCCGGGCGAGCGGCGCCACGCCGGGGCCGAGCAGGGTGCGGCCGCCGTGGTTCTCGAAGCCGGTCAGCGGCGGAAGCCCCAGCCGTGGGTCGATGTCGCCGCGAACCTCACCGACGGCGCGGGTCTCGCCCCGGTCGGAAGTGAGGTCGAGTAGGTCCAGTCCGGCGCATTTGGCGCCCTTCGCGTAGAACGAGCCACCGAGGAGCTGGTAACCCGCGCAGACGGCCAGCACGGCCGCGCCCTGCTGCACGGCCCGGTGCAGGCCGCCGTCGGCGATCAGCCGCTGCGCCGCGAGCGCCTGCGGGCCGTCCTCGCCGCCGCCGATCAGGTAGATGTCGGCGGTGGTGGGCAGCGCCTGGTCGGTGCGGACCTCGTAGGTCTCCACCGGGATGCCGCGCACGGCCGCCCGGCGGCGCAGGATCAGCATGTTGCCCCGGTCGCCGTACGTCGACAGCAGGTCGGGGTAGACCCAGACGATCCGCAGCGTGCTCTCAGTTGACACGGTCCAACTCCGCTCGGATGTCCTGGAACGCGGTGTAGTTCGCGATCACCTCGAGGCGGCCCGGCGGGCTGGCCCGTACCGCCTCGTCGAAGGTATGCACGTGCCGGAAGGCCACATCGTTCACTTCCAGTCGCACGGCGAGGTCGTAGGCGCGGTCGCCGGTGATCAGGACCTGCCGCCCGCGCAGCGGGGAGAAGTCGACGTCGTACAGCCACGACGTGTCGAAGCCGTCGGGGTCGCGGGCGTTGATGGAGAGCAGCGTCGGCGCCACCTCGGCCATGTCGAACGCCTCCAGCCAGCTGGCCGGGTTCTTGGCCAGCAGCAGCCGGATGTTGCGCCCGTCGCGGTCGACCTGCGCGTAGCGGCCGGCCACCGAGGCGACGCCGGCGAGCCGGGGCGCGGCCTCTATCGGCCGGATGCCGAACTCGGCGGCGACGGCCAGCGCGGTGGCCGCGTTGCCGAGGTTGACCTTGCCCGGTAGCTGCAGCTTGACCAGGTGCCAGTCGCCCCGGGGGTCGACGACGCCGTCGTCCTCGACGGTCCACTGCGCCCGGGGGCGGCGCAGCGGGCAGCCGGTGCACCACCAGTCGCCGTTGGCGCGCTCGATGGACGAGCCGCACTCGGGGCAGACGAACGAGTCGTCGAGCCACCGCTGTCCGGCGCTGAACCACACGACGTGCTGCGTGTCGATCGCGGCCCAGACGACCATCGGGTCGTCGGCGTTGGCGACCACGTGCACGTCGGGGTGGGCGGCCAGGGCCGTGCGCCACATCTGCGCCATCATCGCCACCTCCTTCGCCCGGTCGAGCTGGTCGCGGGACAGGTTCAGCAAGGCGACCACACGCGGGGTGGTCTCGTCGATCACCCGGGCGAGGTAGTGCTCGTCGACCTCGAGCACCGCGAACGGGGTCGCGCCGGCCTTGGCCAGGGCCGAGGTGTGCCCGGTCGGCATGTTGGCGCCGAACGAGTTGGTGGCGACCGGGCCGAGCACGCCGACCGCGGCCGCGGCGAACCGCGTCGTGGTCGTCTTGCCGTTGGTGCCCGACACCAGCGCGATCGCGCGGCCGGCGGCCAGGTTTCTGAGCAGGTCAGGATCGATCTTGAGACCGATCCACCCGCCGATCACCGAGCCGTCACCGCGTCCCGCGGCGCGTGAGAGCGCCGCAGCGGTTCGCGACACCGAAGTCGCGACCTTGGCCCGTAGGGGCAATTTCCCGTCCGTCACGGCGACGAGGGTACCGGAAACGGACACTACGTCGAGTGGCCCCGGGGCCCGCGGCCTGCGGTGGACCGGGGTCGGCCGAACGGATGATCTCTACCCCGCCGCTCGGTGCCGCGTTTGGGCCGGTGGGGGCGTTTAGGCCGACATTCTCCCGATCTTGGCGACGTCCATGATCCACCGAGGTGCGGCTTTTTATGTGTCGTGTTTCACCCGTAACCTTCGGCGCTGGGTAAGTGATCCACTACGCCTCGTGTCGGCATTTGTCACGGCGCGGTTACAAACCGGACAGCTTCAGATGTGCCAAATACTCTGAGTGACCAATTGGGCCCCGACGGTCCCGGCGGAAATCGGGTAGCAAGGTTGGGCCGGTGAGCATCCGCTCGCCGTTCGTGTCGCATCGGACCACGCCGAGCCCTGCCCCGGTCCGGGCGGCATGACCACTGAGGTAGCTACAACCAACACAGGCATACGGGGGCAGGGACGGGGGACCCAGATTCGGTCCATCCGGCGGTCACGTCGCTTCGGCGGCGCGTACCGCCCGGACCTTGGGGTGAAGTCGTTAGCGCGACCGGGCAACCTTCCCGCCCGAACCCGACAGCTAACCTCGCAGGCGTGCCGGAGGGATATCTCTACCGTGCACGAACGCAGTTCGAGCCGGAACCGCCGCATGGCTGGAACCGGCACCATCGCACTGTCCCTGGGTCTCTGCCTCTGTGCCGGCCAGCTGGTCGCCACACCGGCGGCGACCGCCGCTCCCGCCGCCGAGGCGGCGTCCGCGGCATCGGTGATCAAGCCGAAGATCTCGAACTCCGCGGCCCGCTCCGTCGCGTGGGGCAAGAAGATCAAGGTCACCGCCAAGGTCATCGACCCGAAGACCGGCAAGGTCGTCACCAAGGGCTCGGTCCGCCTGCAGGCCAAGCGGAACGGCAAGTGGAGCACCTGGGTGACCCGCAAGCTGTCCGCCAAGGGCACGGTGACCCTGTCCGCGGAGCCGCACATCACCGGCTACTTCCGGACGCAGTACACCGGCGCCGCCGGCATCAAGTCGGTGACCAGCCCGGGCATCAAGGTCACCGTGCGCAGCAGCGGCGCGAAGGTCCTCGCCGAGGCGAGGAAGCACAAGGGCGCGCTCTACAAGTTCGGCGCCTCGGGTCCCAAGCGCTTCGACTGCTCGGGCTACACCCAGTACGTCTTCCGCAAGACGACGGGCAAGAAGCTCCCGCACAAGGCGAACGCCCAGCAGAAGTACGGCAAGAAGATCAGCAAGAGCAACCGGCGGGTCGGCGACCTGATCGTGTTCCGGTCGGGCTCGTACGGCACGCACGCCGGCATCTACGCGGGCAACGGCTACATGTGGGACTCGCCGCACTCGGGCGCCCGGGTGGGCAAGCACAAGATCTGGGGCAAGAACTACGTCGTTCGGCGCCTCGTCGCCGCCTGACGCTAGTAAGTACAGTGCCGCAGAGTTAAGAAGCAGTAGGACAGTTCAGTGGGGCGCGACCCGGTTCGGGTCGCGCCCCACTGTCGTGCACGCTCCACTTTCTCCTCCACTTTGCTCCACGCGCCGGTGCCTAACGGCGGTGAAAGCCCGATTTCGGGGGACTTTCATGCCCGCGTGGGCGGCATGTCGGAAAGTGGACCATGGCGCGGACGCCGATCTCCTCCACCTCGGCTCCACCGGCTCTGACGTGCGCATTCACTTGCGAATCTGACTCGCAGGCCGCGTCATTCCGGTTGCGGGTGGAGGGAAGTGGAGTAGAGTGGAGCGCAGTGGCAGGGCCTGAGGAGCTGACTCCGAAGGGGTTGCCGGCCCAGACGACAGGCGGTCCGCGAAACCGCCCAGGGGCAGGGGGTTGGGCCGATGTTTCTCGGCACGCACACCCCGCGCCTCGACGACAAGGGACGGCTGATCCTTCCGGCGAGGTTCCGCGACGAGCTGGCGGGAGGTGTCGTGATCACCAAGGGGCAGGAGCGTTGCCTTTACGTCTTCCCGATGCCTGAGTTCCAGCGCATCGCGGGCCAGCTGCGTGAGGCACCGGTCACCAACAAGGCGGCCCGGGCCTACAGCCGGGTGTTCTTCGCCAGTGCGCACGACGAGATCCCCGACAAGCAGGGCCGGGTCACCATCCCGGCGCACCTGCGGGGGTATGCGGCGCTCGACCGCGAGTTGGTCGTGATCGGCGCGAGCACGCGGGTGGAGATCTGGGACAAGCAGTCCTGGGAGCAGTACCTCTCGGCGAGCGAGGACGAGTTCGCCGACATCGAGGAGGGGGTGCTGCCCGGCGGACTGTGAGGCGTGGCACCTGTGGGCCGCCGACACGGTCCGGACGTCGCCTCGGCCGTACTGCGAGATCTCCAGCCGCTCCCGCTCCTGGCGCCTCTTCCCCGGCGCCAGGCGTGTGTCCGGTCGGGCGCGCCCGAAGGCAACGGGCACGAGCGGATGGGGATCTGGCGGTACGGACGGACGACCGGGCACGTAGGCGCCGAACGCCCCGGTTGGGGCGGCCGGTATCGGGTTAGGCCGGGTGAGCGCGGAAAGAGCGGGCAATGGGGGTCGTCATGGGGGAGCTTCGCGGCACGCACGTGCCGGTGCTGCTCGAGCGCTGCCTCGAGCTGCTCGCCCCGGCCCTCGGCCTTCCGGGCGCGGTGCACGTCGACTTCACGCTGGGCCTGGGCGGGCACGCCGAGGCGGTGCTGGAGCGCCACCCCGACGTGGTCCTCATCGGACTCGACCGGGACACCGAGGCGCTCGCGCACTCCCGGCACCGGCTGGCCCGCTTCGGCGACCGGGTGCACTTCGTACACGCGGTCTACGACGAGCTGCCCGAGGTGCTCGCCAGGCTCGGCCGGCCGGCGTTCCACAGTGGGCTGTTCGATCTCGGCGTCTCCTCGCTGCAGCTCGACGAGCCGGACCGGGGCTTCGCCTACTCGCGGGACGCGCCGCTGGACATGCGGATGGACCAGTCGCGGGGCATCACCGCGGAGGATGTCGTCAACGGCTACGAGCCGGGCGAGCTCGTCCGCATCCTGCGGGTGTACGGCGAGGAGAAGTTCGCGCCCCGCGTCGTCTCGGCGATCGTCCGGGAGCGGGCGAAGGCGCGGATCGTCTCCTCGGCGCACCTGGCGGAACTGGTCAAGGACGCCATCCCGCAGGCCGGCCGGCGTACGGGTGGAAATCCCGCGAAAAGAACGTTTCAGGCGTTGCGCATCGAGGTAAATGCCGAGCTTGCGGCGGTCGAGGCGGCAGTGCCGGCCGCACTGGATCTGCTGGCCCCGAAGGGGCGCCTTGTCGTGATGTCGTACCAATCGCTGGAGGACCGGATCGTCAAGCGCGCCTTCGCCGAGCGGGCGCGCAGCACCGGGCCGATCGAACTGCCGGTCGAACTGCCCGGCACGGGTCCTTCGGTGCGGCTGCTGACCCGCGGGTCGGAGCCGCCGAGCGAGGAGGAAGTGGCGGAGAACCCGCGGGCGGCCTCGGTGAAGCTGCGCGCGGTGGAACGGATCGACCAGCACGAACAGGCATCGGGTGCCGCCCGCGAACGGCCCCGGATGTCTGCGCACGGGGGACAAGGGCGGACACGCCCGGGGGCACGCAAGGAGGGGGAGGGGCATTGAGCGAGCGCAGGACTGCGCCGCGGTCGGGGGGCCGGACCGCGGAGCAGATTGGCAGGGACCGGCGCAAGCCGGCCGCCGCGACTACGGGCACCACGAAGGGTGGTGGCGGCCGGGGGGCGCGTCAGCACCCGGCGGTCGGCGCCACCCAGGGCAGCACCGCCCTGAAGCTGACGGCCGAGCAGCAGGGCGGCAACGCCACCGCGCCCCGGCTGCGGGTCGCGCCGCCGGCGCCGATCAACGCGCCCCGGGCGCCGTTCATCGCGCTGGTGGTGGCGGTCGTCGTGGCCGGTGTGATCGGCATCCTGCTGATCAACACCAAGACCGCGGAGAACTCGTTCCGCATCGACACGCTGCAGAAGCAGCAGAAGAAGCTGGACACCCAGCAGCAGGAGCTGGAGAACGAGATCGCCGCCAACAACAGCCCGGGCAGCCTGGACGCGGCCGCCCGCCGGCTGGGCCTGGTCAAGGCGGAGAACCCGGCGTACATCCGGCTGCCGGACGGCGTGATCGTCCTGGTGCCGCGGCCGGCGACCGGCGACGTGGCCGTCACGGCGCAGGACTCCGCCGCGACGGCGACCGGACGGTAGAGCATGTCGCCGCGCGCCGACGAGACGCCGCGCCGGGGCCGGGAGCCCCGGCGCGGCGCTTCGCGTGACCTGCCGCCGGCCGACGAGCCCGGGCGCGAGGACGACCGGACCCGCGGCTTCGGCGGCATCGGCGACGCGCGGGCGTACACGCCGCGTGGGCGTACGGTGCGCGAGGGCGACCAGCGCACCCGTTCGCCGCGCGCCGGCCGGGACACCGACCCGTTCCGCCCGGCGCTGCAGGTCCTCGACGGCGGCCGGCCGGCCCGCACCCGCCGCCGGGAGCCCGAGGAGGCGCCGCCGCCACCGCAGCGCCGCGCCCGCGAGGAGCGGGAGACCCGCGAGCCAAAGGGCCGCGCGGCGCGCGGTACGACCCGCGCGGCGCCGGCCGAGGACGACGAGTGGGACGACGCGCCGCGCCGGCCGGGCCGGACCACGGCGGGCGCCGCGCGTACCCGATCGACGGCGAACCCGCGCCGGGGCGCCGCCGCGCGCACCGAGCCGGGCGCGCGTACCGGCCGGGAGCGTAAGGTCGCCGCGCCGCCCGGGCCGCGGCGCGGCACCGCTGGGCGCGCCGCCAAGGCCGCGCCGCCCTCCCGGCCCGCCTCCCGGCCCGCCTCCCGGCGGCCCGCGCCGCCGGTGCCGGCCGAGCCGCCGAAGCTGGCCAACAGCACCCGGCGGCTGCGGCTGGGCACCGTGCTGGCGCTCGCGCTGTTCGTGACGATCGGGGTACGGCTGGTCGTGCTCCAGGTCGTCGAGACGCCCGCGTCCGCGCAGAGCCTGGCGGAGCAGCGGCAGAACCGGCTCACCGACGTGACCCTGCCCGCGCCGCGCGGCAGCATCCTGGACAGCTCGGGCGCGGTGCTCGCGCACAGCGTCGAGGCGCGCTACATCTACGCCGACCCCGAGCTGGTCACCAACGCGCCCGCGACCGCGGCGAAGCTGTCCCCGCTGCTCGGCGTCCCGTCGTCGCGGCTGGTCGCGCTGATGGCGAAGAAGAAGCGCCCCGGCGGCGGCGCGTCCCGCTTCGAGTACCTCGCCCGCGGCATCGACATCGCGGTGGCGGACCGGATCACCGGGATGAAGCTGCCCGGCATCGGCGCGGACCGCGACGAGCGCCGCGACGTGCCCGGCGCCGACCTGGCGGCGAACCTGATCGGCTTCACCGGCGAGGACCACTTCGGCCTGGAGGGCATCGAGGCCCGCTACGACGACCTGCTGCGCGGCACCGACGGCAAGCGGGTCTTCGAGCGCGGCAACCCGGACGTCAAGAACGGCATGCTGGCCAAGGAGATCCCGGGCGGCTACAGCTCGTACCGGCCGGCCGCGCCCGGCTCGTCGATCCAGCT
Source organism: Actinoplanes sp. NPDC049668 (assembly GCF_044465445.1). NCBI lineage: Bacteria > Bacillati > Actinomycetota > Actinomycetes > Micromonosporales > Micromonosporaceae > Actinoplanes > Actinoplanes sp. NPDC049668. The sequence goes on from NZ_JBITLR010000003.1 coordinate 503,865, forward strand.
GACCATCGAGCGCGACCTGCAGTTCGAGGTGCAGCGCATCCTGAGCCGGCAGATGGAGCGGGTGAACGCCACCATCGGCGCCGCCGTCGTCCTCGACGTGCGCACCGGCGAGGTGCTGGCGCAGGCCAGCTACCCGCCGTACAACGCGGCGAAGCCGTTCGACTTCAAGCCGACCGAGCGCGAGGACGTGGCGAGCAGCGTCATCGCCGACCCGGGCTCGACGCACAAGGCCTTCACCATCGGCGCCGCCCTGCAGGAGGGAGTCATCAAGCCCGACTCCACCGTCACGGTCGGCCCAGGCATGATCCTGGGCGGCAAAGGGTTCACCGACACGCACCGGTTCGACGCCGGCACCAAGCTGACCATCCCCGGCGTGCTCGCCTACTCGTCGAACATCGGCACCATCCGCATCGGCCAGAAGCTGGGCAAGGAGAAGCTGTACGAGTACCAGCGCCGGTTCGGCCTCGGCGAGGCCACGAACGAGGGTATGCCGGGCGAGGCGAGCGGCCGGCTGCTGACCCCGAATGAGTGGAGTGGCTCGGCGTGGGGCTCGGTGCCGATCGGCATGAGCGTCGACGCCACGCTGATCCAGATGGCCGCCGGCTACGCGGCGATCGCGAACGACGGCACCTACATCCAGCCGCGGCTCATCAAGGCCACCATCTCCGGCAAGGACGGCTCGGTCACTCCGGCTCCGGCGCCGGTGACCCGCGAGGTGCTCAGCCCCGAGGTGGCGAGCCAGCTGCGCACGATGATGGAGTCCGTCGTCGATTCCAAGGGCGGCACCGGCGGCAAGGCCGCGGTCGCGGGCTACCGGGTCTCCGGCAAGACCGGAACCGGAAAGATGCTGGTCGAGGGGCAGTACACCAAGCACAACGCGGGCTCGTTCATCGGCATGGCGCCGGCCGACAACCCGCGCTTCGTGATCGGCGTGTTCGCCGACGTGCCCGACGGCACCGGCGGCGACGTGGCCGCGCCGGCCTTCAGCGAGATGATGGCCTCCGCGCTGCGCCACCACCTGGTGCCCCCCTCGGGTACCGAGCCGCCGACCTTCAAGCTCAAGCAGTAGCCGCACCGATGGCGTTCGCAGCAGGACCGCGGCCACCGGGTAGGGTCTGACGCCGTGTCCGGCATTCCCCGTCCCCAGACCGTCCGTCCCCGCGGACTGGCCGACCTCGCCACCCTGATCGGTGCTCGGCTGACCGGCGCGGATGTCGAGGTCACCGGCGTGACCCACGCCAGCAACGAGGTCCGCCCCGGCGATCTCTACGCCGCGCTGCCGGGTGCCCGGCGCCACGGCGCCGAGTTCGTCGCGAGCGCCGCCGAGGCGGGCGCGGTCGCCGTGCTGACCGACCCCGCCGGCCACGACGCCGCCGTCGCGGCCGGGCTGCCGGTGCTCGTCGTCGACGACCCCCGCGAGGTGCTCGGCGTGGCCGCCTCGCGGATCTACGGCGACCCCACCGAGCGGCTCACCGTCATCGGCCTCACCGGTACGGCGGGCAAGACCTCGACGGCGTACCTGGTCGAGTCCGGGCTGCGGGCCGCCGGGCTGACCACCGGCCTGATCGGCACGGTCGAGACCCGCCTCGGCGACCTGGTCGTGCAGAGCGTGCGGACCACGCCGGAGGCCACCGACCTGCACGCGATCCTGGCCGCCGCGCTCGAGCGTGGGGTCACCGCGGTCGTGATGGAGGTGTCCAGCCACGCGCTGGCCATGGGCCGCGTCGGCGGCGTCCGCTTCGCCGTCGGCGGCTACACCAACTTCGGCCTGGACCACCTCGACTTCCACGCCGACGCCGAGGACTACTTCGCGGCGAAGGCGAAGCTCTTCGACGGCCGCTGCCGCGTCGAGGTGCTCAACGCCGACGAGCCGGCGCTCGCGCCGCTGCGCCGGCCCGCCACCGTCACCTACTCCGCGGCCGGCGACCGGGCGGCGACCTGGTCCGCCGCCGACGTCGCCGGCGACGCGTTCGGCCAGCGCTTCACCGCGCACGGCCCCGCCGGCCCGGTGCGGGCGGGCGTGGCGCTGCCCGGCCGGCACAACATCGCCAACGCGCTGCTCGCCCTGGCCTCGCTGGTCGCGGCCGGCATCGACCCGCAGGTGGCGGCCGACGGCATCGCCGCCTGCAACGGCGTGCCCGGCCGGCTCGAGCGGGTCGACTCGCCGGGCGAGGTGTTCGGCGTCGTCGACTACGCGCACAAGCCGGACGCGATCGTCGCCGCCCTGGCCGCCCTGCGCGAGCTGGCCACCGCCCGCGGCGGTCATCTGCTCTGCGTCATCGGCGCCGGCGGCGACCGCGACCGCGGCAAGCGCCCGCTGATGGGCGCGGCCGCCGCCCGCGGCTCCGACCTGGTCGTCGTCACCGACGACAACCCGCGCACGGAGGACCCGGCCGGGATCCGCGCGGCGGTCCGGCAGGGCGCCGAGCAGGCGGCCACGCCGGCGAAGATCATTGAGGTGGCGGGCCGCCGGGCCGCCATCGACGAGGCGGTACGGCTGGCCGGCCCCGGCGACGTCGTCGCGGTACTGGGCAAGGGACACGAGCGGGGCCAGGAGGTGAACGGCCAGGTGCTGCCGTTCGACGACCGGATCGAACTGACCGCGGCGCTGGCCGCACGCCCGGGCGGTGCCGCTTGATCCGCATGACCCTGGACGAGATCGCCGCGATCACCGGCGGGCGGCTCGTCAACGCCGACCCGGCCGCGGTCGTCACCGGGCCGGTCGAGTACGACAACCGCGCGCTGCTTCCCGGCGGGCTCTTCGTGGCCTTCGCCGGCGAGAAGGTGGACGGGCACGACTTCGCCGGCGCCGCGGTCGAGGCCGGCGCCGTCGGGGTGCTCGGCACCCGGGACACCGGACGGCCCGGCATCGTCGTCGAGGACCCGCTGCGCGCGCTGGCCGCGCTGGCGAGCGTGGTGGTGAGCCGGCTGCCGGAGCTGACCATCGTCGGGCTGACCGGCTCGTCCGGCAAGACCACGACCAAGGACTACATCGGGCAGCTGCTCGGCCGCCTCGGCGAGACCGTCGCGCCGGCCGGCTCGCTCAACAACGAGCTCGGCTTCCCGTACACGGTGCTGAAGGCGACCACCGCGACCCGGTTCCTGGTGCTCGAGATGGGCGCCCGCGGTATCGGGCACATCCGCTACCTCACCGACATGGCCGGCCCGCGGATCGGCGTGGTGCTCAACGTCGGCGCCGCGCACATCGGCGAGTTCGGCTCGGTCGAGGGCACCGCGCGGGCCAAGGGCGAGCTGGTCGAGGCGCTGAGCGAGGACGGCGTCGCGGTGCTCAACGCCGACGACCCGCTGGTCGCCGCGATGGCCGCGCGCACCTCGGCCCGGGTGGTGCGGGTCGGCGAGGCGCCCGAGGCGAGCGTGCGGGCCGTCGACGTGACGCTGGACGAGCGCGGGCGGGCGGCGTACACGCTGGTCACGCCCGCCGGGTCGGCGCCGGTGCGGCTCGCGGTGACCGGCCGCCACCAGGTCGGCAACACCCTCGCCGCCGCGGCCGTCGCGCTCGAGGCCGGGATGGCGCCCGCCGCCGTCGCCGCCGCGCTCGGCGAGGTCGGCATCGTCTCCGGCCGCCGGATGGACGTTTTCGACCGCGCCGACGGCGTGACGGTCATCGACGACTCCTACAACGCGAACCCGTCCTCGACCGCCGCGGCGCTGCACGCGCTGGCGGCGCTGGGTCAGGGGCGGCGCACCGTCGCCGTGCTCGGCTACATGGCCGAGCTCGGCGAGCACGACGCCGCCGGCCACCAGGAGGTCGGCCGGCTCGCCGCCGAACTCGGCGTCGGCCGGCTGATCGCGGTCGCGGGCAACGCCGCCCCGATCCTCGACGGCGCGGCAACGGTGCCCGCCTGGAAGGGCGAGGCCGTGCTCGCGGCAGATCAGGCCGAGGCCGTCGCGGCGCTGCGCGGCGACCTGCGGCCGGGCGACGTGGTGCTGGTCAAGGGTTCGCGGTACCGGACGTGGGAGGTGGCCGACGCGCTCCGCGCGGATGCGGCCGGCGAGGAGGTAGGCCCGTGAGGGCAGTCATCGTCGCGGCCGCGGTCGCGTTCATCATCTCGCTGTTCGGCACCCCGGTCGCCATCCGCGTGTTCACCGCGCTGAAGGCCGGGCAGCCGATCCGCTCCCTCGGTCCGGCCAGCCACCAGGGCAAGAAGGGCACGCCGACGATGGGTGGCGTGGCGTTCATCGTCGCGACCGTCCTGGCGTACGTCGCCGGGCACATCGCCCTGACCACGCTGCCGACCGAGCAGATCGCCCAGGTGCAGCCGACGATGACGGCACTGGTCCTGCTCGGGCTCTTCGTCTTCTGTGGCGCGGTCGGCTTCCTCGACGACTTCCTCAAGGTCCGCAAGCGTCACTCCGGCGGCCTGAGCGCCAAGGGCAAGCTGCTCGGCCAGCTGCTGGTCGGCGGCGGCCTGGGCGTCGCCGCCCTGTACGTGCCGAGCACCAACGGGCAGACCGTGGCGAGCGAGCACATCTCGTTCATCCGCGACATCAGCTTCCTCGACGTCGGCAAGGTCGGCTCGGTGCTGATCTTCGTCTTCGTCATCATGTCGATGTCGAACGGCGTCAACCTGACCGACGGCCTCGACGGGCTGGCGACCGGCGCCTCGATCCTGGTGCTCGGCGCCTACTCGCTGATCGGGTTCTGGCAGTACCGGCACTGGTGCGGCGACGACACCTACGCCAGGACCGCGGACTACTGCTACCAGGTGCGCGATCCGCTCGAGGTGGCGCTGATCGCGGCCGCGGCGGCCGGCGCCTGCGTCGGCTTCCTCTGGTGGAACACCTCGCCGGCCCGGATCTTCATGGGCGACACCGGTGCGCTCGGCCTCGGCGGCCTGATCGGCGGCCTCGCCATGGCGACCCGCACGACGCTGCTGTCGATCATCATCGGCGGCCTGTTCGTCATCATCACGATGTCGGTGGTCATTCAGATCATCTCGTTCAAGACCACCGGCAAGCGGGTCTTCCGGATGTCGCCGCTGCAGCACCACTTCGAGCTGGCGGGCTGGAGCGAGGTCAACATCGTGGTCCGGTTCTGGATCGTCGCCGGCATCTGCACCGCCATCGGCCTCGGCCTGTTCTACAGCGACTTCCTCGCGGTGATGGGATAGATCTCTCGCGACACGCCAGCGCCGCATCCCGGGGCAGGCGTGTCGCGCCACCATGATGGTGCACATGGGGGAGGAGAAGCCCGAAGCCCGGCCCACGGTCACCGTGTCGCCGGCCGCGACCGCGCCCGCGGCCCGGCCGCGATCGCTCAGCCAGCAGCTGCTGCCGGCGGTGCACGGGCTGCTGGCCCGGCCGCTCTCCTCCTACTACCTGCTGATCGCCAGCTCCGGCCTGCTGCTGCTGATCGGCCTGACCATGGTCTTCTCGGCGACCAGCGTCAAGGCGTACGCGGAGGACGGCAACGCCTTCTCGGCGATCCGCAACCAGCTGTTCTTCGCCGCCCTCGGTCTGTTCGGCTTCTGGGTCTGCCAGCGCCTGCCCTCCGGCACGCTGCGCTTCCTCGGCAAGTACGTGCTGGGCCTGGCCATCCTGCTGCTCGCCGTCCTCGACCTGCTGATGGCGCTCGAGGCGGTCGAACTGATCAAGCTGCCGCTCGGCCCGCTCGACGCCGAACTGCTCTGGCTCTACGTCGGCCCGGTCGGCGTGCAGCCGTCGGAGTTCGCGAAGCTCGGCGTGGTGCTCTGGGGCGCCGACATCATCGCCCGCAAGGGCGCCTCCCTCGGCCACTGGCGCGAGCTGGCCATGCCGCTGTTCCCGATCGTCGGCCTGCTCTTCGTGCTGGTCGGATACAACGACCTCGGCACCATGCTGGTGGTGCTCGCACTGATCATCGGCCTGCTCTGGGCGGCCGGGGTGCGGCTGCGGGTCTTCGCGGCGCTGGGCGTGCTCGGCATCTCCGGCATCGGGCTGCTGGTCGCCGCCGCGTCCCGCGGCGCCGGGTCCGGCGCGGAGGGCGAGGAGAACTACCGGCTGCTGCGCCTGACGACGTTCCTGCGGCCGCCGGAGGAGTGCTCGCTCGGACCCTGCTACCAGCTGCTGCAGGGCCGCTCGGCGATCCACGAGGGCGGCTGGTTCGGCGTCGGGCTCGGCAAGGGCGCCCTGAAGTGGAACTGGCTGCCCGAGGCGGACAACGACTTCATCTACGCCGTGGTCGCCGAGGAACTGGGCGTCGTCGGCTGCGTGGTCATCCTGGCGCTGTTCGCGGTGCTGGCGTACACCGGCTTCCGGATCGCGCGCCGGGTGCAGGACCCGTTCCGCCGGCTGGCCGCCACCGCGATCACCACGTGGCTGGTGGCGCAGGCGGTCATCAACATCGGCGGCGTGGTCGGGCTGCTGCCGATCACCGGCCTGCCGCTGCCGTTCATCTCGGCCGGCGGCAGTGCGCTGGTCGTGACGCTCTCCGCCATCGGCATCCTCGCCTCCTTCGCCCGCGCGGAGCCCGACGCGGCCCGAGCCCTGCATGCCCGTCCGCCCGCTCGGTGGGTACGGCTAGTCTGGGCCCCGCTGCCGCCGCTCCCCCCGCCGCGGCGGCCATCGCGTCCCGCCGCCCAGAAGAAGGGTGGCCGGGCACCTGTGAGCGCGGGGGGCGAGAGGAGAAGGTGATGGGTCTGCTGCGGTCGGTCGTGCTCGCCGGAGGAGGCACCGGCGGTCACATCTACCCGCTGCTCGCCTTCGCCGACGCCCTGCGCCGCCACTTCCCCGAGGTGCGGATTACCACTCTGGGCAGCCCGAAGGGCATGGAGAACGAGCTGATCCCGCCGGCGGGCTACGACCTGCGGGTCATACCGGCGTTCCAGCTGCCCCGGTCGGTCAATCTGAACCTGCTGCGTACCCCGGACCGGATGTACAAGTCCGCGCACGCCGCGGGGAAGATCCTCGACGAGGTCGAGGCGGACGTCGTGGTCGGCTTCGGCGGATATGTCTCGGTGCCGGCGTACCTGGCGGCCTGGCGGCGCGAGCTGCCGATCGTCATCCACGAGGTCAACGTGCCGCCGGGCGTGGCCAACCGGATGGGCATGAAGTTCACCAAGCACGTCGCGGTGGGCTTCCCGACCCAGCCGCAGCAGGCCGAGTCGCTGCGCGACGCCCGGGTCGTCGGCGTGCCGCTGCGCACGTCCATCGCCCGGATGGACCGCCCGGCGCTGCGCCCGCACGCCCTGGCCCACTTCGGGCTGCGCCCCGACCTGCCGGTGCTCTTCGTCTCCGGCGGCTCCTCGGGCGCCCGCACGATCAACCTCGCGGTGGCCGGCGCCGCGAAGAAGCTGGCGCACGCCGGCGTCCAGGTGCTGCACGTGCAGGGCGGGCGCAACGAGCCGTTCGAGGTGCCCAGCGACCTGCCGACGCCGTACGTGGTGGTGCCGTACCTGTCCGACATGCAGCTCGGTTACGCGGCCGCCGACCTGATGCTGTGCCGCGGCGGCGCGATCACCGTCGCCGAGACGACGGCGATCGGCATGCCCGCGATCTACGTGCCGTACCCGCACAGCAACCAGGAGCAGAAGCGCAACGCGCTGCCCGTCGTCGAGGCCGGCGGCGGCCTGCTGGTGGACAACGCCGAGCTCACGCCCGAATGGATCGAGCGCACGATCGTGCCGCTCGCCCGTGACCGGCACCGGCTGGCCACCATGGGCGCCGCGGCCGGCGCGTACGGCCGGCGCGACGGCGACGAGGCGCTGCTCGACTTCGTCTGCGAAGCCGTGGCCGGCCGATGACCCTTTCACCCACGACCGCTGGAGTGCCGCTGTGAACACCGCTGAGCTGACGCCGGCCGGTGAGTTGACCGCCGAGGATCTGGGCACCGTCCACCTCATCGGCATCGGTGGGGTCGGCATGGGTGGCCTGGCCCGGCTGCTGCTCACCCGTGGCGTGCCGGTCACCGGCAGCGAGCTGCGGGAGTGGCCGGCGCTGGCCGCGCTGCGCGCGCTGGGCGGCACCGTGCACATGGCGCACGAGGCGTCCAACCTGGACGGCGTCGACACCGTCGTCTACTCGACCGCCATCCCGCAGGACCACGTGGAGATCGTCGAGGCGCGCCGCCGCGGCCTGCGGGTGCTGCACCGCTCCGAGGCCCTGGCCGCCGCGATGACCGGGCGCCGCACGATCGCGGTCGCCGGCACGCACGGCAAGACGACCACCACCTCGATCATGACGGTGATCCTGCAGCACGCGGGCGAGGACCCGTCGTTCGTGATCGGCGGCGAGATCTCCGCGGCCGGCTCGAACGGCCACCACGGTTCCGGCAGCTACTTCGTGGCCGAGGCGGACGAGAGCGACAAGTCGTTCCTCATCTACCGCCCGCACGTCGCGATCATCACCAACATCGAGGGCGACCACCTCAACAACTGGGGCGACCTGCCCGGGCTCAAGGCGGGCTTCCTCGAGTTCGCCGAGTTCGCCGACGCCGACGGCTTCGTGGTGACCTGCGCCGACGACGAGGGCGTGCAGGAGCTGATCGCGGGCCTGCGCGCCGCCGGCCGCACGGTGTACACCTACGGCGAGTCCGAGGGCGCCGACCTGCGGCTCGCCGACGTGACCTCGTCCGCGCAGGGCGTGCGTTACCAGGCCACGCTCGACGGCAAGCCGCTCGGCGAGGTCGCGCTGGCGCTGCCCGGGCGGCACATGGGGCTCAACAGCGCGGCGGCCGTGCTGACCGCGATGCGTCTCGGCATCCCGCTGCAGAAGATCACCGAGGCGCTCGCGTCGTTCCCCGGCGTCCGGCGCCGCTTCGAGCGCAAGGGCACTGTCGCGGGCATCCGGGTCTACGACGAGTACGCGTACCACCCGACCTCGGTGAAGGCGGCGCTGCGCACGCTGCGCGAGGTGGCCGGCGACGGCCGGCTCGTCGTGGTGTTCCAGCCGTACCGCGTCTACCGGACCCGTGACCTGCAGGCCGAGCTGGCCGAGGGCCTGGCCATCGCCGACGAGGTGATCGTCATGGAGGTCTTCGGGCCCGGCGAGCAGCGCGGGCCCGGCGAGGGCGGCGTCGCGCTGACCGCGGCCGTCGGCCTGCCCGCCGAGCACAAGATCTTCGTACCGTCCTGGGAGGACGTGCCCGCCGAGGTGGTCCGGCGCAGCCGTCCCGGCGACGTCGTGGTCACCATGGGCGCGCCGCCGATCTCGCTGATGGGCGACGAGCTGCTGGCCGCGCTGGCCGAGGCCTGACCCGCATGAGCGCCTGCACCGAGCGCAGCGAGGGCCGGAAGCGCATGCGAAAGGTCGGCACTGCATGAGCGCCTGCACCGAGCGCAGCGAGGGCCGGAAGCGCATGCGAAAGGTCGGCACCGCATGAGCGAGGGCGGGGGCGGGCGTAGCTGGCGGCTGGTGCGGGCGGACACGGACGCCGTCCCGACCTCCGTGCGGCGGTTCATGGCCCGCGCCCGCCGGCGCCGGCTCCGCGCGGCGCTGCCGTGGGCGGTCGCCGCGGGGGCCGCGCTGGTCGTGGGCGCGCTCGCCTGGACCGTGTACGGGACGTCGGTGCTCGGCGTGCGCGCCATCGACGTCGTCGGCGCGGACTCGCTCGCGCCGCTGGACATCGAGCAGGCCGCGGCCGTACGGATGAACCAGCCGCTCGCCGGCGTCGACCTGGACCGGATCCGCGGCCGGGTCGAGGCGATGCCCGCGGTGGACCGCGCGATCGTCTCCCGGAGCTGGCCCTCGACGGTGGTCATCGAGGTGGTGGAACGCACGCCGGTCATCGCGGTGCCCGCCGGCGAGGGTTTCACGCTGATCGACGCCGAGGGTGTCGCGTACCGGACGGTGCCGAGCCGGCCGGGCGGGCTGCCGCTGGCCCGGCTCGCCGCGCCGGGCCCGGAGGACATCAACACCCGCGCGGCCCTGACGGTGCTCTCGGCGCTGACCGCGGAGCTGCGCGACCAGCTGGTCTCGATCTCGGTGTTGCGGCCGGCGCAGGTCAGTCTCGAGCTGCGCCGGGGCCGGACGGTGGTCTGGGGCGACGACACCCAGAGCGAGAACAAGGCCCGGGTGGCCACCGCGCTGCTCGAACGCAAGGGCGACACGATCGACGTGAGCGCCCCGGACGTGGTCACGATCCGTTAACCGGACGAAAAGGACCGAACGGCGCATTCCGTCACAGGTTACGGCTCAGTCGGATAGTCGCCATGTAAGCGGACGCCGACACGCCGCGTCGGTCCTTGGATGTCGCCTGAGGTCCGCTTACGTTGCCCACGAGAGGTTGAGTAGTTGACATAACACTAAGCCTCTAGTAGAGGGTGAGGGTTTCCTCGCCCTCCCTTGTACGGAGCGGATGTCGATGGCGGCCCTCGACACCTAGAACCCTGGAAGGGAAGGCTGAGCCCGATGACACCTCCGCACAACTACCTCGCGGTCATCAAGGTCGTCGGCATCGGTGGCGGCGGCGTCAACGCCGTGAACCGCATGATCGAGGTTGGGCTCAAGGGAGTCGAATTCATCGCGATCAACACCGATGCCCAGGCGCTGCTGATGAGCGACGCCGACGTGAAGCTCGACGTCGGCCGGGAGCTGACCCGGGGCCTCGGCGCCGGCGCGCAGCCGGACGTCGGCAAGAACGCCGCCGAGGATCACCGCGACGAGATCGAAGAGGTGCTCAAGGGCGCCGACATGGTCTTCGTGACCTGCGGCGAGGGCGGTGGCACCGGCACCGGCGGCGCGCCCGTCGTCGCGAACATCGCCCGCAAGCTGGGCGCCCTGACCATCGGCGTGGTCACCCGGCCGTTCTCCTTCGAGGGCAAGCGCCGCCAGGTGCAGGCCGAGGCGGGCATCGACGAGCTGCGCAACCAGTGCGACACGCTCATCGTCATCCCGAACGACCGGCTGCTGGCGCTCGGTGACCGCGGCATCAGCATGATGGACGCCTTCCGCCAGGCCGACCAGGTGCTGCTCTCCGGCGTGCAGGGCATCACCGACCTGATCACCACGCCGGGTCTGATCAACCTGGACTTCGCCGACGTCAAGAGCGTGATGAGCGGCGCGGGCAGCGCGCTCATGGGCATCGGCAGCGCGCGCGGTGACAACCGCGCCGTCGAGGCCGCCGAGAAGGCCATCTCCAGCCCGCTGCTGGAGCAGAGCATGGACGGCGCGCGCGGCGTGCTGCTCTCCATCGCCGGCGGTTCCGACCTCGGCCTGTTCGAGATCAACGACGCGGCGCAGCTGGTCACCGACGCGGCCCACCCGGACGCCAACATCATCTTCGGCGCCGTCATCGACGACGCGCTCGGCGACGAGGTCCGGGTCACCGTCATCGCGGCCGGCTTCGACGGCGGCACGCCGTCCTACAAGCCGGCCGAGCCGACGCGCAAGGTGCCGCAGCCCGCGGCCCCGCCCGCGGTCGCGCCGGCCGCGCCGGCCACGGTCAGCCCGGCCGCGACGCCGGCCGCCGCCCCGCCGCCGCGCCGGGTGCTCTTCGACGACGTCGACGTGCCGGACTTCCTGAAGAACGGCTCCTGAGCGGTTGATCGCCCAGGCACGCCGCGACCTGCTGGCGGCCTCGCTGGACGAGGTGCATCAGCGGATCGGGCGTGCCTGCGCGGCGGCCGGCCGCGACCCGGGCTCGGTGTCCCTGGTCGCGGTGACCAAGACCTACCCGGCGAGCGATGTGGTGCTGCTCGCCGGGCTCGGCGTCACCGACGTCGGCGAGAACAAGGACCAGGAGGCGGCCGCGAAGTCGGCGGCCGTCCGGGAGCAGGGCGTCGCGGTGCGCTGGCACTTCGTCGGGCAGTTGCAGCGCAACAAGTCCAAGTCGGTCGTCACGTACGCCGACGTGGTGGAGTCGGTCGACTCGATGCGCCTGGCCGGTGCGCTGTCCACCGCCGCCGCGCGGCTGCGTGAGCGTCCGCTCGACGTGCTCGTGCAGGTGAGCATCGACGGTGATCCGTCCCGCGGCGGCGCGATCGCCGGTGCCGCGGAGGCCGACCGCGACCTGTGGCGGGTGGCGGCGGCGGTGAACGACGCCGAAGGGCTGCGGCTCGGCGGCGTGATGGCGGTGGCGCCGCTGGACTGGGAGCCGGAGCGGGCCTTCGCGGAGCTGGCCGCGCTGACCGCGCGGCTGCGCGCGGAACACCCGGGCGCGACGGCCGTCTCGGCGGGCATGAGCGGCGATCTCGAGCAGGCCGTTCGGCACGGCGCGACACACGTACGGATCGGCACTTCTTTGCTCGGGATGCGAAACACGCTGCGGTAGCCTTGCGGCGGGCAGCAAACTACATAGGTGTTGTTTACGCGCGACGTGCCTCGGCCGACGCGCCCGACGACGCAGCGTCGAGGCGGGTCCCGGTCGATGTTTGACGATTGGGTATCCGTGCAAGGGGGGACGCGGCACGCCGAGGGGGCGCGGGCCGCACAGCGGACGGAGGTGGGGGCATGGACGAGCGGTTCGGCGCCGAGCAGGGGGCTGGGGGTAACCACATGAGCGAGTCAACAGCTCAGTGCCCGCCGGTGGGGGTGATGGCATGAGCGCGCTGCGTAAGGCGGGGGTCTGGCTCGGCCTCGTCGAAGAGGACGACCAGTACGACGATCGCTACCGCGACGGCCACTACCGCGACCGGGACCGCGACCGGGACCGCGATTCCGGCTACCGCTACGCCGACGAGTTCGCCGACGACGAGGACGACGTCGACGAGGCGCCGGCGCTGCCGCGTGCCCGTCAGGAGCGCAGCGGCCGCCTCGAGCGCGCCGCCGCCCGCATCGACCTCGAGCGTGACGACCACCACGATCGCCCCGAGCGCCAGGAGCGGGCCAGCGTCCGCTCGATCACCCGGCCGTCGGCGCCCGTCGCCGAGACGTCCGGGTCGCTCGGCTACGCCACCCGCGACAACCTGGCACTCGCACCGCAGGCGCAGCCACAGCCGCACCAGCGGATCGTCGAGGAGGACCAGCGCTACCAGATCACCACGCTGCACCCGACGACGTACCGGGAGGCGCGCACGATCGGGGAGCACTTCCGCGACGGCGTACCGGTGATCATCAATCTCACCGAGATGGACGAGAGCGACGCCCGTCGACTGGTCGACTTCGCGGCCGGGCTGGCTTTCGGGCTGCGCGGTACGATCGAGCGCGTGACCAACCGGGTATTCCTGCTCTCACCGGCCAACGTCCAGGTCACCGCTGAGGACAAGGCCAAGATCGCTGAGGGCGGGTTCTTCAACCAGAGTTGACCCTAACGAGGGATCCGCCTGACGTGCTGTCGATCGTGTTCCAGATCATTTACCTGTTTCTCTACGTGTTCTTCCTGACCTTGTTGGCCCGGTTCGTCCTGGGTGCGGTGCTGCAGTACGGGCGTCGGTGGCAGCCGGGGCGTGGGGCGTCGGCGGCACTCGAATCGGTGTGGAGCGTCACTGATCCACCCCTCAAGGCGTTGAGGCGTGTGATCCCACCGCTTCGAATTGGTACCGTGAGTTTGGACCTGGCGTCCCTGGTCCTGCTGGTTATCCTGTTCGTGCTTTTGAACTTCGTGTTAGCGCGTTTGATCATTCGGTTCGCGTGACAGCGTCCGCCCTGATCGACCGCGCCCCACGCGGCCGCAACTGACCCGAGGAGTTTCGATGCCGCTGACCCCGGCCGACGTGCACAACGTCGCCTTCAAGAAACCCCCTATCGGCAAGCGGGGGTATGACGAGGAGGAGGTCGACGCCTTCCTGGACGAGGTCGAGCGCGAGCTCGCCCGTCTCATCGAGGAGAACAACGAGCTGCGTGCCCAGGTGGAGCGCGGCGGTCGGGGTGGCGCACCAGCCGGTCCGAGTGCCGACCCGCGGCTGGCCGCCGAGCTCAACGACATGAAGGCCCAGCTCGACCGGGTGCAGCGCGACAAGTCTGCCGCTGAGCAGGCCGCTCGCCAGATGCAGGCCGAGCTCGAGCAGGTCCGGGCGCAGGGCCCGGTCGGCGCCGGAGCCGGCGCCGCCGGTGGCGCCGACGGCGAGCAGCAGGCGCTGCGCGTCCTCATGATGGCCCAGCGCACGGCCGACGACCACGTGTCCGACGCCCGGCGGGAGGCCGACAAGCTTCTCTCCGACGCCCGTTCCAAGGCGGAGGAGGTCACCCGCGAGGCCCGCGCCAAGGCGGATGCCCTCGAGCGCGACGCGCGTCAGCGGCACCAGGAGGCCATGGGCGGCCTGGACGCCAAGCGCTCCGCGCTGCAGAAGCACATCGAGGAGCTCAAGCAGTTCGAGCGTGAGTACCGCACCCGGCTCAAGGCGTACCTCGAGAGCCAGCTGCGCGACCTCGACGGCCGCGGACAGGGGTTGGAGGCGGAGATGTCCCGCGCCGACGCCAACCGTTCGGTCGGCGGCTCGGGCGGTCTCGCCGCCGCGGGCCTCGCCGGCTCGTACGGCGGCAGCCGCGCCGGTTCCATCGAGACCGGCCGCTGAGCCTCGGCTTGCGGATCGGTTCCCACTGCGGCGGGGATGAGCCATGATCGTTGCTAGTTTGCTGCTCATCCTCGTCGCCGTGACGCTTCTCGTCCTCGGCCTCGCCGGTGGATCGAGCTCTCTGCTGATCAGTTCCATCGTCGCCAGCCTGCTGGCCGCGGTGGCGCTGGTCGTCGGCGCCCGCCAGGCCTCCGCCGCCCGGCGCGCGGTGCGGTCCCCGGGCGGCGACCCGGCCGGCGAGCCGGTCCGCACGCACCCGGGCGCGGCCCGCGGCGCGGACCATCCGGCCGGCGACCCGTACCCGGAGTTCGGCGATGTCCAGGACGGCGGTGCGGCCTACGCCGCCGGCCGCCGCGACGCGGACGAGTACCACTCGGCACCGGACGTGACCCAGCGGGTGCACCCGGACGCGGACCTCTACGACGACGCCACCGCCGGCCGGACTTCCTCGGGTCAGTCCGCCGGCGCGGCCCCGCGCGCGGAGGACCCCGACTACGACCGGGCGGCCACGGTCATCGGCGGTGCCCGCGCCGACGCCCCGGACGGGGACGCCTGGCGTGGTGAGCCGGCGCCCGCGGACGCCGCACCGGCGGACGGCCCCGCCTACGCCGAGGCGCCGCCCGCGCCCGACCTGTCGTTCGCCGCCGGGCCGGAGGGCTCCGGACCGGACTACGCCGGGTCGGCGGACGAGTTCGACGAGCCCGACCCGGACGACCCGGACGACGAACCGTTGCCGCAGGCCGTCCGCCCGGCGGACGCGGTCAAGGTGGCCCGGCTCGACGCCGAGGTGCTGGTCGTGGACGGCCGGCCGCGCTATCACCTGCCGGACTGCCCGCACCTGATCGGGCGCATGACCGAGGGGCTGCCGGTCGCGGAGGCGGTCGAGCTGGGCTTCAGCCCGTGCGGCCTGTGCCGTCCGGTGGATCGCCTGGTCGCGGCGACCGCCCGGTACTGACCGCGCCGTCGCCCGCAGTGGTGGCCCTCGGCCCGCACGCGGATAGTCGTCGATGATCACCGGGCGTCGCGAGGCGACCCCGGTGGGGCACGGGATCGAAGATCGGCACAATGGGGCATGGCCAAGCGGCGTGTTCCCCCGAGCGACCCGGCCATCGCGCCCAGCGCGGCACAAACCGACCGGTCCGGGCGGCCCGCGGACGTGCGATCCGTCGCCGTGCGGGTCCGGCCCGGCGCCGGGCGGACCCGGGTCGGCGGACGCTACGACGGGCCGCACGGCCCGGCGCTGATCGTCGCGGTCGGCGCGCCCGCGGTCGACGGCCGGGCCACCGAGGCGGTGCGGCGCGCCCTGGCCGGCGCGCTCGGGCTCCGGCCCGGCGACGTCGAGCTGAAGATCGGTGCCACCAGCCGCGACAAGGTCTTCACCGTCGCCGGGGACGTCGGCGAGCGCCTGGCGGCGCTGCGTGACGGCAGCACATGACCGGCGGGCTCGATCTCGCGCTGCTCATCGGGGCGGCCGTGCTGCTCGTCGCGGTGGCCGCCGTGCGGCTCTCCACCCGGCTCGGGCTGCCGAGTCTGCTCGTGTACCTGTTCATCGGCATGCTCATCGGGGAGGCCGGTTTCGGCATCCGCTTCGACGACGTCGGCCTCACCCGTACCCTCGGCTTCTGCGCCCTGATCATGATCATCGCCGAGGGTGGGCTGACCGCCCGCTGGACCACCCTGCGGCCGGTGCTCGGGCTCTCCGCGGTGCTGGCCACCGTCGGGGTCGCCGTGAGCGTCGCGGTCGTCGGCGTCGTCGTGCACCTGGTCCTCGGTTTCGACTGGCGGCTCTCGCTGCTCTACGGCGCGGTGCTCTCCTCGACCGACGCCGCCGCGGTCTTCTCGACCCTGCGGGTGCTGCGGCTGCCGCCGCGGCTGGTCGCCACGCTCGAGGCCGAGTCCGGCATGAACGACGCCCCGGTGGTCCTGCTGGTCATCCTGCTCTCGTCGGTCGGCGGCCCGGAGCACCCCTGGTGGTACGAGTTGCTGCTGGTCGGCTACGAGCTGGCCGCCGGCGCCGCGATCGGGCTCGCCGTCGGGGTGGCCGGGCGCTGGCTGCTGCGGCACGCCGCCCTGCCCGCCGCGGGGCTGTACCCGATCGCGGCCGTCGCGCTCACCTTCCTCGCGTACGCCGCCGGGGCGGCCGCGCACGCGTCCGGCTTCCTCGCCGTCTACGTGGCCGGCGTCGTGCTCGGCAACAGCCGCATGCCGCACCGCCGGGCCATCCTCGGCTTCGCCGACGGGCTGGCCTGGGTCGCGCAGATCGGGCTCTTCGTGTTGCTCGGGTTGCTGGTCTCGCCCAGCCGGCTGGGCGACGCGGTGGTGCCGGCTCTGGTCGTCGGCTTCGTGCTCGTGCTGCTCGCCCGCCCGCTCTCGGTCTGGGTCTCGGCGCTGGTCGTTCGCGGCGGCCGCCGGCTCGCCTGGCGCAGCAAGGCCTTCCTGTCCTGGGCCGGGCTGCGCGGCGCCGTGCCGATCGTGCTCGCGACGATCCCGCTCTCGCTGCGGACCGACGGCTCCGACGGGCTGTTCGACGCGGTGTTCGTGCTCGTGATCATCTTCACCCTGCTGCAGGCCGGCACGCTCGGGCCGGTGGCACGCCGGCTCGGGATCACCGCGCCGGCCGAGGCGGTGGAGATCCACGTGGAGGCCGCGCCGCTGGAGCGGATGCACGCCGACGTGCTGCAGATCGAGATCGAGCCGGGCTCGCGGCTGGCCGGGGTGCACATCGACGAGCTGCGGCTGCCCGTCGGCGCGGTGGTGACGCTGGTGGTGCGCGACGGCGCGAACTTCGTGCCGGGGCCGGACACCCGGCTGCGGACCGGGGACGACCTGCTGATCGTCACCACCGCCGCGGCCCGGGACGTCGCCGAACGGCGCCTGCGGGCGGTGAGCCGGCGCGGCCGGCTGGCCCGCTGGCACGGCGAGGACGGCCACGAGAAGCGCTGAAGGCCGGGCGTCGGGTATCCGACGCAGATGTTCGGTAGGGTTCGTCCCGGTTGGTAGTCACCCGGGACGGTGTGCCGTGTTGTCGCTTACCTTCACGTTCCGTATCCTTGCCAGCCTCTGGGGTGCGCGGCATTGCTGGCCGCGCCGTTTGTGCACGTGGGGGTGCACGAGCCGCGTGGGGGCGCGGCAGGAGCATCGACCGGGGCGGGTGGGCGAGCGCGCCCCTTCATGACCGCTGAAAGACCGCCGATTCGCCGCGCCGAGCGCGGCTCAGGGGAGCGACGATGGCCAAGGCAACCGAGACCCGGTCCGCGTCGGCCGCGAAGGCCGCGCCGCGGAAGGCGCGCAGCGCGGCGGAGACCGAGAAGATCCGGGTCGCGCTCGAGGAGCGCCGCGAGGAACTGCAGGCGGAGTACGACCGGTCGCTCACCGAGATCACCGAGCTTCAGCGCGAGCGCCTCGCCGATTCCGCCGGGGACGATCAGGCCGATACCGGGACGAAGACTTTCGAACGCGAGCAGGAGATCACTCTCGCCAACAATCTTCTCGAGCGCATCACACAGGTGGAGCGCGCCATCGACCGTCTCGGCGAGGGCCACTACGGTTGGTGTGAGCGATGCGGCAACGCCATCCCCGTCGAGCGGCTGGCGGCGTTCCCCGTCGCGACTCTCTGTGTTTCCTGTAAGCAGTTGGAGGAACGACGCTGAACGCCGACATGGAGCCCGGACCGGGGACCAGGCCCGGCTTCTCGGGCCGGGCGGTGCTCGTGCTCGCCATCACCGCCCTGGTCGCCGTCGGACTCGACCAGCTGGTGAAGGAGCTCAGCACCAAGGGCCTGACCGAGGGCGAGCCCGTGAAGATCCTGGGCGGGCTCATCTACCTCTCGCTGCTGCGCAACAGCGGTGCGGCGTTCAGCCTCGGCAGCGGCTACACCTGGGTGTTCCCGCTGGTCACGCTGACCGTGATCGGCTGGATCACCTGGATGGCGCTGCGGCTGCGGTCGGTGCCGTGGGCGATCGCCCTCGGCCTGGTCCTCGGCGGCGCGCTCGGCAACCTGGGCGACCGGATTTTCCGGGCGCCGAGCCCGTTCCAGGGGCACGTGGTCGACATGGTCAGCCTGTTCGGCCCCTACGCCGAGTACTTCGCCGTCTTCAACGTCGCGGACGCCTGCCTCTCCGTCGGTGTGGTCCTCGCCGTGCTGCTCGAGCTGACCGGCCGCCAGCGCGACGGATCGCGGATGGTGCGGGCCGCAAAGCCCGGCAAGACCGAGAAGGCCGAGAAGACCGCATGACCGCGCGCTCCCTGCCCGTACCCGACGGCCTCGACGGAATGCGGCTCGACCAGGCCGTTTCGCGACTCTTCGGCCTGTCCCGCACGGCGGCCGCGACCCTGGTCGAGGCCGGCGACGCGCTCGTCGACGGCATTCCCCGCCCGAAGTCCGACAAGGTCAGCGCCGGCGCGTGGCTCGAGGTCACGCTGCCCGCGCCGGTGACCGCGCCGACGCTGGTGGCGACGCCGGTGCACGGCATGAAGATCGTCTACAGCGACGACGACATCGTGGTGGTGGACAAGCCGGTCGGCGTCGCCGCCCACCCGAGCCCGGGCTGGACCGGCCCGACCGTGATCGGCGGGCTCGCCGCGATGGGACAGACCGTCGCGACCAGCGGCGCCGCCGAACGCCAGGGCGTCGTGCACCGCCTCGACGTCGGCACCACCGGGCTGATGGCGGTCGCCAAGAGCGAGATGGCATACAGCGCGCTGAAGCGGGCCTTCAAGGAGCGCGAGGTCGACAAGCGCTACCACGCGGTCGTGCAGGGCCACCTCGACCCGCTGCGCGGCACCATCGACGCGCCGATCGACCGGCACCCCACCGCCGACTACCGGTTCGCGGTGATGACCGAGGGCAAGCCCAGCGTCACCCACTACGACACGATCGAGGCGTTCCGCTCGGCGAGCCTCGTCGACGTCAAGCTGGAGACCGGGCGTACACACCAGATCCGGGTGCACTTCTCCGCGATGCGGCACCCGTGCGTCGGCGACGTCACCTACGGCGCCGACCCGACCCTGGCCGCCCGGCTCGGCCTGCACCGCCAGTGGCTGCACGCGCGCGAACTCGCCTTCCTGCATCCCCGCACGCTGGACGAGGTCCGTTTTGTCAGCGACTACCCTGAGGACCTGGGGCACGCGCTGGACGTGCTCCGCGACGCCAGCTGACATCGACCTTGCGAGGGGGATCACCTCATGAGGCCCGGGGACCGGATGCTGCCGCCGCTGAACCATGGCCTGCCGCGCATCGGCATGTCCCCGGCGCGGGTGCGCCTGCTGTCCGGCCTGGCGCTGGCGGCGGCCGCCGCGCTGCTCGTCACCGTGGTGTGGGCCGCCGACCGCGGGCCCGAGCTGGAGCGGCCGGCCGGCGACGTGGTCCGGGTCGGTGTCGTGGAAGGACAGTCGGTCGGCGGCTACCTGCGGTCCAGCCGCGGTGAGCTGGCCGCGCTGCTGCCCTCGGCGGGATCCCCGGCGGCGGGGGAGACCTGGGCCCTGGTGAGCCTGACGGAGTACCTGGCGCCGGACCGCCTGCAGGCGGCGTTCGAGGGCGTGCCGGTCGCCCAGGTCTACGTGCGCGCCCCGATCGCGGGCGTGCGCACCCAGGTCGTGAAGGTCCCGGTGTACCGGATGCCGCAGGACGTGGTCGCCGGGATGCTCAACGCGGCGCTGGCCCGCGACCAGGAACAGGCCGACTACCGCAAGCTCGGCGCCGAGCTGCATGGCGAGGGCGTCAACGAGCTCCGGCTGCGCCGGGCGTACGACACCGCGGCGCGCACCGCGGCGTCGGAGGCGGCCGCATACCGGGCGCACTGCGCCTGCGCCTTCGCGGCCGTGGTGCGCGCCGACCCGGTCGTGCTCGACCGGCTCGCGGACCGCCCGGAGGTGCGGGCGGTCGACCCCGCGCCGGAGGTACGCAGCCTCGACCGCACCGAATTCCGTCCCGTGCTGCCCGAACAGACCGTCCTGGTGCCCGACGACGATCCGGCGCTGGAGGGCGTGCCATCGCGGTCCCGGACTGTTGCCCCGGCAACCCCCGCGCCACTACCCTCATCCCCCGGGGTGGCTGTGACATCTGCCTCACCCGACAACCCCGCAGTGGGGTCCGGCCACTCAGCCGCGGCAGTTCAGGAGAGCGCTGCCGTTACCTCCGTACGGTCCGGGGACCTGGGCCCCGACTCGCCGATCACTGCTCCAGGAGCATCTTGGGGCGCCTCCGGGCGTTGAATGCGGGGGCGGCGCGTGCCGCCGTCGGTACGGGTTGGACGAACGTGCACGAGCTTGACGCCGACGGGCAATCAAGACCGCCGCACAATTGCGGGCATTGGGTGTGGCCTGAATAGGGTTGGCGTCCGTAGCCTGTCTAGGGCAACGGGGGTCCGTGGGAGTGTCGAGCAGGCACATCGAGCAATCGCTGGGAGGACGAGCCGTGGATGGGACCGAGACCGGCTGGGGCCGGCCTGCGGAACCAGCCCCGCGTTGGCGGGTGCTGCTCGACCGTGCCCGCCATGGTTCCCGGGCCGCCGAGGAGCACTCCGACGCCGAGGGCAACCAGGACACCTCCCGCCGCCAGGCGGGCGGCCCGCCGTCGCCCCGCCCCTCCGGGCGCCCCTTCAACCCCCTCGATCCACGGCAGAGCGAGCAGGCCCGCGGCGGCCAGGAGCCGCGCCAGCCGGAGCGCCGCCCGCTCAACCCGCTCGACCGTCGTCCCGGCCGGGCCGGCCTGGGTGAGCGGCTGGGCCAGTCCGAGCCGCTCGCGCCGCCGGTCCCGCCCGTCGAGCCCCGACAGCCCGACGGCCGCCCGGTCAACCCGCTCGCCGAGTCCCGCCGGCAGTCCCGCATCGGCGAGGGCTTCCAGGCCCGGCCCGCCTCCGGCGAGGAGCCGCACAGCTTCTTCAACCCGGCGCGGGGCTCCGCGGCCCCGTCGATCGGCCGGGTCTCGCCCGTCTCCGCGCCGCCGACCAGCCGGGGCGCCGCCGCGGTCGCCTCGGCCTCGGTGATGCCGCCGCCGACCCTCGCGCCACGCCAGCCGGCCGTCGCCGCGCCGGCGCCGACCTCGCCCGCGCCGGCCCGGATCGAGTGGCGCCAGGCCCGGCCCGAGCAGGAGGACCGCGCGGTCGCGCTGCTGCGCCGCAAGCTCGGCAAGCCGCGCGTGATGGCGTTCGCCAACCCCAAGGGCGGCGTGCACAAGACCACCGCCACCGTGCTGGCCGCCGCCACCATCGGCAGCGTCCGCGGCCGCGGCGTGCTGGCCTGGGACGACAACGAGCTGCGCGGCACGCTGGGCCTGCGGGCCGGCAGCGCCCGGCACGCCCGGACGATCCGGCACCTGGTCGGCGAGCTTCTCGAGATCGAGAACCTGCACGGCGAGGGGCTGATGTCGCACCTCGACGACTTCCTGCGGCACGCCTCCGACGGCTCCTACGACGTCCTCGCCGGCGAGGAGAACCCGCGCTTCGCGCAGCGCCTCGACCAGGGCACGGTGCGCCGGGTGATGGACCTGCTGCGCCGCACCCACGACGTGATCTGCGTGGACACCGGCAACAACGTCGAGAGCGTCAACTGGCAGACGGTAATGCGCAGCGCCGACCAGCTGGTCGTCACGACGGTGCCGCGCGAGGACGCGGCGTTCACCGCCGACTGGATGCTGGACGTGCTCAACGAGACCGGCATGGAGGATCTCGTCTCCAACGCCGTGACGTTGATCTCCTGCCCGTCGCCGGGCAAGCTGCCGCTGCTCGACGATCTGACCAAGCATTTCGCCACCCGTACCCGGGCGGTCGCGGTCGTGCCCTACGACCCGGCGCTCGAGGTCGGGTCGTCGATCGAGTACAGCGTGCTGCAGCCCGAGACCCGCCAGGCCTGGATGCGCGCCGCCGCCGCGATGATCGAGCCATTCGCCGAATAGGGCGGGTGTCCCCGGTGCCACCGGGCCCGGGTCGGGACTAGGCTCTCGAAGGCTGGATTCGCCAGCGGGAAAAGGGGGCCCTGGGTGTCTGACTCGTTCGTGCATCTCCACGTGCACACCGAGTATTCGATGCTCGACGGCGCCGCCCGGCTGAAGGATCTGTTCGCCGAGGCCAAGCGCCTCGGCATGCCGGCGGTGGCGATCACCGACCACGGCAACATGCACGGCGCCTACGACTTCTACCGGCAGGCGACCGCGGCCGGCATCACGCCGGTCATCGGTGTCGAGGCCTACGTCGCCCCCGAGTCACGGCTGACCAAGCAGCGGATCAAGTGGGGCCGCCCCGAGCAGAAGAGCGACGACGTCTCCGGCTCCGGCGGCTACACCCACATGACCATGTGGGCCCGCAACGCGGTCGGCCTCAAGAACCTGTTCCGGCTCAACTCCCGGGCCTCCATCGAGGGCCAGCTCGGCAAGTGGCCCCGGATGGACATGGACATCATCGCCGAGCACGGCGAGGGCATCATGGGCACCACCGGCTGCCCGTCCGGCGCGGTGCAGACCCGGCTGCGGCTCGGCCAGTTCGACGAGGCGCTCAAGTCCGCCGCGGCCTACCAGGACATCCTGGGCAAGGAGCACTACTTCCTCGAGATCATGGACCACGGTCTCGACATCGAGCGCAAGGTCCGCGACGGCCTGCTGGAGATCGGCCGCAAGCTCAACATCCCGCCGCTGGTCACCAACGACTCGCACTACACGCACGAGGCGCAGGCCGAGGCGCACGACGTGCTGCTCTGCGTGCAGACCGGCAGCAACATCGCCGACCCCAACCGGTTCAAGTTCGGCGGCAGCGGCTACTTCGTCAAGTCCGCCGACCAGATGCGCGCCGTCGACTCCTCCGACGCCTGGCAGGAGGGCTGCCGCAACACCCTGCTGGTGGCCGAGCGGGTCGACACCGAGGGCATGTTCACCTTCAAGAACCTGATGCCCCGGTTCCCGGTGCCCGAGGGCGAGACCGAGGAGTCCTGGTTCCGCAAGGAGGCGTTCGAGGGCCTCAAGCGGCGCTTCCCGGGCGGCGTACCGGAGACACACGTCAAGCAGGCGGAGTACGAGCTCGGGATCATCAACCAGATGGGCTTCCCGTCCTACTTCCTCGTGGTCGCGGACTTCATCCAGTGGTCGAAGCGGCAGGGCATCGCGGTGGGGCCGGGCCGCGGCTCGGCGGCGGGCTCGCTGGTCGCGTACGCGATGGGCATCACCGACCTGGATCCGCTGCCGCACGGCCTGATCTTCGAGCGGTTCCTCAACCCCGAGCGCGTCTCGATGCCCGACGTCGACATCGACTTCGACGAGCGCCGGCGCGGCGAGGTCATCCGCTATGTCACCGAGCGGTGGGGCGAGGACAAAGTTGCGCAGATCGCGACTTTCGGCACGATCAAGGCGAAGGCTGCGATCAAAGACTCGGCGCGGGTGCTCGGTTACCCGTACGCGGTGGGCGACCGGATCACCAAGGCCATGCCGCCGGCCGTGATGGGCAAGGACATCCCGCTCGCCGGCATCTTCGACCCCGACCACAAGCGCTACGGCGAGGCCGGCGAGATGCGCACGCTGTACGACACCGACCCCGACGTCAAGAAGGTCATCGACACGGCCCGGGGCATCGAGGGCCTGATCCGGCAGACGGGTGTGCACGCGGCCGGCGTCATCATGTCCGCCGAGCCGATCATCGACCACATCCCGCTGATGCGCCGCGACGCCGACGGGGCGATCATCACGCAGTTCGACTACCCGACCTGCGAGACGCTCGGCCTGCTCAAGATGGACTTCCTGGGCCTGCGGAACCTGACGATCATCGACGACGCGGTCAAGAACATCGAGCTCAACCACGGCCGCAAGCTCGACCTGCTGGCGCTCGCGCTGGACGACAAGCCGACCTACGACCTGCTCGCCCGCGGCGACACCCTCGGCGTGTTCCAGCTCGACGGCGGGCCGATGCGCTCGCTGCTGCGGCTGATGAAGCCCGACAACTTCGAGGACATCTCCGCGGTGCTGGCGCTGTACCGGCCCGGCCCGATGGGCGCGAACTCGCACACCAACTACGCGCTGCGCAAGAACAAGCAGCAGGAGATCATCCCGATCCACCCGGAGCTGGAGAAGCCCCTGGAGGAGATCCTCGGCCCGACCTACGGCCTGATCGTCTACCAGGAGCAGGTGCAGCGCGCCGCGCAGAAGCTGGCCGGCTACTCGCTGGGCCAGGCCGACCTGCTGCGCCGGGCCATGGGTAAGAAGAAGAAAGAGGTCCTGGACAAGGAGTTCGTGCCGTTCAGCGACGGCATGAAGGCCAACGGCTACTCGCCCGAGGCGATCAAGGCCATCTGGGACATCCTGGTGCCGTTCGCCGACTACGCCTTCAACAAGGCGCACACGGCGGGCTACGGCCTGGTGTCGTACTGGACCGGCTACCTCAAGGCGAACTACCCGGCCGAGTACATGGCGGGCCTGCTGACCAGCGTCGGCGACGACAAGGACAAGATGGCGATGTACCTGGCCGAGTGCCGGCGCATGGGCATCCAGGTCCTGCCGCCGGACGTCAACCAGTCCGCCGGGCCGTTCACGCCGGTCGGCAAGGACATCCGCTTCGGCCTGGCCGCGGTCCGCAACGTGGGCAACAACGTGGTCGAGGCGATCGCCCGATGCCGCAAGGAGAAGGGCGACTATCAGGACTTCTACGACTTCCTGTCCAAGGTCGACGCCGTCGCCTGCAACAAGAAGACCGTGGAATCCCTGATCAAGGCCGGCGCCTTCGACTCGATGGGGCACAGCCGCAAGGGCCTGCTCGCGGTGCACGCCGAGGCGATCGACGCGTACGCGGACGTCAAGAAGAACGAGGCGGCCGGGCAGTTCGACCTGTTCGCCTCGTTCGGCGACGACTCCGGCGCGGGCAGCGCGGCGACGGTCGCGATGCCGACCATCGGCGACGGCGAGTGGGACAAGCGCGACAAGCTCGCGTTCGAGCGGGAGATGCTCGGCCTCTACGTCTCCGACCACCCGCTCGCCGGCCTCGAGCAGCTCCTGCACAACTCGGCCGACACGACGATCGCCGCGCTCAACGAGGACGGCTCGGTACCGGACGGGCAGGTCGTCACGCTCGCCGGCATCCTCACCGGAGTGCAGCGGCGCATCACCAAGCAGGGCCGGGCCTGGGCGTCGGCCACCCTCGAGGACCTGGCCGGCGGCGTCGAGGCGCTCTTCTTCCCGAACACCTACGAGGTGATCGGGCAGTACATCGCCGAGGACGCGATCGTCGTCGTCAAGGGCCGGGTCGACCGGCGCGACGACACCCCGCGGATCATGGCGATGGACATGTCGATGCCGGACGTGTCGCACAACCCGGACAGCAAGCCCATCACCCTGACCATGCCGATCACCCGCTGCACGCCGCCCCTGGTCGACGAGCTCAAGGAGATCCTGGTCAGCCACCCCGGCGACGCCGAGGTGCACGTGCACCTGCAGAACGGCAGCCGCACCACGATCTTCCGGCTGGGCGCCGTGCGGGTCGCGCCGACGCCCGCGCTGCGCGCCGACCTCAAGACGATCCTCGGCCCGTCGGCGGTGCTTTGATGCTCCGCGCGGGCGCCGCGGGCGGACCTGGCAGGATCGAGGGGTGAACCCCAGCCAGGAGCCGGCCCCACCGCAGTACGACACGCCGCCGGCCTACCCGTTCGGCCCGCCCCCGGAGGCGATGGCCTGGGAGCAGCCGCGCCCGCCGCGCCGGTCGCTGCGGCGCACGGTGTCGGTCGTGGCGGCGGTGACGGCAGGGCTGGCAGTGGCCGGAGCGCCGCTCGGCCTGCTCTGGTCGTGGCTCGCACCCGCGGTGCCGGTGATCAACGCGGGGCGCAACGGCATCGTGGTCAACGACCCGTCGCCGGAGGAGTACGTCGCGGCGGACGCCTGGTTCACCATGCTCGGCTTCGGCTTCGGCCTGATCGCCGCCGTGCTGATCTGGATGCTGCTGCGCCGCGATCGCGGACCCGCCCTGGTGCTCGGTGTCACGTTCGGCGGCCTCGCCTGCGCGGTCGTCGCCTGGCAGGTCGGCCGCCTGGTCGGGCTGAGCGCCTGGGACGAATGGCAGCAGACCTCGGCGCCGGGCGACACCTACGCCCGGCCACCGGACCTGCGCACGCACGGCGCGCTGCTGGTGGTCGCGTTCGCCGCGGTGATCGTCACGACGCTGCTGGCCGGCTGGTCCAACGACCCGGACCTGGACCAGCCCGGCGCGAAGCCGGGCTACGGCCACGACCTGACGGACGCTAGTTCGGACTCACCGGCCGAGCCAGATCCGACAGGGGTACCGGCACCGCCCGCACCTTGGCCAGCAGACCCGCCTCGCGGTTGAGCAGCCGCAGCTCGGTGCGCAGCCGGGTGGCCGTGTCGGGCGCGGCCAGCAGCTCCTGGCGTTCCTCGGTGGTGAGCTGCGCGGTCGCCGCGATCAGGTGTGACAGCACGGTCGGGTCGTCCGGCACCTGGTCGAGCACCTCGGAGTCGGGCCGCAGCAGATCCAGGTAGGTGCGGAACGCGGCGAGCGCCCGCGGCGCGAGCAGCGTCGCGGCCGCGCCGGCGCCGTCCTCGTCCGGCAGCCACTCGACCTCGGCGGTCACGTAGGGATGCGTCTCCGCCGCGATCGCGACCACCCGGAAGCGCCGCCGGCCGACCGTGACGATGTCGAAGCGGCCGTCGGGCAGCTCGGTCACCTGCCGCAGCTCGGCGGTGCAGCCGGTGTCGTAGAGCTGCTCGACCGTGACCGCCAGCTCGTCCGCCGGGCGCTCGGCGTCGCCGTCCGGCGCCGCGACCTCCCAGCCGTACTTCAGCGTCACCACGCCGAACTCGTGCGGCTCGTCGTCGGTCGCCGAGACCAGGTCGCGCACCAGCGTGCGATACCGCTCCTCGAAGATGTGCAGGGGCAGCACCAGGCCGGGGAAGAGCACCGTGCCCAGCGGGAAGACCGGGATAATCGCGCCCACGGTGCGAGCGTATCGGCCTGATCGCGGTCCGCGCGCCTCCCGCCCCGGCGATCTTCGGATCCGGTACGCGCAAAAGCGGCGAAAGCTGTGTTCCCACTGCCTGGAACGGCGGCGGGAGGCTGTCGGAGGCGCCGCCTAGACTTGGCCCGTGCTGAACCGGATTGACCTGCGCGGCTCCCGCCGGGACCCGCGCGGCCTGCTGCCCCGTGCCCAGCTCGACGTCTCCGTGGCCGTCGAGAAGATCCGCCCCGTCGTGGCGGCGGTCCGGGAGCATGGCTTCTCGGCGATCCAGGAGGCGACCCATCGCTTCGACGGCGTCCGGCTCGACCGCCTGCGGGTGCCGCGGGAGGCGATCTCCGCCGCGGTGGAGCAGCTCGACCCGCAGGTCCGCGCCGCCCTGCTCGTCGTCATCGAGCGGGCCCGCAAGGTGCACGGCGACCAGCGGCGCACCGACGTCACCACCCAGGTGGTCCCCGGCGGCACGGTGACCGAGCGGCACGTGCCGGTCTCCCGGGTCGGCCTCTACGTGCCCGGCGGCCTGGCCGTCTACCCGTCCACCGTGGTGATGAACGTGGTGCCGGCCCAGATCGCCGGCGTCGAGTCGCTGGTCGTGGCCAGCCCGCCGCAGCAGGACAACGGCGGCCTGCCGGACGCCCGGGTGCTCGCCGCGTGCGCGCTGCTCGGCGTCGACGAGATCTACGCGGTCGGCGGCGCACAGGCCATCGCCATGCTCGGCTACGGCGCGGACGGCGCGGACGAGGCCGACCGCTGCGAGCCGGTCGACGTCATCACCGGCCCCGGCAACATCTGGGTGACGGCCGCCAAGCGCCTGCTGCAGGGCACGGTCGGCATCGACGCCGAGGCCGGCCCCACCGAGATCGCCGTCCTGGCCGACGACAGCGCCGACCCGGTGCACGTCGCCGCCGACCTGATCAGCCAGGCCGAGCACGACCCGCTGGCCGCCAGCGTGCTGGTCACCGACTCGCCGGCGCTGGCCGACGCCGTCGACGAGCAGCTCGCCGCGCAGGTGCCGGCCACCAAGCACGAGGCCCGGGTGCGCGAGGCCCTCGGCGGCGCGCAGTCCGGCGTCGTCCTGGTCGACGACCTCGAGCAGGGCCTGCGCGTGGTCGACGCCTACGCGGCCGAGCACCTCGAGATACAGACCCGGGACGCCCGCGCCCTGGCCATGCGGGTGCGCAACGCCGGCGCCGTCTTCGTCGGCGCGTACTCGCCGGTCTCGCTCGGCGACTACGCCGCCGGCTCCAACCACGTGCTGCCGACCGCGGGCTGCGCCCGGCACTCGTCCGGCCTGTCGGTGCAGTCGTTCCTGCGCGGCATCCACGTCATCGAGTACGACGAGGCGGCGCTGCGCGACGTCGCGCCGCACGTGGTGGCCCTGGCCAACGCCGAGGACCTGCCGGCGCACGGCCAGGCCGTGACGGCGAGGTTCGGTTCGTGACCGCCATCGACGACCTGCCCGTCCGCGCCGACCTGCGCGGCCGCTCGCCGTACGGTGCGCCGCAGCTCGACGTGGCCGTGCGGCTGAACACCAACGAGAACTCGT
The DNA here is from genome assembly GCF_044465445.1 of Actinoplanes sp. NPDC049668. Classification (NCBI taxonomy): domain Bacteria; kingdom Bacillati; phylum Actinomycetota; class Actinomycetes; order Micromonosporales; family Micromonosporaceae; genus Actinoplanes; species Actinoplanes sp. NPDC049668. The sequence goes on from NZ_JBITLR010000003.1 coordinate 532,734, forward strand.
ACCCGGTGCCCGACGCCGTGGTGGACGCGATCGGCAAGGCCGTGCAGGCCGAGCTGCGCGACCTCAACCGCTACCCCGACCGGGACGCGGTGGCGCTGCGCACCGACCTCGCCGACTACCTGGGCCACGGCCTGACCGCGGCGAACGTGTGGGCGGCCAACGGCTCCAACGAGGTGCAGCAGCAGCTGCTCCAGGCGTTCGCGGGCCCGGGACGCTCCGCGCTCGGCTTCGGTCCGTCCTATTCGATGCATCCGCTGCTCGCCGCCGGCACCGGCACGCGCTGGATTCCCGCGCTGCGCGACGCCGACTTCGGCCTCACGCCGTTCTCGGCGGTGGAGCAGATCGCCCGGCACGCACCGGACCTGGTCTTCCTCTGCTCGCCCAACAACCCGACCGGCACCGCGCTCGACCCGGCGGTGGTCGACGCGGTGCTGCGCGCGGCGCCGGGCATGGTCGTGGTCGACGAGGCGTACGCCGAGTTCGCCCGGTCCGGCACGCCCAGCGCGCTCTCGGCCCTGCCGGGGCACCCGCGGCTCGTCGTCACCCGCACCATGAGCAAGGCGTTCGGCTTCGCCGGCGGCCGGCTCGGCTATCTCGCCGCCGACCCCGCCGTGGTCGACGCCGTTCAGCTGGTCCGCCTGCCCTACCACCTCTCGGCGCTGACGCAGGCCGCGGCCCGGGCCGCGCTCGCGCAGCGCGAGGCGTTGCTCTCGACCGTCGACGCGATCAAGGAACAGCGCGACCGCATCGTCGCGACCCTGCGCGCCCGCGGCGTGCGGGTGGCCGACAGCGACGCCAACTTCGTGCTCTTCGAGGTCGGCGGCGATCAGCACGCCGCGTGGCAGCGCCTGTTGGACCGTGGTGTGCTCGTCCGCGACGTCGGCCTGGCCGGCTGGCTGCGGGTGACCGCGGGAACAGAATCCGAAACTGACGCCTTCCTGGGAGCCCTGCTTTGACTCGCACCGCGCGCATCGAGCGCGTCACCAAAGAGACCAAGGTGCTCGTCGAGATCGACCTCGACGGCACCGGCAAGGCCGAGCTCTCCACGGGCGTGGGGTTCTACGACCACATGCTCAACCAGCTCGCCAAGCACGGCGGCTTCGACCTGACCGTGCGCACCGAGGGCGACCTCGAGATCGACGCGCACCACACCATGGAGGACACGGCCATCGCGTTGGGCGAGGCGTTCGCGCGGGCGCTCGGCGACAAGGCCGGCATCCGGCGCTACGGCTCCGCGACGATCCCGATGGACGAGGTGCTGGTGCGCGCCGCCGTCGACCTGTCCGGCCGGCCGTACGTGGTGCACGACGAGCCCGAGCTGGCGCCGTACATCGGGCCGGTCTATCCGACCAGCATGACCCGGCACATCTTCGAGTCGTTCGGGCACGCCGCCAAGGTGACCCTGCACGTCAGCGTGCTGCGCGCGGCCCGCGACGGCGGCCGGCCCGACGCGCACCACGTCGTGGAGACCCAGTTCAAGGCGTTCTCCCGGGCGCTGCGCGCGGCCGTCGAGATCGACCCGCGCAACGCGGGCGCGCTCCCGTCGACGAAGGGCGTGCTGTGAGCCTCGTACCGATCCTGCTGCTCGGCCTGTGCGGCATCCTGGTCGGCGGGGTCATCTCGCTGGCTCGGCAGGGCGCCTCGAAGTTCAGCATCGGCCTGGTCGCGGTGCTCGCCCTGCTGGCGCTCGCCGGCGGCGTCGCCTGGATGATGCCCGGGGACAGCTGATGACCGAGGTGGTGATCCTGGACTACGGCTCCGGGAACCTGCGGTCGGCCGAGCGCGCCGTCGCGCGTACCGGTGCCTCCGTGACGGTGACCGATGACCTGACCGCCGCGGCGGCCGCGGACGGCCTGGTGGTGCCCGGGGTGGGTGCCTACGCGGCGTGCATGGCCGGCATCGAGAAGCTCGGCGCCGGCCCGGTCATCGCCGGGCGGGTCGCGGCGGGCCGGCCGGTGCTGGGCATCTGCGTCGGCATGCAGATCCTCTTCGAGTCCGGCGTCGAGCACGGCGTCGAGACCCGCGGGCTCGGGCTGCTGCCGGGCGCCGTGACCCGGCTGACCGCCCGGCGCATTCCGCACATGGGATGGAACACCGTGTCCGCGCCGGCCGGGTCGGTGCTGCTGGACGGGCTGCCCGCCGGCGCGCGGTTCTACTTCGTCCACTCGTACGCGGCCGGCGACCTGGCCGCGCTCGAGGCCGTCGGCGCCCGGGTCACGACGGCCGCGCACGACCTGCCGTTCGCCGCCGTGGTGGAGCGCGGCCCGCTGTCCGCGGCCCAGTTCCACCCGGAGAAGTCCGCCGACGCCGGCTTCGCGTTGCTGAGCAACTGGGTGGCGGGCCTGCCCGCGCAGTCCGCCCGGTGAGCAAGGAACGCGCGAGGCGGCGGGCCGAGCGGCTCGTCGTTCTCGAGAAGGAGAAGGCCAAGCGGGCCCGCCGCTCGGCCCGGCGGCAGCGTCGCCGCGCCCTGGTCGCCTCGCTGAAGCTCCGCCGGCGCCCGAGCTCCGGCCGGCTGTACCGGCGCAGCCGCGCACAGCGCACCGGCATCGTCGTCGTGCCGCTGATCGTGGCGGCCGTGGTGTGGTTCCTGGTGCCCGAGCTCGCGCTCCGCCTGGTGCTGATCGCCATGATCGTTCTTGTCCTGCCGGCCCTGGTCGTCGTCGTCCTGGGCCGCCGTTCCTGATCCGCCCGTTCTCTCTGATCGGAGTTTTTCTGTGACCCTGACGCTGCTGCCCGCTGTTGATGTCGCCGACGGCCAGGCGGTCCGCCTCGTACAGGGCGCCGCGGGCTCGGAGACCGGCTACGGCGACCCGCTCGAGGCCGCACTCGCCTGGCAGAACGACGGCGCGGAATGGGTGCACCTCGTCGACCTCGACGCGGCGTTCGGCCGGGGCTCGAACGCCGCGCTGCTCGCCGAGGTCGTCAGCCGCCTCGACGTGAAGGTCGAGCTCTCCGGCGGCATCCGCGACGACGCGTCCCTGCGCGCGGCGCTCGCCACGGGCGCCGCCCGGGTCAACATCGGCACGGCGGCCCTCGAGGACCCGGAGTGGTGCGACCGCATCTGCGGCGAGTACGGCGACCGGGTGGCGATCGGCCTCGACGTCCGCGGCCGCACCCTGGCGGCCCGCGGCTGGACCCGCGACGGCGGCGACCTGTTCGAGGTGCTGGAGCGCCTCGACAAGGCCGGCGCCGCGCGCTACGTGGTCACGGACATCACCAAGGACGGCACGATGCGCGGCCCGAACCTGGACCTGCTCCGGGAGGTCTGCGCCCGCACCGACCGCCCGGTGATCGCCAGCGGCGGGGTGTCCAAGCTGGACGACCTGCGCGCCCTCGCGACGCTGGAACACCTCGGCGTCGAGGGCGTGATCGCGGGCAAGGCGCTCTACGCGGGCGCGTTCACGGTCGCCGAGGCGCTCGAGGCGCTGGCGAAGGCATGAGCGAGCCGGCCAAAGCGCTGGCGGAGGCGATGGCGTGAGCCCGATCTCGCGCTACTCCTCCGGCGGTCCCTGGGAGGAGCGGTACGGCTACTCCCGGGTGGTCCGGGCCGGGGATCTGGTGATCACTGCCGGCTGCACGGCGACCGTGGACGGTGAGGTCACCGGGATCGGTGATCCGCGGGCGCAGACGCTGACGGCGATCGGGATCGCGCTCGACGCCCTCGCCCGGGCGGGCGCGGGCCTCGACGACGTGATCCGGACCCGGATGTACATCGTGGACGCGGCGCACGCGGACGCGGTGGCGGGGGCGCACGGCTCGGTCTTCGGCGCGGTGCGGCCGGTGGCGACGCTGGTGGTGGTGGCCGGGCTGCTGGATCCCGCGCACCTGGTGGAGATCGAGGTCGAGGCGTACATCGGCGGGCGCCCCGCAACGGTCCCGGCCTGACCGGTCGGCCTCAGTCGATGCGGAAGACCGCGACGCGGTCCGCCGCCGCCGCGAACTCGTCGGGGTCGGCCCTGGTCACCAGGCCCAGCGTGACGAAGAACGGCACGCCGTTGGGCACCTCGCGCGGAAACGCCCGCAGGACCGCCTCGCGCCGCGCCGGATCCGTCACCTCGGTGAGGACGACCGGGGTCCGGCGCCGGCCGCGGGCGAGCTCGCCCCGTCCCGCCGCCCGGACGTTGCGCGCCCAGTCGCCGTGCGGGAGCCCCGCGACCAGGTAGCGGTGACCGTCGACGGTCAGCGGGGAGACCGGGGTCGAGCGGGGTTCGCCGCTGCGGCGCCCGGCCACGGTGAGGATCCGCATCGTGCCGAGCGGCAGGCCCAGCCGGGACAGCCCTCGGACGACGCGGTTCGCGAACGGCAGCCAGGCGGGCAGCACGCCGGTCGGCTCGGCCATCAGAAATCCCTTCGATCGTCGAAGTATCGGCCCACAGGGTAAACTCCTTCGAGTGTCGAAGCAATTGACCGAGGCCGCCCAGGCCGCCCAGGCCGCCGCGGACTTCGGTGCCGCCGCGGATCTGGTCGACGACGCGGCCGCCGCAGTCTTCGGGGTAAACCGCACCGACCTGCGGATTCTCGGGCTGGTAAGCGAGGCCGGCACCCTGACGGCGGCGGCGCTCGCCGGCGCCGCCAAGCTCAGCCCGGCCGCGGCCACGACCGCCGTCCAGCGCCTCGTGGCGGCGGGACACCTCACCCGTACCGTGGATGCCGCCGACCGCCGGCGAGCGGTTATCGCGCTGACGCCGACCGCGGTCGACTTGATCGAAGGCGTCTACGGCCCGATCGCCAAGGCCGGGCGCCGCGAACTGGCCCGTTACTCGGCGGCCGAGCTGGAGCTGATAACCGGCTTCCTCCGTCGCGGCATAGCGCTGCAACTCGCACAGGCCGAACGCGTCCGGACGCTGGTGCAGCCCCTGGGACGACGCCACCCAGGAGATTGACCGGCAGGAGATCGCCGGCAGGTTCTGCCAAGCGCTTGACCTTGACCCTTGGGGAAGCCCCACCGTGGTTCGTGCCGGCCGCTGGGCCGGCACGAGGAGGATGACACCGTGGAGCTGCTGACGATCGGCGCGTTCGCCCGAGCGGCGCGGCTGACGCCCAAGGCGTTGCGCCTGTACGACGAGGTCGGCCTGCTGCCGCCCGCGGCGGTCGATTCGGAGTCCGGCTACCGGTTCTACGATCCGGAACAGTTGGCTCACGCCCGGCTGATCGCCCAGTTGCGCCGCATCGGCATGCCGCTGGCCGACATCCGCACCGTGTGCGATCTCGAGCCCGACGCGGCGGCCAAAGCGGTCACCGCCTACTGGCACCAGGTCACCGCCGACACCGCGACCCGCGCGCACCACGTCGCCCGCCTCGTCGAGCATCTGTCCCAGGAGGGCGTCACCATGTCCGGTACCAACCCCACCCTGACCATCAGCTACGCCGTGCGCTGCGACCTCGGCCGCGGACGCGACAGCAACGAGGACGTCGCCTACGCCGGCGACCGGCTGCTGGCCGTCGCCGACGGCACCCGGGGAGCCGGCGCCGCCGCCAGCGCGGCGGCCGTCAACGCGCTCAAGGCGCTCGAACTGGCTGACAAGCCCGCCGCCGACCTGCTCGCCATGCTGGCCGCAACCGTCAGCGACGTTGATCGCGCGGTGCACGCCACCGGCACGGACGACAACCAACCCGCGACCACCTTGACCGCGCTGCTGCGGCGCGGCTCGCAACTGGCCCTGGTGCACATCGGCGACACCCGCGTCTACCTGCTGCGCGGTGGTGAACTCTCGCAGCTCACCCAGGACCACACGTGGGTGCAGAGCCAGGTCGAGTACGGCAGGCTGAGCCCCGAACAGGCCGCCGCCCACCCGCAGCGCGCGCTGCTCACCCGCGCGCTCGGTGGTAGCCGGCCGGTCGAAGCCGACCTGGCGTTGCGCACCGCGCTGGCCGGCGACCGTTACCTGCTGTGCTCCGACGGCCTGTCCGCCGTTGTCGGCCGCGGCGACCTGCACACCGCGCTGGCGGAGACCGGCGAGCCCGAACCGACAGCGCAACGGCTGATCGACCTCGCCTACGCCGCCGGCGCCCCGGACAACATCTCCTGCATCGTCGCCGACATCGTCGCCGCGTAGCGGCATCGCCGTCAGTTGGTCGGGGCCCTGAGCGAGGGCCCCGACCTTCACGAAAGGCCGCGCCGGGTTCCGGCCTGTGGATATCCGCGCGCTCGCCCAGGCGCGGCTCGATAGGGTTGGGCCATGACGGTGGCGGTGCGTGTGATTCCCTGTCTCGACGTCGACGCGGGGCGGGTGGTCAAGGGCGTCAACTTCGTCGACCTGCGGGACGCGGGGGACCCGGTCGAGCTGGCCGCCGCCTACGACGCCGCGGGCGCCGACGAGCTGACCTTCCTCGACGTGACCGCCTCCTCCGACGACCGCGGGACCATGCTCGACGTGGTCCGGCGCACCGCCGAGTCGGTGTTCATCCCGCTGACCGTCGGCGGCGGGGTGCGCTCGGTGGACAACGTCGACACGTTGCTGCGCGCCGGCGCCGACAAGGTCGGGGTCAACACCGCGGCCATTCACCGGCCCGAGCTGATCGCGGAGATCGCCGACCGCTTCGGCAATCAGGTGCTGGTGCTCTCGCTGGACGTCCGGCGGGTCGCGTCCGGGCCGTCGCCGGAGCACCCGAGCGGCTGGGAGGTCACCACCCACGGCGGCCGCCGCAGCGCCGGCCTGGACGCCGTCGAGTGGGCGCGCCGGGTCGCCGCGCTCGGCGCCGGCGAGATCCTGCTCAACTCGATGGACGCCGACGGCACCAAGGCCGGCTTCGACCTGGACCTGATCGCCGCGGTGCGCGCGGTGGTCGACATCCCGGTGATCGCGAGCGGCGGCGCCGGCGCGGTGGAGCACTTCCCACCGGCGGTCGCCGCCGGCGCCGACGCGGTGCTGGCCGCGAGCGTCTTCCACTTCGGAGACCTGACCATCGGCGAGGTCAAGGACAGCCTGCGCGAGGCGGGCAACCCGGTCCGCTGACGGGCCCCACCCGGCGCACCCGGGCAGGCCGCACCGCCGGGGTCGGGCCGATCCACCCGGGGTGGGAGACGGTCGCTGGGCCAGGGCCGACCTGCCTGGGGTGGGAGACGGTCGCTGAAGCGGGGTCGATCTGCTAGCGGTGGGGGCCGATCTGCGCGGAGGGGAACCGACCTGCTAGCGGTGGGGGTCGATCTGCGCGGAGGGGAACCGACCTGCTAGCGGTGGGGGTCGATCTGCGCGGAGGGGAACCGACCTGCCAGCGGTGGGGGTCGATCCGCGCGGAGGGGAACCGACCTGCCAGCGGTGGGGGTCGATCCGTCCGCGGTCGGTGACGTCTTGCCTAGGTGGAGCTGATCCGTTCGGGTCAGCGGCCGTCGGCGAGGCGGAGTGAATACTCGCGGACCGCTGCGTTGTAGGTCCGCTCGTCGAGTCTCCAGTCGGAGTCGCCCGGGGTTGCGGCCCGGTTGAGCTGGGCCTGCAGGGTAACCACGGCCGAGGACAGGCCGCTGAACGGCCTGGTGCGCCAGAGTTGCTCGCCGGCGGCCGCCACCTCGACGAGGTCGTCGTCGACGGTGAGCAGGCCCGCGCCGGACAGGCGGCGCAGGGAGTCCTCCAGCTCGGTGCGGCTGGGCACGCTGTGGTGCAGGAAGTCGGCGGCCGCGAGCACGTCCGCCAGGCTCGCGCCGGTGACCGGCAGCGCCGCGTGGAGCGCCCGGTCGCGCTCCAGGCGCTCGGCGATGACTGTCGACACGAAGATCCACGCGTCGTTCCAGTGCCAGTCGCCAGCCCCCATGCCGCCATGATGCCGTGCGGTCGGCGTACCGGAAAGTAGATGTGCCTGGATGATCACCAAGCTGTGTCCTCGTGCCGGACAATTCGCCCGCACCGACCCGCCGCGGCGGGACTCCCCTCTGGATGGATGCGCGGGCGGATCAGGTGGACGGGACCGGAACCAGCCGCGCGGCGTTCGGGGCGGCCGGGTCCGCCGCCGGGATCGCGAAGACCGGCATGAACAGCTGCGCCAGCGGGCCGATCGCGAGCGCGTACGCGATGGTGCCGAGGCCGACCGTGCCGCCCAGCAGGAAGCCGACCGCCAGGACCAGGAGCTCGATGCTGGTGCGGACCAGGCGGATGGACAGGCGCGGGAAGCGGTTCACGATTCCGGTCATCAGGCCGTCGCGCGGGCCGGGGCCGAAGCGGGCCCCGATGTACATCCCGGTCGCCACGCCGTTCAGGGCGATGCCCACCACCAGGTACGTGACGCGCATCGCCATCGACTCGCCCGGTGCCAGCAGGGCCAGTGCGGCGTCCACCACGAGCCCGATCACCACCAGGTTCGCGATGGTGCCGACGCCGGGCTTCTGCCGCAGCGGGATCCAGAGCATCAGGATCGGGATGCCCGCCAGGATGACCACCCAGCCGAAGCTCAGCCCGGTGGCCTTCGACACACCCTGGTGGAACACGTCCCAGGAGGTCAGGCCCAGGCTGCTCTCCACCATGAAAGCCATGCTTATCCCGTACAGGACCAGGCCCGCGAGGAGTTGGCTCACGCGGCGGGGTAGGCGGGCGCCGGTCGGGACGAGGTTGCTGATGCGGCTCATAGATGCCACTCTGAAGGCCAATTGGTCGGCACCAAAGTGCCAATTCTAGGGAGGTGGCCATGACAACGTCCGTTCGTGGGGGCCAATTGGCCCGCCTCCTGGGTCAGTGGCACTCGCTTCCGGGGCGGCATCGCAGCCCGGACTACGCCGCCCTCGCCGGCGCGATCCGGGGGCTGCTCTCCGACGGCCGGCTGCCGCTCGGCGTGCGCCTTCCCGCCGAACGCGAGCTCGCCGAGGCGCTCGGCGTCAGCCGGACGACGGTCACCGCGGCGTACCGGTCGCTGCGGGAGACCGGCCATCTCACCAGCCGGCGCGGGGCCGGCAGCTGGACCACCCTGCCGAACGGGCACCGGGTCGCCACCTCGGGCCTGTGGACCCCGGACGACGACCTGGACATGATCGACATGGGGGTCGCGGCCTCGGCCGCGCCGGTCGAGCTCGTGCCCGCGGCCCGGGCCGCCGCCGAGGATCTGCCGCGCTTCCTCGGCAGCGCGGGTTACCACCCGACCGGGCTCATGGAGCTGCGCGAGGCGGTCGCGGCCGGCTACTCCGGCCGCGGCGTGCCGACCAGCGCGGAGCAGATCCTCATCACCAGCGGTACGCAGCAGGCCCTCGACCTGGTGCTGCGCCTGTCCGTCCCGGCCGGCGCCGCGGTGCTGGTCGAGTCGCCGACCTATCCCAACGCCCTCGCCGCGCTGGCCGCGCGCCGGGCCCGGATCAGCACGCACGGCCTCGACGCCGCCGACGGCTGGGACGGCGAGATGCTGCTGGGGGCCCTGCGCCAGACCCGGCCGCGCCTCGCCTACGTGATCCCCGAGTTTCAGAACCCGACCGGTCACCTGATGCCCGCCGAGCTGCGCGAGCGGCTGGCCGCCACGGCGCACGCGGCCGGCACCGAGCTGATCGTCGACGAGTCCTTCGTGGATCTGCCGCTGGACGGCACCGCGATGCCGCCGCCGGTCGCCCTCTTCGACCGGCATTCGCGGGTCGTGTCCATCGGAGGCATGAGCAAGGCGTACTGGGGCGGCCTGCGGATCGGCTGGGTCCGCGCCTCGGCGCCGCTGGTGCAGCGCCTGGCCGCGCTGCGGGTCGGCGTCGACATGGCCAGCCCGGTGCTCGAACAGCTCGTCGCCGTGCACCTGCTCCGGGATGCGGACACGATCGTCGCGGCCCGGCGCGCGCAGCTGTCGTTCCGGCGGGACGCGCTCGTCGCCGCGCTCGGCGAGCACCTGCCCGAGTGGCGGTTCACGGTGCCGGCCGGCGGGGTGACGCTCTGGGCGGAGCTCGACGGCCCGATCTCCAGCGCCCTGGCCCGCGCGGCCGAGGACGTCGGGGTGCGGCTCGCTCCCGGGCCGCGCTTCGGCCTCGACGGCACCCTGGAGCGCTTCATGCGCCTGCCGTTCACCCTCGCCGCCGACGACCTCACCGAGGCGATCCGCCGGATCGCGTCCGTGCGTCACGACCTGGACCGTGCGACCCGTCCGGCCTGGCGCACCCCCGCCGTCATCGCCTGACGGTACGGAGTTCCTGAGCTGGGTCGCGCCGGTGTGTCGCGGCCTGAGCCGAGCCAACGCGTGGGCGCGACCGCGGTAACAGGCCGGAATGAGCGACGAGCGCCGCGATCGGAGATCGCGACGCTCGTCGCATAGGCCGTACCAGCGCTTACAGCTGCGCGAGGCTGCCCGCGTACATCTGCTCGATCTGGGCCGAGAAGTTGGACTCCACGCTGCGGCGCTTGATCTTCATCGACGGCGTGATCTCGCCGTCCTCGATGGTCAGGTCGCGCGGCAGGATGGCGAACTTCTTGACCGTCTCCCACCGGTTGAGCTTGCCGTTCAGCTCCTCGATGTAGCCCGCGACCAGCGCCTGCGTCTCCTTCGCCGCCACGATCTCCGCGTAGCTGTGTCCGGCCAGCCCAACGCCTGCGGCCCAGCCCTTGATCGCGTCCTCGTCGAGCGAGATCAGCATGGTCACGAAGTTGCGGGCCTGGCCGACGACGACCGCCTGCGAGGTGTACGGACAGATCGCCTTGAACTGGCCCTCGATCGCCGACGGCGCGATGTACTTGCCGCCGGACGTCTTGACCAGGTCCTTCTTGCGGTCCGTGATCTTGAGGAAGCCGTCGGCGTCGAGCTCGCCGATGTCGCCGGTGCGGAAGAAGCCCTCCTCGGTGAACGCCTCCGCGGTCTCCTTGGGCAGGTTGTGGTAGCCGCGCATGACCGGGGCGCCGCGCAGCAGGATCTCGCCGTCGCTGTCGATGCGGCACTCGAGGTCGGCGAGGGCCCGGCCGACCGTGCCGAGCTTGAGCTTGCCCATCGGGTTGACGAAGTTGGCCGCGCACGACTCGGTGAGGCCGTAGCCCTCCCGGATCGGCAGGTTGGCCGCGGCGAAGAACTCCGCGATGTCGGGGCTCAGCGGCGCGGAGCCGGAGACCAGCACGCGCAGCCGGCCGCCGAGGCGCTCCTGCAGCTTGCTGAAGACGAGCTTCTCGGCGACCGCGTACTTGGCCTTGAGCGCGGCGCCGACCGGCTTGCCGGCCTGCTCGAGCGCGACCTTCTCCTTGCCGACCCCGACGGCCCAGGCGAAGATCTTGGCCTTGGCGCCGCCCGCGGCGAGCGCGGTGGTGACCGTCTTGTTGTAGACCTTCTCGAAGATGCGGGGCGCCGCGCACATCAGCGTCGGCTTGACCACCGCCAGCATCTCGACGAGCTTGTCGACCCGGCCGTCGATGTAGGTCGGCACGCCCACGTGGATTATTCCGCAGACCAGCGTCTTGCCGAACGAGTGCGACAGCGGCAGCCAGAGGTACTGCATGTCGGTCGACGCGAACAGGCCGGTGCCCTCCTGCGCGACGCCCTCCCAGGTCCAGCCGCGGTGCAGCAGCTGAACGCCCTTGGGCCGGCCGGTCGTGCCGGAGGTGTAGATCAGCGTCGCCAGGTGGTCGGGTCCGACGCCCTCGACGATGCGGTCGATCAGGTCGGGCTGCTCGGCGAGCGCGGCCCGGCCCCGCTCCTCGAGCTCGGCGAGGGTGAGCTGCGGCGGCGTGGCGCCGGCGTCGGCCGGGCCGTCGATCAGGATGGTGTGTGTGACCGCGGTCTCTGCGCCGGCGAGCTTCATCGCCTGCGCGGGGTTCTCCGCCACCAGGATCTTCGACCCGGAGTCGGCGACGATGTATGCCGCGTCCTCGGGCTCGGTGGTCGGGTAGACCGTCGTGGTCGCGGCGCCGGCGCAGTTGATGCCGAGGTCCGCCAGGACCCACTCGAGCCGGGTGCTGCTGATGATGGCGACCCGGTCCTCGAGGCCGATGCCGAGGCCCGCGAGGCCCGCGGCGATGACGCAGGCGCGCTCGCCGACCTCGGACCAGGTGAGCCAGGTGATCGCACTGTCGTCGGCGGTCGGTACTGCGAATGCCTGGTTGTTCGGGGTCGCCCGCACACGTTGCAGGAACATGTCCGGAATCGACCGGTAGGGAACCTCGAGAGCCATCGGGCGCCGCCTCTTTGCGTATATGGGGGTGAGTTCATGTGACAGCTGAGTTACCGAAGAGTATTGCCAGTGAGCCGCGAGGGCCAGAGCACCCGCCGGTCAATCTCCGTTCGCCTCCGGAGTGACGTGCGCAACAATCCTACCCGTGTCGATTCGGCCGTTTGTGCACTGCATGACCGAGCGGTCCGGTTGTCCGGCGCGCAGGGCGGTTACGACTCCGAGTCGGCGTGAAGTCCACCTGGCCCGGGATTGTTAACAAATTTTGATATGGCCCATTCGATATAGAGGTTCGTCAACGTCTTGGCCTTAATCTCTGTAGTCAAACGGACCGATGGCACCCCGGGGTCCGGCAGGCGTGCGAGAGAGGAAGAGCATGGCGATTCGATCCCCCCGAAGCGGCCGGTTCCTGGCCGTCACCCTGCTTGTCGCGGCGACGACGACCGCCGCGATGGCGGCACCGGCGGCGGCGGCTCCGGCCGCCGGGCAGATCCGGCTCGCCGGCACCGCCGACGCGGTCGCCGGAAGCTACATCGTGGTGCTCAAGGACAGCGCCGTGAGCACCAAGAACCGCGTCGCCGCCGTCGGCGACAAGTCCGCCGACCTGGCCCGCGGCTACGGCGCGCAGGTGCGGCGGACGTACGGCGCCGCGCTCAATGGCTTCGAGGCGAGCATGAGCGAGGCCGCCGCCAAGCGGCTCGCCGCCGACCCGAGCGTCGCCTACGTCGAGCAGAACCAGCGGGTCTCGCTGCTCACCACCCAGACCGGCGCGACCTGGGGCATCGACCGCATCGACCAGAAGGCCCGCCCGCTGAGCACCACGTACACCTACACCGTGACGGCGAGCAATGTGACGGCGTACATCATCGACACGGGCATCAAGTACACGCACAACGACTTCGGCGGCCGGGCGCGCTTCGGCTACGACGCGGTCGGCTCGGGCGGCGTGGACTGCAACGGCCACGGCACCCACGTCGCCGGCACGGTCGGCGGCACCGTCTACGGCGTCGCGAAGCAGGTCAAGCTCGTCGGCGTCCGGGTGCTCAACTGCTCCGGCAGCGGCACCACCGCGGGCGTCATCGCCGGCGTCAACTGGGTCACCCAGAACGCGGTCAAGCCCGCGGTGGCGAACATGAGCCTCGGCGGCGGCGCCAGCACCACCCTCGACAACGCGGTCGCGAGCTCGATCAGCTCGGGCGTCACGTACGCCCTCGCGGCGGGCAACTCGACCGCGAACGCCTGCAACTCCTCGCCGGCGCGGGTCGCCTCCGCCATCACGGTCGGCGCCACCACCAGCACCGACGCCAAGGCGTCGTACTCGAACTACGGCACCTGCCTGGACATCTTCGCGCCGGGCTCGTCCATCACCTCGGCCTGGTACTCGTCGAACACGGCGACCAACACCATCAGCGGTACCTCGATGGCGTCACCGCACGTCGCGGGCGCGGCGGCGCTGGTGCTCTCGGCCAGCCCGTCCCTGACCCCGGCGCAGGTGCGCGACAACCTGGTGAACCGGGCCACGACCGGCGTGGTCACCAGCCCCGGCACCGGTTCGCCGAACCGGCTGCTCTACGTCGGAGCCTGATCCCTCGCACGACGGGGGTGTGGGTGGCTCCGGGCCGCGAGGTCCGGAGCTACCCCTTTTCGGCCAGCCGGTACACCGAGATGTGGTCGGTGCTGGTGGCGCCGAAGGCCGCGCCGTGCCAGTCCGCGTACCGGGCCTCGAGCCGCAGGCCGGCCTGCTCCGCGAGCCGGTCGATCTGCTCCGGCCAGAGGTAGTGCATGCCGAACGGCTGCAGCTGCACGCCGGCCGCCGAGAACGTCACGGTCTGCCGTACGAAGGTCTGCGCGGCCCGGTCGTAGCGGTGCAGCCGCAGCGCCGCGGAGTCCTCGGTGACCGAGACCACCTGGGCCTGGCGCTCCTCGCGCTCGAACTCGGCGAGGTTCGGCACGAACGCCTCGATGACGAACGCGCCGCCGGGCGCGAGCACCCGCGCGACGTTGCGCAGGCAGTCCGCCTGCCGCTCGGCGTCGACCAGGTTGAACAGCGTGTTGAAGACCAGGTAGGCCAGCTTGAACGGGCCGCGCACGGCGACGTCGGCCATGTCGCCGATGATCACCGGAATCTCCGCGCCGCCCGGCTTGGCGCGGAGCTTCTCGACCATCTCGGGTGAGCCCTCGACGCCCTCGACGACCAGGCCACGCGCGGCCAGCGGCAGCGCCACCCGCCCGGTGCCGATCGCCAGCTCGAGCACCGGGCCGCCGTCGGCCAGCCCGGCCAGGAAGTCCACGGCGGGTGCCGGGTCGGGGTTCGTGCCCGCGTCGTACTTCTCCGCCCACTGCCGGCCGAAGAGCCCGGGATCGTTGAATATCGACATGCCTCACAGGACAGCAGAGCTGTCCGGGTGCGGCAAGCGTTTTCCCCGGCCGCCGGCACCCGAGAATGGGTAGGTGGACCTGGTCATCAGCCTCGACGGCACCGGCGAGAAGACGGTACGGGTGTATCGCGCCCTGCGGGCGGCCATCGTGGACGGGCGGCTGCCCGCGGGACACCGGCTGCCCGCGACCCGCGCGCTCGCCGCCGACCTGGGGTTGGGGCGCAACAGCGTCGCGACCGCGTACGAGCGGCTGGTCGCCGAGGGCTACCTGGTGGCGCGGGTCGGCGCGGGCACGTACGTCGCGCCCGTACGGGATGAGCCGGCGCCGAGGCACGCGCCGGCCGATCCGCTGCGCCCGAGAGCCGGCTGGACCTTCACCCCGTTGCCGACCAGCGCCGACCTGCCGCGACCGCGCTACGACTTCCGGACCGGCATCCCGGACGCGCGGCTGTTCCCGTTCGACACGTGGCGGCGGCTGGTCGCGGCCGAGCTGCGGCTGCGGGCCCACGACCCGAGCGGGTACGCCGAGCCGTCCGGCCACCCGGCGCTGCGCGCGGCGATCGCCCGCTACGTCGGGTACTCCCGATCGGTGCGGGCCACCGCGTCCGACGTCCTGGTCACCAACGGCACCCAGCACGCGCTCGACCTGATCGGCCGGGTGCTGCTGCGCCCCGGCGACGTCGTCGCGGTCGAGGAGCCGGGCTACCCGCCGGCCCGGCGGCTGTTCGAGTCGTTGGGCGCGCGCGTGGTGGGCGTGCCCGTCGACGCCGACGGGCTGGTGGTCGACGCGCTGCCCGCGGCCGCCCGGGTGGTCTACGCGACGCCGTCGCACCAGTTCCCGCTCGGCGCCGCGATGAGCCTGGCCCGCCGGCACGCGCTGCTGGACTGGGCGCGGCGGCGGCAGGCGGCGATCGTCGAGGACGACTACGACAGCGAGTTCCGCTTCTCGGCGCGTCCGCTCGAGCCGCTGTACAGCCTGGACACCGTCGGCCGGGTGCTCTACGTCGGCACCTTCTCCAAGACCATGCTGCCGAGCGTGCGTACCGGCTTCGTGCTGGCGCCGGCGGCGCTGCGGGAGGCGCTGGTCGCGGCCCGGCAGCTC
Organism: Actinoplanes sp. NPDC049668; assembly: GCF_044465445.1. Lineage (NCBI taxonomy): Bacteria > Bacillati > Actinomycetota > Actinomycetes > Micromonosporales > Micromonosporaceae > Actinoplanes > Actinoplanes sp. NPDC049668. The sequence goes on from NZ_JBITLR010000003.1 coordinate 548,254, forward strand.
TGCGACGGGTACGGCCAGATCGCCGTGCAGGCGGCGCTGGCGCGCTTCATCGACGAAGGGCAGCTGGCGCGGCACCTGCGCCGGGCCGGCAAGGCGTACGCGCAGCGCCACGCCCGCATCGTGGCCGCGCTCTCCGCGCACGACCGGCTCGAGGTGGTCCCGTCCTCGGCCGGCCTGCACGTGACGGCGCTGGGTGCCCGGTCCGCCGAGGTGGTGGCCGCCGCGGCCGCCCGGGGCGTCGCGATCGAGGATCTCGGCGCCTACGGCAGTGACTCGACCGGGTTCGTGTTCGGGTTCGGCGCGGTCGACCCGGCGCTGCTCGACGAGGGGCTGGCGATCTTCGACGCCGTCCTGCGCGACACGTAGAGCACCGCGCCGGCCGCCACCGCGAGGCTGAGCAGCGCGGGCGGCCCGTTGAGCACCATCAGGGCGAGCACCGCGGCGAGCGCGACGCCGGCACCGCGCCGTGACCAACCGGGCGGCAGCAGCCGCAGCGCGGCGGCGGTCCCGAGCACGTACACCAGGGTGAAGCAGCCGGTGACCAGCAGCATCGAGGTGCGCAGGCCCAGCGGCAGCAGCACCGAGCCGCACCCGGCGAGGGTGACGAAGGCCAGCGACTTGCGCGGGGTGTCGACCATCCGGGGCGGCAGCGCGCCGTCGCGGGTCAGGGCGACGCCGAGCCGCGACGCGCCGGCCAGATAGGCGTTCACGGCGCCGATGGTGAGCAGCACGGCGACGACCGCGGTGAGCGGGCGGACCGGGCCGCCGACGCCGACCGCCAGCAGGTCGGCCAGGGGCGCCGGGCTGGTGCCGGCGGCCGGGCCGAGCACCAGCACGCTGGCCGCGGCGACGGCGAGGTAGAGCACGCCGACGACCAGCACGGCCGCCGCGGTGGCCCGGGGCACGTCGCGGCGCGGGTCGCGGTACTCGCCGGACAGCGACGACACCGCCTCCCAGCCGGCGAAGCCCCAGACCAGGATCGCGGCCGCGGCGCCGATCCCGGCCCAGCCGTGCGGCGCGAACGGGGTCAGGTTGGCCACCTCGGCGTGCGGCAGCGCCGCCACCACCGTGATCACCAGCAGGCCGGCCAGCGCCGCGGTGAGGTAGAGCTGCACCCGGCCGGAGACCCGCAGGCCGAACCAGTTCATGGTGAAGACGACGGCCATGACCAGGGCGAACGTGCCGAGAACGGTGGACCGGCCGCCGCCGAGGACGTCGGCGACGTAGCCGCCCGCGAACGCGGCCGCGGCCGGCGCGCCCAGCGGCACGGCGAAGTAGAAGCACCAGCCGACGGCCGCGGCGGCGCGCGCCCCGAAGGCCAGCCGGACGTACGTGGACACGCCGCCGCCGTCCGGGTACCGGCCGCCGAGCGCGGCGAAGGTCCAGGCCAGCGGCGCCGAGAGCAGGATGAGGGCGAGCCACGCCAGCAGGGAGGCGGGCCCGGCGACGGCCGCGGCGAGGGCGGGCATCGAGATGACGCCGGTGCCCAGGACCGCGCCGACGCAGAGGGCGGTGCCTTGTGCGCGGGACAGCCCGCCGGTTGGTGTCATGCGCCCAACCTAGGGGGCGATTGGCCCCATGTCCGGGCCAATTCAGCCCTGCTTGGAGGAGCCAATCGAATCCGTCAAGATGCGGGGCTGCGCGCCGATGTAATTGTGGACACAATGTAAACCTGTGGCGTTTACGGTTCGGTTCGGCAGGATGGACTGGTAAGGCCGAGACCCTCGGCGAGGACTTACGTCAAGGGCGGGGATTTGACCACGAGGGCCAGCCGGGACGTGCTGGGCCGGGGCCTGCGTGTGCTCGGCCGCGCGATCCGCACCGAACCCCGGCTCTTCATCGTCGGCACGGTCGGCAGCAGCCTCTTCGGCCTCCTGGTCATCGCGAACGCCTACCTGGTCGGCGCGGTCACCGGCCGCGTCGTGGTGCCGGCCTTCGCCGAGCACCGGGTCGGCGCCGCCGAGCTGTGCCTGGTCGCCGCCACCTTCATCGGGCTCGCGCTGCTGCGGGTGGCGAGCATCTTCGCCCGCCGCGTCGGCGCGGGCTACATGCAGTTCCGGCTGCAGGCCCGCTACCGCAGCGCCGTCACCCGCCGCTACCTGGCCCTGCCGCCCGCCTGGCACCAGCGGCACGCCACCGGCACGCTGCTGTCGAACGCCAACTCCGACGTCGAGGCCGCGTTCGTGCCCATCGCGCCGCTGCCGTTCGCGGTCGGCACGCTGGTGATGATCGCCGCCGCGGTCGTCTCGCTCTTCTTCACCGACTGGGTGCTGGCGCTGGTCGGCGTCTGCCTCTTCCCGGCGCTGTTCGGCCTCAACCTGGTCTACTCGCGGCGCATGTCGCCGCGGCAGATCCGCGCACAGCAGCTGCGGGCCCGGGTCAGCGCGGTCGCGCACGAGAGCTTCGACGGCGCGCTGGTGGTCAAGACCATGGGCCGCGAGGCCGACGAGTCGCGGCGCTTCTGGGTGTACGTCGCCGAGCTGCGCGACGCCCTGATCTCCGTCGGCCGGCTGCGCGGGCTCTTCGATCCGCTGATGGACAGCCTGCCCAGCGTCGGCACCCTCGCCGTGCTCCTGCTCGGCGCGTGGCGGCTGCAGTCCGGCGCGATCACCGTCGCCGAACTGGTCAGCGTCGCCTTCCTCTTCACCGTGCTGGCCTTCCCGATCCGCGCGATCGGCTGGGTGGTCGCCGAGCTGCCGCGCAGCGTCGCGGGCTGGGAGCGGGTACAGGCGGTGCTCGGCGCCGAGGGCGACCTCGCCTACGGCTCGTCCGCACCCGCGCGCACCGGCCCGGCGACGCTCACCTTCGACCGGGTCTCCTTCTCGTACGGCGTGAGCGCCGAGGTCCTGCACGACGTCTCGTTCACCGTCCCGGCCGGCCGGACCGTGGCGCTGGTCGGCGCGACCGGCGCCGGCAAGTCGACGATCGCCTCGCTCGCTGTCCGGCTGGTCGATCCGGACTCCGGAACCGTCTGTGCCGACGGCACCCCGCTGCCGGAGCTCAGCGTCGCGGCGCTCGCGGCGACGGCCGCGCTGGTGCCCCAGGTGCCGTTCGTCTTCGACGACACCGTGCGCGGCAACGTGACCCTGGACCGCGACGGGCTCGGCGACGACGAGGTCTGGTCGGCGCTGCGCACGGCGCACGCCGAGGGCTTCGTGGAGAAGCTGCCGGACGCGCTGGACACCGCCGTCGGCGAGCGCGGCACCTCGCTCTCCGGCGGCCAGCGGCAGCGCCTCACCCTGGCCCGCGCGCTCGCGGGACGGCCGCGGCTGCTGGTGCTCGACGACGCGACCAGCGCGGTCGACCCGCGCGTCGAGGCGGGCATCCTCGCCTCGCTGCGCGACCGCGACGCCGGCGCGTCCATCCTGGTCGTCGCCTACCGGCGCGCCACCATCGCGCTCGCCGACGAGGTGGTCTACCTGGAGAACGGCCGGGTCGTCGCCACCGGGACCCACCACGACCTGCTGGCCACCGAGCCGGGCTACCTCAACCTGGTGACCGCGTACGAGCAGGCCGACGCCGCCCGCGAGGACGAGAGCGTGACCGCGTGAGCGACTGCACCGAGCGCAGCGAGGGCCAGGAGCGCACGCGAAAGGTAGGCCCAGCGTGAGCGACGTGGTGCTGGACAAGCCTGAGCCGGGTACGTTCGCGACGGTGCGGCGCGGGATCGCGCTCTCGCCCGAGCTGCGCCCCGGCCTGATCGGCACGCTGGCGCTCGCGGTGCTCTCGATGTCCGGCCGGGTCGCCGTGCCGATCGCCGTCCAGCAGGCCATCGACCGGGGCATCCGCGCGCCGGGCGGCCCGGACATCGGCGTGGTCGCCGTGATCGTCGGCCTCACCCTCGCGATCCTCGTCGTCTCCACCGCCTGCGGGTACGCGATGACGCGCCGGCTCTTCACCGTCAGCGAGACCGCCCTGGCCGCGCTGCGCGCTCGCACGTTCCGCCACATCCACGACCTGTCGATGCTGCACCAGCAGTCCGAGCGGCGCGGATCGCTGGTCTCCCGGGTCACCGGCGACGTCGACCAGATCACCCAGTTCCTGCAGACCGGCGGCGTGATGCTGCTGCTCAGCTCGGGCCAGCTGGTGGTGACGACGGTCGTCATGCTGGTCTACTCGTGGCAGCTCGCGCTGGTGGTGTTCGCCGCGTTCCTGCCGGCCGTGATCGTCATCCGGCTGTTCCAGCGGCGGCTCGCGGTCGTGTACCGGACGGTGCGCGAGCGCACCGGCACGATGCTCGGGGCGGTCGCCGAGAGCGTCGTCGGCGCGACCGTCATCCGCGCGTACGGCGTGGCCGGGCGCACCGAGCGGCGCCTGGACACCTCGATCGCCAGCCTGCGGGTGGCGCAGCAGAAGGCCCTGCGTACCAGTGTGATCAGCTTCTCGACCGGCGAGATCGCCGCCGGGGTGGCGCTGGCCGCGGTGGTGGTCGTCGGCGTGCTGTTCGGCGTCGACGGCGGCCTGACCGTCGGCGAGCTGACCGCGTTCCTGTTCCTGGTGACGCTCTTCATCCAGCCGGTGCAGATCGCCACCGAGGTGCTCAACGAGGCGCAGAACGCGGTGGCGGGCTGGCGCCGGGTGCTCGACGTGCTCGACATCGACCCGGACGTGTCCGACCCCGACGCGCTGGGCGTGCCGCTGCCGCCGGGCCCGCTGTCGGTGCGCTTCGACGACGTCTCCTACCGCTACCCCGGCGGCCCGGTCGTGCTCGCCGACGTCGACCTGGAGATCGCGGCGCGGACCAAGGTCGCCGTGGTCGGCGAGACCGGCAGCGGCAAGACCACGTTCGCCAAGCTGCTCACCCGGCTGATGGACCCGGCGGCCGGCGAGGTGCTGCTCTCGGGCACGCCGCTGACGTCGGTGCGGTTCACGTCGCTGCGCTCGCGCGTGGTGATGGTCCCGCAGGACGGCTTCCTCTTCGACGCGACCGTCGCGGAGAACATCCGCTTCGCGGAGCCGGCGCTGACCGACGACGATCTCGAGCTGGCCTTCGCCGGGCTCGGCCTCGCCGACTGGCTGGCCGGCCTGCCGCAGGGCCTGCAGACGCCGGTCGGCGAGCGCGGCGAGGCGCTCAGCGTGGGCGAGCGGCAGCTCGTCGCGCTGGTCCGGGCGTACGTCGCGGATCCGGATCTGCTGGTGCTGGACGAGGCGACCAGCGCGGTCGACCCGGCCACCGAGGTGCGCCTGCAGCGGGCCCTGGAGACCGTGACCCGGGGCCGGACCACGGTGGCCATCGCGCACCGGCTCTCGACCGCGCAGTCCGCCGACGAGGTGATCGTGGTGGACGCGGGCCGCGTGGTGCAACGCGGCCCGCACTCCACGCTCCTGCTCGACGAGGACTCGATCTATGCCAAGCTCTACGCCTCGTGGCTGGAGCAGACCCGCTGACTAGCGGGCGTAGAACTCGACTACCAGCTGCTCGTCGCAGATCACCGGGACCTCGGAGCGCAGCGGCTTGCGGATCACCGTGGTGCGCAGCTCCTCGACGACGGTGGACAGGTAGGGCGCCGTCGGGCCGTCCAGGTGCGCGCCGGTGGCCGCGACCTGGAACGGTGGCTTCTGCCGGCTGCTCTCCCGGACCTCCACGACCTGGCCGGGCTTGAGCCGGTACGACGGGCGGTCGACCTTGCGGCCGTCGACGGTGAAGTGGCCGTGCGCGACGAGCTGACGGGCCTGGTAGATCGTGCGGGCCAGGCCGGCGCGCTGCACGGTGGCGTCGAGGCGGCTCTCCAGCAGCTGGACCATGTTCTCGCCGGTCTTGCCCTCCTTGCGGTGCGCGTCGTCGTACGCCTTCCGCATCTGGGCCTCGCTGATGTTGTACTGGTGGCGCAGGCGCTGCTTCTCCAGCAACCGGACCTGGTAGTCCGAGGCCTTGCGGCGCCCCCGGCCGTGCACGCCGGGCGGGAACGGCCGCCGCTCGAAGTACTTGACGCACTTGCGCGTGAGTGGAATTCCGAGAGCCCTCGACAGCCGGGCCTTGGGTCGGGAGTTGTTCACGGGCGATCTCACTTCGTTTTCGGGGTGCTGTACGGTTAGCCTCACCTTACTAAGGCAAGCCTAACTGGTGCCCGGAGGTACCCGACATGCAGCCCACCCACGCCGAGGTCGCCCGCACCCTCGCCGCAGGCCACCTGCCCGCCACCGCGCACATCGCGTGCCGGCCGGGCCCGTACCCGGTGCGGCACGTGACCGACGGCCAGGGGCGGGTGCTGCTCCTCTCGCCCCGAAACGGCGCGCTGACCACGGCGCTGCGGCCGCTGGCCGGGACCGACGACACCGCGCTGGTGCTCGACATCAGCGACTTGCCGCCGGTCGCCGGCGCGCCGTCGCTGGGCCGGGTCTGGGTCTCCGGCTGGGCCGTCGCGCTCACCGGCGACGAGGCCCGCGCGGCCGCGCTCGACTACGCCGACACCGACGCGGCCGCCGACCTGCTCGACGTCGGGGACACCCAGGTCCTGCACCGGATGGACGTGGCCGAGGTCCGCTACGAGCGCAACGGCGTGCTGGTCGACGTCGACCCCGACGACTACGCGCTGGCCGCGCCGGACCCGCTGCGGACGATCGAGTTCGACCTGATCGCCGACCTCGCCGACCACCACGTCAACGAGATGGCCGACTACGTGCGCCGCCAGCTCGGCCCGGCCGCCCGCGCCGGCGACGAGCCCCGGGTGGTGCGCCTGGACCGGTACGGCTTCGTGGTCCGCCTCGGCGCCCGGCTCGCCCGGCTCTCGTTCCCGCGCCCGGTGGCCGACCGCCACGACCTGGCACACCTGCTGCACCCGGTGCTCTGCCACCGCTGCACCGCCGACCAGGAAGCGGCCTAGTCTCTCGGGCCGTCCGCGGGTTCGAACAGGCCCGGCAGGTCGCCGGTCAGGTAGCGCTGCACGTTGGGGCCGATCGCCGCGACCAGCTGCTCGGTCGGCGCGGACGCGACCGGCTCGACCCTGAGCACGTAGCGGACCACCGCGAGCCCGGCGATCTGGGTCGCGACCAGGGCCGCCCGGGTGGGCGCCTGCTTCTCGTCGATGCCCAGCTCGGCGACGGCCCGGCGGAGAACCTGGGTGACCACGAACTCGCGCATCAGCCGCGCGGTCCACTCGTTGCTCAGCGCCGAGCGGAACAGGGCGACCGCGGCGGCGCCGGCGGGCGAGTCCCAGACGCCGAGGACCAGCCGCACCAGCCGCTCGCCGGCCTCCTCGGGCGGGCCGGCCATCGCCTTCGGGATGACCTCGGCCGGGTCGATCGGCGAGTTCATGCTCGCCAGGAAGAGCTTCTCCTTGGTGCCGAAGTAGTGATGCACCAGGGCGGGGTCGACCTGCGCCTCGCCGGCGATGGCCCGGATCGAGGCCTTGTCGAAGCCCCGCTCCGCGAAGACCTTGCGGGCGGACTCCAGGATGGACTGCTTGGTGTCCTGGTTTCCCGGACGCCGCCCGCTGCGCCGTACCAAAAACGCTCCTCGATCAGGGTGTGCGACGCCGCAGCGTCGCCGCGGCCAGGACCAGCGCGATGATCGCCGCGCCGGCCACGACCGTCAGGCCGCGCCACATCGTCGTGGTGGGGTCGGGGTGCGCGCCGACCTCGGCCAGCGCCTCGACGGCGTACGACAGCGGAAGCACGTCCGCGACCGCCTGCAGCCAGCCCGCCATCTGCTCCCGCGGCACGAACAGCCCGCAGAGCAGCAGCTGGGGAATGACCACCACCGGTAGGAACTGTACGGCCTGGAACTCGGTGCGCGCGAAGGCACTGCAGAACAGCCCGAGCGCCACCCCGAGCACGGCGTTGACCACCGCGATCAGCACGACCAGCCCGACGTTGCCGGCCGTGTCGAGCCCGAGCAGCAGGAACGCCGCCGCGACCGCGACCGACGCCTGCACCGCGGCGGCGAGCCCGAACGCGAGCCCGTAGCCGAAGAGCAGGTCCAGCTTGCCGAGCGGGGTGGTGAGGAGCCGCTCCAGCGTGCCGGTGGTGCGTTCGCGCAGCATCGCGATGCTGGTCACCAGGAACATGATCACGAACGGGAAGACGCCGAGCATGACCAGCGCGATCCGGTCGAAGGTGTCGCCCGCGTTGTCGAACATGAAGTAGAGCAGGGTGAGCAGGACGGCCGGCACCGCGATCAGCAGGCCGACGGTGCGCCGGTCGTGGCGCAGCTGCCGCAGGATGCGGGCGCTGGTGGAGACCGTGATCCGAAGACTCATGCCGCCACCTCCTGCTCGCTGTCGCGGATCAGGTGCAGGAACGCCGCCTCGAGGTCGTCGGTGCCGGTGGCCGTGCGGATCGCGGCGGGGGAGTCGTCGCCGATCAGCCGGCCCTCGCGGATGAGCAGCAGCCGGTCGCACCGTCCGGCCTCGTCCATGACGTGGCTGGAGACCAGCAGGGTGGTGCCCGCGGCGGCGAGGGCGTGGAATTTCCCCCACAGGTCGGCCCGCAGCACCGGGTCCTGGCCGACGGTCGGCTCGTCGAGCACCAGCAGCCGGGGCTTGCCGATCATCGCGCAGCCCAGCGACGCGCGGCTGCGCTGACCGCCGGAGAGGTTGCCGACCAGCTGGCCGGCCGCGTCGGTGAGGCCGACGTCCGCGATCGCGGTGTCCGCGTCGGCCGCCGACAGGCCGTAGAGGGAGGCGAAGTACCGCGCGTTCTCCCGGACGGTGAGGTCGGCGTAGACGCTGGGCGCCTGGGTCACGTAGCCGACCGTGCGCCGCAGGGCGGCCGATCCGGCCGGCTCGCCGAGCACGGTGACCGTGCCGGACTTGACGATCTGCACGCCGACGATCGCCCGGATGAGCGTCGTCTTCCCGCTGCCGCTCGGGCCGAGCAGCCCCACGACGCTGCCGGCCGGCACCGCGCAGCTGATCCCGTGCAGCACGCGGCGTCTGCCTCGGTCGACCACGAGGTCCCGGACCTCGATGGCGCTGGTCATCCCGCCTCCTCCAAGAACTCATCGAATGTTGATTTCAACGCTAGATGAATTCATCGCGCAGGGCAATCGCCAATGACAGAAGCCGCGGTCCCCGGGGAGGGGATTCGCGGCTTCTGCGGGTTTTGCGGTTGCTCAGAGGGCGAGGATGCGGTCCAGGAACTCGCGGTAGCCCCGCATCGACATGCGCATGTTCTCGGTGTCCGGGGTGCCCGTGCCGCGCAGCGGATCGAGATCGTCGCGCTCCGCCAGCATGGACTCGGTCAGCTCGTGCACGGCCTCGGTGATCAGGTCGTGCGCCCGGGTCAGCGCGGCGACCGGGTCGTCGACGAACTGCGCCTTGATCTCGTGCCATTCGGTGCGGAACTGCTCGCTGGCGGCCTCTTCCCAGAAGGTGATCGAGGTCTCGCGCACGTCGCCGGGGCGCAGCGGGGCCTCGGCCTCGGCGGCAGCCGCCGCGGCGGCCCGGGCCGCCCGCCGGCCGACCGGCGCCTCGGCGGCGTCGTCGAGGCTCGCGGCCCGGCGCGGCGCCGGTGCCCGGTCCTCGTCGTCGAGGCCGCGGCCGTCCGCCGGGGGACTGACCGGCACGGCCGCGCTGGCGGAGGCGCCCGCCCGGGGTCCGGCCGTCGCCCAGCCGCTCGGCTCGAGCCGGGTCGGCGCGTGGTCCGTCGCGAGGGTGTGCGGCACCGACCGGGTGGCCTGCGGCTGCTCGGCGGCGGCCGGCGGCGCGCTGACCGGGCGGCCGGCCTTGGGCGCGGGTACCTGTGCGGAGCCGGAGGCCGCGGGCTGCGCGCTGATCGGGCGGGGCACGGCCGGCGGGAGACCGGCCGCCATGCCGGGCAGCGGCGCCGCCGGGTCCAGCGGGTGTGCCGGGGCGGCCGGCGGTTCGGCGACCGGGCTTGCCGCCGGCGCGGAGCCGGAGGCCTGCGGCGCGAACGGTGACGCGGCGAACGGCGGGTCGGCCGGGGCGCCCTCCTCGGCCGGCGCGAACGGCGACCGGGACGCGGGCGGGCCGTCGTCGCCGCCCGGGGCGAACGGCGAGCGGGGCGCGGGGGGACCGTCGTCGCCGCCCGGCGCGAACGGCGAGCGGGATCCGGGCACGGGCCGCGACGTGCCGGTGGCGCTCGCCTGGCCGTTGGCGATCGGGGCGCCGCCGTGCCGGGGCCCGGCGTCGCCGTTGCGGTGGCCGTTCGTCTCGACCTGTGCGAAGCCGACCTGGTTGCCCCACCGGGAGCCGTTGGCGCCGCTGAGCAGGGCGTCGGCCGGGCGGCGGGAACCGAGGGCGACCATCTGGGTGTCGCTGGTCAGCGCCGGGTGTGGCCGGCCCGGCGCGAACGGGCTCTGCGCCGGCTCGTCGGACCCTTGCTGATCATCCTGCGGCTGGGACTGCTGATCGCTCACCTGCGGGTGCTCCCCGGTCGGGCCGGCGGCGCCGGCTTGCTGGTCGGAGGTGGGCGCCGTGGCGGCGCCGCCGGAGGTGTGAGACACGTCCGGATCCTCATCGGACTGGCGCTGGGCCGGCGCGGCCGCACCGTGCACCGGCCAGAAGCGGGCGAGGCCGCGCGCCTGGCGGTTGTGGTCGGGCTCGGACGTCGGCTCCATTGGTCAAGACTCCCGTTTCGGTTACGGCACGATCCGCGCCGGGGGAGACCGGGCGGCCGGCGGGCGCGGCACCCGGGCAGGCGGCGCACGACGACGGTACCGTCATCCGCCGCCCGGTCACACCCCCAGTCCGCGTCAGTGACCGGATCGTGGGTTACCGCTACGCCCAGGTGGACGGTCGAACGCGATGCGGGACAATCTGACACTGTGCCCGCACCTGACCTTGAGAACGGACCCGCATCCGCGCTGGACCCGGCCATCGCCGCCCGCCTGCGCCGTAACTCCGGCGGCCTGGTGGCCGCGATCGTCCAGGAGTACGGAACCGGCGACGTGCTGATGATGGCATGGATGGACGACGAGGCGTTGCACCGTACCTTGTCCACCGGCCGGGCGACCTACTGGTCGCGCAGCCGCCGCGAATACTGGGTGAAGGGCGCCACCTCGGGTCATCACCAGTACGTGCGGTCGGTCGCGCTGGACTGCGACGGCGACGCGCTGCTGGTCACGGTCGAGCAGGTCGGCGCGGCCTGTCACACCGGAACGCACACCTGCTTCTCCGAGAACCTGCCCGTACACCAGGAGGAGCGCCCGTGACCACCACCGGAGCGGTTTCGCCCGATGAGGACGGTTTCGTCGTCCAGGCCGCCCGGCGCCGGGTCGTGCCCGTCACCCGCCGGCTGCTCGCCGACGGCGAGACGCCGGTCGGCGTCTACCGCAAGCTCGCGGGCGGGCCGGGCACGTTCCTGCTCGAGTCCGCCGAGCAGGGCGCCGGCACCGCGGCCTGGTCGCGCTACTCGTTCATCGGCGTACGCAGCGCGGCGACGCTCGTCGAGCGCGACGGCCAGGCCGTCTGGCTGGGCAGCCCGCCGGAGGGCGTACCGGTGACCGGTGATCCGGTGGTCGCCCTGCGGGAGACCGTCGCGGCCCTGGCCGACCCGCCCGAGCCCGGCGCGGGCGACGATCTTCCCCCGCTGACCGGTGGCATGGTCGGCTACCTCAGCTACGACCTGGTCCGCCGCTTCGAGCGGCTGCCGTCGCTCGCCGCGAACGACGTGCCCCTGCCCGAGCTGGGCATGATGCTCGCGACCGACCTGGTGGTGCTCGACCACTACGACGGCTCGGCGATCCTGGTCGCCAACGCGGTCCTGCCCGCCGGCGCGGACCCGGCGGCGGCCCGCGCGGCCTACCACCAGGCGGTCGGGCGGCTCGACGCGATGACGACCGCGCTGTCCCGGCCGACCCCGCCGATGATCTCCACGGTCGAGCGGGTGCCGCCCGGCGAGGTGATCAGCCGCACCGCGCCGGGCGACTACCAGAAGGCGGTCGAGGCGGCCAAGGAGGCGATCCGGGCCGGCGAGTGCTTCCAGATCGTGGTCGCGCAGCGCTTCGAGCGGGCCACCGACGCGGACCCGCTCGACGTCTACCGGGTGCTGCGGGCCACCAACCCCAGCCCGTACATGTACCTGCTGCGCTTCGACGACTTCGACATCGTCGGCTCGTCGCCGGAGGCGCACCTCAAGGTCAGCGCCGAGGACGGCGGCGGCCGCCGGGCACTGCTGCACCCGATCGCCGGCACCCGGTGGCGCGGGGCGACGCCCGAGCAGGACAACGCGCTCGCCGCCGAGCTGCTCGCCGACCCGAAGGAGCGCGCCGAGCACGTGATGCTCGTCGACCTGGGCCGCAACGACCTGGGCCGGGTCTGCCGGGCGGGCACCGTCGAGGTGCCGGACTTCGCCCGCATCGAGCGGTACAGCCACGTCATGCACATCGTCTCGACCGTGGTCGGCGAGCTGCGCGAGGACCGCAGCGCCTTCGACGCGCTGGCCGCGACGTTCCCGGCCGGAACGCTGTCGGGCGCGCCCAAGGTCCGGGCCATGGAGATCATCGAGGGCCTCGAGCCGACCCGCCGCGGCCTGTACGGCGGCACGGTCGGCTACTTCGGCTTCGCCGGCGACATGGACATGGCGATCGCGATCCGCACGGCGCTGCTGCGCGGCGGGACCGCGTACGTCGGCGCCGGCGCGGGCATCGTCGCCGACTCCGACCCCGCCGCCGAGGAGCAGGAGAGCCGCAACAAGGCCGCCGCGGTGCTGGCCGCGATCGCCGCCGCCGAGACGCTGCGCGCGGCCCGTTGATGAGCGCCGGGATGAGCGCCGGGCGCCGGCTGACGGTGACGGTGCTGCTCTGCGCGGCGGGCGCGCTGCTGGCGATCTACGGTGTCACCCGGACGTGGTCGGAGATCGTCACCGAGCGGCCCGGCCTGTCGGCGCTGCGCGCGGTCCGCACGGGCGCCGACCTCGAGCCGTGGGTGATCGGCCTGGCCCTGGTCGCGCTCGCCGGCGCCGGCGCGCTGCCGGCCACCCGGGGTCTGGCCCGGCGGGTGCTCGGCGCTCTGCTCGCCGTCGCCGGCCTGGGCATCGCGGCGGGCGCGATCGCGGGCCGGGCGGGCCTGGACACCGGCTCAGCCGGCGCGGGCGCCACGTTCTGGCCGGTCGCCTGCGTCGCCGGCGGCCTGCTGATCCTGCTCGGCGGGCTGGCCGCGGCCCGCCACGGCCACGAGTGGCCGGGCATGGGCGCGCGCTACGAACGCCGGGCGGCGCCGGCGCGGCCGGACACCGATCGGAGCACGGACGACGATCAGCGGGTGGACGACGATCAGCGGGTGGACACCAGGGCGGCCTGGGACGCGCTGGACCGCGGCGAGGACCCGACCGCGCGCTGACCGCGGGCCGGCTTCGCGCCGTCCGCCCGTCCGCCGGCGTGCTTGCCGCCGCCGGTGCGCTTCGCGCCGCCGCCGTGGGTGGTGTCCGGTGCGGTGCCGCCGGCCGGCGCGCCGCCCCGGGGTGGCTGCGGGCCGCGGGCCGCGAGCGCCGCTACCAGCGCGTCGACGTCGGCGCGGGCCTGTGCGCGGGCGCGGTCGGCGCACATCGCGGCCCAGGCGTTGCCCTGGGCGGTGCGCACGTTCTCATCCCCGATCACGCGACGTTCGACGTCGGCGACGAGGTCCGCGGCCGCCGCGACGACCGCGCGGGAGACGGCGGCGAAACCAAGCTCAGCATCAGCCATGGTCCACTCCACAAAGACTCGTACCGGGGGCCGGCGTTCCCCGGTGCCGCCGACCAGTTTGCCCGAGTCACATGATGCCGGTGTCGTATTTCCGAACCATGTCACCACCGTCAACGCCAAGTGGTGTCAGCCGATCATCCAGGGGGTCCCAGCTAGCCCGAAGATGCACAGGAGGAAGATGTGACTGAACAGACACGCGATGTCCGGCAGGGCATTATGCCGCAGTCCACGTCGCGGGGCGCGCCGTACCCCGGGGGCCTGTACCGGTCGGCGGCCACCTAGCATCGGGCCGAGGACACCCGGAGAGGGGAGTCATTAGGTGACATCCGATCAGGCGGAAGCGGGCAGTGGCGGACCCGCGGAGCGTGGTGCAGGACCGCAGAACGTGCTGGAGGAGATCCTCGCCGGAGTGCGCGAGGATGTCGCGGCCCGGCAGGAGCAGATCTCGCTGGAACGGGTGCGTGACCTCGCCGCGGCGGCCCCGCCGGCGATCGACGCGTACGCCGCGCTGCGCAAGCCCGGCGTGGCGGTGATCGCTGAGGTCAAGCGGTCGTCGCCGTCCAAGGGCGCGCTGGCGGACATCCCGGACCCGGCCGAGCTGGCGGGCGAGTACGCGGCGGGTGGCGCCCGCTGCATCAGCGTACTCACCGAGGGCCGCTGGTTCGGCGGCTCGCTGGAGGACCTGGCCGCGGTGCGTGCCGCGGTCTCGGTGCCGGTGCTGCGCAAGGACTTCGTCGTCTCCAGCTATCAGGTGCACGAGGCCCGTGCGCACGGCGCCGACCTGGTCCTGCTCATCGTGGCGGCGCTGGAGCAGAACGTGCTCGTCGGCCTCCTGGAGCGCATCGAGTCGCTGGGCATGACCGCCCTCGTCGAGGTGCACAACGAGGAAGAGGCCGACCGGGCACTCGACGCCGGCGCTCAGGTCATCGGGGTCAACGCCCGCGACCTGCGCACCCTGGAGGTGGACCGGTCCGTCTTCGAGCGGATCGCGCCCGGCCTGCCGAACAACGTCGTGAAGATCGCCGAGTCCGGCGTGCGCGGCCCGCACGACCTGATCCGGTACGCGTCGGCCGGCGCGGACGCGGTGCTGGTCGGCGAGGGCCTGGTCACGAAGAAGAGCCCGCGCGACGCCGTCGCCGAGCTGGTCAACGCGGGCAACCACCCGGCGACCCCGCGGCCGGTGCGATGAGCGACCTGGGTGCCGGCACGCCGGTGCTGCCGGACCTGGCCGGTCACTTCGGGCGGTTCGGCGGGCGCTTCGTTCCCGAGGCGCTCGTGCGCGCCCTCGACGAGCTCGACGCGGCGTACCGGTCGGCCAAGACCGACCCGGTCTTCCAGGAGCGCTTCGCCGGGCTGCTGCGCGACTACGCGGGCACGCCGTCGCTGCTGTACCGCGCCGAGCGGCTCTCCGCGGCGCTCGGCGCCGAGGTGCTGCTCAAGCGCGAGGACCTGAACCACACCGGCGCGCACAAGGTGCGCAACGTGCTGGGCCAGGCCCTGCTCGCCAAGCGGATGGGCAAGCCGCGGGTCATCGCCGAGACGGGCGCGGGCCAGCACGGCGTCGCCAGCGCCACCGCGGCCGCGCTGCTCGACCTCGAGTGCGTGGTCTACATGGGCGAGATGGACACCGAGCGGCAGGCGCTGAACGTGGCCCGGATGCGCATGCTCGGCGCGACGGTGGTGCCGGTGTCCAACGGCTCGCGCACCCTCAAGGACGCGCTCAACGAGGCCCTGCGCGACTGGGTCTCCAGCGTCGACACGACGCACTACCTGCTGGGCACGGCGGCCGGGCCGCACCCGTTCCCGGAGATCGTGCGCGACTTCGTCGGCGGCATCGGCGTCGAGGCCCGCGCGCAGTGCCTCGAGCAGGTCGGCCGGCTGCCGGACGCGGTCGCGGCCTGCATCGGCGGCGGCTCGAACGCCATCGGCATCTTCCACGCCTTCGTCCCGGACCCCGAGGTACGCCTGTACGGCTTCGAGGCCGGCGGCGACGGCCTGGAGACCGGCCGGCACGCCGCCTCGATCACCGGCGGCACGGCGGGCGTGCTGCACGGCGCCCGCACCTACGTGCTGCAGGACGAGGACGGTCAGACCATCGAGTCGCACTCGATCTCGGCGGGCCTGGACTATCCGGGCGTCGGCCCGGAGCACGCCTGGCTGCACGACACCGGCCGGGCCCGCTACGAGCCGGTCACCGACGCCGAGGCGATGGCGGCGTTCCAGCTGCTCTGCCGCACCGAGGGCATCATTCCGGCGATCGAGAGCGCGCACGCGCTGGCCGGTGCCGCGCGGATCGTGCCGCAGCTGACCGCCGAGCTCGGCCGCACCCCGACGATTCTGATCAACCTGTCCGGTCGCGGCGACAAGGACGTGCATACCGCCGGGGCGTACTTCGGCATCCTCGACCAGGTTGAGAAGCTCGTACCGGGGGAGCAGTCGTGAGCATCGCGGACACCTTCGGCAAGGCGAAGGCCGAGGGGCGCTCGGTGCTCGTCGGGTGCATGCCGGCCGGCTTCCCGACCGTCGAGGACAGCATCGCCTCGATGGTCGCCATGGCCGAGGCCGGCTGCGACGTCATCGAGGTCGAGCTGCCGTACTCCGACCCGGTGATGGACGGCCCGGTGATCCAGCGGGCGAGCGACATCGCCCTGGCCGCCGGCGTACGCACCCGGGACACGCTGCGGATCATCGAGGCGGTGGCGAACGCCGGCGCGACGGTGGTGCTGATGACCTACTGGAACCCGGTCGAGAAGTACGGCGTCGACGCGTTCGCCCGCGACCTCGCCGCGGCCGGGGCGACCGGCATGATCACCCCGGACCTGATCCCGGACGAGGCCGCGGAGTGGATCGCCGCGTCGGACCGGCACGGCATCGACCGCACGTTCCTGGTCTCGCCGTCGTCGACCGACGCCCGGCTGGCGATGACCGTCGGCCAGTGCCGCGGTTTCGTCTACGCGACCGCGCTGATGGGCGTCACCGGCGCCCGCACGCAGGTGTCGTCGCAGGCTCCCGAGCTGGTCGCCCGCGTCCGCGCGGTCGACCCGGGCATGCCGGTCGGTGTCGGCCTCGGCGTCGGCACGGGTGCGCAGGCGGCCGAGGTCGCCGCGTTCGCCGACGGCGTGATCGTGGGCAGCGCCCTGATCCGCTGCGTCCTGGACGCGCCCGACCGGGGTACCGGCCTGGCCCGGCTGCGCGCGCTGAGCGCCGAATTGGCGGAAGGTGTAAGGGCTTCCAAGCCCTTATGATTGCCGAATCAGGGATCGGCGGTAGGGTGCCCGCGTGAACCTCGCCGCCATCCCCAGCCCAACGACATCGGTCTGGCATGTCCTCGGACTGCCGCTGCGCGCGTACGCGCTCTGCATCGTCCTGGGCATCGTCGTCGCCGTCCTCGTCATGGAGTACCGCCTGCGCCGCCGCGGCGTGGCGCCCTGGGCCTCGCTGGACATGGCCGTGTGGGCGGTCCCGTTCGGCATCATCGGCGCGCGGATCTACCACGTCATCACCTCGCCGACGGAGTATTTCGGCTCCGGCGGTGACCCGATCCGGATCTTCCAGATCTGGGAGGGCGGCCTGGGCATCTGGGGTGCGGTCGCCGGCGGCGCGGTCGGCGCCTGGATCGCGGCACGCCAGCTGGGCCTGCCGCTGAGCGTCTTCGCCGACGCCCTGGCGCCGGCGCTGCCGCTGGCGCAGGCGATCGGCCGGATCGGCAACTGGTTCAACAACGAGTTGTACGGCAGCGTCACGACCCTGCCGTGGGGCCTGCGGGTGCACGACATGGACCGCTCGGACCCGGGCCACGCCACGGTCATCGACGGCAAGCCCGTGACCCTGCCGGACCTGTACCACCCGACGTTCCTCTACGAGGCGCTGTGGGACGTCGGCGTCGCCGGCCTGGTGTTCCTGCTCGACCGCAAGTTCAAGTTCGGCCGGGGCCGGGCGTTCGCGGTCTACGTGATGGCCTACACCGTCGGCCGCGCCTGGATCGAGATCCTGCGCGTCGACGAGGCCAACCACTTCTTCGGCGTACGGCTGAACGTCTTCACCTCCGTGGTGGTCTTCATCGGCGCGCTGCTCTACTTCGTCCTGGTCAAGGGTCCCCGCGAGTACGTGGTGCCGATCGACGCGCCCGACACCGCGCCGGAGCCGGCCGCGGCCGACGACATCTCGAAGACCGACGTGGAGAGCACGCCGGCGCACGCCACGACGCCGAAGGCGTACCAGGTGGTCAGCGAGGAACGCTTCCGCGAGTACGAGCGCACCGGCGTCCTGCCGCCCGAGACGCCCGAGGCGCCCGCGGCCGCGGCGACCGACGGGCCCGGGGACGACGACGGCGACGACAGATCGTCCGCGTCCGCCTCCGCCGACGAGCACTGACCGCCGGCACAGGCGAGAGGCGGCGGCGTGCGTACGGCCGTGGTGGTCGGTGCCGGCATGGCCGGGCTGGCCACCGCCGGTGCCCTGGCCCGCGAGGGCTGGCAGGTGACCCTGCTCGAGCGCGGTGAGCGGGTCGCCGCGTCACCGACCGCGCTCGTGCTCTGGCCCAACGGGCGGCGCGCCCTGGAGGCCCTCGACCCGCAGGGCGGCTGGTCGGCGATCGCGCTGCCGCTGCCCGACGGCGGGGTGCGCCGGCCCGACGGCCAGTGGCTGGCCGCGCCCCGCGCCCGGCCCGGTGCCGGTCCCGCGCCGGCGGTCGTGCACCTGGAGGACCTCTACGACGCCCTGGTCGCGGGGCTCGGCGAGCGGGTCGACATCCGTACCGGTGTCGAGATCACCGCGGTGCGCACCGGCCGCGCCCAGCGGCCCAGCGTCAGCGACGGCAGCACCGTGTTCGAGGCCGACCTGCTGGTCGCCGCCGACGGCATCGACAGCACGGTCCGCCGCGCGCTGGCGCCGGAGGCCGTGGCCGTCGGGTCGGGCTTCGCCGCGTGGCAGGCGGTCATCCCCGGCTTCCGGGTGCCAGACCTGCCCGCGGACCAGCTGGCCGGCGGCGAGACGCTGGGCGCCGGCTACCGCTTCGTCTCCATGCCGCTCGGCGAGCACGCCGCCGGCCGCGGCGGGGTCTACTGGGTCGCCACCGCGGCGGGCGCGCCCCGGCCCGAGTCCGCCGCCACCCAGCTCGCCCTGCTGCGGCGCTGGTTCTCCGGCTGGCACGCGCCGGTCGGCGCGCTGCTGGCCGCGACCCGGCCCGAGGACCTGGTGCCGCAGGAGGTCCGGGAGCTGCGGCCGCTGCCGCGGGCGTACGGCTTCCGGGCCGGCACGGGCGGCGTGGTGCTGCTCGGCGACGCCGCGCACGCGATGCCGCACCACCTGGGCCAGGGTGCCTGCCTGGCGTTCGAGGACGCGGCGACGCTGCGTTCGCTGGTCGCCGAGTGCACGCCCGGCGCGCAGCTCGGTGCGGCCGTCGAGGCGTACGACCGGGCCCGGCGCTCGCGAACGGCCAGCGTGGTCCGGCAGACCCGCCGCATGTCGGCGGTCGTGCAGGCGCGCGGCCGGCTGGCGCTGCGGGCGCGCAACGCCGCGCTCGGCTCGCTGCGGCCTCGCATCCTCGGCCACGCCCGCGGCCTCGCCGCGGACTGGCAGCCCCCGGACTGAGGCTTACAGCAGGGCGGCCGGCTCGGCGATGCAGGCGGTGCCGATGCGCCGGAAGCCGACCTTGGAGTAGAGCCGGGCGACGTCGTCGTCGCCGGCCGAGAGCAGGATCAGGTCGGCGCCGTCGTGCAGGGCGCGCCGGGCCAGGCTCGCGGTCAGCTGCGACGCGTAGCCGCGGCGGCGGGCCGACGGCAGCGTCGCCACCCCGGCGATCTCGGCCACCGCGCCGGCGCACAGCGCCGTCCCGCAGGTCAGGATGCCCGCCTCCGGCGACTCGACGACCGCGCTGACCAGCCGGCCGGAGGAGTGCCGGCGGGTCAGCTGGGCCACGTCGTCGTCGCCGAGCGGGGGCACCGCGTCGCGCTGCTCCGGGCCGGCGACCTCGACCACCAGCGAGCCCGCCTGCACGGCGGTGACGTTGGCCGGCGCGCCGAAGCCGAGCCGGCCGACCGCGCGGCTGGCGTCGAGGTCGGCGCGGAACGACGGCGCGGACGGGTCGAGGAACCGGATCTGTGCGCCGGGCAGCGGCAGGTCCGGCACGAGCGCGGCGCTCTCCAGCACCATCAGCGGCGCGAGCAGCACGTCCAGGCCGCCGGAGCGGGCGACGGCCAGCAGGTCCGGCGTGGTCTCGTGCACCCATTCGAACGCCTCGGGGATGCCGAGATCGCGCTGCCGCTGCCGTACGGCGGTAATATCAGCAGCGGACGGTGTTGCCGTGCCGCCCAGGCGGGGACGGGCGTAGAAAGGCCAACCCCCGCCGTCGTTGACGAAGAGCACGAACCCGCCGATCTCCTCCGCGACGGCGGCGTCGCGGTGCACGGCGTCGTAGAAACGTTCGAGCCGGGTGAAGACGTCGGAATCCTCTAGCGCCACCGCGCGAGACTACCCGTTGTGCCCGCGTCGTCTCTCCCCCGGCGACGACATACCGCCCCCGGCGCCGCATCGATGACAAATCGGTGGGCAAAAGTGTGATCTATCCGTACCTGGCGGAGATCGGTGACGGCTAACGTAGACTCTAGTGACTTTGCAGGGCCGACGTCGTCCCGACCTTGAACGGAAACCAGTGACGATCGGAGGCCCGGTGGCTCTTCCGCACCCTCAGGGGTTGTACGACCCGGCTCAGGAACGCGACGCGTGTGGCGTGGCGTTCGTCGCCGACCTGCACGGTCGGCGCTCACACGACGTGGTCGCCAAGGGCCTGTCGGCGCTGATCCGGCTCGATCACCGTGGCGCCCGCGGCGCCGAGTACAACACGGGCGACGGCGCCGGCATCATGATCCAGGTTCCCGACGTGTTCCTGCGCGCGGTGGCGGGCTTCGACCTGCCGCCGGCCGGCGCGTACGCGACCGGCCTGGTCTTCCTGCCCAACGACGAGGCGGAGGCGGCCCGCGCGGTCGCGGTCTTCGAGAAGTACGCCCTGGTCGAGGGCGGCGACATCCTCGGCTGGCGAGACGTGCCCGTCGACCCGTCCGGCCTCGGCGAGACCGCCGAGGCGGCCCGCCCCCGGATCAAGCAGGTCTTCCTCGCCGCGCACCGGCTCACCGGCAGCGCCGCCGGCCCGGCCGGCGCACCGCTGTCCGGCATCGAGCTGGACCGGGTGGCGTTCTGCATCCGCAAGCAGGCCGAGCGGGAGACCTCACAGCGCGGCGTCGCGGCGTACTTCCCGTCGCTGTCGGCCCGCACCATGACCTACAAGGGCATGCTGACGCCGGACCAGCTGCCGCAGTTCTTCCCGGACCTGACCGACTCCAGGGTGGACAGCGCGATCGCGCTGGTGCACTCGCGCTTCTCGACCAACACGTTCCCGTCGTGGCCGCTGGCGCACCCGTACCGGTTCATCGCGCACAACGGTGAGATCAACACGATCCGCGGCAACAAGAACTGGATGGCCGCCCGCGAGGCCCTGCTCGCCTCGCCGGACCTGCCCGGCAACCTCAAGCGGCTCTTCCCGATCTGCACGCCGGAGGCGTCGGACTCGGCGAACTTCGACGCGGTCCTGGAGCTGCTGCACCTGTCCGGGCGCAGCCTGCCGCACTCCGTGCTGATGATGATCCCGGAGGCCTGGGAGAACGACCTGGGCATGGACCCGGCGCGGCGCTCCTTCTACCGCTTCCACGCCAGCCTCATGGAGCCGTGGGACGGACCGGCCAGCGTCGCGTTCACCGACGGCACCCTGATCGGCGCGGTCCTGGACCGCAACGGCCTGCGCCCGGGCCGCTGGTGGCACACCAGCGACGACCTGGTCGTGCTCGGCTCCGAGGCGGGCGTGCTCGACCTCGACCCGGCCACCGTGATCGCCAAGGGCCGGCTGCAGCCGGGCCGGATGTTCCTGGTCGACACCGAGGCCGGCCGGATCGTGCACGACGACGAGATCAAGGCCGAGCTGGCCGCCGCCCGCCCGTACGACGAGTGGCTGCACGCCGGGATGATCGATCTGCGGGACCTGCCGCCGCGCGAGCACATCATCTACACGCACGACTCGGTCATGCGCCGCCAGCAGATCTTCGGCTACACCGAGGAGGAGCTGAAGATCCTGGTCGCGCCGATGGCCCGCAGCGGCGCCGAGCCGCTCGGCTCGATGGGCACCGACACGCCGATCTCGCCCCTGTCGACCCGCCCGCGGCTGCTGTTCGACTACTTCCACCAGCTGTTCGCCCAGGTGACCAACCCGCCGCTGGACGCCATCCGCGAGGAGCTGGTGACCAGCCTGGCGACGACCATCGGGCCCGAGGGCAACCTGCTGCAGCCGGGCCCGGCGAGCTGCCGGCAGATCGTGCTGCCGTACCCGGTCATCGACAACGACGAGCTGGCCAAGCTGCTCTCCATCGACGAGGACGGCGACCTGCCCGGCTTCAAGGCGGTCCGGGTCTCCGGCCTGTACCCGCTGCGGGAGGGCGCGCAGGGCATCAAGGCGCGGCTGACGCAGATCTGCCGCCACGTGTCCGAGGCGATCGAGGACGGGGTGCGCATCCTGGTGCTCTCCGACCGCGACTCCAATGCGGACCTGGCGCCGATCCCGTCGCTGCTGCTCACCGCGGCGGTGCACCAGCACCTGGTGCGCGAGCAGACCCGCACGCAGGTGGCGCTCGTCGTGGAGAGCGGCGACTGCCGGGAGGTGCACCACGCGGCCGTGCTGATCGGGTACGGCGCCGCGGCGGTCAACCCGTACCTGGCGTTCGAGAGTGTCGACGACCTCATCGCCACCGGCCCGCTCGCGGGCATGGAGTCGAAGAAGGCGGTCCGCAACTACGTCAAGGCGCTCGGCAAGGGCGTCCTGAAGATCATGTCCAAGATGGGCATCTCCACGGTGTCGTCGTACTGCGGCGCGCAGGTGTTCGAGGCGGTCGGCCTCGACAACCGGCTGCTGCAGCGCTACTTCGCCGGCACCTCCGGGCGCATCGGCGGCTCCGGCCTCGCCGAGATCCACGCGGAGGTCGCCGCCCGGCACGCCAAGGCGTACCCGCGCAACCCGGCCGAGCGCAGCCACCGCCGCCTCGAGGTCGGCGGCGAGTACCAGTGGCGCCGCGAGGGCGAGGTGCACCTCTTCAACCCGGAGACCGTCTTCCTGCTGCAGCACGCGACCCGCAGCAAGCAGTACGACGTCTTCAAGCAGTACACCGCGAAGGTCGACGGCCTGGCCGAGCAGGCCGGCTCGCTGCGCGGGCTGTTCCGCTTCAAGGACCGCGAGGCCGTCCCGCTGGACGAGGTCGAGCCGGCCTCCGAGATCGTCAAGCGCTTCGCCACCGGCGCGATGAGCTACGGCTCCATCTCGGCCGAGTCGCACGAGACCCTCGCGATCGCGATGAACCGCCTCGGCGGCAAGTCCAACACCGGCGAGGGCGGCGAGGACGTCGAGCGCCTCTACGACCCGCAGCGGCGCTCCTCGGTCAAGCAGATCGCCTCCGGCCGCTTCGGGGTGACCAGCGAGTACCTGGTCAACGCCGACGACCTGCAGATCAAGATGGCGCAGGGCGCGAAGCCCGGCGAGGGCGGCCAGCTGCCCGGCAACAAGGTGTGGCCGTGGATCGCCAAGACCCGGCACGCCACGCCCGGCGTCGGGCTCATCTCGCCGCCGCCACACCACGACATCTACTCCATCGAGGACCTGGCGCAGCTCGTACACGACCTCAAGAACGTCAACCCGGCTTCCCGCGTACACGTGAAGCTGGTCTCCGAGATCGGGGTCGGCACCGTCGCGGCGGGCGTGGCCAAGCTCAAGGCCGACGTGATCCTGATCTCGGGTCACGACGGCGGTACCGGCGCGTCCCCGCTCAACTCGCTCAAGCACGCCGGCTCGCCGTGGGAGCTCGGCCTCGCCGAGGCGCAGCAGACGCTGCTGCTCAACAAGCTGCGCGACCGGGTGACGGTGCAGGTCGACGGCCAGCTCAAGACCGGCCGCGACGTGATCATCGCGGCGCTGCTCGGCGCCGAGGAGTTCGGTTTCGCGACCGCGCCGCTGATCGTGTCCGGCTGCATCATGATGCGGGTCTGCCACCTGGACACCTGCCCGGTCGGCATCGCCACGCAGAACCCGGTGCTGCGCGAGCGGTTCACCGGCAAGCCCGAGTTCGTGGAGAACTTCTTCCTGTTCCTCGCCGAGGAGGTCCGCGGCTACCTCGCCGAGCTGGGCTTCCGCAGCATCGACGAGGCCATCGGGCACGCGGAGCTGCTCGACATCGAGCCCGCCGTCTCGCACTGGAAGGCCAAGGGCCTCGACCTGTCGCCGGTGCTGTTCGTGCCGGAGCTGCCCGAGGGCGCCGCCCGGCGCGGCATCGTCAAGCAGGACCACGGCCTGGAGAAGTCGCTCGACAACGAGCTGATCGCGCTCGCCGCCCCCGCGCTGGAGGCGGGCGCCCAGGTCCGCGCCGAGGTGGCCGTGCGCAACGACCACCGCAGCGTCGGCGCGATGCTCGGCGGCGAGGTCACCCGCCGCTACGGCGGCAACGGCCTGCCCGACGACACCATCGCGTTCACCCTGCGGGGCACCGGCGGGCAGTCGTTCGGCGCGTTCCTGCCGCGCGGCGTGACCCTGCGGCTGATCGGCGACACCAACGACTACGTGGCCAAAGGGCTCTCCGGCGGTCGGGTGGTCGTGCGGCCCGCGCCGACCGCGCCGTTCGTCGCCGAGGACAACATCATCGCGGGCAACACCATCCTGTACGGCGCGACGAGCGGCGAGGTGTTCCTGCGCGGCCGCGCAGGTGAGCGGTTCGCGGTGCGCAACTCCGGCGCCGCCGCGGTCGTCGAGGGCGTCGGCGACCACGGCTGCGAGTACATGACCGGCGGCACCGTCGTCGTGCTCGGCGCCGTCGGGCGCAACTTCGCGGCCGGCATGAGCGGCGGCACCGCGTTCGTGCACAAGCTCGACGCGGGCCGGGTCAACCCCGAGCTGGTCGACCTCACCCCGCTCACCGACGAGGAGCGGGAACGACTGCACGCCCTGGTGGAGCGGCACTTCGCCGAGACCGACTCCGCCGTCGCGGGCCGGCTGCTCAAGGACTGGCCGACCGCGGTCGAGGAGTTCACCGCGGTCGTGCCGCGCGACTACAAGCGCGTGATGGAGCTGATCAGGACCGCCGAAGCCGCCGGTCGGAACATCGACGAGGCGGTTATGGGGGTCACCCGTGCCTGATCCGAACGGTTTCCTGCGCTACGAGCGGCAGCTGCCGAAGCGCCGCCCGGTGCCGGTCCGCATCCGCGACTGGCGGGAGGTGTACCCGCCGGCCGGCGGCGAGCTCATCCGCGACCAGGCCACCCGGTGCATGGACTGCGGCATCCCGTTCTGCCACGAGGGCTGTCCGCTGGGCAACCGCATCCCGGACTGGAACGACCTGGTCCGCACGAACGCCTGGGCGGCGGCCGCGGAGAGCCTGCACGCGACGAACAACTTCCCGGAGTTCACCGGCCGGCTCTGCCCGGCGCCGTGCGAGGCCGCCTGCGTCCTCGGCATCTCCGACGACCCGGTGACGATCAAGCAGGTCGAGGTGGAGATCGCCAACCACGCGTTCGCCTCCGGCCTGGTGCCGCAGCCGCCGGTCGTCCTGTCGGGCCGCAGCGTCGCGGTCGTCGGCTCCGGCCCGGCCGGGCTCGCCGCCGCGCAGCAGCTGGCCCGCGCCGGCCACGCCGTCACCGTCTACGAGCGCGACGACCGGATCGGCGGCCTGCTGCGGTACGGCATCCCGGACTTCAAGCTGGAGAAGGAGCGGATCGACGAGCGCCTGGCCCAGATGGCGGCCGAGGGCGTGGTCTTCGAGGTCGGCGTCGAGGTCGGCGTCGACGTGACCGCCGACGACCTGCGGGAACGCTTCGACGCGGTGCTGCTCACCTGCGGCGCCCTCGCCGGGCGCGACACCGTCGAGACCCCGGGGCGACAGCTCGCGGGCGTGCACCTGGCGATGGAGCACCTGGTGCCCGCCAACCGCGTCGTCGCCGGCCTGCAGGACACCACGCCGATCGACGCCAACGGCAAGCACGTCGTGATCATCGGCGGCGGCGACACCGGCGCCGACTGCCTCGGCGTCGCGCACCGCCAGGGCGCGGCCGGCGTGATCCAGCTCGACCAGTACCCGCTGCCGCCCGAGGCCCGCGCCGGCGAGCTGCACCCGTGGCCGACCTGGCCGGTCATCCTGCGCAACTACCCGGCGCACGAGGAGGGCGGCGAGCGCGTCTTCGGCGTCGCCGTGCAGGAATTCGTGGACGACGGCAGCGGCCGGGTCGCCTCGGTCCGCGTCGCCGACGTCGTCGTCGAGCGCATCGACGGCCGCCGGACGGTCACCGTCCAGGAGGGATCGGAGCGCGACCTGCGCGCCGACCTGGTGCTGCTGGCCATCGGCTTCGACGGCACCGAGCAGCAGCCGCTGCTCACCCAGTTCGGGGTGACCCGCAACCGCCGGGGTGCCGTCGACGCCGGCGACGACTGGCAGACCGGCGCCGAGGGGGTCTTCGTCGCCGGCGACATGCACCGCGGCGCGTCGCTGATCGTGTGGGCCATCGCGGAGGGCCGGGCGGCCGCCGCGGCGATCCACACCTACCTGGGCGGATTCGGCGAACTGCCGGCACCGGTCAGCCCGTCGTCGCAGCCGCTGGCCGCCACCTTCTGAACCCGATGATCGCGGGGCGGCCCGGCCGTCCCGCGATCGTCAGACCCGCACCGCCGTCGCGGCAGTCCGCTGCCGGGGCAGGACGCGGGCCCCGCCGCACTGTGCCGCGTGGCGCAGCAGCCGCCGCCGCGCCGCGTCGCTCTCGTAAGCCTGTTCGCGGGCCGCGCGCTCCAGCACCCGCTGCCGCCTGCTGGTCCACCACCGGATCGCCATCGCCGTACCCCCAGTCCGACGCCAACCCCATTTAACCGAGTGCAATCAACACGTGACAATCGGTTTAGGGGTTCACCGCGCGCGGTTTAGGGGTTCACGGCGCGCACACGCCAGTCGGGCCATCTCCCGGCGGACGCCCGGAGCCGACCGATAAGCTGAGGCCGATTGCGGTCGCTGACGCCCGCCACCCTTGCTGAACGAGCGCGCGCCCGACGGACGAACCGGGGCGCCGCCATTCGCAGTTCATCCTTCTGACGGGGGTCGGCCAGCGAGCCGATCCGAAAGAGAGACTAGCCTGATGGCTGTGACACGCCGCGCAAAGATCGTCTGCACCATGGGTCCCGCCACCGCCTCCCCCGAGCGCATGCTCGGGCTGGTCGAGGCCGGCATGGACGTAGCCCGGCTGAACTTCAGCCACGGCAGCCACGAGGACCACCGCAAGATCTACGACATGGTCCGCGCCGCCGCGAAGGAGACCGGCCGCGCCGTCGCGGTCCTCGCCGACCTGCAGGGCCCCAAGATCCGGCTCGGCCGGTTCGCCAACGGCCCGCACGTCTGGCGCACCGGTGACCTCGTCACCATCACCAGCGAGGACATCCTCGGCACCCCCGACCGGGTCAGCTGCACCTACACCAAGCTGCCGCAGGAGGTGAAGGTCGGCGACCGCCTCCTGATCGACGACGGCAAGGTCGCGGTCGAGGTCTCCGCCGTCGACGGCGAGGACATCCGCTGCCTGGTCACCGAGGGCGGCCCGGTCAGCAACAACAAGGGCGTCTCCCTGCCGAACGTCGCCGTCAGCGTCCCCGCCATGAGCGAGAAGGACGAGACCGACCTGCGCTTCGCCCTCAGCCTCGGCGTCGACCTGATCGCCCTGTCGTTCGTCCGCTCGCCCGACGACATCAAGCTCGTGCACCAGATCATGGCCGAGGAGAACAAGACCCTCCCCGTCATCGCCAAGGTCGAGAAGCCGGAAGCCGTCATCCACCTCGAAGCGATCGTGCTCGCCTTCGACGGCGTCATGGTCGCCCGCGGCGACCTCGGCGTCGAGCTGCCCCTCGACCAGGTCCCGCTGGTGCAGAAGCGCGCCGTCCAGCTCTGCCGCGAGAACGCCAAGCCGGTCATCGTCGCCACCCAGATGCTCGACTCGATGATCGAGAACTCCCGCCCCACCCGCGCCGAGGCCTCCGACGTCGCCAACGCCGTCCTCGACGGCGCCGACGCCGTCATGCTCTCCGGCGAGACCTCGGTCGGCAAGTACCCGGTCCTCACCGTCAGCACCATGGCGAAGATCGTCAGCACCACCGAGAACGGCGACTTCGGCGTGCCGGTCCTGCAGCACGACCCGCGCACCCACGGCGGCGCCCTGACCGTCGCCGCCAGCCGGATCGCCCGCAACATCGGCGCCAAGGCCCTGGTCGCGTTCTCACAGACCGGCGACACCGTCCGCCGCCTCTCCCGGCTGCACTGCGAGCTCCCGCTGCTCGCCTTCACCCCGGTACCCGAGGTCCGCGACCAGCTCGCACTCTCCTGGGGCGTCGAGACGTTCCTGACGGACTTCGTCCAGCACACCGACGACATGTTCCGCCAGGTCGACCGCAGCATGCTCGGACTCGGCCTGGCCAAGCCCGGCGAGTACGTCGTCGTCGTGGCCGGCAGCCCGCCCAACGCGCCCGGCTCCACCAACACCCTGCGCGTGCACCAGCTCGGCTCGCTCGTCGACCCGGCGACGGTCTCCGGGTCCAAGTGAGCGCCGATCCACTGGTAGGACAGGCCGCCGTCGATCAGCTGCTCGAGGTCCTCGACCTCAAGCAGATCGACGCGGCCACGTTCCGGGGCGAGAGCCCACAGGTCGGCGCCCAGCGTGTCTTCGGCGGGCAGGTCGCCGGCCAGGCCCTCGTCGCCGCCGGCCGCACCGTAAACCCGGGGCGCCTGGTGCACTCCCTGCACGGCTACTTCGTGCGCCCCGGCGACCCGACGGTACCCATCGAGTTCAGCGTCGAGAGCATCCGCGACGGGCGCTCCTTCTCCGTACGCCGCGCCACCGCGCAGCAGCACGGCAAGGCGATCTTCCTCATGTCCGCGTCGTTCCAGGACGCCGAGGAGGGCCTCGACCACCACACCCCGGCGCCCGAAGGGGTGCCCGGCCCGGACGAGACCCCGACCATGCACGACTGGCTGGCCCGCTACCCCGAACGCCTGGCCGCCTTCAAGGCCGCGCCGCAGGCGATCGACGTCCGCTACGTCGGCACCCCCGGCTGGGTGCAGCCCGGCGACCGGGAGGCGTCCGCCGAGCAGCGGGTCTGGATGCGCATCAACGGCACGCTGCCGGACGACCCGCTGATCCACGCCTGCGCCCTGACGTACGCGTCCGACCTGTCGCTGCTCGACGCGGTGCTGTCGACGCACGGCGAGGTCTGGGGCCCCGGCGGGGTGATCGGCGCCAGCCTGGACCACGCGCTGTGGCTGCACCGGCCGTTCCGCGCGGACGAATGGTTCCTCTACGACTGCAGCAGCCCTTCGGCGAGCGGCAGCAGGGGACTGGCCAGCGGGCGCATGTTCACCGAGGACGGGCGGCACATCGCCAGCGCCGTACAGGAGGGCCTGCTCCGCCGCGTCGGCGCCCGGTAGCCGCCGTCAGCGCCTGGTTCAGTCCACCCAGCGTTTGGTTCAGTCCACCCAGCGCTTGGCGATGATCGCCGTGTCTTCCGCGCCCGGTGAGGCCGTTTCGCCCGCCCGGGCCGCCGAGTCCAGCAGCGGCAGTGCCGTGTCGTCCACCTCGGCGGCCTGGTGCTGCGCCGCCGCGGCGGCCGCGGCGGCGGCCTGGTGCTGGTCGGGCAGCTCCGCACCCTCGGGGGTGTCCGGCACCTCGATCCGCTCGTCGGCGTGCGGCAGCGGGCCCGGCGACATCGTGCCGGTCACCCCGGCCTGCGCCAGCATCGCGTCCAGGTCGGCCGTGGTCCGCAGCACCTCGTCGTGGAAACTGTCCGGCCGGCCGGCCGGCGCTTCCCCCGATCCCGGCTGCGGCCCGGCGGCCGGCATCACCGTCAACGGCGGCTGCGTCGACGGGGGCTGCGTCAACGGCCACTCCGGCATCGGCGGGCCCGCCGCCGGGTTCGGCATCGGCGGGTTCGGCATCGGCGCGGCCGCGGCCGTGGTCGTCGGCGTGGCCCGGTGCCGGGCGCGGGCACCCCGCGGCGGGCGGCCCGCCTCGAAGTCGGTCAGCCCGGCCGAATAGCCGGCCACCCCGACCGCGCGCTCCGGCGTCAGCTCCAGCAGCCGCTCGCCGTCCATCGCCGCGGAGAACTCATGCAGCCGCAGCGAGGCGACGAGATCGGCCACCCCGCGCAGCAGCGCCGTGCCGCCCAGCACCAGGATCACCACCTCGGCCGTGCGCGCGTACGAGCTGGCGGCGAAGAAGCCGAGCGCGAGCTCGGCCAGGCCGACGACCGTCAGCATGCCCCAGATCCGGTCGGTCTCCCGGGTCATCATCGAGATGCCCAGGTCGGCGGCGCCGCGCACCATCAGGTACCAGCCGATCAGCGCCGCGGGGGTGGCCCAGGAGCCGCCGTTGTCCAGCAGCACGATCACGCCGGTGAGGGCGAACAGCACGGCCATGCCCGCGTTCAGCCACCAGGTCCGGGTGCCGGCGAGCGCGCGGATCGCCTCGGTGACCGCCCCGAACAGGATCACCAGGCCGGCCGCGGTCACGATGTCGACGGGCTCGAGGCGGAGCACACTCCAGGCGATCGCCAGCCAGGCCACACCCGAAAACAGGAGGAACCCCCATATACCGTCACGCACGACGGTCAAGGGGGCGGAGCCGGACCACAACATGGAGCCTCCTACCGGTGCTGGTACTGCCATGACAACACTGGCGAGACCGGCAGACCGGCCTTTCGCGGAATTAGCCGGGCGGCCCGGGCCGCACGGCATCGGCTGCCCGGCAGCGTCGAAAAGGCTCAGCGCTTGGGTCCCACGAAGTGGTCGAGTATCGCCACATCCGCCCGCCGCGCCACCGAGAGCTGGATCGCACTGCACATGCGCCAGCGCACCGCCATCCGGTCGAGGGACAACCGGCATAGCCGCATGATGTCCGCGGACCTGTTGACGAACATGTAGCGGGGATAGGCGTAGTGCTTTCCGGCCCTGACGATTCGGTTCTCCGTGCGGCAGCCGTCGGAATGGAAAAGCCCGCGCACGAATCTGTCGGGAAAGTCGTCGACAATGCGCTGCTGCCAATCGGTGAGCACGATCGGCCGGTCATGCTTCTTGCCGGGGCCGTGCTGGGGCAGCAGGCACGGCCAATGCATCCAGAAGGAGCGCACGTCGTCGCGCCCGCCGCGGCGCTGGTGCCCGACCGTGCGGGCGCCACAGGCCCGCATGGCCCGGCCGACCTCCTCGATCAACTCGGGGTAACGCAGGTCGCAGGACACCCTCAGGAGCGGGACCCGGCCGGTCGTCAGGAGGTGGCCGTCGCCGAGGTACATCCCCAGGAGGTAGGCGTAGTCGGCCGGGTGGGCCGGCAGCCGCGCGGGCCGGGCACAGAACGGGCACCGATCGGCCGGCGAATTGATCTTGGGTCGGGAGCGGTAGAGCCAGCAGGTCACCGTGTTGCGGGGGATGCCGAGCGTCCGGCAGATCTCGGCGAGCGGAACGCCCGCTGATTTCATGGAGATTGCGCGCTCACGAATATGTGGCGGATGCACTGGCGAATCATCGACCAGGGGTACGACAATTTTGGTGTCCCCGGTGGGATTCGAACCCACACTGTATGGTGTTTGAGACCATCTTCTCTGCCGTTGGAATACGGGGACAACGGCGCCTGGTTCGGTCCCGAGTAGGCGACTCCAGGCGGAGCACCTGACAGCCTACCCACTACGCTGGGGACGGCGGCACCCAGATACCCGGGTGTCGCGACGTCGGAAGTGTTGGGGGTAGGAGTTCCGTGGCCGACACGCAAGCGAGCACCGAGCGCAGGCGGGTGCTGATCGCCGAGGACGAGGCGCTCATTCGGCTGGACCTGGCCGAGATGCTCGTGGAGGAGGGCTACGACGTCGTCGGCGAGGCCGGTGACGGCGAGACCGCCGTCCGGCTGGCCGAGGATCTGACGCCGGACCTGGTCATCCTCGACATCAAGATGCCGATCATGGACGGCCTGGCCGCCGCCGAGCGGATCGCCGGCGGGCGCATCGCGCCGGTCGTGATCCTGACGGCGTTCAGCCAGCGCGATCTGGTCGAGCGGGCCCGCGCCGCCGGCGCCATGGCGTACCTGGTGAAGCCCTTCCAGAAGTCGGACCTGGTGCCGGCGATCGAGATCGCGCTCTCCCGGTATTCGGAGATCTCGGCGCTCGAGGCCGAGGTGGCCGGGCTGACCGACCGGCTGGAGACGCGCAAGTCGGTGGAGCGCGCCAAGGGCGAGCTCATGACGAAGTACTCGATGACCGAGCCGCAGGCGTTCAAGTGGATCCAGCGCACGGCGATGGACCACCGGATGACTATGCGTGAGGTCGCGGACCGGATCCTCGCGGAGGGTGAGGAGTCGCCCGGGGTACCCGCGTCGTAGCGGCCGGGCCCGGCCCAACTGGCTGTTTGTTACACCTTCCCCGGCGCGGCATCACCGCACGTAACGGTTCGGTGAATGCCCGTGCGAACCCTTACCCCCGTGCCGGAGTGTGGGATAGCGTCCGGCCCCATGACGGGCGCAGCGGCGTCGTTCGGGTGCGCAAGTGCCACTCGACCTGCGGTGGCTCGGTGGGTTCGGTATGGAGGAGGGTTCCAACCTTGAGGCAGGTTCTCGTACGTGCCATCGGCGGGTTGGCCGTTGTCGGCCTCATCGCCGGTGCCGCTGCTTGCAACAGCGACAGCGGCAGTGATGACACGGCCAGTGGCAACTGCGGCTACAAGCTCGCGTTCTTTGGCGCTTTGACCGGCCCGGCGGCCAACCTCGGTGTGAACATCGAGCAGGGCTTCGAGCTGGCAATCAACCAGTACAACGAGAAGAAGGGCTCCGACTGCATCACGGTCGCGAAGTTCGACTCTCAGGGTGACCCGGGCGTTGCTCCCGGTGTGGCCCGTAACCTGGTCGCGGACAAGAAGATCATCGGTATCGTCGGCCCGGCGTTCTCGGGTGAGTCCGAGGCTGCCGACCCGATCTTCGAGCAGGCCGGCGTCCCCTCGATCAGCCCGTCGGCCACCCGGGTCTCGCTCTCGGCCAACGGCTGGAAGACCTGGCACCGCGCGGTCGCGAACGACGACGCGCAGGGCCCCGCCGCGGGTAACTACATCAAGAACGTGATGAAGGCCGAGAAGGTCTTCGTCGCGGACGACCAGTCGGCGTACGGCGCCGGTCTGGCCGAGGTCGTCAAGAAGACCCTCGGCACCGCTGTCGTCGCCACGGACAAGACCGAGGCCGACGGCAAGCAGACCGACTTCTCGGCGCTCGTGACGAAGGTCGTCTCCTCTGGCGCGACCGCCCTGTTCTACGGCGGTTACTACCAGAACGCCGGCCTCATCCGTAAGGCCCTGACCTCGGCCGGCTGGAAGGGCACCCTGGTCGGCGGCGACGGCATGAAGGACCCGGGCCTGGCCAAGGCGGCGGGCAACGCTGCCGCGACCGGCACCGTCGTGACCTGCCCCTGCTCCCCGCCGGAGAAGGCGGGCGGCACGTTCGTCACCGACTACAAGGCGAAGTGGAACGTCGACGCCGGTACCTACAGCGACGTCGCGTTCGACGCGGCCAACTTCATGCTGCAGGGCATCGACGCGGGCAACACCACCACGGAGAAGCTCAACACGTACCTCGGCGCGACCGAGTACAAGGGCATCGCCAACACCTACAAGTTCACCCCGACCGGTGAGCTCGACCCCAAGTTCATCAAGGTGTGGGCGTTCAAGTTCGACGCGACCGGCAACACGATCGCGGACCAAGAGGTCCCGGCCGTCTGATCGGCTGAGTCACTTTTCGTAGGGCCGGTGCGGCCGGATGATCTCCGGCCGCACCGACCTTCTCGTTTCAGGAGCCCCTTGTGAACTTCTCCGGTCTGATTCAGGACTTCGGGCCGCTCACGATCACGGGCCTGGCCCAGGGCG
The DNA here is from genome assembly GCF_044465445.1 of Actinoplanes sp. NPDC049668. Classification (NCBI taxonomy): domain Bacteria; kingdom Bacillati; phylum Actinomycetota; class Actinomycetes; order Micromonosporales; family Micromonosporaceae; genus Actinoplanes; species Actinoplanes sp. NPDC049668. Next base: position 581,830 of record NZ_JBITLR010000003.1, read on the forward strand.
CGATCATCGCGCTCTTCGCCCTGGGTTACACCCTGGTCTACGGCGTTCTCCGCCTGATCAACTTTGCGCACTCCGAGGTCTTTCTGCTCGGCACCTTCGCCTGCATCTGGGTGTGGGGTCTCTTCGGTCTCGACCAGAACACGGCAATCCCGTCCGTTCCGGTCGTGATCGGTCTGCTGGTACTGGGACTGGTGGCGGCGATCGTCATCTCCGGTATCACGGCGCTCGGTGTCGAATTCATCGCCTACCGCCCGCTGCGTAAGCGCAACGCGCCGCCGCTGGCGTTCCTCATCACCGCGATCGGCGCGTCTCTGTTCATCTCCGAGACCGTCGGCGTGATGACCCAGCGCAACATCGAGCCGGTGCCGGCGCTGATCCATCCGCGAGACGTCTTCGTGATCGGCAACATGCATGTGACGAATCTGCAGATTCTGATCATCGTGCTGGCGCTCGTGATGATGTTCGCGCTCGACCGCTTCATCAACAGCTCCCGGCTGGGCCGTGGCATCCGCGCGGTGGCGCAGAACCCGGACAGCGCGGCGCTGATGGGCGTCAACAAGGGCCGCGTGATCTCGCTAGTCTTCCTGCTGGGCGGTCTGATGGCCGGCATCGCGGCGGTGATGTACGACCTGAAGGTCGGTGTCACGCGTTTCGACGCCGGCTTCCTGCTGGGCATCGAGGCGTTCACGGCGGCGGTGCTCGGCGGTATCGGCAACCTGCGCGGCGCGCTGGTCGGCGGCCTGCTGCTCGGGCTGCTGCAGAACTACGCGGCGTCGCTGTTCGGCACGGAGTGGCTGCACGCGGCGTCGTTCGTGCTGCTCGTGTTGATCCTGCTGGTCCGTCCGACGGGCCTGCTGGGCGAGTCTCTCGGAAGGGCGAGGGCATGACCGAGGCGACAAGTTCGACTCCGGAGCAGACTCCGGCGCAGGCGACGAAGCCCAAGAACAACTCGGGCGGCGTCCGCGGCTGGTTCGGCCGGCAGAACCCGGTGGTGCGCGGCGTACTGATGGTGGTGTTCGCGGCGCTCGCGTTCCTGCTGCCGTACGCGGGCGAGATTCCCCTGATCGGGCCGCAGATCGTCACCCAGGGTGTCGACTGGCCGAGCGCGCTGTTCAACATGTCCTACTACGTGCTGCTCGCGCTGGGCCTGAACGTGGTGGTCGGCTTCGCGGGCCTGCTCGACCTGGGCTACGTCGGCTTCTTCGCCGTCGGTGCCTACACGGTCGCGCTGCTGACCTCGCCGGACAGCGTCCTGCGTACCGAATGGGGCTGGCTGGCCGCGGTGCCGGTCGGTCTCGCGGTGGCGATGGTCTCGGGTCTGATCCTGGGCTGGCCGACGCTGCGGTTGCGCGGTGACTACCTGGCGATCGTGACGCTGGGCTTCGCGGAGATCATCCGGATCGTGGCGACGAGCACCGAGACGCTGCGCGGTGACCGGGGCTTCGCGGACATCCCGCACCCGCCGGGGTCGCTGGCCGACGGCAAGCCGATGTTCGGCGTGGCCGACGCGACGCCGTACTACTGGCTGGGTCTCGCCGTGATCATCCTGGTGATCTTCGCGGTGCGGAACCTGGACCGCAGCCGGGTCGGCCGGTCGTGGCTCGCGATCCGCGAGGACGAGGAAGCCGCCGAGATCATGGGCGTGCGGACGATCAAGTACAAGCTGTGGGCGTTCGCCATCGGGGCGTTCATCGGCGGCCTGGGCGGCGTGATGTTCGCGGGCGAGCAGGGCTTCATGAACTCGGGCACGTTCGTGCTCCAGTTCTCGATCCTGGTGCTGGCCGGCGTCGTCATGGGTGGTGCGGGCAACATCGCCGGTGCCATCCTGGGCGGTGCGCTGATTTCGTACATTCCCGACCGGCTGCGCGGCATCGAGGACCCGATCTGGCACACCGACCTGTTCGGTTTCCGGTTCGCGATCTTCGGTGCGGTGATCATCGCAATCATGATCTTCCGGCCGCAGGGTCTGATCCCGAGCCGGCGGCGTGCGATGGAGCTCAAGGACCGCGAGAAGGAGGTGGCTCCCATTGAGTGAGCCGCACATCGAGACGCCGCAGGAAGCCGACGCCGCCAACGCGCGTCCGGTCGACCGCGCGGCGCCCACAGGTAAGTCCTCCGCGGGAGAGGGCACCACGCCGGTCAGCGACGCGGAGCGCTCGGGCGAGGTGCTGCTGGTGGTCGACAACGTGACGCTGCGCTTCGGCGGTGTCGTCGCGCTCAACGAGGTCAGCTTCAGCCTGCGCAAGGGCGAGATCTTCGGCCTCATCGGGCCGAACGGCGCCGGCAAGACGACGTGCTTCAACGCGATGACCGGTGTCTACCGGCCGACCAGCGGCGGCATCCGGTTCCAGGGTGAGTCGATCGTCGGCAAGAAGAAGCACCAGATCACCCGCGGCGGGATCGCCCGCACGTTCCAGAACGTGCGGCTGTTCCCGGAGATGACCGCGCTGGAGAACGTGATGGTGGGCGCGGACGCCCACCACAAGACCAGCGTGATCAGCGCCCTGTTCCGGCTGCCCCGGTTCTGGCGCGAGGAGCGCGCCGGCCGGGACCGCTCGCTGGAGCTGCTGCGGTTCGTGGGCATCCACAACCGGGCGGGCGAGGTCGCCCGCAACCTCTCGTACGGCGAGCAGCGGCGGCTGGAGATCGCCCGGGCACTGGCGACGAACCCGACGCTGCTGTGCCTGGACGAGCCGGCGGCCGGCTTCAACCCGGCGGAGAAGGAGGATCTGCTCGCGCTGATCCGCCGGATCCGCGACACCGGGGTGACGGTGCTCCTCATCGAGCACGACATGCGACTGGTCATGGGCGTCACGGACCGGATCGTGGTGCTGGAGTTCGGCAAGAAGATCGCGGAGGGTACGCCCGCCGAGGTGCGGGAGAACCCCGCCGTGATCGCGGCGTACCTGGGGGTGCCCACCGATGCTGCTTGAGTTGCAGGACGTCACGCTGCTGTACGGGCGCATCCAGGCCCTGCACGGCATCAGCCTGAACGTCGCCGAGGGCGAGATCGTCGCGCTGATCGGCGCGAACGGCGCCGGCAAGTCGACGACCATGCGGGCGATCTCCGGGCTGCGCCCGGTGGCGCAGGGCGCGATCAAGTTCGCGGGTGAGGACATCACCAAGCTGCGCGCCGATCTGCGGGTCGTGCGGGGCGTCTCGCAGTCGCCGGAGGGCCGGGGCATCTTCCCCGGCATGACGGTGCGGGAGAACCTCGAGATGGGTGCGTACACGCGACGCAACCGGACCGAGATCAACGAGGACCTGGACCGGGCGTTCAGCCTGTTCCCGCGGCTCAAGGAGCGCGAGAAGCAGGTCGGCGGCACCATGTCCGGCGGCGAGCAGCAGATGCTCGCGGTCGGCCGGGCGCTGATGAGCCGGCCGAAGCTGCTGCTGCTCGACGAGCCGTCGATGGGCCTGGCGCCGATGCTGATCCAGCAGATCTTCGACATCATCGTCGAGATCAACCAGCAGGGCACGACCGTGCTGCTGGTGGAGCAGAACGCCCAGCAGGCGTTGTCGCGGGCACACCGCGCGTATGTGCTGGAGACCGGCCGGATCGTGAAGACCGGAACCGGCGCAGAGCTACTGACCGACCCCTCGGTCAAGGACGCCTACCTCGGCGTTGCCTGAGGATCTCGAACACCTTTGAGGAGTTGACGACGATGTTCCGCACCACCCCTTTGCGGCGCGCGATCGTGGGCCTGAGCGCCGCCTTTGCGATGACCGTTTCCCTGTCCGCCTGCGGTGAGGAGTCGGGCGACACCGGCTCGGGCACCCCCGTGCCCACGGCGTCGGCCGACACCTCGCTGGCCGACAAGGTCCCGGCCGAGATCAAGGCGGCCGGCAAGCTCAAGATCGGTACGGACGCCACGTACGCGCCGAACGAGTACCTGGACGCGGACGGCAAGACGATCGTCGGTTTCGACGTCGACCTGTTCAACGCGGTCGCGCAGAAGCTGGGCCTGACCGCCGAGTGGGAGTCGTCGAAGTTCGACGCGATCATCCCGGGCGTGAGCTCCGGTAAGTACAACGTCGGCGTCTCGTCGTTCACGGTCAACGCCGATCGCATGAAGGAGGCCACCATGGTCTCCTACTTCTCGGCGGGCACCCAGTGGGCGGCGAAGGCCGGCGCGGCGATCAACCCGGACGACGCCTGCGGCAAGAAGGTCGCCGTGCAGGTCGGCACCGTGCAGCTCGAGGACATCACCGCGCGGTCGAAGAAGTGCACCGACGCCGGCAAGGCGAAGATCACGATCGACCAGTACCAGGCGCAGAGCGACGCCACCAACGCGGTCGTCTCGGGCAAGGACGAGGCCATGCTGGCGGACTCGCCGGTCGGCGCGTACGCGGTGAAGCAGACCAACGGCCAGCTGGCCCTGGTCGGCGACATCTACGACGCGGCGCCGTACGGCTACGTCCTGCCGAAGGCGCAGGCCGACCTCGGCGCGGCGATCGAGGGCGCGCTCGAGGCCCTGATCGCCGACGGCACGTACAAGACGATCCTCACCAAGTGGGGCGTCGAGGCCGGCGGCATCACCGACCCGGCAGTCAACCCGCAGGTCTCCTGACCCACGCATGACAACGGAGACACAGTCCGGACGGGCACGACCCGAGGCCATCAAGGCCGTGCCCGTCCGGCACCCCGGGCGCTGGGTGGCAATCGCGGTACTGGCCGTACTCGCCGCGATGTTCCTGCACCTCGTGCTGACCAACGAGCGCTTCAACTGGCATTTCATCTTTGTCAGCATGGGCGAGGGTAAGCGCGGCGCCATGTTCACCGGCCCCGTGCTCGAGGGCCTGCGCGGCACGATCCTGCTGACCGTCTTCGCGATGATCATCGGCGTCGGGCTGGGCATCGTCGTGGCGATCATGCGGCTGTCGACGAACCCGATCCTGTCCGGTGTCGCGTTCCTGTACACCTGGGTGTTCCGGGCGGTGCCGCGGCTGGTGCTGGCGATCCTCTTCGGTAACCTGGGCATCCTGTGGGAGCGGATCGGCCTCGGCCTGCCGTTCGACCGGCAGATCGGCAACCTGTTCGGCATACACGACCTGAACGCGCAGTTCCTGAGCTTCAAGGCCACCGACCTGCTCTCCGGCTTCGTCGCCGGCGTGCTGGCGCTCGGGTTGTCCGAGGCCGCGTACATGGCCGAGATCGTCCGGGCCGGCATCCAGTCCGTCGACGAGGGTCAGTCCGAGGCCGCCTCGGCGCTGGGCCTGTCGCGCAGTCAGGTGCTGCGGCGGATCGTGCTGCCGCAGGCGATGCGGGTGATCGTCCCGCCGACCGGCAACGAGACCATCGCCATGGTCAAGGACACCTCCCTGGTGGCGTTCGTGCCGGTCAGCTTCGAGCTGTTCTTCCAGCTGCAGGCGATCAGCTCGCGCACGTTCGTCGTGCTGCCGGTCCTGATCGCGGCCAGCATCTGGTACCTGATCCTGTGCAGCGTGCTCATGGTGGTCCAGTACTTCGTGGAACGGCACTTCGGGCGCGGCTACGGCGCGGCCGCGAAGGCCCGGATCCGCCTGAGCGGCCTGACGGCCGAGCAGGGCGGAAAGATCAGCGACGGAGGCACGCCATGACGGTCACCGACGACACGACCGCCGAGATGGTACGCGCGGACAACGTGCACAAGTCCTTCGGCTCGCTCGAGGTCCTCAAGGGCATCGACCTGGTGGTCAAGCCCGGTGAGGTGTGCTGCGTGCTCGGGCCGTCCGGCTCGGGTAAGTCGACGTTCCTGCGTTGCATCAACCACCTGGAGAAGATCAACGCAGGCCGGATCTTCGTCGACGGTGAGCTGATCGGCTACCGCGAGCGCGGCGGCAAGCTGCACGAGCTGCGGGAGCGGGAGGTGGCCGCGCAGCGCCGGTCCATCGGCATGGTGTTCCAGCGGTTCAACCTGTTCCCGCACATGACGGTGATGCAGAACGTCATGGAGGCGCCGCTGCGCGTCAAGCGGGAGAACCGGGCCGAGGTCCGGGACCGGGCGGCGGCGCTGCTCGAGCGGGTCGGCCTGGGCGAGAAGAAGGACAACTACCCGGGGCAGCTCTCCGGCGGCCAGCAGCAGCGGGTCGCGATCGCCCGGGCCCTGGCCATGCGGCCCAAGCTGATGCTCTTCGACGAGCCGACCAGCGCGCTCGACCCGGAGCTCGTCGGCGAGGTCCTCGACGTGATGAAGGACCTGGCCCGCGACGGCATGACCATGGTCGTGGTCACCCACGAGATCGGTTTCGCCCGCGAGGTCGGCGACTCGCTGATCTTCATGGACGGCGGCGTCGTGGTCGAGCAGGGCCCGCCGCGGGAGGTCATCGGGAATCCGCAGCAGGAGCGAACCAAGGCGTTCCTCAGCAAGGTGCTGTAAAGCGGGCGGGGCGGTCGGCGTTCCTGTCATACCTCGCGACTAGAGTTCCCGACGTGAGTGACGACGCCCAGACCCCCCGCTTGCTGCTGCTCGACGGGCACTCGCTGGCCTACCGCGCCTACTTCGCGCTGCCGGTGGAGAACTTCTCCACCCACACGGGCCAGGCGACGAACGCCGTGTTCGGCTTCACCTCGATGCTGATCAACATGCTGCGCGACGAGAAGCCCACGCACATCGTGGTCGCCTTCGACGTCTCGCGGAAGTCGTTCCGCACCGAGATCTATCCCGAATACAAGGCCGGCCGCGCGGAGACCCCGGGGCCCTTCCAGGGCCAGGTGAGCCTGGTCAAGGAGGTCCTCGAGGCGCTGCGCATCCCGGTGGTGGAGAAGCCCGGCTACGAGGCCGACGACGTCATCGCGACGCTCGCCGGCCAGGCCCGCGAGGCCGGCATGGAGGTCGTCATCTCCACCGGCGACCGGGACGCGTTCCAGCTGGCCGAGGAGCACGTCACGATCCTCTACCCGGTGCGCGGCGTGTCCGAGGTCTGGCGGATGACCCCCGAGGCCATCGAGACCAAATACGGCGTCGCGCCCGACCGCTACCGCGACAAGGCCGCCCTGGTCGGCGAGACCAGCGACAACCTGACCGGCGTGCCCGGCGTCGGCGACAAGACCGCCGCCAAGTGGATCAATCAGTACGGCGGGCTCGACGGCATCGTCGCGCGGGTCGACGAGATCAAGGGCAAGGCGGGTGAGAGCCTGCGCGCCCACCTGGCCGAGGTCATGCGCAACTACGGCCTCAACGCGCTCGTCCGCGACCTCGAGCTGCCGCTGCGCCCCGAGGACGTCCGGTGGCAGGGCTGGGACCGTGAGGCCGTGCACCAGGTCTTCGACGCGCTCGAGTTCCGGGTGCTGCGCGAGCGGCTGTATTCGTACCTGGACGCGGTCGAGCCCGAGGCCGAGTCCGGCTTCGACCTGTCCGGCGCCGTGCTGGGTGCCGGCGAGGTGGCCGGCTGGCTGGCCGAGCACGCCCAGAAGGCCCCGATCGGCGTGGCCGTCACCGGGCGCTTCGGCCGCGGCACCGGCGAGCTGACCGGCATCGCGGTCGCGACCGGCGACGGCCCGGCCGCCTGGTTCGACCCGACGACGCTGGACGAGGGCGACGAGCGCGCGGTCGCGGCCTGGCTCGCCGACGCCGACCGGCCGAAGGTCATCCACGAGGCCAAGTCGGCGATGCTCGCGTTCCGCGCGCACGGCTGGGCCCTGTCCGGCGTGCGCGTCGACACGGCCCTGGCGGCCTACCTGGCCAAGCCCGACCAGCGGGCCTACGACCTGACCGACCTCGCGCTGCGCTACCTCAAGCGCGAGCTGCGCGTCGACGCCCCCGAGAACGGCCAGCTCACCCTCGACGGCCTCGGCGAGGACGAGGGCACCGCGGAGCAGAACGTCATGCTCCGCGCCCGGGCCACCCTCGACCTGGCCGACACGATCTGCGCGGAGCTGTCCCGCGACGACGGCGCCTCGCAGCGCCTGCTCGCCGAGGTCGAGCAGCCCTTGTCGATCGTGCTCGGCGAGATGGAGCACGTCGGCATCGCCGCCGACACCGCCTACCTGTCGGAGCTGGAGGCACACTTCGCCGCGGAGGTGAAGTCGGCGCAGCAGGGCGCGCACGAGGTGGTCGGGCGCGAGTTCAACCTCGGCTCGCCCAAGCAGCTGCAGGAGATCCTCTTCACCGAGCGCGGCCTGCCCAAGACCAAGAAGATCAAGTCCGGCTACACCACCGACGCGGACGCGCTGCAGAACCTGTTCGCGCAGACCGGCGACCCGGTCCTGGCGCACCTGCTGCGCCACCGCGACGTGGCCAAGCTGAAGTCCACGGTGGACGGCCTGCTCAAGTCCGTCTCCGACGACGGCCGGATCCACACCACGTTCAACCAGACGGTCGCCGCGACGGGCCGGCTCTCCTCGACGGACCCCAACCTGCAGAACATCCCGATCCGCACCGAGGAGGGCCGCCGCATCCGGCGCGCGTTCGTGGTGGGCGACGGCTACGAGCAGCTGCTGACCGCCGACTACAGCCAGATCGAGATGCGCATCATGGCGCACCTGTCCGGCGACGAGGCGCTGATCGCCGCGTTCAACTCGGGCGCCGACTTCCACGCGGCCACCGCCTCGTCGGTCTTCCACGTCCCGCTCGACGAGGTCATCCCGGACCAGCGCCGCAAGATCAAGGCGATGAACTACGGCCTCGCGTACGGCCTGAGCGCCTTCGGTCTCTCCAACCAGCTCAGCATCGGCACCGACGAGGCCAAGGCCCTGATGGAGGAGTACTTCGAACGCTTCGGCGGCGTCCGCGACTACCTCCAGGCGGTGGTCCGCCGCGCGGTCCAGGACGGCTACACGGCCACCATCCTCGGCCGCCGCCGCTACCTGCCGGACCTGAGCAGCGACAACCGCCAGCGCCGCGAAATGGCCGAACGCATGGCCCTCAACGCCCCGATCCAGGGCTCGGCCGCCGACATCATCAAGGTCGCCATGCTCCGCGTCGACGCGGCCCTGCGCACCGCCGACCTGAGGTCCCGCATGCTCCTCCAGGTCCACGACGAACTCGTCTTCGACGTGGCCCCGGGCGAACGCGAGGCCCTCGAGGAACTGGTCCGCCGCGAGATGGGCGGCGCCTACCCACTCTCGGTCCCACTCGAGGTCTCGGTCGGCGGCGGCCAGGACTGGAACGTGGCCGGCCACTAGGCCCTCCACAACCAAGCCCCACGCGGTGGCCGGGCGTCGCACCCCGGCCACCTCCCACCCCCGGCCGACCGACACTGTCGCGCCGACAACGCGGTCGGCGCAACAGGCCCGCAGCCGCGCGGTCGCCCACCGCAGCAACGACGGCGCCCCGCCAACCGGCGGCCGCGTTGCTGCAGAGCAGAAGCGGTAGCCACAGCGGTACCTGCACTACGGCAACGGCGGCGACGCTAGCAGTGTCAGGAACGGTAGCGACAGGCGTCGCGTCAGCAGCAGTGGCATTGGCTGGAAGTGGCCCCTGCACTGCGGTAGCGGCGGCGGCGCCCGGTCGGACCGGGGACGGCAACTACAGGCGGCAGCGGCGGAGCACGCCCGTTCTCTGCGATGTCGGGTGGTCTGGGCTGACGCCACAGGTTGCTTGCACGGGCATGCTCCTCCTGCGTGGGACAAGGCTCCCCGGTTCTAGGCAGCCTCCCGCGCGTGCACAGCAGCTGAACCCTTGTCGAAGGGTGCCCGACGATGAATCGCGCTGAGGAACCCGCCCAGCGTGCCGCCGTGTACTGTCGCCGCCCGTTCGCCATGCCTGCCTGCGGCCCGCTCACCGCCCGCGTGCCCGCCCGCTCGGCTCGCCGTCCGCCCGCGTGCCCGCCCGCTCGGCTCGCCGTCCGCCCGCGTGCCCGCCCGCTCGGCTCGCCGTCCGCCTGCCCGCCGATGCCTGCCCGCCCGCTCGCCGCTGCCTGTCCGCCGCAGCCTGCCCGCTCGCCGCGGTTCGGCTGTCGCGGTCTGCTTGTCGCGGTTCGCTTGCTGCGGTTCGCCCGTCGCGGTCTGGCTGCCACGTGTCCCGGCTCGCTTAGCGCCGCCTGCCGATCGGCTGTCGCCGTGAACGTTCGGCTTCGGATGCATGCGATGCCGCTACGGCATGATTGACGGCCATCTAATCCGGGGCGTCTATCCGCGGCAACCCGTGCTCAGCCCTGAGCCCGAAGATCTCTCGGTCGTCGAGGCAATTCTCGGGGTTGTTTCCGGCCCGGCGCAGGTGATTCCGGCCACTACCGATGTGTGTCGCATCATGTCCATGGCGGGCGTCCGAGGTGGACTGTAGATGACGAACGTCTCTGCCTTGGCGTCGTTCGAGCTCAGGCGGCACCCTCCACCTCGGATTCCGCAGCCCAGGGGTGGTGTTCCGGTAGCTGGCGGAATTCGTCGCCGAATAATGCATTCTGTCATTTGGGCGACGATGAGACAGCACTCCGCAATCACAGTCAATTAGCGGATACCCGAAGCTTGCTTCCGTTTGCAAGGGTGGGCTGATGTCGAGTTCAACGATCGAATTGGCGAAGTCGTCGGGCGCGTGGGCCCCCGTCGTCCACGGGTCGCTCGATGCGGACCAGGCACGGGCGATCGCGCCGATGTTCAAGGCGCTGGGCGACCCGGTGCGCCTGCGGCTCCTGTCGATGATCGCGTCCGCCGGCGGCGGCGAGGTCTGCGTCTGCGACCTCACCGGTTCGTTCAAGCTGACCGGTCCGACGATCTCGCACCACCTCAAGGTCCTACGCGAGGCCGGCCTGGTCGACAGCGACCGCCGCGGCACCTGGGTCTACTACCGACTCGTCCCGGCGGCACTCGCACTGCTCGCCGGTCTCCTCGACGTAAGCGGCGCCACCGCAAGAGCCTGATCCGGCCCGCCTGCGTCTTCCCGACCATCCGGGTCTCGACCCCGCCGCACTCTCGCGGCGGCTCGATCCGGCTCGGCCGGCTTGCCTGTAGCGGTTTGGTCTGGCGGGATTGCTGTGACGGGTCAGTCCGGCCCGGCAGGTTGCCCACAATGGCTCGGTCTGGCTTCTCGGCGTTCCAGCTGGTGCGATGCGCCTGCCCGGGCGGGGTTGGGCCGTCGTGACGGTCGGTCCTGTTCGGCTGGTTGATCGCAGCGGTTTGGTCCTGACGTTGGACCGGGCCGTCGTGACGGTCGGGTCCTGCTCGGCTGGCTGGTCGCAGCGGTTTGGTCCGGACGTTGGACCGGGCAGACGTGGCGGTCGGTGCACCAGCCGCTGGAACCCACGGGCCAGGGCGGTCATTTGGCCCACTTCGCGTGCTCGTAGCGGGTCGTTCGGCGGGGAGGACGAGGGCGTCTGGCTCCGAGGGTCTCGCGTCGAGCTGATGGTCGCGCCCGACTGCGGTGCGTTCTGGCGGCGCTGTCGTGTTCCCGCGGCGGTTTGCCGACGTGCCCGACCGCGCGCACACGATCCGACCGCCCCGGCCGACCTCCCCGGCCCGCGCGCACCGCGTTGACGGCGCCGGCCTGCTCGGCCGACCCGCGCCCGCCGCCCTGCTCGGCCCCGGCGCCCCCGTGCCGCTCGAGGCCGGCCTCGTCGTCGAGGGCGACGGCGGCGCTGCTCCTCGCCTGCGTCGCGCTGGAGCAATTGCCCGGCCGCGTGCGGACGTCTCTCGGCCGGGCCTGTAGTGCCATTGCCCGGCCGTGATGAGTGGGCCCCGGTCGGTAGGCCTGGAGTGGAAGCGAGAATCCGCCTCAGCCACGGACGACCCTGTTCCCACGAGGCCGCAGCTCGGGCGGCCGCAGGCCCAGGGCGACGACAACCCTCAGGTTCGGCCGGCGCGAACGACCGATTGCACTTGGCCGCCCTGCAGCTTGTCCAGCCGATGGCGGGAGCGAACGCGGCGCCCCTGCGGCTGGGCGATACGAAACCTGTGTGGTCACAGCTGTGGGTGATCCGGTCACGCCGTACGGCCTGGTTCGCAAGACCCTCGGCCGGAGCGGCACGAACATGCGCTGGGTGAAAGCCGAGCAGAGCTCCCACCTGGGCCACAGCCTGAGCGGAGGCGGGCCGCTTCACACCGCAGGCTTCGCCGCTACGTTGTCAACGTTCGTCTTGATCCAGAGCGAGGTTCGATCGGATGCCGGTACTGCAGCAGGTTCTCACCAAATCGAGACGCAAGTGGTTGTATATCGGTCTAGCTTTCGTCGTCGGCTGCTCCGTCGGATTCGTAACCGCGCAGCTGATGCGGGATACGAACTCCGCAACGGCCGAGAGCCTCACGGGCACCGTCACCTGGTCGAACCAGAACGACCGCCTCATCGCGTTCGAAGCTGACGGCGAGAAGCGTGATCCGCTCGACGGCCAGGCCCTGTATCACGTGATCAGCGATGAGCTGAACTTCCCCCGCTGCTTGACCGCAACCGCGAGCGATCCGGTCCGCCTCGACCACCGGCGGGTCACCCTCGAGGCCGTCAATCGAGATTACGGTGGCCCGCAGCAGACCCATGTCGCGATGTCAGTCCGTTGCTTGGACTGAGCTGAGCAAGCTCATCAGAAGTCAGGCGAGGGAGGCTGGTCAGTCCTCCAGCAACCTGCTACGAGGGCAGGTGGCTGACGAAGATCGCCGTGCCGGGGAAGATGCGGCCACGCATCGGACTCCACTGCCCCCAGATCTGATCGTGCCCCTCCGGCCACTCCGGCTCCACCAGGTCGTCCAGCACGAACCCCGCCCCGACCAGCTCACGGACCCGGTCGCCGAGCGTCCGGTGCTGTTCCACGTAGGTCGGCATCCCGTCCGCGTCCTGCTCGACATAGGGCCGCCGGTCGAAGTAGGGATGCGTAGCCACCAGCCCCTCCTCGCCCGGCTCATCCAGGAAGATCCAGCGCATCGGATGAGTGATGGAGAACACCCATCGCCCGCCCGGCCTCAGGACCCTGGCGACCTCCTTCATCACCATCCCGGAGTCCGCCACGAACGGAACCGCGCCGAACGCCGTGCAGACCACGTCGAAGGCCGACGTCGCGAACGGCAGTGCCAGCGCGTCGGCCTGCACCAGCGGCACCCGTACGCCGCTGCGGTCGGCCGCCGCGCGCGCGTGGCCCAGCATCCCCGCCGACAGGTCGAGCGCGACCACGTCGGCGCCCTGGCCGTCCAGCCAGCGCGCTCCCGCGGCCGCGCCGGCGCCCAGCTCCAGGATCCGCCGGCCGCGGACCTCGCCCAGCAGGCGCGCGTCCGCCTCCCGCAGGCCCTCCGGGCACCAGACGAAGTCCACGTCGCCGAGGAACGTGCCGTGCTCCTCCTGGTAGTCGTCCGCGTCCAGGTCCCACCAGTGCCGGCTGGCCGCGCGGCTCTCGTCGTCGGTCACGGCCCGGCGCAGCGCGCCGGCCGAGGGAGATGGTTGCGCTTCGATCACCGTTCAGACGGTACGGGGGGCGTATGACACCGCGGGAGCCAGGGCGAGATGGGGTCTAATCGGCACAAAAAGCCCTGGGTACGGAGTTTGCCTTCAACAATGTGCCTCGGTCATCAGGAGGCCTTGCAACCTGTGGTAATGCGCACGGTAAGCTAGTCGATGCACTCGCGGATCGTGTGCCTCGGCAGGGAGCAGGTTCCGCAAGTCGTCGGTCCCAGCATGATCCTGCTCGCCTGATCTGACCTCTCGTCGTGATCACCGGATGTTCGTGCTGTGCCCGCCGGCAGTTCCGCGGGGCGCGAGAGTCACCACGACACCATCCGTTCGGAGCAACAGTCCACATGACGAGCAGCATCGAGGCCACCTCGAGCGCCAACAAGGTCACCGTCGACGATCTTGGCTCTGAGGAAGCTTTCCTCGCAGCCATCGACGAGACCATCAAGTACTTCAACGACGGCGACATTGTCGAAGGCACCGTCGTCAAGGTCGATCGGGACGAGGTCCTGCTCGACATCGGCTACAAGACCGAGGGCGTCATCCCCTCGCGCGAGTTGTCGATCAAGCACGACGTGGACCCCGCGGAAGTGGTGTCGGTCGGTGACCACATCGAAGCCCTCGTCCTCACCAAGGAGGACAAGGAAGGTCGCCTGATCCTCTCGAAGAAGCGTGCGCAGTACGAGCGCGCGTGGGGCACGATCGAGAAGATCAAGGAGGACGACGGCGTCGTTCGCGGCTCCGTCATCGAGGTCGTCAAGGGTGGCCTCATCCTCGACATCGGCCTCCGCGGCTTCCTCCCGGCCTCGCTGGTCGAGATGCGCCGTGTCCGCGACCTCCAGCCGTACGTCGGCCGGGAGCTCGAGGCGAAGATCATCGAGCTGGACAAGAACCGCAACAACGTGGTCCTGTCCCGCCGCGCCTGGCTCGAGCAGACGCAGTCCGAGGTTCGCACCGAGTTCCTCAACAAGCTGCAGAAGGGCCAGGTCCGCAAGGGCGTCGTGTCCTCCATCGTCAACTTCGGTGCCTTCGTGGACCTGGGTGGCGTGGATGGCCTGGTGCACGTCTCCGAGCTCTCCTGGAAGCACATCGACCACCCCTCCGAGGTTGTCGAGGTCGGCCAGGAGGTCGAGGTCGAGGTGCTCGACGTCGACCTGGACCGCGAGCGCGTCTCGCTGTCGCTGAAGGCGACCCAGGAAGACCCGTGGCGCCAGTTCGCCCGGACCCACGCGATCAACCAGATCGTGCCGGGCAAGGTCACCAAGCTGGTTCCGTTCGGTGCGTTCGTCCGCGTCGACGACGGCATCGAGGGCCTGGTGCACATCTCCGAGCTGGCCGAGCGGCACGTCGAGCTGCCCGAGCAGGTCGTCCAGGTGGGCTCCGACGTCATGGTCAAGGTCATCGACATCGACCTCGAGCGTCGCCGGATCTCGCTGTCGCTCAAGCAGGCCAACGAGAACTTCGTCGAGGGCGAGGAGCACTTCGACCCGACCCTCTACGGCATGGCCGCGACGTACGACAACGAGGGCAACTACATCTACCCGGAGGGCTTCGACCCCGAGACGGGTGAGTGGCTCGAGGGCTTCGACAAGCAGCGCGAGGTGTGGGAGAAGCAGTACGCCGACGCTCGCGAGCGCTGGGAGGCCCACACCAAGCAGGTGCAGGCGTCCCGCGAGGCCGACGCCGAGGCCGCGCTCAACCCGGCTCCGGCCGGCGGCGTGACCACCTCGTCGACCTCCACCTCCACCAGCACGTCGACGAGCTCGTCCTCGCCGGCGCGTGCGGCGGAGGAGCCGGCCGGCACCCTGGCCACCGACGAGGCGCTCGCCGCTCTGCGCGAGAAGCTCGCCGGCGGCAAGAGCTGACCCAGCTCGTAGCCAGTAGCTAGCAAGGCCCGAGGGCCGTCCGCGATTTCGGTCGCGGGCGGCCCTTCGGCATACTTGCCGCGTGCTGAAAGTGGGTCTCACCGGAGGAATCGGCGCGGGCAAGAGCGCGGTCGCGCAGCGCCTCGTCCAGCGCGGCGCGATCCTGATCGACGCCGACAGGCTGGCCCGCGAGGTCGTCGCGGCCGGCACCGACGGCCATGCCGCGGTCGTCGAGGCCTTCGGACCGGAGGTCCTCGGCCCGGACGGCGAGCTCGACCGCCCGGCCCTCGGCGCCCGGGTCTTCGGAGACGAAGCGGCCCGCCGCCGGCTCGAGAGCATCATTCACCCCCGCGTACGCGCCCGTACGGTCGAACTGACGTCCTCGGCCCCGCCGGACGCGATCGTGGTCAACGACGTGCCGCTGCTGGTCGAGACCGGGCTGGCGCCGTCGTACCACCTCGTCGTCGTGGTCGACGCCGACCCGGCGGTCCGGATCGAACGGCTCGTGTCGCTGCGCGGCATGACCCGGGAGCAGGCGGCCGCCCGCATCGCCGCCCAGGCCGACGAGGCCGTTCGGCGCGCGGCCGCGGACGCCCTGCTGGTCAACGATGCCGGCCTCGACGAGCTGGACGCACAGGTCGAGCGGTTGTGGCGGGACCGGCTCCGGCCGTACGAGGAGAATCTCCGCCTGGGGCGCCGCGCCCCGGACGATGGCGTGCTGCGCGTCGTACCCCCGGATCCGACCTGGCCGGAGCAGGCAGGCCGGGTGATCGCACGGATCCGGCACGCGCTCGGCGGGGACGCCGACGTCTCGCATATCGGGTCGACCGCCGTTCCCGGGCTGCCGGCCAAGAACATCATCGATCTGATGCTGGCCGTGCCGACGCTGGAAGTGGCCGACCGGCTCGCGGACGCACTCGGCGGCGCCGGCCTGCCACGCCGGGTGGGCAAATGGCAGGACAACGCCCGCGGCCTGCCCGGCAAGACCTGGCCGAAGCGCCTGCATGGCAGCGCCGACCCCGCCCGCCCGGTCAACCTGCACGTCCGGGTCACCGGCTCGCCGGGCTGGCGCTTCGCGCTGCTCATGCGCGACCACCTGCGCGCGGTCCCCGAGGCCCGCGCCGAATACATCGCGGCCAAGGAACGCTGGGCGGCGCGCCACAGCGACAGGGCGAGCTACTCGGAGGCGAAGGAGCCGTGGTTCGACTCGGAGGCGGTGGCCGCCCAGGAGTGGGCGGAGGCTACCGGCTGGTGCCCGGACTCCGGCCGGCCAACGCCGTAGGCGGGCAGGCGCAGGCCTGGTTGCCTCTGCTTCGCCCGGCCCTTCCGTGCGAGGCGTCCTCACAGTCCCGGCACCTTGCGCTTTCCCCCAGCACCTCAGGCCCGTGACCTGTCGGGCCGTGCAGAGGCGAAGGAGCCGTGGTTCGACTCGGAGGCGGTGGCTGCGCAGGAGTGGGCGGAGGCTGCCGGTTGGTGCTGGACTCCGGCCGGCCAAGACCGTAGACAGGCAGGCGCAGGCCTCTGGGTGCCTCCGCTTCGCCCAGTCTTTCCGTGCCACGCGCCCTCACGGTCCCGGCGCCTTGTTCACCCCAGCACCTCAGGTCCGGCGATCTGTCGGGCCGTGCAGAGGCGAAGGAGCCGTGGTTCGACTCGGAGGCGGGTGGCTGCGCAGGAGTGGGTGGGGGCTACCGGCTGGTGCCTGGACTCCGGCTGGCCAAGGCCGTAGGCGGGCAGGCGCAGGCCTGGATGTCTCCGCTTCGCCCAGCCTTCCCGTGCCCGGCGCCCTCACGGTCCCGCCACGTTCTTCAACCCAGCTCAGACCTGTCGGGCCATGCAGAGGCGAAGGAGCCGTGGGTGAGCGGAGGCGGCCCGGCTGACGCCCGGATGCCGATCAGCAGGTAGGAGGCGTAGGCCTAGCCGCTACCTTCCTGACCTGGTGTCGTCTGGTTCTGATGCACCCCCTGGCCCGTGACCTCCGCTGGCACGCTGGCATTGGGGTGTGTGAATGCTGAGGTCTGAAGGCGTTCAGGCGGGGTAGCGGGCCGGTACCTCCTCGACGAGCGGGCGGGCGGTCTCGTCCTCGCTCAGCAGGCGTCCATGCGACGCAGGCGGGGTAGGAGCTCTGGGTGAGGGACGTGGCGACGCTGGGAGCGGAAGGCATCGTCTGGGCGCAACGGCGTTCGTCTGAGTGGGCGCCGGACAGGAAGGGGCGCCCGCGGCGGCCGGTCCGCGCTGAGCGCGACCATCATCAGGTGCGCGCGCCGAGCAGTGTCGGGGCAGCAACCTGCGTGCCGACGCGGCCGCACCGTGTGGTGGTGTCGGACCGGGCCGGGCGGCCGCCGCGAGCGGCCTACCGAGTCACCGTAGCGTCGCTGCCGAACGGTGGACAATGCCGTTTTCGGCGGCCGAATGTGCACCCTCTGAACCGGCCCTGGCGGCAGCCGCTGAAAGTTGTCACACCCCCGACGTAACGTGGTCCCCATGGCGCTCGACATCCCACGACTCGATGGCCGCTTCGAGGTCATCAGCGACTACCAGCCGGCCGGTGACCAGCCAACGGCCATCGCCGAGCTGGAGCGCCGGGTGCGCCGCGGCGACCGCAACACGGTGCTGCTCGGCGCCACCGGCACCGGCAAGAGCGCCACCACCGCCTGGCTCATCGAGAGGCTGCAACGGCCGGCGCTCGTGCTCGCGCCCAACAAGACCCTCTGCGCCCAGCTGGCCAAGGAGTTCCGCGAGCTGCTGCCCAACAACGCGGTCGAATACTTCGTCAGCTACTACGACTACTACCAGCCCGAGGCCTACATCGCGCAGACCGACACCTACATCGAGAAGGACTCGTCGGTCAACGAAGAGGTCGAGCGGCTGCGCCACTCGGCGACGATGTCACTGCTCACCCGCCGCGACGTGATCGTTGTCGCGACCGTCAGCGCGATCTACGGCCTGGGCACCCCGCAGGAATATCTCGACCGCGCGGTCCGCGCCAAGGTCGGGCAGGAGGTCGACCGCGACAAGCTGTTGCGGCGCCTGGTCGACATCCAGTATTCCCGCAACGACATGGCCTTCCAGCGGGGCACGTTCCGGGTCCGCGGCGACACCCTCGAGATCATCCCGGCCTACGAGGAGCTGGCGATCCGCATCGAGCTGTTCGGCGATGAGATCGAGAAGCTCTACTACCTGCACCCGCTGACCGGCGACATCGTCCGCGAGGTCGACGAGCTCGTGATCTTCCCGGCGACGCACTACGGGGTCGGGCCGGAGCGGATGGAGCGGGCGATCCGCGACATCGAGACCGAGCTCGGCGAGCGGCTGGCCGAGCTGGAGCGCCAGGGCAAGCTGCTCGAGGCCCAGCGGCTGCGGATGCGCACCACCTACGACATCGAGATGATGCGCCAGGTCGGCTTCTGCAACGGCATCGAGAACTATTCGATGCACATGGACGGCCGGTCGCCGGGCGACCCCGCCTACACGCTGCTCGACTACTTCCCGGACGACTTCGTCACCGTCATCGACGAGTCGCACGTGACGATCCCGCAGATCGGCGGGATGTATGAGGGCGACGCCTCCCGCAAGCGCATCCTGATCGAGCACGGCTTCCGGCTGCCCAGCGCCGCCGACAACCGGCCGCTGCGCTTCGACGAGTTCCTCGACCGGGTCGGGCAGTTCGTGTTCCTGTCCGCGACGCCGGGGCCGTGGGAGATGCAGGAGGCACAGGGCGAGTTCGTCGAGCAGATCATCCGCCCGACCGGCCTGGTCGACCCGCAGGTGGTGGTGAAGCCCACCAAGGGACAGATCGACGACCTGATGCACGAGATCAAGCTGCGCACGGAGAAGGACGAGCGGGTCCTGGTCACGACGCTGACGAAGAAGATGGCCGAGGACCTCACCGACTATCTGCTGGAGAACGGCATCCGCGTCCGCTACCTGCACTCGGAGGTGGACACGCTGCGCCGCGTCGAGCTGCTCAAGGAGCTGCGCAAGGGCGACTACGACGTGCTGGTCGGCATCAACCTGCTCCGCGAGGGTCTCGACCTGCCGGAGGTCTCGCTGGTGGCGATCCTCGACGCGGACAAGGAGGGCTTCCTGCGCAGCGGGCGCTCGCTGATCCAGACGATCGGCCGCGCGGCCCGCAACGTCTCCGGCGAGGTCCACATGTACGCGGACAAGATGACCCCGTCGATGCGCAACGCGATCGACGAGACCGACCGCCGCCGGGCGAAGCAGATCGCCCACAACGAGGCGAACGGCATCAACCCGGAGCCGCTGCGCAAGAAGATCCACGACATCCTGGACGACATCTACCGCGAGGCCGAGGACACCGACGTGGCGGTCGGCGGGCACGGGCCCGGCGGTCACGTGGTGGGCGGCGGCGGCCGGCAGATGTCGCGCGGCAAGGGCCCGGTCCCGGAGACCCGCTCGAAGGCCCGTGGATCGTCGGTGCCGGCCCGCGAGGGCATGGCCCGCGCCGAGCTGGCCCAGCTGATCCAGGACCTGAACGATCAGATGCTGGCGGCGGCCCGCGAGCTGCAGTTCGAGCTGGCAGCCCGGATCCGCGACGAGGTCAAGGAGCTGAAGAAGGAACTCCGTGGCATGGACGTAGCCGGCGTCCGCTGACGCAACACGCGGGCGGGCGGTAGGGCTCGCGGGCTGCGCGGGCGGTCGGCGGGCCGCGCGGTAGGGCTCGTGGGCGGTCTGCGGGCTGCGCGGCAGGTCTTGCGGGTGGTCGGCAGGTCTCGTGGGCGGTTGGTGGGCTGCGCGGCAGGTCTCGCGGGTGGTGGGCGGGTTGCGCGGCAGGTCTCGCGGGTGGTGGGCGGGTTGCGCGGCAGGCCTTGCGGGTGGTCGGCAGGTCTCGTGGGCGGTTGGCGGGCTGCGCGGCAGGCCTTGCGGGTGGTCGGCAGGTCTCGCGGGCGGTCGGCAGGGCTCGCGGGCGCGGGGGAGGCTTTGTCGCTACGCCGTCCGGGGGCGCGCGGAGAAGCGGCGAGGCGCCGGCACGCGTCCGGAGAAGCGCTCGAAATGCCCGGGTCGTCGTGCCCCGGTCTGCCTACGGCGTGGCCCGTGCTGAGCTGGCCAGCGTGGCCTGCGCTGATGGCCAGCGTGACCCGTGCCGAGCTGGTCCAACCGATTCATGGACCTTAACGATCAGATGCTGGCCAAACATCTGGTGGCGATATGCGGCTGTGGTCGGGCATCTGATGGTGAGATGCGGCGGTGGCCGTGGATGTGGCCGGACATCTGGTGGCGAGATGCGGCGGTGGCCGTGGGGATGGCTGGGGGTGGCTTACTAGGCTGGCCGCGTGTCTGTGACCGATGGCATGACCACCGATGGTGTGGCCTGGGCGCCGCTGCTGTTCGAGGATGTGGGCGACTTCCGGGCGGGCAGCGGGAGCGGTGACGCCGACCTGATCCTGCTGGCTCGGCGGTGTCTCGATGTCGACGGTGGCCTGCCGCTTGCGGCCGAGCCCGGCTTTCTGCGTCGTCGTTGGGCGGCGCCTGGGGGTGTTGCCGTGCAGGCGCGGGACCGCGCGGGGACGCTCGTCGCCGCCGGGGCGGTGCGGCCCGGTGGGTCAGGGGACGGGGCGACGTTCACCGGGATGGTGGATCCGGCTGCGCGGGGGCGTGGGCTCGGTGCCCACCTGCTCAGCTGGGGGCTGGCGGAGGGTGGTCGCCACGCGGGTCCGGTCACCGTCGAGACCGAATCGCTCACCGGTGGTGCCGAGGCGTTGTTCGCGGGGCGAGGGCTGCGGCAGGTCTTCGCCGAGGACGTCATGCGTGTCGACCTGGCTGCGGCCGTACCGGATCGGGGTTGGCCCGAGGGTGCGGTCCTGACCGGCTGGACCGAGGCGGCCGCGGGGCGCTTTCATGCGGCCTACGAGGCCGCGTTCCGGGAGCGGCCCGGGTTTCCGGGGTGGACCGCCGAGCAGTGGATCGCGGATCTGGTCGAGGACGACGAGTTCCGGCCGGCCTGGTCCGTGCTGGTGACCGTGCCCGGTCTCGGCGATGCCGGGTTCGTGACGGCGGCGGTCGACTGGATCGTGCAGGTCGGCGTCGTGCCCGCGGCCCGGGGGCGGGGGATCGGCGCGGCGCTCGTCGCCGAGGGGCTGCGGCGGATGCGGGCCGACGGCGGCACCCACGCCTGGCTCGACGTCAACGTCGACAACCCGGCCGTCCATCTGTACCGCAAGCTGGGGTTCGAGCATCGCGGCCGTCGGGCCCGCTACCGGTTCCCGGCGACCGAAGCCTGACGATCCGGGGCATCACCGTGGTGAAGGCCGCGCCGAGTCGGCGCCTTGCCGGCCATCACGACGTGGCTTCGCCAACGGGGTCAGCTTGGCGTGAAAGGTGGCTTGGCCTGGTCGGTTGGCGTGCCGCGAAGAAGGCGCGGCTTTCAAAGCGGTCGGCTTGGCGAGTAGGTGTGGCTTGGCCTGGGCGGTTGGGCACGGCGAGAGAAGGCGCGGCCTCTTAAGCGGCGAGAGAAGGCGGGGCCTCTTCAAGCGGGCGGCATGGCGCGAAGGCCAGGCGGTCGGCTACGAGGATAGAACTAGCCTCCTAGGATGCAGAGGGGGTGTGCCTCTGCGCTCTGGGGAAGCGTCGCGTCATCTGGGTGGTGTGTGACACAGCATCTGGGAAGTGTGTGGCACGACACTCCCGCGAGGAAACCCGGTCTCTGTCCGGTTCTGCGGCCTTCAGCGGCACAAAAAGCGGAGAGCCGCAACACGATTGACAGGGTGATGTGGGGTTCCGGTCGCAGATGCGACACAATAGCCGCGTAGGAGGGGAGTATTCCTCTGCGCCGGTCTCGTCAGCACGGTCTTCACCTCGCGGTGGGCCCGGGGCCGGTGGTCGTCGCCCGCCGGGCGTCGGCGGAAGAGACCTCCGACAGTCGCACGTCGCTGTGACCCGCGAAACCGAGTGGGTGCAGCGATGGACCGTGTCTGCCGGAGGTTTTCGTTGAACGTGTCCGCCTGGGTTTGGGTCGTTACCCTGATCGCCCTGGTCGTTGTCCTCGCCGTCGATCTGCTGATCGTCGGTCGCCGCCCGCACGAGCCGAGCATGCGCGAGGCCGGTGGGTGGGTCGCGTTCTACGTCGGCCTGGCGCTTCTATTCGGGGCCGGACTGTGGCTCGTCGCGGGCGGCCAAGCCGCCGGCGAGTTCTATACGGGCTGGCTGACTGAGTACAGCCTGTCGGTCGACAACCTCTTCGTCTTCGTGATCATCATGGCCCGCTTCGCCGTGCCGCGGCAGTTCCAGCAGAAGGTGCTGCTTATCGGCATCGTGCTGGCGCTGGTCATGCGCGGCGCGTTCATCGCCGCGGGTGCCGCCCTGATCGCGCAGTTCTCGTGGGTCTTCTACATCTTCGGCGCGTTCCTGGTCTACACGGCCATCACGCTGTTCAAGCAGGGTGAGAACGACGAGGAGGACTTCAAGGAGAACATCCTGATCCGGTGGTCGAAGCGGGCGCTGCCGATCTCCTCCTCGTTCGACAGCGGCAAGATGACCATGATCACCGAGACCGGGCGGCGGCTGTTCACGCCGATGCTGATCGTCATGATCGCGATCGGGACCACCGACCTGATCTTCGCGCTCGACTCGATTCCGGCGATCTTCGGCATCACGAAGGAGCCGTACCTGGTCTTCACCGCGAACGTCTTCGCGCTGATGGGCCTGCGCCAGCTGTACTTCCTGCTCGGCGGGCTCCTGGAGCGGCTGGTCTACCTCAACATCGGGCTGGCGTTCGTGCTCGCCTTCATCGGCGTGAAGCTCTTCCTCGAGGCGCTGCACACCAACACGCTGTCGTTCATCAACGGCGGGCACGGTGTGCACTGGGCACCGGAGATCCCGATCTGGCTGTCGCTGCTGGTCATCCTCGGCACGCTGGGCATCGCCACGGTCGCGAGCCTCTACAAATCCTCCCGCGACCGCCGGAAGGAACTGGTCGACACCGGGGTCTGAGCAAGAGCAAAAGACACGGCCCGCGGTACAAGACCGCGGGCCGTGCCATTTCGGGATCGCCGGACGGAACCGGCCGGCTCCCGGGTCCGAACAAAGGGAACGGCCCGCGGTCCGAGACCGCGTGATCGCCGAAGGAACCGGCCGGCTCCCGGGTCCGAGCAAAAGGAACGGCCCGCGGTCCAAGACCGCGGGCCGTGCCGTTGGGTACGGTGCGCGGCTACTGGTGCTTGCGCCGCGCGGCGGCCCGGCCGCGGACCTGCTGGTCGAGCTCCACCTTGCGGATGCGCACAGCCGCCGGGGTGACCTCGACGCACTCGTCCTCGCGGCAGAACTCGAGAGCCTGCTCCAGCGACAGCTTGCGCGGCGGGATCAGGCGCTCGGTGTTGTCGGCGCTCGCGGCCCGCATGTTGGTGAGCTTCTTCTCCTTGGTGATGTTGACGTCCATGTCGTCCTCGCGGGAGTTCTCGCCGACGATCATGCCCTCGTACACCTCGGTGGTCGGCTCGACGAACAGCTGACCGCGCTCCTGCAGGTTGATCATCGCGAAGCCGGTGACCACGCCGGCCCGGTCCGCGACGAGCGAGCCGTTGTTGCGGGTGCGCAGCTCGCCGAACCACGGCTCGTAGCGCTCGAACAGGTGGTGCATGATGCCGGTGCCGCGGGTCTCGGTGAGGAACTCGGTGCGGAAGCCGATCAGGCCGCGCGCGGGCACCAGCCACTCCATCCGGAGCCAGCCGGTGCCGTGGTTGATCAGCTCCTCCATCCGGCCCTTGCGGGTGGACAGCAGCGTGGTGATGGCGCCCATGTACTCGTCGGGGGCGTCGATGGTCAGGCGCTCGACCGGCTCGTGCACCTTGCCGTCGATCGTCTTGGTCACCACCTGCGGCTTGCCGACGGTCAGCTCGTACGACTCGCGGCGCATCTGCTCGACCAGGATGGCCAGGGCGAGCTCGCCGCGGCCCTGCACCTCCCAGGCGTCGGGGCGCTCGGTCGGCAGGATGCGCAGCGAGACGTTGCCGACCAGCTCCTTGTCGAGGCGGTCCTTGACCATGCGGGCGGTGACCTTGGCGCCCTTGACCTTGCCGACCAGCGGCGAGGTGTTGGTGCCCAGGACCATCGAGATGGCCGGCTCGTCGACGCTGATCAGCGGCAGCGGGATCGGGTTCTCCGCGTCGGCGAGGGTCTCGCCGATCATGATCTCGGGGATGCCGGCGACGGCCATGATGTCGCCGGGGCCGGCGCTCTCGGCCGGCTTGCGCTCCAGGCCCTCGGTGATCAACAGCTCCGAGATGCGGACGTTGCTGATCGTTCCGTCGGTCTTGCACCAGGCGACGGTCTGGCCCTTGCGGATGGTGCCCTCGTGTACGCGGCAGAGCGCGAGGCGGCCGAGGAACGGCGAGGCGTCCAGGTTGACGACGTGCGCCTGCAGCGGTGCGCCCTCGGTGAAGGTCGGCGCCGGGATGGTCTCCAGGATGGTGCTGAACAGCACCTCGAGGTCGGTGCTGTCCTCCGGGACGGTGCCGTCCTTCGGCTGGGTCAGCGAGGCGATGCCGTCGCGGGCGCACGCGTAGACGATCGGGAACTCGATCTGGTGCTCGTCCGCGTCCAGGTCGAGGAAGAGCTCGTACGTCTCGTCCACGACCTCCTTGATCCGGGCGTCGGGGCGGTCGACCTTGTTGATGATCAGGATGATCGGCAGCTTGGCCTGCAGCGCCTTGCGGAGCACGAAGCGGGTCTGCGGCAGCGGGCCCTCGCTGGCGTCGACCAGCAGGGCGACGCCGTCGACCATGGTGAGGCCGCGCTCGACCTCGCCGCCGAAGTCGGCGTGGCCGGGGGTGTCGATGATGTTGATGGTGACGGGTCCACCGTCGGCGGGCTGGTAGCTGATCGCCGTGTTCTTGGCGAGAATGGTGATGCCCTTTTCCCGCTCCAGGTCCATGGAGTCCATGACGCGGTCGGCCATCTCGCCACGCGCGTGGGACTGGCTCCCCTGGCGCAGCATGGCGTCGACCAAGGTGGTTTTGCCATGGTCGACGTGGGCGATGATGGCGACGTTGCGTAGGTCGGTGCGGGTCTGCATGGCCACCATTGTCCCCGGCGTTTGTATCGGACGGCGTCCCGGGGGTCAATACCCGGAACCGGTTGCGACCCTCGTCCCGTACGTCCTATTTTCGGGGCGACGCCGCAAACTTCCCGCTGCTACCGTTCGGGCGTCGGTGGCCGGATCGGGGAGGGGCTTCGTCGATGAATCGCAGGATGTTGTGGCTTGTCGCGGCGGTTGCCGCCGTGCTGGTTGTCGCGGGCTGCGGGTTCTTCCGGGGCAACAACGACGATCCCGCGCTGGTGGCGGCGCCGCTTCCCTCGGTCTCCGAACCGGAGAACATCGTCGACCCGGTGATCGAGTCGGAGGAGCCGGAACCGGAGCCGTCGCCTGCCAAGAGCAGCGCGAAGCCGAAGTCGAAGCCGAAGGCGACGCCGACGGAGGACCCCAACAACTTCCAGCTGCCCGAGTGCGCGCACCGGGAGGGCAAGGAGGTCTCGAAGGCGAAGGCAAAGGCGGCGCTGAAGAGCGCCGCCGCCCGCAAGTACTGGCCGACCTCCGCGCCCAAGCTCACGGTGCCGTCGCGGCTGGTGCTGACCACGGCTTGGCACGAGAGCGGCTGGACGTCGAACATCGTCAACTGCGACGGCGGCCGCGGGCTCATGCAGGTGATGCCGGACACCGAGGCCTTCATCAACCAGCGCTTCGAGCAGTCCTTCGCGAGCACCGACTACCGGCAGAACGCGGTGCTCGGCGCGAACTACCTGGCCTGGCTCACCAAGGCCTTCGGCGACCAGTACTTCAAGGGCAGCTACGACCTGAGCGCCGGCAAGTGCAAGACCCACCGCAGCATGTGCCTGTTGAACATGGTGATCTCCGGCTACAACGCGGGCCGGGCGGCGGTCGACGAGTCGCACGGCTCCGGGCGGCTGCCGAACCCGGAGTACGTGGACGTGGTCCGGTCGCTGATGAAGTCCTGCTACTGCGACCGGTACTGAGGCGACCGGGTCATCGAGGCCGCGCCGGTCCGGTTACACTTGTCGGCGGAACCCGGGACTGTGCCCGCCGCTTTGACCCACCTACGGTCGCGGTAGTAAAGTCTCGGGGTTGTCGTGCGTTGATGATGCTGGCGAGCTCCTGACTTAGGCCCGTGCAGCACACACTAAGGAGCCGTTGCGTAATGCCGCCCAAGAAGAAGACCCATGTGGTGACCCTCGCGCTTGAGGCGGGTAACGCCGCGATGGTCGACCTCGGCAAGATGCTCGGCCCGACCGGTGCCAACATGCGCGCGGTCAAGGTCGAGTACGACGAGGCGACGTCGAAGTCGCGTGGCGAGATCATCCCGGTCGTCGTCACGGTCTTCGAGGACCGCAGCCACCAGCTCGTCTACAAGACGCCGCCGACGAGCTTCCTGATCCGCAAGGCTCTGGGCATCCAGTCGGGCGCTTCCAACCCGCTGACCCAGACCGTCGGCACGCTCAGCGCCGACCAGATCAAGCAGATCGCGGAGCGCAAGCTCCCCGACCTGAACGCGAACGACGTCGACGCCGCGGTCAAGGTCGTCGCCGGCACCGCGCGCTCGATGGGCGTCAAGGTAGCCGAGTAAGTAGTCCGGTAAAGCGCTGAACGGCGCGGGCCCGCTGGGGCCCGCGCCGTTTTGTCATCTGCCCTTGTCGCCGACGATGTCGTCGATGAGGCCGTAGTCGCGGGCCTCGGCCGCGGTGAGGGTCCGCCCGGCGGAGAGGTCGTCCTCGATCCGGCTGCGCGACTGCCCGGTGACCTCGACCAGGCGCAGCACGACCTCCTCGAGCTCGCGCAGGTGCTGGCCCGCGGCGGCGGCCACCTCGTCGGCGGTGCCGGTGACCGCGCCGGCGCGCGGCTCGGCCAGCTTGAACCGGGCGTGCCGGTACGCGGAGCGCCGCTCGGCCGCGGCCAGCACCGCGAGCACGGCGTCGCCGGCCTCGGAGGTGACCACGGCATGCACCGGCGCGGCCATCGCGTCGATGACGTCGGTGATGGCGTGCGCGGCGTTCAGGTCCCCGCCGGAGCTGGCCACGTGCAGCTGGATCGGTGCCGGCCCGGCGGCGTCGAGGGTGAGCAGCGCGGCGGCGATGCCGGAGGCCGCGTGCGCGGTGAGCGGGCCCCGGATCATGACGATGCGCTGATCGAAGAGCCGCTCCTCGAGCCAGCCCGGGACGGCCGGCCCGCTCTGCCAGGGTTCGGGCTGCTGGGGTACGGGGGAGGGCTGCCATCGCAGGTGGGGTGTCACCGGGCCTCCGCGGGTCGAGGGGTAACCCGATAGTAGGTAGGCGCGGGCATCTTGGCGGTGCGGTTCAGCCGTGGGCGGACTAGCGTCGGTGTGAGCCAACGCATACCGGGAGACGCGATGTCCGAGACGCTGCAGCTCGATCCCGCCAGGACCGCGATCGTGCTGATCGAGTACCAGAACGAGTTCACCTCGGACGGCGGCGTGCTGCATCGCGCGGTCGCGCCGGTGATGGAGAAGACCGGCATGCTGGCCAACACGGTCGCGCTGGTCGACGCGGCCCGCGCCGCGGGCGTGACGATCATGCACGCGCCGATCACGTTCGCGCCGGGCTACGGCGAGTTGTCGCGGCATCCGTACGGGATCCTCAAGGGAGTCGTCGACGGTAACGCGTTCGTGAAGGGCACCTGGGGCGCGGCGATCGTGGACGACCTCACGCCGGCCGAGGACGACATCCTCATCGAGGGCAAGCGCGGCCTGGACACCTTCGCCAGCACGAACCTCGACTTCATCCTGCGCGGCCGCGGCATCGACACGGTGATCCTCGCGGGTTTCCTGACCAACTGCTGCGTCGAGTCGACGATGCGCAGCGCTTACGAGAACGGCTATCGGGTCATCACGCTGACCGACTGCACCGCGGCGACCTCCGGCGAGGAGCATGACAACGCCATCGCGTACGACTATCCGATGTTCTCGCTGCCGATGGAGTCGAGCCGGGTCGTCGCCGCCCTTTGAATGAGCAATTTTCAACCTGGCCACGGGCCTGAGGCATCCGAGCCGTTGACCGCCGCCGGGCGGTGCAGCCCGGGCCACGTTGAAAAAGGCTCAGTCTTCATCCAGCACGGATGAAATCCGCATACCTGCGGGTACGGCATCGATGGATATCCTTCCGGCGGGATGAGGCCGGGTACCCCGCAAGCGGCCAGGATGGCAGGCGATCGGACCGGAGGCGCCGGTGCTGGCCACGCCGTCTCCCATTCTCGAGGGGTAGGACTATGACAGCTTTCACGGTGTGGAAGTTCGACGGTCCGGAGCGCGCCGACCGGGCCGCTCTGGTCCTGCGGGACGCGGCGCGGGACGGGCTGGTCAAGATTCTCGACCACGCGGTCGTGAGCTGGCCGGAGGGCGCGGAGCGGCCGACCACCAAGCACTCGCACGACGAGAACAAGCGCGGTGCGGGCTGGGGCGCGTTCTGGGGCGTGCTGGTCGGCGCGTTGTTCTTCGTCCCGGTGGCCGGCGGCGTCGCCGGCGCGGCGATCGGCGCCCTGGCCAAGTCGACGGAGGACGTCGGGATCACCAAGGAGCAGCTGGAGACGATCCGCACCGAGGTGACCGAGGGGACCTCGGCGCTCTTCATCGTGACCGAGGAGGGCGACCTCGACCGGCTGGGCGAGCGCTTCCACGGCATGGAGAAGAAGCTGGTGGCGACGAACCTCACCGAGGGCGAGCGGGAGATCCTGATCGAGACGTTCGGCGGCGCCTGACCCCGTCCGGGCGGCCGGGCGCCGCCCGGTCACCAGCCGCGTGCGCGCCATTCGGGGATGGCCGGCCGCTCGGCGCCCAGGGTGCTGTCCTTGCCGTGGCCCGGATAGAACCAGGTGTCGTCGGGCAGCCGGCCGAAGACCTTGGTCTCCAGATCGCCCATGAGGCTCCCGAAGTCCTTCGGATTCGTGGTTCTGCCGGGGCCGCCGGGGAAGAGACTGTCGCCGGTCCACAGGTGTGTGATGCCGTCCGGCTCGCGGTAGACCAGGGCGATCGAGCCCGGCGTGTGGCCGACCAGGTGGATGACCTCGAGGGTGCAGTCACCGACGGCGATGGTGTCGCCGTCGCTCACCGTGTCGGTCACCAGCGGGATTGCCTCAGCGTCGTCGGCGCCGGCCACGGAGCGTGCGTCGGTCGCCCGCACGACCTCCTTCAGCGCGCCGGTGTGGTCCGGGTGCCGGTGTGTCGTCACGACCGTCGCCAGCCCGGCCGGGCCGATCAGCTCCAGCAGCGTCTCCGCGTCGTTCGCCGCGTCGATCAGCAGCTGCGAGCCGTCCGAGCGGCAGGTCAGCACGTACGCGTTGTTGTCCATCGGGCCGACCGACACCTTCTTGACGGTGAGGCCGGCGAGTTCGCGGACCGCGGGGCCGCCGCCGCGGGTCACGTCTCCGGTGTACGCCATTGTCACTTCCACCTCGGTGGCTGGGGTAGCTCGCCGTCGGGCGAGACGGTCAGGTCGGTGCCGTCGCCGCGACCGGCGAGCCAGGCGGCGATCGAGCGGGTCGGGCCGCCGACCGTCGGCGCGCCGTCGCCGGCGCCGATGCTCAGCGGATGCTCCACGCCGTGTGGACGCAGGACGACGGCGAAGTCGTCGCCTTTGGACCCGGCGACGATCTCCCGCAGCAGCCGCAGCGCGAACGCGTCGCGCCAGTCCTCCGGGGTGTAGCCGGCGCCGAGGTCGACGTGGTGCACCTCGACCTCGCGCAGCCGCGCCCACGGCACGGCCGCCGCGGACGCGCCGGTCGACGGCAGGTGGAAGGTCCACGCCTCGGCGGGCATCGCCGCGCCCGCGTCGGCGAAGCGTTCGTGCGCCTCGCGGACGTCGGCGAGCTGCTCGGCGAGCGGGCGCCCGGCGCCGGCCTCGATGCCCTCCGCGCGGGCCGCCGGCGAGGCGTACGCCGGGGTCTCGACGCCGGTGCGGGCCCAGGTCAGCAGGTTGGTGTACGCGTCGGCGTTGCGGGCCACGTGGGTCAGGACGTGGCCGACGGTCCAGCCGGGCAGGGCGGACGGCGCGGCCACGTCCAGCCCTTCGGCGGTACGGATCAGGCGCTCGGTGGCCTGATCGACGTCGGTCATCAGCACCAGCGGGTCCACTGTCATGACCGACTGCACCCGGGTCGGGAAGGTAATGGCATCACGGGTCGACCCTAGT
This sequence comes from Actinoplanes sp. NPDC049668, assembly GCF_044465445.1. Lineage (NCBI taxonomy): Bacteria > Bacillati > Actinomycetota > Actinomycetes > Micromonosporales > Micromonosporaceae > Actinoplanes > Actinoplanes sp. NPDC049668. Next base: position 612,152 of record NZ_JBITLR010000003.1, read on the forward strand.
GGCCGCCCGCGCGGGCAGGGGAGCGGAATTCGCTTTCGCGCCGGTTGCGCCGACCGTACCGTCGGTTCTTGACGCGATCGCGACAACCGCGGAGGGGGTGGGGAACCGTGCTGTGCGTCCGTCAGTACCGGCTTCGCCCGGAGGTCACGGCCTGACACCCGTCGGGCCGCGCCTCCTCACACCCAAAGGGTTTCTCATGTCTGACCTGTCCGCGTTGGGCTGGAGCGAGACGCTCGCCTCCGCCTATCGAAGCTTCGACCGTCCCGACGCCCTGCCCGGCCGCGTGCTGCGCGCCGACCGCGGCGTCTGCACCGTTCTCGACCAAACCGGGGTCACCCGGGCCAGCCTCGCCGGCAGCGTGCTGCTCGCCGCGGCCCAGGACCCCGCCAACCTGCCGTGCGCCGGCGACTGGGTGGTCCTGCGCCATTGGCCGGACCGCCGCACCACGTGTGAGGTGGTGCTGCCCCGGCGTACCGCGCTGATCCGGCGTACCGCCGACAAGGACGCCTCCGGCCAGGTCCTGGCCGCCAACATGGACACCGTCGCGGTCGTCGAACCGATGCTCCCGGCGCCCGACGACGCCCGCGTCGAACGGCTCCTCGCGCTGGCCTGGGAGTCCGGCGCGGAACCGCTGGTGGTGCTCTCCAAGAGCGACACCGCGGGCGACCCGCGGGCGATCGCGCGCCAGCTTTCCCGGCTGGCTCCCCGGGTACGCGTGCTGCCGGTCAGCGTGCACGACGGCACCGGGATACCGGCCCTGAAGGAGTACGTCGCACCGGGGCGCACCCTCGCGCTGCTGGGCCGTTCCGGCGCCGGCAAGTCGTCGCTGGTGAACGCCCTGGCCGGCGCCGACGTCATGGGCGTACAGGAGATCAGGCGGGCCGACGGCAAGGGCCGGCACACCACCGCGTACCGGAATCTGGTCCTGGTCCCGGGCGGCGGCGCCGTCCTCGACACGCCGGGCATCCGCGGTGTCGGCCTGCTCGACACGGCCGAGGGCCTGGACCGGGCCTTCGCCGACGTGGCCGAGCTGGCCGCGCGATGCCGCTTCGGTGATTGTCGTCACGACGCCGAGCCGGGGTGCGCGATCGTCGCCGCGCTGGCCGACGGGACGCTCCTGCCGAGACGGCTGGAAAGCTGGCGCAAGCTGCAGCGCGAGGTCGCCGTCGAGAGCGGCCGGCGCGCGGTCCGCCTGGCCGGCGCGGCGCAGCGCAGGCCGCGTCACTGAGCGACTCTGGCACAATTCACCGGTGCCCGCGGTGGAAGAGGTTCTGGACAAGCCCGGCCTCTCCGTCGAGGCGGTGCCCGAAATGCGCACCCGTGGGTACGTCGACGTCTGGGCGCTGACCAGCTATCTGGTGCTCGCCGTGGTCGTCCTGATCCAGCTCTGGATCAGCCCGGGCGGCCGGGTGCTGGCCGCCAACGACGACGACCACGGCTTCTTCTCGTTCGTCATGGCGCACGGCGAGCGGGTCCTGTTCCACGGCGCGAACCCGCTGTTCAGCGACCGGATGAACGTGCCGGACGGCGTCAACATGATGGCCAACACGACGGTGCTGGCGCTGAGCCTGCCGATGGCGCCGGTCACGCACTTCCTCGGCGTCGGCGTCTCCGTCGTGCTGCTGCTCACCCTCGGCCTGGCCGGCACCGGGTTCGCCTGGTACTGGGTGCTCTCGCGGCACCTGGTCGCCGCGCCGGTCGCCGCCTGGATCGGCGGGCTGTGGTGCGGCTTCGCGCCGACGATGGTGTCGCACGCCAACGGGCACATCAACTTCGTCTCGCAGTTCGTCGTGCCGTTCATCGTGTGGCAGGTGCTGCGGCTGCGCGAGCCCGGCCGGGCCGTGCGCGGCGGGATCACGCTCGGGCTGCTGGTGGTGCTGCAGGTCTTCATCAACGAGGAGACCCTGCTGTTCACCGCGCTCACGCTGGGCGTCTTCGTGGCCGCGTACGCGGCCCTCGACTGGCGGACCGCGGTCGGGTACGCGCGCCGGTTCGCGGCCGGGCTCGGGGTCGCGGTGGCGACGGCGCTGGTGTTCCTGGCCTACCCGCTGTGGTTCCAGTTCGCCGGGCCGCAGAGCTACAGCGGGCAGCCGTTCGAGCCCGGCAAATTCGTCACCGACCTGCTCGCCCTCGGCGCGTACGCGCGGCAGTCGCTGGCCGGCAACGGGGTCGTCGCCCGGGCGCTGAGCGTCAGCCCGACCGAGGACAACACGTTCTTCGGCGTACCGATGCTGGTGATGGTCGTGGTCAGCGTGGTGCTGCTGTGGCGCAACCTGGCCGCCCGGGCCGCCGCGATCGCCGCCGGAGTGCTGCTGGTCGCCTCGATGGGCCCGCAGCTGCGGATCGGCGGGTGGGACACCGGCGTACCGCTGCCGTTCGCCCTGATCAGCCACGTGCCGATCATCGACCTGGTGAGCGTGACCCGGTTCGCCATGGTGCCCGCGACGATCATCGGGGTGCTGCTGGCGCTGGCCGCCGACCGCGCACCGCTGCTGCCGCGCCGCCGGCGGATCGCCTTCTGGATCGGTCTCGCGGTAGCGATCGTGCCGGTGCTGCCCAAGCCGCTGCCGGTCGTCGCCGCCGATCCGCTGCCGCCGTTCATCGCGCAGCAGATGTGGCGCGACTACGTGCCCGACGACCGGACCCTGGTCACCGTGCCGCTGCCGGAGGTCACCACCGGGCGGGCCGGGATGCGGTGGTTCGCCCTGTCCGGGCTCGACTACTCCGTGCCGCGCGGCTACTTCATGGGCCCGGCGGCCGACGGCACCGGTTCGTGGAACGCCGCGCCCCGGCCCACCTCCGACCTGTTGCGCATCGCGGGGGCGTACGGTCGGATGCCGGTGCTCACGGACGCCGACCGGCAGGACGCGATCACCGACCTGACCTACTGGCGGGCCGCGGCCGTGGTGCTGGTTCCCGGCACCCCGAACCACGACCTGCTGAAGTCGGTGGTGAGCGGGCTGCTCGGCGGCGCACCGCGCGAGGTCGGCGGCGTGCTGCTGTGGGACGTCCGGAGCCTGGTACCCCCGTCCGAGTGACGGGAATTCTCGCTCACCGCGCGGCGCTGTACCTCGGCGCCGGGAAACTTGTCGTACCCCGCGGCTAGGGTGGCGGCGCCCATCGTCTTGACGTAACGGAGTGGCTGGCTGTGGCCGACCGACTGATCATCCGCGGCGCGCGGGAGCACAACCTGCGCGACGTCAACCTCGACCTGCCCCGCGACGCGATGATCGTGTTCACCGGTCTCAGCGGCTCGGGAAAGTCCAGCCTGGCGTTCGACACGATCTTCGCCGAGGGGCAGCGCCGGTACGTCGAGTCGCTGTCGTCCTACGCCCGGCAGTTCCTCGGGCAGATGGACAAGCCCGACGTCGACTTCATCGAGGGCCTGTCCCCGGCCGTCTCCATCGACCAGAAGTCGACCTCGCGCAACCCGCGCTCGACCGTCGGCACGATCACCGAGGTCTACGACTACCTGCGCCTGCTCTTCGCGCGTACGGGCACCCCGCACTGCCCGGCCTGCGGCGAGCGGATCAGCCGGCAGTCGCCGCAGCAGATCGTCGACCGGGTCCTGGCGATGGAGGAGGGGACCAGGTTCATGGTCCTGGCGCCGGTGATCCGGGGCCGCAAGGGCGAGTACGTCGACCTCTTCGCCGAGCTGCAGTCCAAGGGTTACGCCCGCGCCCGCGTCGACGGCGTGGTGCACCCGCTGACCGAGCCGCCCAAGCTCAAGAAGCAGGAGAAGCACACCATCGAGGTGGTCGTCGACCGGCTCAGCGTCAAGGCGAGCAGCAAGCAGCGCCTGACCGACTCCGTCGAGGCGACCCTGGCGCTGTCCGGCGGCATCGTGCTGCTCGACTTCGTCGACCTGCCGGAGGACGACCCGCACCGCGAGCGCCGCTTCTCCGAGCACCTGGCCTGCCCGAACGACCACCCCCTGGCGATCGAGGACCTCGAGCCGCGGGTCTTCTCCTTCAACGCGCCCTACGGCGCCTGCCCGGAGTGCACCGGCCTGGGCACCAAGAAGGAGGTCGACCCGGAGCTGCTCGTCCCGGACGACGAGCGCAGCCTGCGCGAGGGCGCGATCCAGCCGTGGTCCGGCGGCACCACCCTCGAATACTTCCTGCGCCTGCTCGAGGCGCTGGCCGAGGCCGAGAAGTTCAGCATCGACACCCCGTGGCGGCAGCTGCCGAGCCGTGCGCAGAAGACGATCCTGTACGGCTCCGAGGACCAGGTGCACGTCCGCTACCGCAACAAGTACGGCCGCGAGCGCTCCTACTACACCGGCTTCGAGGGCGTGGTGCAGTGGATCGAGCGCCGGCACGGCGACACCGAGAGCGACTGGTCGCGCGACAAGTACGAGGGATACATGCGCGACATCCCGTGCCCGGCCTGCGGCGGCGCCCGGCTCAAGCCCGAGGTCCTCGCGGTCACCATCGCGGGCAAGAGCATCGCCGAGATCTGCAACCTGTCCGTCGGCGAGTGCGCCGAGCTGCTGGCGACGATCGAGCTGACCGACCGCGAGAAGATGATCGCCGAGCGGGTCCTCAAGGAGATCAACGCGCGGCTGCGGTTCCTGGTCGACGTCGGCCTGGACTACCTGTCGCTCGACCGCGGCGCCGGCACGCTGTCCGGCGGCGAGGCACAGCGCATCCGGCTCGCCACGCAGATCGGCTCCGGCCTGGTCGGCGTCCTCTACGTGCTCGACGAGCCGTCGATCGGCCTGCACCAGCGCGACAACCACCGGCTGATCGAGACGCTGGTCCGGCTCAAGAAGCTCGGCAACACCCTGATCGTGGTCGAGCACGACGAGGACACCATCCGCACGGCGGACTGGATCGTCGACATCGGCCCCGGCGCCGGCGAGCACGGCGGCCGGATCGTGCACAGCGGCTCGGTGAAGGGGCTGCTGGCCAACCGGGAGTCGCCGACGGGCGCGTACCTGTCGGGCCGCAAGAAGATCCCGACGCCGGCCACCCGGCGCCCGCAGGTGCCCGGCCGGGAGCTGGTCGTGCAGGGCGCGCGGGAGCACAACCTGCGCGACATCACGGTCGGCTTCCCGCTCGGGCAGTTCATCGCGGTAACCGGTGTCAGCGGCTCGGGCAAGTCGACGCTGGTCAACGACATCCTCTACACGGTCCTGGCCAACCAGATCAACGGCGCCCGGATGGTGCCCGGGCGACACACCCGCATCACCGGGCTCGACGGCGTCGACAAGGTCGTCGGGGTGGACCAGTCGCCGATCGGGCGCACCCCGCGGTCGAACCCGGCGACCTACACGGGCGTCTTCGACAACGTCCGCAAGCTGTTCGCCGAGACCACCGAGGCGAAGGTCCGCGGGTACGGCCCCGGACGGTTCTCGTTCAACGTCAAGGGCGGCCGCTGCGAGAACTGCACCGGCGACGGCACGATCAAGATCGAGATGAACTTCCTGCCGGACGTGTACGTCCCGTGCGAGGTCTGCAAGGGCGCCCGCTACAACCGCGAGACGCTCGAGGTGCACTACAAGGGCAAGACGGTCTCCGAGGTCCTGGAGATGCCGATCGAGGAGGCCGCCACGTTCTTCGAGGCGATCCCCGCGATCCACCGGCACCTGCGGACCCTGGTCGACGTCGGCCTGGGCTACGTGCGGCTGGGCCAGCCGGCGCCGACGCTCTCCGGCGGCGAGGCGCAGCGGGTCAAGCTCGCCTCCGAGCTGCAGAAGCGCTCGACCGGCCGGACGGTCTACGTGCTGGACGAGCCGACCACCGGCCTGCACTTCGAGGACATCCGCAAGCTCCTGATCGTCCTGAACGGGCTGGTCGACAAGGGCAACACGGTCATCACGATCGAGCACAACCTGGACGTCATCAAGAACGCCGACTGGCTCATCGACATGGGCCCCGAGGGCGGCAACAAGGGCGGACTGGTGCTGGCCACCGGCACGCCGGAGGAGCTGGCCGAGGTGCCGGGCAGCCACACCGGGCAGTTCCTGCGCCCGATGCTCGGCCTGACCGGCGAGCCGGCCGGTGCGGACGCCGCGCTGGCCCGCGCCGCCAAGGCCAACGGCGCCACGAAGGCCGCCGCGAAGCCGCGGGCGACCCGCACCCGGGCCCGGGCCGCCGTCTGACGTACAGGTAACACACAGCTACGAACGTTTTCCGTGCTTCCGGCGGGTGTGACCTCTCACGCCCGCCGGCAAGCATGGCAAAAACACAGCAACCGGGCTCATAATTTCCCCCGCGCTCATGAACCACAGCGGCGAAGTGAGCGTATCTATCAGCAACGCCGCGTGACTTGAGCGCGCGGATCAGGGGTAACGAAGGGTTCGGATCATATGACTGACGTGCAGACGGGACCTGACGCCGAGACCGCGGCTGACCAGCCTGCCCGTACGGGCGTCGCGTCGCGTCGCGTCGTGCTGACCGGTGCCGGCGCGCTCGGCGCCGGGTGCCTGCTGACGGCCTGCGGTACGAACGCGGGCGGCGGCAGCAACAACGCGAACGGCGGCGACTTCAGCAACGACCCCGCCCCGGCCGGCAGCAAGGGCGCCGACGCCGGTGGCACCGGCTCGACGTCGGACAACGACTCGGGCGGCGGCGGTGCCACGCTGGCCCTGGTCGCGGACGTTCCCGAGGGCGGCGGCGTCATCAAGGGCAAGTACGTCATCACCCAGCCCACCGCGGGCAAGTACAAGGCCTTCAGCAAGGTGTGCACCCACGCCGGCTGCGACGTCAGCAAGGTCGACGGCGGGGTGATCGTCTGCCCGTGCCACAACAGCACCTTCTCCATCGAAGACGGCTCGCCGACCGGCGGCCCGGCGAACCAGCCGCTGCCCGAGAAGAAGGTCACCGTGGACGGCGACAACATCGTCGCCGCTTAAGAAACTTGGGGCCGGCCTGACCTGCCGACACGGCCGGCCCCGGCAATGCTCCGGCCGGAGGCCCGCTGCCGTGGCGGCGGCGACGGGCCTCCGGCGGGACAAATCATGTCAGGGGTCCGCACTAGTGTTGAGCCGTGCCTGACCCGTCCAGCTACCGGCCGGCGCCGGGGACCGTCCCGGACGCTCCCGGTGTCTACCGCTTCCGTGACCCGACCGGCCGCGTCATCTACGTGGGCAAGGCGAAGAGCCTGCGAAACCGGCTGAACTCCTACTTCGCCGACACGTGGACCCTGCACGCGCGCACCCAGCAGATGGTCACCACCGCGGCCGCGGTCGACTGGGTCACCGTCGGCAGCGAGGTCGAGGCGCTGCAGCTCGAATTCTCCTGGATCAAGGAGTTCGACCCCCGCTTCAACGTCAAGTACCGCGACGACAAGTCCTACCCGTTCCTCGCGGTGACCCTCAACGAGGAATACCCCCGGCTGCAGGTGATGCGCGGCGCCAAGCGCAAGGGCGTGCGCTACTTCGGGCCCTACTCGCACGCCTGGGCCATCCGCGAGACCCTCGACCTGCTGCTGCGCGTCTTCCCGGCCCGCACCTGCTCGACCGGCGTCTTCAGGCGCGCGGGCCAGATCGGCCGGCCCTGCCTGCTCGGCTACATCGGCAAGTGCTCGGCGCCGTGCGTCGGCACGGTCTCCGCCGAGCAGCACCGGGCCATCGTCGACGACTTCTGCGACTTCATGGCCGGGCGCACCGACTCGTTCGTCAAGCGCCTCGAGCGCGACATGCTCGACGCGTCCGAGGAGCTCGAGTTCGAGAGGGCGGCCCGGCTGCGCGACGACATCGCCGCCCTGCGCAAGGCGATGGAGAAGCAGACGGTGGTGCTCGGCGACGGCACCGACGCGGACGTCGTCGCCTTCGCCGAGGACCCGCTCGAGGCCGCGGTCCAGGTCTTCCACGTCCGCGACGGCCGGGTCCGCGGCCAGCGCGGCTGGGTGGTGGAGAAGGTCGAGGACCTAACCACCGGCGACCTCGTGCATCACTTCTGCACCCAGGTCTACGGCGACGAGCACGGCGAGAGCGACGTGCCCCGCGAGCTGCTGGTGCCGGCACTGCCGCCGGACGCGGCGGCGCTGGAGAACTGGCTCTCCGAGCACCGCGGCAGCCGGGTGAGCCTGCGCGTGCCGCAGCGCGGCGACAAGCGCGCCCTGCTGGAGACGGTGGCCCGCAACGCCGGTGAGTCGCTGGCCCGGCACAAGCTGCGCCGCGCGGGCGACCTGACCACCCGCAGCAAGGCGCTGGACGAGATCGCCGAGGCGCTCGGGATGGAGTCGGCGCCGCTGCGCATCGAGTGCTTCGACGTGTCCCAGATCCAGGGCACGGACGTGGTGGCGAGCATGGTGGTCTTCGAGGACGGCCTGCCCCGCAAGAGCGAGTACCGCCGCTTCGCCGTCCGGGGAAACCCGGACGGCTCCGGCACCGACGACCTGGCGGCGATGAGCGAGGTGATGCGGCGCCGCTTCGCCCGCTACCGCGCACAGCCCACCCTCCCCGCCACCGTTGAGACAACCGGCCCGGCTCTGTCCGGTGACACCGAGCGGGATCTGGTGGGCGCGGAGCGGGATCCGGCTGCTTTCGAGCGGGGTCTGGCGGATGCCGAGCGGGATCTGGTGGGCGCGGAGCGGGATCCGGCTGCTTTCGAGCAGGGTCTGGCGGATGCCGAGCGGGATCCGGCCGCCGATGAGCAGGGCTCGGCGGTCGGTGAGGAGGGGCCGGCGATCGCCGAGCTGCCCGGTATCGATCCGCTGACCGGGCGGCCGCGCAGGTTCGCCTACCCGCCCAACCTGGTGGTCGTCGACGGCGGCCAGCCGCAGGTCAACGCCGTCGCGGCGGTCCTGTCCGACCTCGGCATCACGGACGTGGCCCTATGCGGCCTGGCCAAGCGCCTGGAGGAGGTGTGGCTGCCGGGCGAGGACTACCCGGTGATCCTGCCCCGCACCTCCGAATCGCTGTACCTGTTGCAGCGGGTGCGCGACGAGGCGCACCGCTTCGCGATCACGTTCCACCGCCAGCGCCGCTCCAAGCGGATGACGGCCTCGGCGCTGGACGACATCTCGGGGCTGGGCGAGACCCGGCGCAAGGCGCTGCTGCGGCACTTCGGTTCGCTCAAGCGGCTCGGCCAGGCGTCCCCGGAGGAGATCGCCGAGGTGCCGGGCATCGGCCGCCGCACCGCGGAGGCGATCCTCAAGGCGCTGACCGGCGCGGAACAGCCAGGCCCGCAGCAACCAGGCCCGGTGCAGCGAGCTCTCGAGCCGCCAGGCCCGGAGGGGGCAGGCCCGGAGAAGACAAGCCCGGAGAAGGCACGCCTGGAGAAAGCAGGCCCGGAGAAGGCAGGCCCGGAGAAGGCGCCGCCCGCCGTGCCAGCCGGCGGCGCGGGACGGACCCGGTCCGGGGCCAACCGTTCGAGGGTGCCGCGGCCTGTGTCGGCCGAGGCGGTGACACCGCCTCCGGCGGAACCCACCGCGTAAACCGGAATGCGTCGGCCTGCTGCACCAGTTGCAGGTAGGTGTTGCTCGCCGACCGACGTCCAGGGCGGGCGGATCGCGGCGCGGTCGTCGGCAGCTCCCGCGTCAGCCGGACGCCAGCCGGTCGCGTCAGCCGGTCGCACCGGCCGGTCGCGTCAGCCGGTCGCGCCAGCCGGACGCAGCCGGACACCAGGTCCCGCAGCAGGTCGCCGCCGACCCTGCCCGCTGCAGGCGGGCGGGAGGGCGGGTCTTCCGCTGAGCGCGACCGGAGCCACGCTGTTCAGCCCGGCGGCCGCGCAACGGCCCGGACCGGGCAGACCGGCCGCGCGGCGCAGTGTGGACTTCACGGCACCCGTCCGGGAAAAGATCTAAAAGACCCCGCCCGGGAAACGGATCATCCCGCCGTCGGTTCCACCGTCGTGGTGGATCTGGGCGGCTTACGACACCTCGGTGCACTGGATCGGGTAATGGACACGATGTCAGGAGGCCTCCCACCCGCCCTTCGGCCTAGGATGCAGTGTCCGCCCGTACGGGGTGCAGAGGCAGTGCGGTGCAGGAGGAGTCTGCGTGTCCGAGTCGATGTCGGGGTTCGCCCCGGAGCCAACGCCCGACGAGGCCGCCACCGACCTCGTGGTGGTGACCGGGGTCTCCGGAGGCGGCCGCAGCACGGTCGCCCGGGCCCTGGAGAACGTCGGCTTCTACGTCGTCGACAACCTGCCACAGGCGCTCATGCTCGACATGGCCCAGCTGGCGTTCGAGGCCGGCGGCGCCGCCCGGCGCACCGCGATGGTGCTGGACGTGCGCAGCCGGGCGTTCTCCACCGACCTGGCCGGCGCGGTCCGCGCGCTCAAGGACCGGGGATTCTCGCCGCGGGTCGTGTTCGTCGACGCCGACGACGAGGTGCTGATCCGGCGGTTCGAGTCCGTGCGGCGCTCGCATCCGCTGCAGGGTGACGGGCGGCTGGCCGACGGCATCACCGCCGAGCGCAAGCTGCTCGAGGAGGCCCGCGAGCACTCCGACGTGATCATCGACACGAGTCACCTCAACGTCAATCAGCTGCGGCGCCGGGTCGAGGAGCTCTTCGGCGGCGAGGACGCGCGCCGGCTGCGGATCACCGTGCTGTCGTTCGGCTTCAAGTACGGGCTGCCGCCCGACGCCGACTACGTGCTCGACGCCCGCTTCCTGCCGAACCCGTTCTGGGTGCCCGAGCTGCGCGAGCACACCGGGCTCGAGGAGGGCGTCAGCGGCTACGTCCTCGGCCAGGAGGGCGCGCACGACTTCGTGGCCACCTATGCCGGGCTCATCGCCACGACCGCGCCCGGGTTCGAGCGCGAGGGCAAGCGCTACCTGACCGTCGCCATCGGCTGCACCGGCGGCAAGCACCGCAGCGTCGCGATAGCGGAGGAGCTCACGGCCCAGCTGCGCGACATCCGCCTGTCCGCACACTCCTCGCACCGCGACCTGGGGCGGGAGTGACGGCGGGTCAGCCGGCAGGGCCGCGTGGCGTAGCCGCCCGCGGCGGCGAAGTGGGTGGGCGGCGGCCGATCAGGGTCGTGGCCTTCGGCGGCGGTCACGGGCTGGCGGTCTCGCTCCGTGCCCTGCGCAACTGCGCGCCCGAGCTGGATCTCGACATCACCGCCGTGGTCACGGTGGGCGACAACGGCGGCTCCAGCGGGCGGCTGCGCGCCGAGCGGGACGCCCAGCTGCCGCCGGGTGACCTGCGCATGGCTTTGGCCGCGCTCGCCGACGACGACCCGGCACATCAGCGCACGGTGGCGCTGCTCCAGCACCGTTTCGCGCTGCTCGGCGGGTCGGCCGGCCGCGCCATGGAGGCGGATGGCATCCCCGTCTCGGCCGAACACGGCTGGGCGGGCCACGGCCGCGCGGGCGGCGGGGATCCGGCCGGCCGCGTCGCGGGCGACAAGGGCGCGGGCGGCGGGGGTCCGGTCGGCGGCGGCGTCGCGGGCGAAGAAAGCACGGGTGGCGAGGGAACGGTCGGCGGCGCTGCGGGCGGGGTCGCCGGTGGCGGCGCTGCGGGCGCCGCGAAGGCCGGGTGGGGTGGCGTGGACCGGCAGATCGCGTTCCGCGGTGGGCGGCACGATCCGCTCGCCGGGCATGCCGTCGGCAACCTGCTGCTGCTCGGGCTCATGGAGCTGCTCGGCGATCCCGTCGAGGCGCTCGCGCACGCCGGCGCCATGGTCGGCGCGCAGGGCCGGGTCCTGCCGATGGCCTGCCACGCGGTCGGGATCGAGGCCGACGTGCGCGGCGGCGATCCGGAGCGGCCCGACGACGTCGTCACCGTGCGCGGTCAGCACGCCGTCGCCGTCGCCAGCGGTCACGTCGAGGCGTTGCGGATCGTTCCGGCCGCGCCGCCGGCCTGCCCGCCCGCCGTCGCCGCCATCGCCGAGGCCGACTGGCTGATCTTCGGGCCGGGCAGCTGGTACACCAGCGTGCTGCCGCACCTGCTGGTGCCGGAGCTCGCCGCCGCCATCGTCGCGAGCCCCGCGCAGCGGCTGGTGACGCTCAACCTGGCGGCCGAGAACGAGACCCTCGGGCTCTCCGTGGCCGATCATCTGGCCGCGCTGCACTGGTACCTTCCGCAGCTCCGGGTCGACACGGTGCTGGCCGACAGCAAGTGGGTCGGCGAGCCGGACCCGGTGCACCGGGCCGCCGAGGCCCTCGGTGCGCGCCTGATCCTGGCATCCTTGGCGGTGGCGGACGGCAGCCCCAAGCATGATCCTGAGTCGTTGGGCACAGCACTGGTGCCGCTCCTCGGCTCCGATCGTTAAGCAACTGGCGTACCGCGAAACAAGCATGAGGTGACTTCGAGATGGCGATGACGGCAGCGGTCAAGGACGAGCTGAGCCGGGTGGACGTGCCCAAGCCGTGCTGCCGCCGTGCGGAGATGGCCGCCCTGCTGCGTTTCGCGGGCGGCCTGCACATCGTGTCCGGGCGGGTGGTGGTCGAGGCCGAGCTGGACACGGGCGCGGTCGCCCGGCGGCTGCGCCGCGAGATCGCCGAGGTGTACGGCTACCCCAGCGAGGTGCACGTGCTCGCCTCCGGCGGCCTGCGCAAGGGCAGCCACTACATCGTGCGCATCGTCAAGGACGGCGAGGCGCTGGCCCGGCAGACCGGGCTGCTCGACGTCCGGGGCCGTCCCGTGCGCGGGCTGCCGCCGCACGTCGTCTCCGCCAACGTGTGCTGCGCGGTCGCCGCGTGGCGAGGCGCGTTCATGGCGCACGGCTCGCTGACCGAGCCCGGCCGCTCCAGCGCCCTGGAGATCACCTGCCCGGGGCCGGAGGCGGCCCTGGCGCTGCGTGGCGCCGCCCGGCGCATAGGGATCACCGCCAAGGAGCGCGAGGTGCGCGGCGTCGACCGCGTGGTGATCAAGGACGGGGACGCGATCGCGGCGCTGCTCACCCGCATCGGCGCGCACTCGAGCGTGCTCGCCTGGGAGGAGCGCCGGGTACGCCGGGAGGTGCGCGCGACGGCGAACCGCCTGGCGAACTTCGACGACGCGAACCTGCGCCGCTCCGCCCGCGCCGCGGTGGCGGCGGCCGCCCGGGTCACCCGGGCGCTGGAGATCCTCGCCGACGAGGCGCCCAACCACCTCACCTCCGCGGGGCGCCTGCGGCTGGAGCACCGCCAGGCCTCGCTCGAGGAGCTGGGCGCGCTCGCCGACCCGCCGCTGACCAAGGACGCGATCGCCGGCCGCATAAGGCGTCTGCTCGCCCTGGCCGACAAGCGCGCCCGCGACCTTGGCATCCCGGACACCGAGGCCGCCGTCACCCCCGAGATGATGGCCTGCTGATTCCCGGGCCGGGCCCGCGCGCGGGCGCGGGATCCCCTTTCGGGGGCGGCGGTTCGCCCGGGGCGCCGGGAGATTTTCGGTACCTTAGGTAACGATCAGGTCGCGCCCCAATGCGAGAGGCGGACACCTCCTCGGATAGGGTGACGACGACGGCGACGGTGCCGGCAGAATGGCCGCCCCACGCCGGGCGCCGCCGGTGGCACCAGGTCAAGACCTGGATGCGGCGGCTGGTCCCTGCACGCGCGGCGGCCCTGATGAGCAACAGCCGGCCCTCGATACGGTCGGCACGCAGACATCCGCCGGTCCCAGATTCCGGCGGACCGAAACGAGGAGATCCACCTGTGACCATCCGGGTTGGCATCAACGGCTTCGGCCGTATCGGCCGCAACTTCTTCCGGGCGGTGCTCGCCTCCGGCGCGGACATCGAGATCGTCGGCGTCAACGACCTGACGGACAACGCCACCCTCGCCCACCTGCTGAAGTACGACAGCATCCTGGGCCGCCTGCCGCACGAGGTGAAGGCCACGGCGGACGAGATCACCGTCGCCGGCAAGACCTTCAAGGCCTTCGCCGAGCGCGACCCCGCGAACCTCGCCTGGGGCGACCTGGGCGCCGACGTCGTCATCGAGTCGACCGGCTTCTTCACCGACGCCAACAAGGCCAAGACGCACGTCACCAACGGCGCGAAGAAGGTCATCATCTCGGCGCCGGCCAAGAACGAGGACATCACGATCGTGATGGGCGTCAACGACAACCTGTACGACGCCGCCAAGCACACGGTCATCTCGAACGCGTCCTGCACCACCAACTGCCTCGCGCCGATGGCGAAGGTGATCAACGACACGATCGGCATCGAGCGTGGCCTGATGACCACGATCCACGCGTACACGCAGGACCAGAACCTGCAGGACGGCCCGCACGGCGACCTGCGCCGGGCCCGCGCCGCCGCCCTCAACATCGTGCCGACCTCGACCGGTGCCGCCAAGGCCGTCAGCCTGGTGCTGCCGGAGCTCAAGGGCAAGCTCGACGGCTTCGCGCTGCGGGTGCCGATCCCGACCGGCTCGGCCACCGACCTGACCTTCACCGCGTCCCGCGCGACCTCGGTCGACGAGGTCAACGCCGCCATCAAGGCCGCGGCGGACGGCCCGCTCAAGGGCATCCTGGTCTACACCGAGGACCCGATCGTGTCGAGCGACATCGTCACCGACCCGGCCTCCTGCATCTTCGACGCCGGCCTCACCAAGGTGATCGGCGACCAGGTCAAGGTCGTCGGCTGGTACGACAACGAGTGGGGCTACTCGAACCGCCTCGTCGACCTGGTCAAGCTGGTCGGCTGACACACGTGAAGACTCTCGACGACCTGCTCGGCGAGGGTGTCTCGGGTCGGCGCGTGCTCGTGCGCGCCGACCTGAACGTCCCGTTCGACAAAAACGAGCCGGGCCGGATCAGCGACGACGGCCGCATCCGCGCGGTGCTGCCGACCCTGATCGCCCTGCGTGACGCGGGCGCCCGCGTGATCGTGTGCTCGCACCTCGGCCGCCCCAAGGGCGCGCCGGACCCGAAGTTCACGCTCGCGCCGGTCGCCACGCGCCTCGGTGAGCTGCTCGGCGGCTCCGCCGTCTTCGCCGCGGACACCGTGGGGTCCTCCGCCAAGGAGTCCGCCGCCGCGCTGACCGACGGCCAGGTGCTGCTGCTGGAGAACCTGCGCTTCAACGCGGGCGAGACCAGCAAGGACGACGCCGAGCGTGGCGCCTTCGCCGATGAGCTCGCGGCGCTGGCGGAGTACTACGTCGACGACGCGTTCGGCGCGGTGCACCGCAAGCACGCCTCGGTCTACGACGTCCCGGCGCGGCTGCCGCACTACGCGGGCGGCCTCGTCATCAAGGAGGTCGACGTGCTGCGGCGGGTGACCGAGAGCCCGGAGCAGCCGTACGTGGTGGTGCTCGGCGGCTCGAAGGTCTCCGACAAGCTCGCCGTGATCAAGGCGCTGCTGCCGAAGGTCGACAAGCTGCTCGTCGGCGGCGGCATGTGCTTCACCTTCCTCAAGGCGCAGGGCCACGAGGTCGGCAAGTCGCTGCTCGAGGAGGAGATGATCGCGACCTGCGCCGATCTCCTCGCGCAGGCCGAGGGCCGGATCGTGCTGCCGGTCGACGTGGTCGCGGCGACCGCCTTCGCGGCCGACGCGGAGCACGCCACGGTCGCCGCCTCGGCGATCCCGGCCGACCGGCTCGGGCTGGACATCGGCCCGGAGAGCGTCGCGCTCTTCGCCGACGCGATCGGGTCGGCGCGGACGGTCTTCTGGAACGGCCCGATGGGCGTCTTCGAGCTGGCGCCGTTCGCGGCCGGCACCCGGGGCGTCGCCGAGGCCATCACGAAGATCGACGGCTTCTCGGTCGTCGGCGGCGGCGACTCGGCCGCGGCCGTGCGCACGCTCGGCATCGACGAGTCCGCGTTCGGGCACATCTCGACCGGCGGCGGCGCGTCGCTGGAGTACCTCGAGGGCAAGACCCTGCCGGGTCTCGCCGCGCTGGAGAGCTGAAGCATGGCTGACGTGACCCGCCGTCCGATCATGGCCGGCAACTGGAAGATGAACCTCAACCACCTCGAGGCCATCCTCCTGGTGCAGAAGCTCGCCGCGAGCCTCAACGAGCAGCAGCTCACCGACGTCGAGGCGGTCGTGCTGCCGGCGTTCGTCTCGCTGCGCAGCGTGCAGACGGCGATCGACGGCGACAAGGTGCCGATCGGCTACGGCGCGCAGGACCTGTCGCCGCACCCGAGCGGCGCGTACACCGGGGACGTCTCCGGGGCGATGCTGGCCAAGCTGGGCTGCGGCTACGTGGTGATCGGTCACTCCGAGCGCCGCGAGTACCACAACGAGGACGACGCGCTGGTCAACGCCAAGGTGAAGGCGGCCCTGGCGAACGACCTGACGCCGATCCTCTGCGTCGGCGAGGGCCTGGAGATCCGCGAGGCCGGCACGCACGTCGCGCACGTCGCGAGCCAGCTCGACGGCGCGCTCGACGGGTTCACGGCCGAGCAGGTCAAGAACATCGTGATCGCGTACGAGCCGGTGTGGGCGATCGGCACCGGCAAGACCGCGACGCCCGAGGACGCGCAGGAGGTGTGCGGCTCGATCCGGGAGCGGCTCGCCGAGAAGTACGGCGCGGAGACGGCCGACGCGGTGCGCATCCAGTACGGCGGTTCCGTGAAGGCGGCCAATATCGCCGCTATCATGGCGCAGCCCGATGTGGACGGCGCACTCATCGGCGGCGCGAGCCTGGACGCCGAGGAATTCGCCTCGATCGTCCGTTTCCGCGAGCACCTTCCGCGCTGAATCATGGATGCCCGGCCGCCTCGTGGCGGCGGCCGGGTACCCGCTATTGTTGTGGCGCTGCCGTGCCCTTCGAGAGGAATGACCCGACCATGCCGATCGCGTTCGCGTACACGTTGATCGTGTTGCTGCTCATCTCCAGCGTCCTGCTGACCCTGCTCGTCCTGCTGCACCGCGGCAAGGGTGGGGGCATGTCCAGCATGTTCGGCGGCGGTGTCACCTCCAGCCTGGCCGGCTCCTCGGTCGCGGAGAAGAACCTGGACCGCTACACGGTGCTGGTCGGCGTCATCTGGTTCGCCTGCATCGTCGGCCTCGGGCTCTGGCTCAAGGTCGCCCAGGCGGGCTGAAACAGATAGTTGACGTCCGCTTCGCAAGCGTTCGTGCTGGGCCCTTCACCGGGGCCTCTGTGAGTCGTAGACTCTGCCGCGCGGTCCGGTCCGGGCCGCGCGGTTGTTTTTCCACCGTTAATGCCGCCGGCTTTCCCCGGCGATGAAACGCCCTCGAGACAGGAGTGACTTCCGTGTCCAGTGGCAGTGCGATCCGCGGTAGCCGCGTCGGCTCCAGCCCGATGCGTCCCGACGAGCGCAGCGAGCCCGCCCCCCGGCGACAGGTGACCTACTGGTGTGCCGCGGGGCACCCGGTCGAGGTCCGTTTCGCCGCCGACGTGGTACCCCCGGAGACGTGGGACTGCACCCGGTGCGGCCAGCCGGGCGGTCTCGACCGGCAGAACCCGCCCGGCCGGCTGCGCGCCGAGCCGTACAAGTCGCACCTGGCCTACGTGAAGGAGCGCCGCTCCGACGCCGACGGCGCGGCGATACTCGCCGAGGCGCTGGCCAAGGTTCGTCAGCGCCGCGGCCGCGGCGAATAGGCGCCGCTACGCGGCGGTGCCGCGACCCAGATAGGTGACCGCGGTGGCGCCGGGTACCGGGATCTCGGTGAAGCCGAGCCGGTCGTAGAAGGCGCGCGCGGCGACGTTGGCGGGTGCCATGCCGAGGTGCACCCGCGGCACGCCGGCGGCCCGCAGCCCGGCCAGGAACGCGTCCATCAGGCCGCGCCCCCAGCCCTTGCCCTGCCACTGCGGCAGCAGATCGATGTGCAGGTGCGCCGGGTACGCCGCCAGCTCGGGCACGACCATGCGCTCCGGGTGGTAATGCAGCCACAGCATGCCCTGCTCCGGCGTCACGGGCGGGTCCGGCGGCTCGGGGTAGCGGCCGGCCGTCGCGGGCAGCCATTCGTCCAGGTAGCGCCGCGCGAACGTGGTCGTGTCGGCCGTGCCGAGCACGTAGCCGACCGCGTTGCCGTCGCCGTCGTCCAGGACGTGCGTGTGTTCCGGCTCCAGCGTCACGTACGGGGCGGCGAAGATGTCGCCCATCAGCCGCTCGGAGGAGTACCGGCCGCGGGCGTCGCCGCCGGCGTCGGCGGTGCGCACGCAGATGTCGTAGACGGCGCCGAGGTCGGCGGGCCGGTAGGCGCGGATCGATGGCTGCACGGCCGCGAGTCTAGGACCCGGTTCGCTGTGGCGTGCGTCACCGTACGGCCGCCAACCTTCCGCGGCGCCGCGCGTCTACTCCTGCGAAGGCCGTTACCGACCCCCAGGAGCCCCGTGATGCAACCGAACGCCCGCACCGCCTCGCTCGCCCTCGGCGGGATCGCCGTCGCCGTCCTCGGTGTGCTGACCGCAACCGGTGCGTTCGCGGACGAGGCGCCGCCGCCCGCGCCGAGGCCGGCGGCCTCCCCGGCAGCGCCGGAGCCCGCGCCGACCGCCTCCTCGGTGCCCGGCGGCCCGGCCCCCGTGCCGACCGTCTCCTCGGTGCCGGGTGCTCCGGCGCCCGCGCCTACCGTCTCCTCGGTGCCGGGTGCTCCGGCGCCCGTGCCGAGCCCCAGCCGGCCCGGCGGCCCGGCCGCGGTCCCGAAGGGGCCCCTGCCGTCCGGCCCGGCCGCGGCCCCGGCGCCGCCTCGGCCGGCCGCCTCGCCGGTGCCCGACGGCCCGGCCGGGGTACCGTCGCCCGCACCGACCCGGCGCTGACCCCAGGACCACCATGACTCTCGCCTTTCCGCTGCCCGCGCCCCTGCTGCGCCTGCTGCGGTCGGTCGTGTCCGGCCCGGCCCGGGCGGTGCGCGGCGCCGGCGCGGACGGCCCGCCGGCGATCAACGAGCTGTACCACGCGCGCCGGCTGAGCCTGGTGCGCCTGGCGGTGCTGATGGTCGACGACCTGCCGACCGCCGAGGACATCGTCCAGGACGTGTTCGCCGCGCTGTACCGGCGGCACGGCGCCGACCTGGCCTCGGTGGCCGACCCGCACGCGTACCTGACGACCGGGGTGATGAACGCGGCCCGCTCGGCGCTGCGCCGCCGGCGCAGCGCGCGGGCCTACGTGCCGCCGCGTCCGGGCCTGGCGCCGGCCGCGGAGGACGAGGTGCTGCTGGGGCAGGGCGACCGGGAGGTGCTGGCGGCGCTGGCGGAGCTGACGGTGCGGCAGCGCCAGGTGATGGTGCTGCGCTACTGGTCGGAGCTGTCCGAGCGGGAGATCGCCGACGTGCTGCGGGTGTCGCGCGGCACGGTCAAGTCGACCGCGAGCCGCGCCCTGACCATTCTGCGTGGCAGGCTGGGGGAGCGGCGATGAGCACGGAAGTCGAGGAGCGGGTGCGCCGGGCGCTGGCCGGGCGCGCGGCCCAGATCACCCCCGAGCGGCTGCGGCCGGAACCGCCGCCGACGGCGACGGCGGCGCGCCCGTCGTGGCGCCCCTGGTGGCGGCCGCTGCTGGCGGTCGCGGCCGTGCTGGTGGCGGCATTCTTCGCGGTACGCGGTGAGCACGACGCGCCGCCGCGCCCGGTACCGCAGCAGCCGGCCGCAACGGTGCCGTCGCCGTCGCTGCCCGCACCGGAGCCGACGAGCTCGCCCGCGCCGTCCCCGGCGGGGGTACCGGTGCCGGCGAGCGCACCCGCCGCGCTGCCCTCCGGCGCGGTCTCCGGGCCACCCGGCCCGATCGAGGTGCCGGGGCGCCCCATGGCGTCGCCGCCGGTGGCACGATAAGGCGCGTGAACTGGACCCTTGAAGTGGTAGTCGTGCCCGTCTCGGACATCGACCGGGCGAAGGAGTTCTACGCCGACCAGCTCGGCTTCAACGTCGACCATGACACCGTGATCAACGACGACGTCCGGATCGTGCAGCTGACCCCGCCGGGCTCGGGCTGCTCGATCGTCATCGGCAAGGGCGCCGTCCCCGACATGCCGCCCGGCTCGCTCAAGGGGCTGCAGCTGGTGGTGCCCGACATCAACCGGGCGCACGCCGAGCTGGTCGCCCGGGGCGTGCCGGTCAGCGACGTGCAGAAGGTGGGTGAGAACCCCCGGGCGGTGCCCGACCCGCTGGACAACGTGGGTTTCGTCTTCTTCGCCGACCCCGACGGCAACGGCTGGGCGGTGCAGCAGATCTCGTCCCGCGCCTGACCTGAGAATTCGGCCGGTGCGAACCGAACGGCAACCGTGGTGCCCCCGTTTGGGTCTCCCCGGGTGGCGGCGGTGCGCCGAACGGGATGGCATGACCGACACGCAGATCGTGGAGCTGGGCCTGCAGGCGATGACCGTCGCGGCGAAGATGTGCGCGCCGGTGCTGGTCACGGCGCTGCTGATCGGTTTCGCGATCTCGTTGTTCCAGTCGGTGACGCAGATTCAGGAGGCGACGCTGTCGTTCGTGCCCAAGGCGGTGGGTGTCGGCGCGGCGATCCTGTTCTCGGGTAACTGGATGTTGCACGAGATGATGACGTACACGACGCAGCTGTTCGAGAAGATCCCGACGCTGCTCGCCTGAGCTCAGACACGGGAAAGGGCCGCCCTCCGGCGGCCCTTTTCCGCATGTCCTGGGCGCTCAGCGCAGGCTGCGCGCCCGCGGCGGCACGTTGGCCGCGGCGGCGCGGTCCAGCAGCCACAACGTCCGCACGGTGCCGACCGCTCCCGCCGCCGGCACCTGCTTCGGGCCGGCGCCCCCGATCGCCATGCCGGCCGCGGCCGCCTTGTCCTTGCCCGCCGCGATCAGCCAGACCTCCTCGGCCGTCTGGATGGCCGGCATGGTCAGGGTGATCCGGGTCGGCGGCGGCTTCGGGCTGTTGTGCACGGCCGCGACCGTGCCGGTCTCGTAGACGCCGGGGTGCTCCGGGAAGAGCGAGGCCACGTGGCCGTCCTCGCCGACCCCGAGCATCAGCACGTCGAAGTGCGGCAGCTCCGAGCTGCCCGGCCGCGCCGCGGCGGCCAGCTCGTGCGCGTACCGGGCGGCGGCCGCCTTCGCGTCGTCGCCGTCCGGGCCGTCGGAGGCCGGCATGGCGTGCACGTGCGCCGGGTCGAGCGCGAGCGCGTCCAGCAGCGCCTCCCGGGCCTGCGTCTCGTTGCGGTCCGGGTGGCCCGCGGGCAGGAACCGCTCGTCGCCCCACCACAGGTCGATCCGCGACCAGTCGACCGCGTCCGAGGCCGGCAGCTCCTTCACCGCGCGCAGCACCTTCGCCGCCACCCGGCCCCCGGTCAGCACGACGCTCGCCCAGCCCCGCTCGGCCTGCGCGTCGATGATCCTGACGACCAGGCGCGCCGCCACCGCCGACGCCAGAATGTCAGCATCGGGAACCACCACCACAACGG
Organism: Actinoplanes sp. NPDC049668; assembly: GCF_044465445.1. Classification (NCBI taxonomy): domain Bacteria; kingdom Bacillati; phylum Actinomycetota; class Actinomycetes; order Micromonosporales; family Micromonosporaceae; genus Actinoplanes; species Actinoplanes sp. NPDC049668. Next base: position 633,304 of record NZ_JBITLR010000003.1, read on the forward strand.
TCTCGCTCATGCCATCGCCTCCGCTGGCGCTCCGGCGATGACATTCGTCGCGCGCAGAGTTGATGATTCGCTCGCAAGCTCGCTCATGGCACCTCTCGTCATTCTGCAAAAGGGGCCGCCCGCCGAAACGGCGGAACGGCCCCGTGATCTAGGAAATCAAGCGCTCCCGCTCGCGCGGGCGGCCAGCGCCGGGTCCTTCCAGACGTGTACGCGCATCGGCGGCTTGCTGTCCAGGCCCGCGACGCCGGCCAGGGCGCCCAGCGCCTCGCCGTAGATCTGGTCGGCGTCGAGCCGGCGCAGCTCCTCGGCCAGTTCGTCGCCGACGGGCCGCTTCGGCAGCGGCATGTAGCGGTCCTCCTGCCCGGACCGGCTGAACAGGGCCGTGCCCTCCTCGCGGGTGACCTTCACGCAGTCGCCGTTGGCGCACTGCAGCTCGACGGAGTGCATCCGCGGCGAGCGGTCGGTGTGCACCCAGTTCGGCTCGATGCCCAGCCGTGACTTCAGCCAGCCCTTCATCAGCGCGGCCGTCGGGTCGTTCAGCGGCGCCTCGATGGTCGCGCCGGTGACGCGCTCCTCGGTGGTGTCGAACGCGCCCGCGACCAGGGTGCGCCACAGGGTGATCCGGGTCCAGGTCAGGTCGGTGTCGCCGGGCGCGTAGTCGGCCGCCCGCCGGCGCAGCGCCCCGACGGGGTCCGGGGCCAGCTTGCTGTCGGTGATGCGCCGGTCGGCGACCACGCCGAGGAAGTCGTTGGCGATGGTGTCCGGCGGCTCGCTGTGCCACCACGTCACCACCGGCACGTCCGGGGCCAGCAGCGGCATGACGACCGACTCGGCGTGCAGGGCCAGCCGGCCGTACATGCGCATCACGACGGCCTCGGCCGGACCCAGCCGGCCGCCCACGACGATCTCGGCGTCGAGGCGGCTGCGGCCGTCGAGGTCCGAGCGGACCACGATGAGCAGGCGGCAGGGGTGCGCCGCCGCCGCGATGGTCGCGGCGGCCTCGGCCTCGCGGACCTTCTTCTCCTCCACGACCGCGACCAGCGTCAGGGCGAGGCCGCTGGCCACGCCGCCCGCGCTGCGCCGCTCGGCCGCGAGCGCCTTGACCACCTCGTTGCCGGTGGTGTCCCACAGCCCGATCATGCTGTGCCACCCTTCGGCATGCGCTCGCGGCCCTCGCTGCGCTCGGTGCACTCGCTCATGCCCGCCTCCAGGCGCGGCCCTCGCGGGCCAGCATCTCGTCGGACGCCCGCGGTCCCCACTCGCCGGAGCGGTACGGCTCCGGCGTGGTGCCCGTCCAGGCCGCCTCGAGCGGGTCGATGACCCGCCAGCTCTGCTCGATCTCGGCCGCGTCCGGGAACAGGGTGCGGTCGCCGACGAGCACGTCCAGGACGAGCCGCTCGTAGGCCTCCGGGCTGGACTCGGTGAACGCCTCGCCGTACTGGAAGTCCATCGCGATGTCCCGGACCTCCATCGTGGTGCCCGGCACCTTCGAACCGAACTTGAGCACCACGCCCTCGTCCGGCTGGACCCGGATGACCAGCTGGTTGTTGCCGAGCATCTCGACGTCGGCGTGGTCGAACGGCAGGTGCGGCGCCTTCTTGAACATGATGGCGATCTCGGTGACCCGGCGCGGCAGCCGCTTGCCGACCCGGACGTAGAACGGCACCTCCGCCCAGCGCCGGTTCTGGATGCCGAGGCGCACGGCGACGTAGGTCTCCGTCGTGGAGTCCGTCGGCACGCCCTTCTCCTCGAGGTAGCCGACGGCGCGCTCGCCGGCGACCCAGCCGGGCAGGTACTGGCCGCGTACCGAGTCGGTGGCGATGTTGCGGGGCAGGCTGATGGCCTTGAGGACCTTGAGCTTCTCCGCGCGTACGTCATTGGGGTCGAAGCTCGTCGGCTCCTCCATGCCCACCAGGGCGAGCAGCTGGAGCAGGTGGTTCTGCAGCACGTCGCGGGCCGCGCCGGAGGCGTCGTAGAACGCCGCCCGGGTGCCGATGCCGACGTCCTCGGCCATGGTGATCTGCACCGAGTCGACGTACTTGGAGTTCCACACCGGCTCGAACAGGTTGTTCGCGAAGCGCAGGGCCAGGATGTTCTGGACCGTCTCCTTGCCGAGGTAGTGGTCGATGCGGAACACGTCGGCGGGGGTGAAGACCTCGTCGACGAGCTGGTTCAGCGACATCGCCGTCTTCAGGTCGTTGCCGAACGGCTTCTCGACCACGACCCGGCGCCAGCCGCCGGACTTGGCGTTGTCGGCCATCCCGGTGCGGGCCAGCTGGTTGAGCACCAGCGGGAACGCGGCCGGCGGGATGGAGAAGTAGAAGGCGGCGTTGCCCGCGATGCCGTTGCGCTCGCGCAGCTCGTCCAAAGTGCTCGCCAGCTGGTCGAACGCCGTGTCGTCGTCGAACGAGCCGGGCACGAACTGGAACTGGCTCGCCAGCCGGGTCCACACCTCCTCGCGCCACTGCGTGCGCGCGCCCTTCTTGGCGGCCTCGTAGGCCAGCGACTCGAAGTCGCCGTCGCCCCAGTCACGGCGCGCGAAGCCCAGCACCACGAAGCCCGGCGGCAGCAGGCCGCGGTTGGCCAGGTCGTAGACGGCCGGGATGAGTTTCTTTCGGGAGAGATCGCCGGTGACCCCGAAGATCACCAGAGCGCAGGGCTCCGGGATCCTCGGTAGCCGTCGGTCCTGTGCCGTGCGCAGCGGATTACCCACGTGCCCATCCTGCCAGCTTTTCCTGCCCCCGCAGGCGTACGGGTGATGGTCGGTGCGGCAGCGTGCCGGCGGCGGCGAGCAGCTGCCGCACGCCCTCGGCGCGGTCGGTGAGGTGCAGGCGCAGCAGCGGGCGGCCCTCGCGCCGCAGCGCCCGCCGGTCGCCGGCGGCCCGGGCCGCCTGCCGGTCGCCGAGCGTGTGCGGCTCGCCCGGCACCCGCACGTCGCCGGCGGCCAGGCCGGTGATCTGCAGAAACGCGCCGTTTCGCGGTCCGCCCCTGTGGTATCGGCCCCAGCCGAACGAGACCGGCCGAGGGCAGGCGGCGGCCAGCAGCGGCCGTACGCCGGCCACCGCCGCGTCGGCGTCACGGTCCAGGAAGGCCCGTACGGCGAGGTGATCGTCCACGTCGGCGAGCAGCTCCCGCAGCGCGGAACCGAGGTCGGTCGCGCCGCCAGTGGTGAAGATCTCCACCGCGCCCTCGACGAAGGACGGCGCCCCGGGCTCCGGCACGGCGGTCTCGGGCTCGAAGCTCCGGAACGGGTCGACGCCGCGTACCCGCGCGGCGATGGCGACCGCGTACCGCCAGGCGAGGAACTGCGCGCCCAGCGGGCCGTTGACGGCCAGGTCGGGGCGGACGCCGCCGCCGGGGACCGCACCCGGTGCCAGGCTCCCGCCGTACGAGATGATCAGGACGTCTCCGGGCAGTGAGCCGGCGGCCGCGGGGGACTCGACCTCGATCGCGAGCAGGCCGAGCGCGCCGGTGACCAGGTCGGCGGCCCATTCGCCGAGGCCCTCGATGCCGGTGCCGTCCGGCACCAGGGCGATCCGGCCGGCGCCGGCCAGGGCGACGCCGAGCGCGAGCGCGGGGTTGTGGTGGTCGCCGGCCAGCGACGGGGCGAACAGCTCGGCCTCGTCGATCAGCTCGGCGACGTCCACGCCGGCGAAGGCGAGGGCGGTCAGGGCGCCGGGATCGCCCGGGACGTCGATGATGCCGGGCACGGGTCCGGACAACGCCACGAAGTGGCGGGCCGCCTCGGCGGGCGGGTAGCCGAGGTCGAGCCAGGCCTGCCGGAGGGGTTCGAGCAGGCCGTCGTCGCGGAGCACGACGAGCGTGCGGCGCAGCCGGCCGCCGTCGTCGATCAGCGCACGGACCCGCTGCGGGTCGGGGTCGTCGAGAACGGTCAGCCGCCGGCCCAGCGTGCGGGCCGCGACCTCGGCGGTGCCGCCGGGGCCGGCGAGCACCACGTCGGTGAGGTCGCCGAGCTCCTCGCGCAGTTCGGCGATCAGGGGCAGCAGCTCGCGGTCCCGCCGGCCGGCGTCCAGGAACTCCAGGGCCGCCTTCGCGCCGGCCTCGGCGGCCGGGCCCCACAGCGTCGGGTCCCCGCTGGCCAGCAGGCCGGGCACGCCCCGCGCGACCAGTTCGTGGCGGGAGGCCGCCGCCGGGCCGCCGAAAACGGCGAGCCCCGCGGCGGCCTCCATGACCGCGAACCCGTCGGTCACGTCACTTCGCGGCGTCGCTCGGATTCCGCGCGCCCGCGGAGGCGGCCGCGAGTGACTTCTTCACGTCCTCGAGCAGCTCGCCCCAGCTGGTCTCGAACTTCTCGACGCCCTCGTCCTCGAGGACCCGGAACACGTCGTCGAAGTCGATGCCGACCGCGGCGAGGTCGTCCATTACCTTCTGCGCGGCGGCGTACGAGCCGGTCACCGTGTCGCCACGGGTCTCGCCGTGGTCCTCGAACGCCTTGATCACCGATTCCGGCATGGTGTTCACCGTGCCGGGCGCGATCAGCTCCTCGACGTAGATGGTGTCCTTGTAGTCCGGGTTCTTCGTGCCGGTCGACGCCCAGAGCGGCCGCTGCGGGTGCGCGCCCGCGTCGGCCAGCGCCTGCCAGCGGGCGGTGCCGAAGACCTCGGCGTACGCCTGGTACGCGAGCTGGGCGTTGGCCACGCCCGCCTTGCCCTGCAGCGCCCGGGCCTCGTCGCTGCCGATCTTGTCGAGCCGCTTGTCGATCTCGGTGTCCACCCGGGACACGAAGAACGAGGCGACCGAGCCGATCTGGGTCAGGTCGTGCCCGTTGGCCTTGGCCTGCTCCATGCCCGCCAGGAACGCGTCCATGACGGCCCGGTAGCGCTCCAGCGAGAAGATCAGCGTCACGTTCACGCTGATGCCCTCGGCCAGGGTCGCCGTGATCGCCGGCAGGCCCGCCTCGGTCGCCGGGATCTTGATGAAGACGTTCGGACGGTCCACGAGCCACCACAGCGTCTTGGCCTCGGCCGCGGTCTTGGCGGTCTCGTGCGCGCTGCGCGGGTCGACCTCGATCGACACCCGGCCGTCGACGCCGGACGACGCGTCGTACGCGGGCTTCATGACGTCGGCGGCCCAGCGCACGTCGTACGAGGTCAGCAGCCGCACCGCCTCCTCGACCGTGACGCCCTGCGCGGCGAGGTCCTTGAGCTGCGAGTCGTACGCGTCGGCGTCGGCGAGCGCCTTGGCGAAGATGGTCGGGTTCGTGGTCACGCCGACCACGTGCTGCTCGCGGCGCATCCGGTCCAGCGAGCCGCTCTGCAGGCGGACGCGGGAAAGGTCGTCGAGCCACACCGCCACACCTGCGGCGGAAAGGTCAGCCAGCCTGTCGGTCATCGCTACTCCTCAAGTTTCTTCTACCTCTAGTACGGCGGAGCCGCCTCGGTAGCTCAGGTACCGGTCGTGTAACCGGTGATTTCTCCGACCTTGGCGAGGGCGGCGTTGGCCTTGGCGACGACGTTGTCCGCGGTGAAACCGAACTGCTCGAACAGGATCTTGGCCGGGGCGCTGGCGCCGTAGTGCTCGATGCTCACCGGCTCGCCGGCCTCGCCCAGGATGCGGTCCCAGCTCATCCGGATGCCGGCCTCGACCGTGACCCGGGCCTTGACGCCGCGCGGCAGGACCTCCTGCTGGTACGCCGCGTCCTGCTCGTGGAACCACTCCTGGCACGGCATCGACACCACCCGGGTCGGGGTGCCCTCGGCCTCGAGGCGCTCCTGCGCGGTGAGGCAGTACTGCACCTCGGAGCCGGTGCCGATGAGGATGACCTGCGGCTGTCCGGTCGACGCCTCGGAGAGGATGTAGCCGCCCCGCAGGGTGCCCTCGGCCGACGCGTACCGGTTGCGGTCGATGGTGGGCAGGTTCTGCCGGGAGAGCGCGAGCGCGGTCGGGCGGTCGGTGTGCTCGAGTGCGCCGCGCCAGGCCCAGGTGGTCTCGTTGGCGTCCGCCGGGCGGACCACGTCGAGGCCGACGATGGCGCGCAGCGCGGAGAGCGTCTCGATCGGCTGGTGGGTCGGGCCGTCCTCGCCCAGGCCGATCGAGTCGTGCGTCCACACGTAGATGACCGGCAGCTTCATCAGCGCGGAGAGCCGGACGGCGCCGCGCATGTAGTCGCTGAAGACCAGGAACGTGCCGCCGTACGGGCGGGTGCCGCCGTGCGCGGCGATGCCGTTGAGGATCGAGCCCATGCCGTGCTCGCGGACGCCGAAGTGCAGCGTGCGGCCGTACTCGTGGCCCGGGAACGCCTTGGTGGCGTACTCGCTCGGGATGAACGAGGGCTCGCCCTTCATGGTGGTGTTGTTGCTCTCCGCCAGGTCGGCGGAGCCACCCCAGAGCTCCGGCAGGACCCCGGCGAGGGTTTCGAGCACCTTGCCGGAGGCGGCGCGGGTGGCCAGGCCCTTCGGGTCGGCGGGGAACTCGGGCAGCGCGGCCGTCCAGCCGTCGGGCAGGGCACGGGAGCTCAGCCGGTCGAACAACTTGCGGCCCTCGGGGTTGCTCGCGGACCAGACCTCGAATGCCTTGTCCCAGTCGGCGTGCAGCGCCCGGCCCCGGTCGGAGACGAGGCGGGCGTGCGCGAGGACCTCGTCGGCGACGGCGAAGTCCACGTGCGGGTCGAAGCCGAGGATCTGCTTGGTGGCCTTGACCTCGTCGGCGCCGAGCGCCGAGCCGTGGATCTTGCCGGTGTTCTGCTTGTTCGGCGCGGGCCAGCCGATGATCGTGCGCAGCACGATGAACGACGGCTTGTCGCTGACGGCCCGGGCGGCCTGGATCGCCGCGAAGAGCTCCTCGACGTTCTCGTCGTAGTCGCCCTTGCTCGGGTCGCCCTTGCGCCAGTCGACGGTGTGCACGTCCCAGCCGTACGCGGCGTAGCGGGCGCCGACGTCCTCGTTCTTGGCGATCCGGGTGTCGTCCTCGATGGAGATCTCGTTGTCGTCGTAGATCACCGTGAGGTTGCCGAGCTTCTGCACCGCGGCGACGGCGCTCGACTCGTGGCTGACGCCCTCCTCGATGTCGCCGTCGGAGCACAGCACGTAGACGTGGTGGTCGAAGACCGACTCCTCGGCGTCCGGGTCGAACAGGCCGCGCTCGCGGCGGGCGGCCATGGCCATGCCGACCGCGTTGCCGATGCCCTGGCCCAGCGGGCCCGTGGTGACCTCGACGCCGGGGGTGTGCCCGTACTCAGGGTGACCGGGGGTCAGCGAGCCCCACTGGCGCAGCGCGGCCAGATCGTCGAGCGCCAGGCCGTAGCCGGACAGATAGAGCTGGATGTAGAGGGTCAGGCTGGAGTGGCCGCAGGAGAGCACGAAACGGTCCCGGCCGGCCCAGTGCGGGTCGGTGGGGTCGTGCCGCATGACCCGGTTGAAGAGCAGGTAGGCCGCCGGCGCCAGGCTCATCGCCGTGCCGGGGTGCCCGTTACCGGATTTCTCGACCGCGTCCATGGCCAGCACCCGGACGGTGTCGACCGCCCTCCGGTCGAGGTCGGACCAGTTCAGATCGTCTTTGGCAGCCACGTCGGTTGTACTCCTCGGCCATGGTGGGGGAACCCTTTTGACTTGACCCTATCCATTAGCGGTAAACAACCGCCCGCCGAACCGGAACGGCCCATACGCTGAGAGCGGACGCGGAGCGACGGGGGACTGCGCCGCACGACACCCCCTGGACACCTCGACCGAGGAGCGCCCCGGGCTGCGCGTAGTCTGTCCCAACGTGCCAGCCGGTCCCGGCCGGCAACGGCTAAGTTCAACCCTCGCCGATGCCGGAAGGTGGCTGTCCGTGAGCATGATCACCGAGCGTCCCGACCAGGGGCGGTCGCCCGGTCTACTCCCGGCGCCACGGGCGGCGGAGCCTGCGCGGCGTCGCCGCGACGTCGGCGCCGTCATCAGGGCGTATGTCTCGCTGACCAAGCCGCGCATCGTCGAGTTGCTGCTGGTGACCACGGTCCCGGCGATGATGCTCGCCGCGGGCGGCTGGCCGGACCTGTGGCTGGTCGCGGTGGTGCTGGTCGGCGGCTCGCTGGCGGCCGGCGCGGCGAGCGCGCTGAACTGCTACATCGACCGGGACATCGACCAGCTGATGCGGCGCACCAAGCGCCGCCCGCTGCCCGCGCACGACGTGACCCCGCGCTCGGCGCTGGTGTTCGGCCTGGTGCTGGCGACCATCTCGGTCGTGCTCATGGGCGCCTTCACCAACTGGCTGGCCACGGCGATGACGGCCGGCTCGATCTTCTACTACGACGTGGTCTACACGCTCTGGCTCAAGCGCCGGACGCCGGCGAACACGTTCTGGGGCGGGATCTGCGGCGCGGCGCCCGTGCTCATCGGCTGGGCGGCCGTGACCGGGTCCATCGCCCCGCTCGGGTGGGCACTTTTTGCCGTTGTCTTTTTTTGGCAGATGCCGCATTTCTACGCATTGGCCATCAAATACAAGGACGACTACGCCCGCGCGGGCATCCCGATGCTCCCGGTGGTGCGCTCGGCCGGCCGGGTCAACGCCGAGATCCTGATCTTCACCGTGCTGATGCTGGCCGCGTCGCTGGCGGCCTGGCCGCTGGGCCTCGGCCCGATCTACGGGGTCACGGCCATCGTCTCGGGCCTGATCTTCCTGTCCGAGGCGGTGCGGCTGGTGGGTCGCTCCCGGCGCGGCGAGCCGCTCAAGCCGATGCGCCTCTTTCACTGGTCCTACACGTACCTGACGATTCTCTTCATCGCGGTCGCGGTCGACGCGCTCATCTGAGTAACAAACATCACGTCGCGACATTCACGTACGTCGCACAGAATGCCCGTTATTCGGGTTATCGGAGTGACGTGGCTTACCCCTTTAGGTGGAACCGGGGAGCGGGTGTAATTCGGGCAATATAGGCCCAAAACAATGCCCCCGAAGGCTAAACCCGCAGGTAATTGCCATCACAATTCCCCGCCGTCTGTGCTTGCTCGCCGTCGAGTTCTGCCTAGAGTGCGAGTCATGGCAGAAGGTTCCGTTACGACACTGACCGCCGACATCAAGTCATTCGCCAACGGCCACGGCGGGGCGAAGGCGGTCATTGAGTATGTCGGCAAGCGCGGCGCACGCATCGTCCTGGTCGGCGAGGACGGCGAGTGGACCGACCAGTTCGCGGCCGACGGCACCGACGTGGCCCGCCAGGCGTGCGAGACGGCGGGCGTCGCGGTGGAGAACGAATGGGAGCGCGAGCTGATGGAGCAGATGCGCCCGAGCAACGACCTGTGGCGTGCGATGTCCCGCCGCAGCCTGTCGCGCTGACAGCTCTGACCCCTACCGCGGCACCCACCGACAGGCCCGACCACAAATACCCCACTGACCGACCGCAGCGACCCGGGAGCGATCCCGGGTCGCTTCTCGTTGCGCCGGGGGCTCAGGCGACGGGGGTTGCCACCTTGGTCTCGGTGGCCGGTGTTGCCGGCTGGGCCGGGGCGGCGGCGGGCCGCTCGCGCAGGCTCCACAGCACGCCCAGCGTCGCCACCCAGACCAGGCAGGCGCCCAGCATGTGCGCGCCGACCAGCAGGACCGGCAGGTGGGTGAAGTACTGGACGAAGCCGATCAGCCCCTGGCCCAGCTCGACCACGATCAGGACGCCCGCCGCCCGGACCGCCGGCCCCGGCGCCCCCGCCGCGCGCAGCGCGAACCAGAGCCCCACCGAGAGTCCGATCAGCAGGAACACCAGGTCGGCGTGGACCTGGGAGATCAGCTCCGGGTCCAGGCCGTTGCGCTTGGCGTTCTCGTCGCCCGCGTGCGGGCCGCTGCCCGTGACGACCACGCCGACCACGATCACCGCGCCGCTCGCCAGCGCCGTCAGCCGGGCCAGCGCCGACAGCGGCGCCGCCACCAGCCGGCGCGGGGGCCCGTCACCCTCGGCGGTGCGTCTCCAGAGCGCGTAGGCGAGGGCGATCAGCGCCATCGAGAGCAGGAAGTGGAGCCCGACCACCCACGGGTTCAGGTCCGTCAGGACCGTGATGCCGCCGATCACGCCCTGACCCGGGATGCCCAGGAGCACCGCGAGCGACAGCAGCACCAGCGAGCGGCGCCGGGGCCGCTCGAGCAGGGCCGCGACGAAGCAGGCCAGCGCGATCACGCCGAGCGCGAGGCCGAGCAGGCGGTTGCCGAACTCGATGACGCCGTGCACGCCCATCTCCGCCGTCGTGGTGTACGACGCCTCGGTGCACCTGGGCCAGGTGGGGCAGCCGAGGCCGGAGCCGGTCAGCCGGACCGCCGCACCCGTGACGACCAGGCCGATGTTGGCGATCAGGGAGGCGAGTGCCAGCGGGCGCAGGAGGGTGCGTTTGCTCACGCGGGGAATCGTACGCCCGAATTTGATCTTGATTTGAGGCGGTCGTGGGCGCCGGTGTCATGGATCACCGGGTCCGCCGTTTGCGGGTCGCCGATGAAATACGTAACGTTAGCGTAGTGAAAACACGGGAACTCGCTGCGCCGGCCGGTATGGCCGTGGGCTTCCGTGTGCCCACCAGCGAAAACACCGATGGCCGCACCCGGGACCGGGTGGCCCAGCTGCTCTTCGAGAGCGGCGCCGCGACCGCCGCCGAGCTCGGTTCCCAGCTCGGGCTCAGCCCCGCCGCGATCCGCAAGCACCTCGACGCCATGCTGGCCGAGCGGCTGGTCGAGGTCCGCGAGAGCCGGCACCACGGCCCCCGCGGCCGGGGCCGGCCCGCCAAGGCGTTCGTGCTCACGGCGGAGGCCCGGGAGGGTTTCCCGCACTTCTACGACGGCATCGCCACCGCCGCCCTGCGCTGGATCGCCGAGCACGGCGGCCCCGACGCGGTCAGCGCGTTCGCCACCGCTCAGGTCGCGCCCCTGGAGGAGCGCTGCCGGGCTGCGCTGGCCGAGGCCGGCGACGATCCCATCGCCAGGGCGGAGGCACTTGCTCAGGCCCTGACCGCCGAGGGTTACGCTGCCAGTTCGACCGCGATCGCGTCCGGCGGGCAGCTGTGCCAGCACCACTGCCCGGTGGCGCACGTGGCCGCCGAGTTTCCCCAGCTGTGCGACGCCGAGACCGCGGTCATCTCGCGGCTCATCGGCACACACGTGCAGCGTCTCGCCACCATCGCGCACGGCGACGGGGTGTGCACCACGCACATCCCCGGCCCGTCGCGTGTAACCGATACAACCGCCACCACTGTGAGGACAGATAGATGACCGAGCAGACCGTCCAGCCCGTCGTGACCCAGGAGGAGCACCTCGCCGCCCTCGGGAAGTACGAGTACGGCTGGGCCGACGCCGACACCGCCGGGGCGACCGCCCAGCGCGGCCTGTCCGAGGCCGTGGTGCGCAACATCTCGGCGCTCAAGAACGAGCCGCAGTGGATGCTCGACCTGCGGCTCAAGGGCCTGCGTCTCTTCGACCGCAAGCCCATGCCGAACTGGGGCGCCGACCTCACCGGCATCGACTTCCAGAACATCAAGTACTTCGTGCGTTCGACCGAGAAGCAGGCCGCCTCCTGGGACGACCTGCCCGAGGACATCAAGAACACGTACGACAAGCTCGGCATCCCCGAGGCGGAGAAGCAGCGCCTCGTGTCCGGTGTCGCGGCGCAGTACGAGTCCGAGGTCGTCTACCACAAGATCCGTGAGGACCTTGAGGAGCAGGGTGTCATCTTCCTGGACACCGACACCGCGCTGCGCGAGCACGAGGACATCTTCAAGGAGTACTTCGGGACGATCATCCCGGTCGGCGACAACAAGTTCGCCGCGCTGAACACCTCGGTGTGGTCGGGTGGCTCCTTCATCTACGTGCCGAAGGGCGTGCACGTGGACATCCCGCTGCAGGCCTACTTCCGGATCAACACCGAGAACATGGGCCAGTTCGAGCGGACGCTGATCATCGTCGACGAGGGTGCCTACGTGCACTACGTCGAGGGCTGCACCGCGCCCATCTACTCCTCGGACTCGCTGCACAGCGCGGTCGTCGAGATCATCGTCAAGAAGAACGCCCGCTGCCGTTACACGACCATCCAGAACTGGTCGAACAACGTCTACAACCTGGTCACCAAGCGCGCCACCTGCGAGGAGGGCGCGACCATGGAGTGGGTCGACGGCAACATCGGCTCCAAGGTGACGATGAAGTACCCGGCCGTCTACATGACCGGCGCGCACGCCAAGGGCGAGGTGCTCTCGGTCGCGATGGCCGGCGAGGGCCAGCACCAGGACGCGGGCGCCAAGATGGTGCACGCCGCGCCGCACACCTCCTCGACGATCATCAGCAAGTCGATCGCCCGGGGCGGCGGCCGCACCTCGTACCGGGGCCTCGTGCAGGTCCTGGACGGTTCGCACCACAGCGCCAGCACCGTCAAGTGCGACGCGCTGCTGGTCGACACCATCTCCCGCTCGGACACCTACCCGTACGTCGACATCCGCGAGGACGACGTGTCGATGGGTCACGAGGCGACCGTCTCCAAGATCAGCGACGACCAGCTCTTCTACCTGATGAGCCGGGGCCTGACCGAGGACGAGGCCATGGCGATGATCGTGCGCGGCTTCATCGAGCCGATCGCCAAGGAACTCCCGATGGAGTACGCCCTCGAACTGAACCGCCTGATCGAGCTGCAGATGGAAGGGGCCGTCGGCTGACCGCCGGCGCCCCGCCCCCCGAACGCACCGGACCACCAGAGCAAGGATGAGATGACTACCGAGGCCATGGCACCGCCGAGCACCAAGTCGCAGGTGCTGCGCTCCTTCGACGTCGCCGACTTCCCGGCCCTCAACGGCCTGGAGGAGGAGTGGCGCTTCACCCCGATCAAGCGGCTCGGTGAGCTGATCACCGCCGGCGCCCTCACCGGCGCCGCGCCGGTGTTCGAGGCCGGCGACCTGCCGGCCGGGGTGTCGGTCACCCAGGTCGACGCCGGCAAGGTCGAGCCGGTGCTGACGCCGTTCGACCGGGTCAGCGCGCTCGCGTTCGGCTCGGCGGCGTCGGTGACGCTGATCGACGTCGCCGCCGAGACGGTGGAGGCCGAGCCGGTCGTCATCAAGGTCGTCGGCCAGGGCGGCGCCGCCGCCGGGGCCCGCACCTACGTCCGGGTGGGCAACTTCGCCAAAGTCACGGTCGTCCTGGAGCAGGTCGGTGCCGCCACCCTGGCGGACAACATCGAGGTGGTCCTCGGCGACAGCGCCCAGCTCACCTTCGTCACGCTCGCCGAGTGGGACGCCGAGACGGTGCAGGCGCAGCACATCCGGTTCCGGGTCGGCCGCGACGCCCGCGTCGACCACGTCCAGGTCTCGCTGGGCGGCAGCCTGATCCGCCAGTTCGCCAGCGTCGAGTACGCGGGCCGCGGCGGCCAGGCCGAGCTCTGGGGCCTGTACTTCGCCGACGCCGGCCAGCACATCGAGCACCGCCAGCTGGTCGACCACGGCGTGCCGGACTGCCGCAGCTACGTCGGCTACCGCGGCGCGCTGCAGGGCCGGTCCGCGCACACCGTCTGGGTCGGCGACGTGGTCATCCGGGCGGCCGCGACCGGCACGGAGACGTACGAGATCAACCGGAACCTGCTGCTCACCGACGGCGCCCGCGCCGACTCGGTGCCGAACCTGGAGATCGAGACCGGCGAGGTGGTCAGCGCCGGGCACGCCAGCGCGACCGGCCGCTTCGACGACGAGCAGCTTTTCTACCTGATGGCCCGCGGCATCCCCGAGGAGTCGGCCCGCAAGCTCGTCGTGCGCGGCTTCTTCGCCGAGCTGATCCACAAGATCCCGGTCGAGGAGCTGCGCGAGCGCCTGGGCGACGCCATCGAGGCCAGGCTGGCTAAGGCCGGCTCATGACCTTTGAGCTCGTGGGCAGGGCCGAGGACGTCGTGAAGGGCAGCGTGGCGACCGCCAGCATCGACGGCGTCGATGTCGCGATCGTGCACGCCGACGACGACCGCTTCTACGCCGTGCGCGACGAGTGCAGCCACGCCGCCATCGCCCTCTCCGAGGGGGAGGTCGACGGCTGCACCCTCGAGTGCTGGCTGCACGGCTCCCGCTTCGACGTGCGTACCGGTGAGCCCTCCGGCCCTCCCGCCACCGAGCCGGTGGCAACCTTTCCCGTCGAGATCCGCGACGGCGACATCTACGTCTCTACGACACCGAGCAATGGAGTAATGCCGTGAGCACCCTCGAGATCCACGACCTGCAGGTGTCGGTCAAGTTGCCCGATGGCGACCTGAAGCCGATCCTCGCCGGCGTCGACCTGACCGTGAAGGCCGGCGAGACGCACGCCATCATGGGCCCGAACGGCTCCGGCAAGTCGACCCTGGCCTACTCCATCGCGGGTCACCCGAAGTACGAGATCACCGGCGGCACGGTGACCCTCGACGGCGAGGACGTCCTCGCGATGACCGTCGACGAGCGCGCCCGCGCCGGCCTCTTCCTGGCCATGCAGTACCCGGTCGAGGTGCCCGGCGTCTCGGTGGCGAACTTCCTGCGCACCGCGAAGACCGCGATCGACGGCGAGGCGCCCAAGCTGCGCACCTGGGCCGGCGAGCTGCGCGGCGCCATGGAGAAGCTGCAGATGGACCCGGCGTTCGCCCAGCGCAACGTCAACGAGGGCTTCTCCGGCGGCGAGAAGAAGCGGCACGAGATCATGCAGCTCGAGCTGCTCAAGCCGAAGATGGCGATCCTCGACGAGACCGACTCCGGCCTCGACATCGACGCGCTGCGCATCGTCAGCGAGGGCGTCAACCGGGTGCGGGCGTCCGGCGAGGCCGGCCTGCTGCTGATCACGCACTACACCCGGATCCTGCGCTACATCAAGCCGGACTTCGTGCACGTCTTCGTCGCCGGCAAGATCGTCAAGGAGGGCGGTCCCGAGCTCGCCGAGCAGCTCGAGGCCGAGGGCTACGAGCGTTACGTGGCCTCCGCGAACGCCTGAGGATCGAGGAACCGATCATGACGTTCGACGTGCGCCTGGTGCGAGCCGACTTCCCGATCCTCGATCGGGAGGTCAACGGGCATCCGCTGGTCTACCTCGACAGCGCGAACACCTCGCAGAAACCGCGCCAGGTGCTCGACGCGATGCGCGTGCACCAGGAGCGGCACAACGGCAACGTGTCCCGCTCGGTGCACACGCTGGGCACCGAGTCGACGACCGCCTACGAGGACGCCCGCGCGAAGATCGCCACCTTCATCGGCGCGTCCTCGCCCGACGAGGTGGTGTTCACCAAGAACTCCACCGAGGCGATCAACCTGGTCGCCTACACGTCGGAGCGGCTGCTCTCGCTCGGCCCGGGTGACGAGATCGTGGTCTCCGAGATGGAGCACCACTCCAACCTGGTGCCGTGGCAGCAGCTGTGCGAGCGCACCGGCGCGACCCTGCGCTGGTTCGGCGTCACCGACGAGGGCCGGCTCGACGAGTCGAACCTCGAGGAGCTGGTCAACGAGCGCACCCGGATCGTCGCGATCGTGCACATGTCCAACATCCTCGGCACGATCAACGACCCGTCGCGGATCGTCGCCCGGGCGCGCGAGGTCGGCGCGAAGGTGCTGCTGGACTGCTCGCAGTCGGTGCCGCACCTGCCGGTCGACGTCGCCGCGCTCGGCGCCGACTTCATCGCGTTCACCGGGCACAAGATGCTCGGCCCGACCGGCATCGGCGTGCTCTGGGGCAGGTTCGAGCTGCTCGAGGCCATGCCGCCGTTCCTGTCCGGCGGGTCGACGATCGAGACCGTGACGATGACCGGCACCACGTTCGCGCCGCCGCCGGCGCGCTTCGAGGGCGGCACCCCGCCGATCACCGAGGCCATCGGCCTCGGCGCCGCGGTGGACTACCTGACGGCGCTCGGCATGGAGAACGTGCAGGAGCACGAGCAGGAGATCACCGCGTACGCGTTGAAGGCGCTCGCGGACATCCCCGGCGTGCGCGTCTTCGGCCCGGCGACGCCGGAGGGCCGCGGCGGCACGGTTTCGTTCGAGGTCGAGGGGGTACACCCGCACGACGTCGGGCAGATTCTCGACGATCTCGGTGTCGAGGTGCGGGTTGGCCACCACTGCGCGCGCCCGGTGTGCGCGCGGTTCGGGGTACCGGCGATGACCAGGGCCTCCTTCTACCTCTACACGACGACCGACGAGATCGACGCCCTGGCGCGCGGTCTCGAGCAGGTTCGGAAGGTGTTCGCCTGATGGTCGATCAGCTCTACCAGGACATCATCCTGGACCACTACAAGCACCCGCACGGCAAGGGCCTGCGGGAGCCGTTCACGGGCGAGGCGCACCACGTCAACCCCACCTGCGGCGACGAGGTGACGCTCCGGGTCGCGATGGACGGCGCCACCTTCTCGGACATCTCGTACGACGGGGTGGGCTGCTCGATCAGCCAGGCGTCGGCGTCCGTGCTGCACGAGCTGCTGCAGGGCGTCACCGCAGACGAGGCGAGCCGGGTGCACGAGGCCTTCGTCGCGCTGCTGCAGAGCCGCGGCGCGATCGAGCCCGACGAGGAGGTGCTCGGCGACGGCATCGCGTTCGCCGGCGTCGCGCGTTATCCAGCCCGGGTCAAGTGCGCGCTGCTGCCGTGGATGGCGTTCAAGGACGCCGCGGCCCGCGCCGGCGTCGGGGTTGGCCCGGAGGTGACGGCATGACCGGCGCAGGAGGAAACAGCATGACGGACAGTGTGGAAGAGATCGCCCCCGCCGCGGAGGCCGCGAAGCCGGACGCCGAGGGCGGCGCCCCGGTCAAGAAGGCGACCGTCGCCGAGGTCGAGGAGGCGATGAAGGACGTCGTCGACCCCGAGCTGGGCATCAACGTGGTCGACCTCGGCCTGGTGTACGACGCGCACATCGACGACGACAACGTCGCGACGCTGGACATGACGCTGACGTCGGCGGCCTGCCCGCTGACCGACGTGATCGAGGACCAGACCCGCCAGGCCCTGACCACCGGCCCCGGCGGCGGCCTGGTCAAGGACTTCCGGATCAACTGGGTGTGGCTGCCGCCATGGGGCCCCGACAAGATCACCGACGACGGCCGCGACCAGCTGCGGACGCTGGGCTTCAACGTCTGAGACAAGACCTCGCTAGAACGCCGGACCGGGCAACCGGTCCGGCGTTTTCGTCTAGCGTGGGAGATATGGGATATTCCTCCGGCTTGTCGCCGGCGATGCTGCTGAGCGCGGCCCTCGTCGCCTGTTCGGTCGGGCCCGGCCCCACGGTCGGTCCGACGGGCGGTGCGGCATCCCGAGGCACGGTTCCCGTCGCAGGCGCTGCCGCGGCGGTGCTCATCGGCGCCGGGGACATCGCCGACTGCGCCAGCACCGGCGACAGCCGGACCCTCGCGGTGGTCCAGCGCAACGCCGGCACGGTGTTCACCCTGGGCGACAACGCCTACCCGAGCGGCAGCAAGGCCGACTTCGCCCGCTGTTACGCGCCCACCTGGGGCAAGGTCAAGAACCGGACCCGCCCGGCCATCGGCAACCACGACTACCACACCGCCGGCGGGGCACCCTACTTCGACTACTTCGGGCCGAAGGCAGGACCGCGGGGCAAGGGCTATTACTCGTACGACGTCGGCGCCTGGCACGTGGTCGTGCTGAACAACAACTGCCGGTCCGTGCCGGGTGGCTGCGGCACCGGCTCCGCGCAGCAGCGCTGGCTGCGCGCCGACCTTGCCGCCGCCGGGAACTGCACCGTCGCGATGGCGCATCATCCGCAGTTCTCCTCGGCGGACAGACACCCGCCGACCGCGCAGACCCGTCCGCTGGTGCAGACGCTCTACGACGCCGGGGTGGAACTGCTGCTGGCCGGGCACGATCATGTCTACGAGCGTTTCGCGCCGCAGACGCCGACCGGGCGCCCGGACCCCGACCGCGGCATCCGGGAGATCATCGTCGGCACCGGCGGCGGCGCCGAGCGGCACACGTTCGGCCCGGCCGCGGCGAACAGCGAACGGCGCGAGAGCGACACCCTCGGGGTGCTCCGGCTGACCCTGCGGCCGGGCTCCTACCGCTGGGACTTCCTGCCGGTGGCCGGCGAGACCTTCACCGACTCCGGCACCGGGACCTGCCACTGAGCGCCTAATTCGGCAGCCGTAGCCCGGCCATGCCGCCGTCGACCGCGAGCAGCGTGCCCGTCGTCGAGGCGGCGAGCGGGCTCGCCAGGTAGGCGATCGCCTGCGCGGCCTCGCCGGCGCTGACCAGCCGGCCGATCGGCTGGCGGGAACGCAGCGCGGCCCCGGTCGCCGCGGGATCGTCCGCGCCGGCCAGCAGCCGCTCGACCCAGGGCGTGTCGGCGGTGCCGGGCAGGACGGCGTTGACCCGTACCCCCTCGCGGACGTGGTCGGCGGCCATCGCCAGGGTCAGCGCGGCCACCGCGCCCTTGCTGGCCGCGTACAGGGCGCGCTGCGGCACCCCGACCGAGGCGACCACCGAGCAGGTGTTGACGATCGCGGCGCTGGGCGAGGCGAGCAGCAGCGGCAGGGCGGCGCGGGACATCCTCGCGATGCCGACCACGTTGATGTTCAGCACCCGGTGCCATTCGTCGTCGCCGTTCGCGGTGACGTCGCCGGTCGCGCCGATCCCGGCGTTGTTGACCAGGATGTCGAGGCGGCCGAACCGGGCGGCGACGGCGGCGACCGCGGCGTCGACGGACGCGGAGTCGCCGACGTCGCAGACCACCGAGAGGTCGCTGTCGTGGTCGGCGAGGTCGAGGCCGGCCACCCGCGCGCCGCGCTCGCGCAGCACGGCGACGGTCGCGGCGCCGATCCCGCTCGCGCCGCCGGTGACGATCGCGGTGAGTCCTTCGAGGTCAGTCATGACACGATCCCTTCGCCGCCGGGCTGACGTGGATCTTCGGGCCGGAGCCCCAGGACGGGTGCCGCTCGCCGGCCAGCACCGCGGGAACGTCGTCCAGGCCGACGGTGGCGGCGATCAGCGGGCGCGGGTCGACCAGGCCCGCCGCGAACAGCTCGACCGTCCCGGCGAAGCCGCCCGACGCGCTGAGCACCCCGACGGCGGTGACGTCCTTGAGCACCAGGGCCCGGGTGTCGACCGGACTGGGCCCGCTCGCCAGCCCCACGTAGACCACCCGGCGGCCCGGCTCGACCAGCTCGGCGGCGAGTGCCGGCAGCGCGGCGGAGTTGGAGGCGTCGATGACCGCGTCCCACGGCAGCCGCGGCAGGGTCTCGGCGGTCCAGGCCCGGGTGAAGCCGATCGAGGCGGCGAACTCCAGCCCCGCGCCGGCCCGCCCGAGCAGGTGCACCTCGGCGCCGCCCGCGGCGGCGATCTGGGCGGCGAGCAGGCCGATCGTGCCCGGCCCGAGCACGAGCAGCCGGCCGCCGGGCGGCAGCGCCGCCGCCTGGACCGCGCGCAGCGCGTTGCCGCCGGGTTCGACCAGGGCGCCGAGCGCGGGATCGACGGAGTCGGGCAGCGCCTGCAGCGCCTTGACGGGCACGGCCAGCTGCTCGGCGAGCGCGCCGGGCCGGCCGTTGCGGACGCCGATCTCGTCCCGGTCGGCGCAGACGTGCTGCCGCCCGGTCGCGCACCGGTGGCAGCGTCCGCAGCCGAGCATGGTGTCGCCGGTGACCCGGCGCCCGATCCAGGCCACATCTACCCCGGCCCCGACGGCGGCGACCGTGCCGGACCACTCGTGCCCGATCCGCATCGGGTACTCCGCCTGGCCGGTGTGCAGGTAGGACATGGCGCCGCTGAAGAACTCCATGTCGGTGCCGCAGACACCGGCCCGCTCCACGTCGACCACCACCTCGCCGGGGCGGGCGTCGGGCGGCGGCACGTCGCGGACCTCGGCCCGGCCCGGGCCGGTGATCACGAAGGCGCGCATCAGCGGGCGGCCACCACGGTCTGGCGCTGGCTGCCCAGCCCGTCGATGCCCAGCTCCATGACGTCGCCCGGCCGCAGCCAGGGCGGCGGGTCGAGGCCCATGGCGACGCCGGGCGGCGTACCAGTGTTGATCAGATCGCCGGGCTCCAGCACCATGAACTGACTCAGGTACCGCACGATCTCGTACGGGTCGAAGACCATGGTAGCGGTGCTGCCGGTCTGCCGGCGTACGCCGTTGACGTCGAGCCACAGGCCCAGCGCCGACACGTCCGGCACCTCGTCCGGCGTCACGAGCCACGGCCCGGCCGGGTTGAACGTCTCGGCCGACTTGCCCTTCGACCACTGCCCGCCGCGCTCGATCTGGAACGCGCGCTCGCTGATGTCGTTGCACACCACCCAGCCGGCGATCGCGGCGCGCGCGGCGTCGTGATCCTCCAGGTAGCCGGCCCGGCGGCCGATCACGATGCCGAGCTCGACCTCCCAGTCGAGCTTGGTGGAGCCGCGCGGCTGCCGGACGTCGTCGTTCGGGCCGACCAGCGTGTTGGGCGACTTGGTGAACAGGATCGGCTCGTCCGGCACCGGCTGGCCGGTCTCGGCGGCGTGGTCGCGGTAGTTGAGCCCGATGCAGACGATCTGGTGCGGGCGGGGGATGGGCGCGCCGATCCGCTCGCCGGCGAAGGGCGCGACCCGGCCGGCGGCGATCCGGGCGTCGACGGCCTCCCGGAACTCCTCCGGCGCGGCGAAGAACTTCTCGCCCAGGTCGGCGACGTCGACGTAGCCGTCGTCGTCGACCCGGACGACGGCCCGCTCGGCGCCGGCCTCCCCGATCCGCATCAGCTTCATCGCTCTCCCGACGTCGGTCCGGCCCAGGGGGCCACCGGCAGGCCGGTCACGCCGGCCTCGGCGAGGAAGAGACGACCCGACATCGGGTACGCGGCCAGGCGCTCCGCGTCCAGCTCGTCCGTCGCCGTGGTGATGAGCATCCGGTCCAGCCCGGGGCCGACGAACGCGACGCTGCTGGTGTGCGGGGCGGCCACCTCGACGACGTCCCCGGTCGGCCGCCCGTCGGGGGTGTACCGGCGCACCTCGCCGGCGCCCCAGACCGCGATCCACAGGTGCCCGTCGGCGTCGGCGCACATCCCGTCGGGCACGCCGTCGTCGATCCGCAGCCACTCCCGCCGCGGGCCGACGGCGCCCGTGGCCACGTCGTACGCGCGGACCCAGACGATGCCGGGGACGCTGTCGATGCTGTAGAACAGCGTGCCGTCCGGGCTCCAGGCGAGCCCGTTGGAGAGGGTCAGGTCGTCGTCGAGCGTGGTCAGGGTGCCGTCGCGCTCGAGGCGGACCAGCGTCTCGCCGCCCCGGGAGCGGTTGAGCGTGAGCGAGCCGACCAGGAACCGCCCGGCCGGATCGCAGGCGGCGTCGTTGAGGCGACTTCGGGATCCCTCGGCGATGACCCGCGCGCCGGCGGCTCCGCGCGGCACGGTGAACACGGTCTTCGCCCCGGCGACGAGCAGCTCGCCGGCCGCGGAGCAGACCACCGCGCCGACCGTGCGGTCCAGGTGGTGCGTGGCGGTGACGATCACCCGGTCGCCGTCGAGCCGGCCCTCGTGCACCGCGCCGGCGGGGATGTCGACCCAGAGCAGCCGCTCCCGCGGGCCGTCCCAGACGGGGCCCTCGCCGAGGGCGAAGGTCTGCTCGCCGGCGACGGCGGCGAGGTGTCTCATCGGGCCTCCACGGTCGCTCGGATCGCCGGGACCTGGGCGATCAGGGTGGTCAGCGGGGTGCGGGAGGCGGGCGCCGAGACGCTGACCGCGCCGCTCGGCCGGGTCGGCGACGCCATGAACACCGGCACGGCGAGGCACACGATGCCGGGCTCGTTCTCCTGGTCGTCGACCGCGTAGCCGTCGACCCGGACCCGGCGCAGCGCGGCGGCCAGGGCCGGAGCGGTGGTCAGGGTCTGCGGGGTGCGGGAGGCCAGGGCGCGTCCGCCGATCCAGTCGGCGACCGCCTCGTCGTCGGCCAGCGCGTACGCCAGGAGGAGCTTGCCGACCGCCGTGCTGTGCACCGGATTGCGGCCGCCGACCGTCGAGGTCAGGCGCAGCGCGCCGGACGGCGGGTCGACCTTGGCCCGGTAGACGACGGTGTCGCCGTCGAGGACGGCGTAGTGCGCGGTCTCGCCGTAGCGCACGGCCAGCTCGCTGAGCACCGGCGCGATGCGCAGGTGGTCGGGGCGGGCCTCGTGGTGCGCGAACGCCAGCCGCAGGAACTCGTCGCCGAGCACGTACCGGCCGCGCCCGTCGCGGCCGGCGAAGCCGAACCGGCACAGCGCGGCCAGGGCCCGGTGGACGGTGGGTTTGGGGCTGGCCACCGCGCGGGTCATCTCCTCGAGCGTGACGCCGCCGGCGTGCCGCGCCAGCTCGGTCAGGACCGCGAGGACGCGATCCGTGCCGACCAAGGGGGGTGCGATTTCCGTGGGCACCGGCGTACCGTACCGGATATTCCAGATAGGACACCAGCGTTCCGATAATTGGAAGATTCATGCCTGAGCTGCGCAGCGCCCAGTGGTACGCCGGACCGGACCGCAACGCCTACATCCATCGCGCCTGGATGCGCCGGGGAGCGCCGAACTCGGCGTTCGAGGGCCGCCCACAGATCGCGATCGCCAACACCGCCTCCGATCTGACCCCGTGCAACAGCCACCTCGACGAGGTCGCCGAGCATGTCGGGCGCGGCGTCTGGGAGGCCGGCGGAGTACCGCTGAACCTGCCGGTCGTGTCCATCGGCGAGACACAGGTGCGCCCGACCGCGATGCTGTGGCGCAACATGGCCGCGATGGCGACCGAGGAGATGCTGCGCGCCAACCCGGTCGACGGCGCCGTGCTGCTCGGCGGCTGCGACAAGACCATCCCGTCGCTGCTCATGGCGGCGGCCTCGGTCGACCTGCCGGCCGTCGTCGTGCCGGGCGGGCCCATGCTCACCGGCACGTTCCGCGGCGTGCCGCTGGGCTGCGGCACCGACGTGTGGCGCCTGTCCGAGGAGGTGCGCGCCGGCACGCTGAGCCGGGCCGCGTTCCTCGACTCCGAGTCCTCGATGATCCGCAGCCGCGGGCACTGCAACACCATGGGCACCGCGTCCACGATGGGGCTGCTCGCCGAGGCGCTCGGCACGGTCCTGCCCGGCACGGCGGGCACCCCGGCACCGGACAGCCGGCTGCTGGCCCGGTCGCACGAGACCGGCCGGCTGATCGTGGAGATGGTCGACGCCGACCGGCGGCCCAGCCGGGTGCTCACCGCCGGCTCGTTCCACAACGCGATCGTCGCGCTGGCCGCGCTCGGCGGCTCCACCAACGCGGTCGTGCACCTGCTGGCGATCGCGGGCCGGCTCGGCGTGCCGCTGACCCTCGCCGACTTCGACCGCATCGCCGCCGAGGTGCCGCTGCTGGTAGATCTCCAGCCCGCCGGCAAGTACCTGATGGAGGACCTGTACCGGGCCGGCGGCCTGGCGGCGGTGCTGCGTGAGGTGGCCGACCTGCTCGATCCCGCAGCGATCGACGTGACCGGGCGGCCCTTCGTCGAGTCGCTCGCCGACGCGCAGATCTTCGATCCCGAGGTCATCCGCACCCGGGGCGCCCCGGTGCTGCCCAGCGCCGGCATCGCCGTGCTGCACGGCAACCTCGCGCCGAAGGGCGCGATCATCAAGCCCGCGGCGGCCAGCCCGCACCTGCTGCGGCACCGCGGCCGGGCCCTGGTGTTCGACTCCGTCGAGGACTTCCACGCCCGCATCGACGCGCCGGACCTCGACGTCGACGCCGACTCGGTGCTGGTGCTGCGCGGCTGCGGGCCGCGCGGCTACCCCGGCATGCCCGAGGTGGCGAACATGCCGCTGCCCACCCGGCTGCTGCGGCAGGGCGTGCGGGACATGGTCCGGGTCTGCGACGGGCGGATGAGCGGCACGGCGTACGGCACTGTCGTGCTGCACGTCGCGCCGGAGGCCGCCGCCGGGGGACCGCTCGACCGGGTACGGGACGGCGACTGGATCACCCTCGACGTCGAGGGGCGGAGCATCAGTGTGGACGTACCGGATGAGGAGCTGGCGGCGCGCGAGCCGTCGGCGGCGCTGCGTGCCGCGGTGGCCCGGCCGGTCCGGGGCTGGCAGAAGCTCTATGTGGACACCGTGCTCGGCGCCGATACCGGCGCCGACCTGGACTTTCTCGTCGGCTCGAGCGGCGACGGGGTGAGCCGCGAGTCGCATTGACAGACATTGTCGGTCCCCGGTGGTAGACAACGGGAATGAGTCAGATGCCGCCGTTCCCCGAGTCGCTCGACCTCATCGCCGAGCGGTCCGCCGCGCTCCGCGTGGCGCTCGCCCGCGCGAGCGACCTGGACAGCCGCGTGCCGGGCTGCCCCGACTGGTCCCTGCGTGAGCTGGTCGCCCATCTCGGCCGGGTGCAACGGTTCTGGGCGGCCGCGGTCGCCGCCGGTCCCGCCGACGGCCCGCCGCCCGGCTCGGCCGTCGTCGACCCGCGGCCGGTCGGCGACCTGACGGCCTGGTCGGCCGAGTCGACGCGCCTGCTGATCGAGTCGCTGCGCGCGGCCGGACCGGACCGCGACTGCTGGACCTGGTGGGGCGCCTCCGACGCGCCGATGACGTCCGGCGCGGTGGCGCGCCACCAGGTGCAGGAGGCGGCCGTGCACGCCTACGACGCGCAGGAGACCGTCGGTAAGCCCGAGCAGATCCCGGCGGGCGTCGCCATCGACATCATCGACGAGCTGCTGGTGGTGACCCTCGGCTCGCTCGGGGCGTGGCCGCACCGCTCGGCACGGATCGCGCTGTCGGCGACCGAGGGGCCGACGTGGACCCTCGACCTGACGCCCGGCGGCGCGCGTTCCGGCCCGGCGGCGGGCGACGAGCCCGACGCGACGATGCGCGGCTCGGCCGGCGACCTGGTGCTCGCGCTCTACACCCGCATCCCGCTGGACCGCATCGAGATCGACGGCGACCGGGAGACCGTCGAGCGCTTCCAGGCCTGGACCGACACCCGCTGATCAGAGGTGCTCGACCGAGTTGTACCCGTCCAGCACGAGGCGCCCGGAGGAGCCGTCGAACCGGGTGATCGAGGCGTTCAGCACCCGGCCGGCCTCGGCGACGACGGCGGCCAGCCCGACCCAGTCCAGGCCCTCGATGACATATCGCATCATCAGCACCACGGCGTCGTGCGCGACCACGACCACCCGCGCGCCGGCGTGCCGGGCGTTCAGGTCGTCGAGGAACAGGCTCAGCCGCGCGGCGATGTCCTCGAAGTTCTCGCCGCCGGGCGGCCGGTAGGTGTATTCGTTCGCGTGCTCCTTCCAGCGAGCGGGCTCGTCGGGGAAGCGGGCCGCGATCGCCGCCCGGGTGAGCATCTCCAGGTCGCCGAGCAGCCGGTCGACGAGCCGCTCGTCGGCGGCCGGCGCCGGCAGCCCCAGGCCGGACGAGTCGGCCGCGATCCGCCAGGTCTCCCGGGCCCGGAGATAGGGGGAGACGATCACCACCTCGGGCGCGCGCTCGGCGGGGAGCGCGGCGAGCCAGCGCCCGACGGCCCGGGCCTGCTCGACGCCGAGGGCGGTCAGCTCGACGTCGGTGTCCCGGCCGGTCAGCCCCGACTCGAGCAGGCCTCTCTCGTCCGCTAGCGGAAATGCGACGTTCGCCACACTCTGCCCGTGCCGGATCACGATCAGCTCGGCGACGACGCCCGTACGACGAAAATCTGTGGCCATCAACCGAGTGTGCGGTCATCATGGCTGCGTGACAAAGCTGAGCCTGCCCGCGCACCTGCCCGCCGCCGAGCCCTGCCGGGCCGTGCGACAGCAGCGTGCCGCCGCCGGCCCGGCTATGCACCCACCCGTGCCGTGAACGGCCCGTTCCTGGCCGGCGTCGTCGCCGGCTACGGCGTCGCCGTGCCCGTCGGCGCGATCGCCGTACTGATCGCCGGCCTGACCGCCCGCACCTCGCTGCGCGTCGGCGCGGCGGCCGGGCTGGGCGCGGCCACCGCGGACGGCGTGTACGCCCTGGTCGCGGTCCTGGGCGGCGCGGCCCTGGCCGGAACGATCGCCCCGATCGCGACGCCGCTGCGCTGGACCGCGGCCGCCGTGCTGGTGGCGCTCGCGGTGCACACCGCCCGGTCGGCGCTGCGGAAGCGGACCGGCGCGGCCGCCACGGTCACGACCACGCCCGGCGCGGCCTACCTCGGCGTCCTCGGCCTCACGATGCTCAACCCGGCGACGGTCGTGTACTTCGCGGCGCTGGTGCTGGGCCGCGGCGGCGCGGGCGGCGGCGTGTGGTTCGTGCTGGGCGCGTTCCTGGCCTCGGCGAGCTGGCAACTGCTGGTGGCCGGCGGGGGCTCCCTGGTCGGGCGGGTGCTGACCGGCGAGCGCGGTCGCCTGGTGACCGCCCTGGTCTCCAGCGCCGTCATCGCGATCCTGGCCGTCGGCCTGGTGGTCTGATCAGAGGTGTTTCGCCGCCTCGCGCACCGAGAGCGGGGACAGCGCGTCGCGGTGCCGGGCGAGGTAGCGGCGTACCGCGTCCGGGTCGGTACGGGCGTAGTGGCGCAGCGCCCAGCCGATCGCCTTGCGGACGAAGAAGTCGGGGTGGCCCGCCTGCCGCGTGCAGTAGCCGAAGAGCCGGTCCGTGTCCGTCTCCGCGCCGTAGTGCAGCTGGTGCAGTATCGCCGTGCGGACCAGCCACTTGTTCTCCTCGGCGGACCACGCGTCCATCCGGGCGCCGAGCTCCGGATGCCGCCGCACCAGCCCGCCGACGAACCGGGTGGCCAGCGGGTCGATCGTGTCCCACCACGATTTGGTCGTGATCAGCCGCTGCGCGGTGTCCAGGAAGTCCGGGCCCGGCACCGCCACGTGGCTGCGCAGCAGGTCGCAGGCGAAGTACTGGTACTCCCGCTCCTCCAGCTCCCAGCAGGCAAGCGCCACCGCGCGCAGGTCCGCCTCGGTCGGCGCGGGCAGGCCGGCCAGTACATGACGGGCCAGCGCCCGCAGTGCCGGTGTCGGCAGGCCGAGGAAGGCGAACTGGTTTCGCATGTATGCCGCCGTGCCAACGGCGCGCTCGGGGTCGCGGGCCGCGCCGAACTCCCGGACCAGCCGGTCCAGCAGCTCGTCGGCGAGCGGTCGGGTCATGTGACGATCATCGCACCGTAGGGTGAGGGCATGAGTGCTCGACCGGCCGCGGGTGGTGGACGCTGGGTGGATGTCGCCCCCGAGCGGCTGCCGCGCTGGCTGGAGAACTTCGCCGCCCGGCACGGGCCGTGGACCGGGGCCGGCCTGCTGCTCACCGCGGCGGACGGCGCGACCGCCGAGCTGGTGCCGCCGCCGGGCGCGCCGCCGGTCGACGACCTCGAGTCGCTGCGGCGCGAGGCGGGCGCGGCCCGCCGGATCGGGCTGCTGCTGGCCCGCAAGGGCGCGGTCGCGGTCGGCGTCGCCGAGGGCACGAAGCTGGTCGTGTCCAAGGTCGACACCCACTACGTGCAGGGCCGGACCGCGGCGGGCGGCTGGTCGCAGCAGCGCTTCGCGCGTCGCCGCGACAACCAGGCGAAGGCGGCGGCCGCGGACGGCGCCGGCATCGCGGCCCGCCTGCTCCTTCCGGAGGTACGGGGCCTGAGCGCGCTGGTCACCGGCGGCGACCGTACGGCGGTCGAGTCGATCCTCGCCGCGCCGAACCTGCGGCCGCTGGCGGCGCTGCGCGCGGAGCGCTTCCTGGACGTGCCCGAGCCGCGCCGGACGGTGCTGGAGGAGGCGGCGGCCCAGGCCCGTACGGTGAGGATCCTGGTTCGGGATCCTTAGTTCAGCCCGCCGCCGGCGAACGTGTCGCAGTCCTTGGGGGAGCCCGACGCGTAGCCCCTGCCGAACCACTCCTGCCGCTGGGCGCTGGTGCCGTGGGTGAACTCCGCCGGGTTGACCTCGCCGCCGCCGCGCCGCTGCAGCGCGTCGTCACCGATCTTGGCCGCGGTGTCCAGGCCCTGCTGGATGTCCTCCTGGCCGATGCTCTTGAAGATCTTCTTGCCGGACTTGTCGTCGGTGCCCGTCGCGTTCTTCGCCCAGGCGCCCGCGTAGCAGTCCGCCTGCAGTTCCAGCTTCACCGACAGGTCGTTCGCGTTGCCCGGGTCGCGCTGCTGCGCCCGGCGCATCGCCGCCTCGGTGCCCAGCAGGTCCTGCACGTGGTGGCCGTACTCGTGCGCCAGCACGTAGGGCTGCGCGAACTCGCCCGGCGCGCCGAGCTGGTCCGCCAGCACCCGGTAGAACGTCAGGTCGATGTAGACCCGGTCGTCGGCCGGGCAGTAGAACGGTCCGACCCCGGAGTCGGCCGCGCCGCACTTCGTGCGGACCGCGTTCGAGAACAGGACCGTCTTGGCCGGCTGGTACGGCTCGCCGAATCTCGCCGGCAGCGCGTCGGCCCAGTAGTCCTGAATCGAGTTCACAAAGAGCACGTTGCGGCAGTCGAGCTGCTCGCGGGCGTCCGACTGCGCGCACTTCTGCGCCAGCGCGGCGTCGCCGCCGCCGGTCGGCGCCGTCCCGTCGTCCCCGGCCAGGTTGTTGACGCCGAAGTAGCCGCCGACGAGGGCGATCAGCACCGCGACGACGATGCCGGTGAGACCTCCGCCACCGATGGGCAGGCCACCGATGCCGCCGCCCGATCCGCCGGAGGAGCGCTGGTCGTCGATCTGGCTGGTGTCGATACTGGCGTTCTCGTTGAGTTCCATCTCACCCTCGCTCGGCCATCCGGCACGTGTGCTCCGCCGCTTACCCGTTGCCGTCGCGGGCTAATCGGTTGGGAGGTCGCGGCGGGCGCCCGGTACAATCGGCGGGTGCTGCTCTGCGAAGGCTGACCTGCCCCGCGCCGACCGGATGCTTCTCCTCCGGCTCGGCGCTTCCGTGTGCCTGAGCCAGCCTCTTCACTGAGAGCGAGACGTCTCCTCATGATTACCGCCACCGGACTCGAACTGCGTGCGGGCTCCCGGATCCTGATCTCCCCGACCACGCTGCGGGTCCAGCCTGGCGACCGCATCGGCCTGGTCGGCCGCAACGGCGCCGGCAAGACGACCACCCTCAAGGTCCTGGCCGGCGAGGGCCAGCCGTACGCCGGGGAGGTGGCCCGCACGAGTGAGGTCGGTTACCTTCCGCAGGACCCCCGTACCGGTGACCTGAACGTGACGGCCCGCGACCGGGTGCTCTCCGCCCGCGGCCTCGACGTGCTCCTCTCCGAGATGCAGAAGCTCGAGGTCGAGCTCGAGGAGAGCAGCGACGAGAAGCTCATCCGCCGCTACGGCCAGCTCGAGGACCAGTTCGCCAGCCTCGGCGGCTACGCGGCCGAGGCCGAGGCGGCCCGGATCTGCTCGAACCTCGGCCTGCCCGACCGGGCGCTGGCGCAGACGATCGGCACGCTCTCCGGCGGCCAGCGGCGCCGCATCGAGCTGGCCCGCATCCTGTTCCAGAACTCGGGCCAGAACGGCAAGGGCATCCTGCTGCTCGACGAGCCGACCAACCACCTGGACCAGGACTCGATCACCTGGCTGCGCGGCTACATCGCGCAGCACAAGGGCGGCCTCATCGTGATCAGCCACGACGTCGAGCTGCTCGACGCCGTGGTCAACCGGGTCTGGTACCTGGACGCGAACCGCGCCGTCGTCGACATGTACAACGTCGGCTGGAAGACCTACCTGAACCAGCGGGAGACCGACGAGCGCCGCCGCCGCCGCGAGCGGGCCAACGCGGAGAAGAAGGCCGGCGCCCTGATGGCGCAGGCCGACAAGATGCGGGCCAAGGCCACCAAGACCGTCGCGGCGCAGAACATGGCCCGGCGCGCGGAGAAGCTGCTCGGCGGCCTCGAGGAGGTCCGCAGCTCCGACAAGGTCGCCAAGGTGCGCTTCCCCAGCCCCGCGGCGTGCGGCAAGACGCCGCTGACCGCGCACGGACTGTCGAAGTCGTACGGCTCGCTGGAGATCTTCGCCGACGTCGACGTCGCGGTGGACCGCGGCTCGCGGGTGGCCATCCTCGGCCTGAACGGCGCCGGCAAGACCACGCTGCTGCGGATCCTCGGCGGCCTGCTGGAGTCCGACACCGGCGAGGTGCGCCCGGGGCACGGGCTGCGGCTCGGCTACTACGCCCAGGAGCACGAGACCCTGGACGTGGACCGCACGATCCTCGAGCACATGCGCAGCGCCGCGGCCGAGCAGACCGACACCGAGCTGCGGAAGATCCTGGGCGCGTTCCTCTTCTCCGGCGACGACGTCGACAAGCCCGCCGGGGTGCTCTCCGGCGGCGAGAAGACCCGGCTCGCGCTCGCGACGCTGGTCTGCTCGGGCGCCAACGTACTGCTGCTGGACGAGCCGACGAACAACCTCGACCCGATCAGCCGCGAGCAGGTGCTCGACGCGATCGCCAACTACCCGGGCGCGATCGTGCTGGTCACGCACGACGCCGGCGCCGTGCAGGCGCTCAAGCCGGACCGGGCGATCCTGCTGCCCGACGGCGACGAGGACGCGTGGAGCGACGACCTGCTGGAGCTCGTCGAGCTGGCGTGATCCAGGATCAACGGCATCGTCAGTTGTCAACTGGTGCCCACACAGACAGTGCGACTCCGGCCCGGCTCCGGTCACCCCGTGACGGAGCCGGGCCGCGCCATACCCGGGTGTGCCCACCGTCACGGCGCCTCTGCGTGAACCCCGTATAGACAGTGAGTGACATCGTTGTCCGGCTCTGTCGTAGTTGATGTTTGTGCAGCTCAGCGGGTGGTCTTGGACCCCGGGTCGCTATACCACAGCGGACGCCGGCCGGCCCGGGAAAACGCTCTCCGGTACCCGATTCGCGGTGTCTTCCGGGCGCGGTGCCATCGGTCTGACATTGATGCGCATGGTGACCGTCGGGTTCCTGACAGTGGTAATTGGGCACGTTCGCTAAGCCAAGATACCTAGCGCATGATCGTTGGAGGCGGTCTAATAGGTGGGACCGTATCGAACCGCACAGTCTGGGACGTGAGGATTCAACATGGCAGCCACGGGCACAGCCACCAGCACTGAGAAGGGTCGTCGAATCGTTGGAAGCGAGCGCCAGACGCTCGCCAAAGACCTGGTGAAGCGTTACACGTCCGGGGAGAGCATTCGCGCGTTGGCCGCCTCGACCGGGCGGTCCTACGGATTCGTGCACCGGGTGCTCACCGAGTCGGGTGTACAGCTGCGCCAGCGCGGCGGCGCCCGCCGTCGTAAGAAGGCATGACGACCAGTGCATCACCCGGGTCCGACGTAGGCGTTCGGTATGACCAGGACGGGCCGGTCGCAACGGTGACGTTGTGCCGGCCCGATGTGCTCAATGCACAGACTCCGGCCATGTGGTCAGAGCTCGGCAATATATCCCGGAAATTACCGGGAGATGTGCGAGTCGTCATTGTCCGCGGTGAGGGACGCGCCTTTTCCGCGGGACTCGACTTGTCGGTCGCCCGGGGTGACGGCGATTCTTCGCTGCCCGTACTGGCCCGGTTGTCGCCGGAAGAGTGTGCCGAACGCATTGCCGGCTTCCAGGAAGCGTTCACCTGGTTACGACGTCCGTCGCTCGTCACCATCGCGGCCGTACAGGGCCACGCTATCGGCGCGGGATTTCAGTTGGCGCTGAACTGCGACTTCCGGGTTCTCGCCGACGACGCGCGCTTCTCGATGGCCGAGGTGACCCTCGGCCTGGTACCGGATCTCGGCGGGACGAAGCGCCTGGCGGAGCTCGTCGGGGTGTCCCGGGCGCTGGAGATCTGCGTGACCGGCCGGCGGATCTCGGCGCAGGAGGCGGACCGGATCGGTCTGGCCACCGCCGTGGTGCCCGGCGCCGACCTGGCGGGCGCGGTCACCGACCTGGCCGCCGCCACGCTGGCCGGCGACGCCGGCGCCGTCGCGGAGATCAAGGCCCTGCTCGCCGGAGCGCCACAGCGCTCGTACGCGGAGCAGGACCGGGCCGAGCGGGAGGCGCAGACCCGCCGCCTGCGTGACCTGATCGGTAGTGAGTAAGGACCCAACAGGAAGAAACCGGTTACCTCTCGGGTTGTCACACCCAGCAGGCACACTGTTGCCTGCGGTTCACGACGCCCGGGAGGTGACACATGGGCCCGATGTCCAGCGGCTCCAGCTGGATGATGCTGCGCTCGATCCAAAACTCAGAGCGCGTGTCGAAACACCAGCTCAGCAGCGGCACCACCCGGCGCATCCTGCAGTTCGCGCGCCCATACCGCCGCGACATCGTGGTGTTCCTGATCACCGTCGTGTTCGCGGCCGGCATCGGCGTCGCGACCCCGGTGCTGGCCGGCCACGTGGTCAACGCGATCACCGCCGGCGGCCCCGACGCCGCGGCGACGGTGATCCGGATCGCGTTCACCATCGCGGGCCTCGCGGTCGTCGACGCGTTCCTGTCGCTGGCCCAGCGGTGGTATTCGGCCCGCATCGGCGAGGGCATCATCCTCGACCTGCGCACCCAGGTCTACGACCACGTCCAGCGCATGCCGCTCCAGTTCTTCACCAGGACGCAGACCGGCGCGCTGGTCAGCCGGCTCAACAACGACGTCACCGGCGCGCAGCGCGCGTTCACCTCGACGCTGTCCGGCGTGGTCAGCAACGTGATCCAGCTGGTGCTGACCGCGGCCGTGATGTTCACCCTCTCCTGGCAGATCACCGTGCTCTCGCTGGTGCTGCTCCCGGTGTTCGTCATCCCCGCGCGCCGGGTCGGCAAGCGGCTCGCCGAGATCACCCGCGAGTCCTACAACCTGGACGCGAAGATGAACGCGACGATGACCGAGCGCTTCAACGTCTCCGGCGCGCTGCTGGTCAAGCTCTTCGGCCGGCCCGGCGCCGAGGCGGCCCGCTTCGGCGAGCGCGCCAAGCGGGTCCGCGACATCGGCGTGCAGCAGGCCATGTACTCCCGCACCTTCTTCGTCGCCATGCTGCTGGTCGCCTCGCTCGCCCAGGCCCTGACCTACGGGCTCGGCGGCTGGCTCGCGGTCACCGGCAGCGTCACCGCCGGCACCGTGGTCACCCTGGCGCTGCTGCTCACCCGCCTCTACGGCCCGCTGACCGCGCTGAGCAACGTGCGCGTCGACGTGATGAGCGCGCTGGTCTCCTTCGACCGGGTCTTCGAGGTTCTGGACCTGCGCCCGGGCATCGAGGAGAAGCCCGGCGCGACGGCGATCCCGGCCGGCGCGGGCCACCTCGAGTTCCGCGACGTGCACTTCCGCTACCCGAGCGCCGACGAGGTCTCGCTGGCGACGCTGGAGGACGTGGTCGCGCTCGACCGCACGGAGAACACCCCGGTGCTGCGCGGCGTCGACTTCACCGTCGAGCCCGGTCAGATGGTCGCCCTGGTCGGCCCGTCCGGCGCCGGCAAGACCACCACCTCGATGCTGGTCTCCCGCGTCTACGACGTGACCGAGGGCGCGGTCCGCGTCGGCGGCGTCGACGTCCGCGACGCCACCCTCGACTCGCTGCGGGACACCATCGGCGTCGTCACCCAGGACTCGCACCTGTTCCACGAGACGATCGCCGAGAACCTGCGCTACGCGCGGCCCGAGGCGACCGAGGAGCAGATGTGGGCGGCGCTGAGCGGCGCCCAGGTCGCCGACCTGGTCCGCGCGCTGCCCGAGGGCCTGGACACGATGGTGGGCGAGCGCGGCTACCGCTTCTCCGGCGGCGAGAAGCAGCGCCTCGCGATCGCCCGCCTGCTGCTCAAACAGCCGTCGATCGTGATCCTGGACGAGGCGACGGCCCACCTCGACAGCGAGTCGGAGGCCGCGGTCCAGCGCGCCCTGTCGGTCGCCCTCGAGGGCCGAACGGCCCTGGTCATCGCCCACCGCCTGTCAACGGTCCGCGACGCCGACCAGATCCTGGTCCTGGACGCCGGCCGCGTCGTCGAACGCGGCCGCCACACCGACCTGGTCGCGGCCGGCGGCCTCTACGCCGAGCTCTACCGCACCCAGTTCGCGGTCGCGGACAGCCCCGCCGTCCCTTACCTGGCCGAGCCCGAACCGATCATCGTCACCGCCTCCCACCCGATCGAGCCCTGACCCGGGGCGCCGGCCTCTCAACCTGTCGCCTCGGCGACGAACGGTGCAGCACCGTCGACTTCGCGAGATTCCCGGTTCACGGCTTAGATGTGCCAGTCGCAGCGGTGCGCCGATACACATCGCCATGATCCGCCAGCCGCACCACCTCGAAAATGGGTGGGCTACCACAACTGCGCTGAGACAGACAGTCGGTGCTGCGGAACAGGTCACCCCATGCCAAAGCCGGGGATGCTCCAACTCCCCGTGTACGGTCAAGCTTCTCGTGCACGGCCGGGGTTCCTCCCCCGTGCGCAGTGCAGATGTCGAGACCGACGGTGCCTGACGGTAGCCGTGCTGGAAGCCGCCCTGCGGAAGGCCCTTGTCGGCGCTGCGCGCTTCCTGCCGCAGGTGACGCGCCGGGCCGAGGCAGCGTTGATTGCGGATCACCAGCTGATCTCGGGCACCGGGAGCCTGGACGGGCATGGCGCCGCCTTCTGGCTCGCGGTAGCGGTCGCCCCTGATCAATCGCCGAAGACCCTTGATCCAGCCGCGTTCGTCGACCGGGCAGGCGAACTAGCCGCGGTCTCCTTCGCGGCCGTACCGTTCCATGTCGACCATTCCGGCAGCGCCGAGGTGCGTCTGGTAGCAGGGACGTGCACCGACCAAAGCCGGGCGGGCACCGAGCACATGCGGAGGCGACTCGCCTCCGCGCGTTCTGGCGTTAGCGGGGGCCCACAGTGAACGGCGTCATTGAACACCTTCTCCAGGTGGGATAGGTCCGCCGTCGGCGTGAGCTCTACCGTGCTTGCGTCCACCGCCTTTTCGGCGGACGCTCGCCCGATCGTGACAGCGCCCACCTGATTGTTGTCCTGGGATGGATCCGGCATCAAGACACGGTTACCCTGGAAGACCTCGCCACCTGCCGGAATGCGCTCCATGACCAGCTTCTGTCCGGTCCCACGCCCGGAACCCGGCACATTACTGATATTGGTGTAGACCTCGCCGGCGAATCCGGTACTGGTGACCAAGTCGACAGTGGCTTCGCCGCGAGCGGCATCGACTGCGGTGACGCGTCCAACCAGACCCTCGGCTACGACAGCGAGCTGCCCCTGCCGCACCGCCTGGCCCTTCGGGAACACCACGACCATCTGCTGGCCGGTCCTGCTGACCACCTCGGCGGGTACAGCCCGCGCGTCGCCGTCGGCGCCGTCCTCGCCTGGTTCCTCGAACACCTTTGTCGCTTTGGCGAAGGGTAGTTTCGCCGTGATGAAACCGGCGATGGCGGTCGTCTGCGCAGTCGCAGCGAGCGGGAGGCTCTTTACAGCGAGGCGACTGGTGGGTGCGTCGGGTGTTCCTATCATTTGTTCGTCGATCGCAGTGCTTGATACCCGTACCGCGGTAACGCCTGGCATGACGACGGCGATGGCGTAGGTACCCCAGGGATCCGTGCTGAGGGTTCCCGCCGGCCCGGTCAACCGAGGACTGACCAGACTGATCACCTTGGTGTTCACCGGGTCGGGCGCCGGCCGATCGGCCCGCAACCGCAAGGCATCCGCCGCGCTCACATCACTTGTGAAGAACGCCAACCGTGCCGCGCCCTGCTTGTCGTAGCCCTGAAGCACGACCACCGAGTGCAGGAGTCGGTCCCGCGTCGCCACCAGAGTTCGAACGCCAGAGTGCGGACCTGTCGAGGCGGTACGGTCCCAGGTATCAATTGCCTCACGCACCAGGGCGACGTCAACGTCGCCCACAGAGGACCAGCCCAGGAACGGGCCGTCCGGGGTCGCCGCGGCAAGTTGCGGCGTGGACCCGACGCCGACCACTCGAAACATCGTCACCAGCAACGCCACGCACACCGCGGCCGCCGCTCCGGTGGCGATACGCCGCCGTCCACGAAGCCGGCGTGCCCGCCGCATGACTCCGTCTTCGTAGCCCTCGATGGGTATCACCGGCACGGCCAGCTCGATCAGACCGTCACGCAACTCTGTCGGGCTATGCATATCGCACCTCGTGTTCAGCCACAGTGTCGACCTCGACCCACCGCCTGCGCAGTGTCTGCAGGCCCCTTGACGAAAGACTCTTGACCGTGCCGACCGAACAGCCCAGCGCGTGCGACGCTTCCTGCTCGGACAGGTCCTCATAGAAGCGCAGAACGACCGCAGCACGCTGGCGTGCCGGTAGCCCTTCCAGTGCTCGGCGTAGCCAGTCTCGCTGCTCCACCCCTACGTACTCGTCCCGCGCTCGACTCTCCACCAGCCGACCCAGGGGTTGCTCCCACCAGGACCGGCGCCGCCGCGAGGTCACATAGGTATTGACCAGAATTCGCTGCACGTAGCGATCGATACCTTCCGCGCCTTGCAGGCGAGGCCACGCCGCTACCGTCTTGGCCAACGCCGTCTGGACCAGGTCCTCGGCCTTCCCTCGATCGCCGCACAGCAGATAGGCGGTCCGAAGCAACGGTCCGTAACGCGCCCGGACGAAGGCCGTAACCTCCTCGTCCTCACGATCGCGCACCAGCCCCCCGCATCCTTGATCTCAACTTCACGAGGACTACTTACGCCCTGGAGCACGGTAAAGGTTGCCGTGATCCGAAGATTTCCTACATCGACGATCTTGATCCGTGGCCGTCCCCGCCGGAGGGCGGCCAGGGCGAAGAACGACACGGCGATGCCGCGCAGTGCCGGCCGCTCCCTGGCTTCGGGCACGCGGGACCGGAACTGCCAGATCACCCCAGGGCGCTGGAGACCTCGACGAAGGAGCCCAGGCCGAAGCCGAGCGGGCTGCGGCAGCCGGTGGAACATTTGACGCCCGACCGCCCGACCGCCCGACCGCCCGACCGCCCGACCGCCCGGCCCTCGACCAGGCCGCAATCGCGCAGGCCGGGGACCGGGTCACCCGTCGCGGATGTTCCGGCTCCCGGTCCGGCGTTCGTACGATTCGGCGACTGACATGGGTTGATGTCTGGTTCCGCGAGGGCTGGGAGGTTCGGGTGGATGCCGCGTTGATCGTCGCGCAGGGGATCGTGGTGATCGTCGCGATCCTTCTCGGTGTGCGCATGGGCGGCATCGGTCTCGGCCTCTGGGGCCTGGTGGGCCTCGCGGTCCTCCCCTACCTCCCCGACCCCGAGCCGATAGTCCTCACCCCCTCCCACCCCGATCGACCCCTGACCCCTGACAGAAGAATGGGAACGTGAGATCAGGGGGCGGACCAGATGACCTGCGTGCCGGTTTCGAGGCGAAGCTGACTGATCTTCGAGGTCGGCGTCTCACGGCGGTCGACTACTGGGACGTCCGCAACCTCGGCCCCGAGGCGTCGGAGTGGGACTACGGCGATTGGCACCACGCCGTCATGGGCGTTCAGCTCGGAACCGACCAGGGGCCCGTGACAGTGACGTGTTTCACGAGCCGATCACGGATCACCTGGCCGGTGGCGTGGACGGTCCGCAGCGGGTCGGCCCGGACACCCGTGACCCGGGCGTCTGGGCGCCGTACCTCGGGACGCCGATCAGCGGCGGCGCCTTTCACTGGGAGCGGCTGGAGCTCGGCCCGGGTCGGCGAGCCGACGGCACGATCGTCAGCCCGGCATACACGGTGGACGTTCCGGTCGCTGTGCGGCTGGACTTCCCGGCCGGGACGGTGTGGTTCGTCGCCGGGATGCCGCAGTTTTCGGAGCCGCAGCGGTTCTTCATCCCTGCTGACGAGATCCTGGTCCTCTTCTCCGCCGCCAAGCTGCGGGAACTGGCTTCGACGACCCGGCGTTCGTTCGATAGAACACAGACGGCGCTGTCGTAGGGTCGCCGGGTGAATGTGTATGACATCGCGGCAGCGTTGCCTCCCGTCGACGTTCTGCGTGAGCGTTGCAGGTCGTTGGCCGTGCTGGAGCGCATCATCGACGGCGGCGAGCCGTACTACGCCTTCGACCCGGCCTGGGGCGACGACGAGGCCGCGCAGATGAGCAACGGCAGCGGCGACGAGTGGACGGCCGTGTTCACCGGCGACGGGACGTTCATCCGGGTGTTCGCCCACGAGTCGTCGATGTCGCCCTACCGGGATCCGGACGGCGAGCTGTGGCCGGGACTTCTCGACGGTCTTCCGGAGGTGTTCCGTCCGCAGCTCGACGAGCCGGCCTTCGGCGACGAGATCGGACAGTTCGTCGCGACCGCGGTGCTGTGGCGGCGTGCCGGTGACGACTGCTGGCACGCGGGGACGGGCATCGTGTTTCCGCCGTCTCGTGGACCGTACGACAACGTCGGGCCGGATGGCGCTGCCCAGCTCCAGATCCTGCTCGACGACATCGTCGATCAGTATGTCGAGTTCGCCGGCGACTACTACGAGACCGCGGTGGACCGGTCGGCCGTCGAGCACATCGTCGCGCGCCGCCCCCTCACCGAGGCGGTGGCTCGAGCCTTGAATCCGGACGTGGACTTCGCCGCCCTGCGCGAGGACGTCACCGCGATCGGATACCCAGTCGTGGCTCGGTGATCATCCTTGTGTCCCGCCCCTGCAAGTCCCGGAGTCGAAGATGTCGGATCGTCTGTACTTCACCGTGGAACCGGCGCCGGAGCCGGTCGCCGAGCCGATCTCCAAGATGGGTGGGCAGCCGGTGTGGCTCGAGGAGCCGCAGTGGCCGCTCTCGCGCAACCTCGGCACGCCGATGTCGTTCATCGCGCAGTTCCAGGTCCCGGCCGGGCTGGCGTATGTGTTCATGACCGACGCCACGGAACATGTGGATGAGGACACCTGGGCGCCGGACGGCGGCGAGAACGCCGTCATCGTGCAGCGCGACGGCCGGCTGCCGGTGCTCGGGGTGTACGGGCCGATGGTGAAGGTCTACGGCTCAGCCGATCCGCGGCCGATCGACGTGTCGGCGCAGGCGACCGGACCTACCGTCGCCACCGATCACCGGCTCGCGGTGGCGCCGGACGACGCCGGCGGCTATCAGTTCGGCGGCGGTGCGCCGCTGTGGCTGCAGAACCCGGAGGTGCCGGGGGAGGGCTACCGCTTCCTGATCCAGTTGGACTCCGATCAGCTTCCCTTCCCGATCAGCTTCGGTGACGCCGGAATCGGCTACGTGTTCCTGTCGCCGGATCTCCGGGAAGGCCGTTTCCTCTGGCAGAACTCGTAAAGCGCGTACCGCCTGACGAGTGGCGGCGGACGTCGGCCAGGTATCGGCGTGCGGCGCGTCGGCTTCGCAGGTGCACCACGGTGGTGTCCGCGCGGTGCTTGCTGATGCGCTGCATGACTCTCGGTAGGTGCCGGGCGCGGTAGGTCAGCACGTACCACAGGAACCCGGCAGTGATCTTGTCGAAGACGCCGTCGGGGTGTTGGCCGCCGCGGTAGCGCAGCCTTCGGCGGAGGATGCCGAGGAGGCAGACGAGCGGGTGTGGGTCGAGCACGATGATCGTGTCGGCCGCCGCGGCACGGATGTGCAGGGTGGCCAGGCTGTTTCCGTCGATCACCCACGCCGCGCCGGCGACCGCTCTGCGTTGCGCGGCCTCGAAGTCGTCGTCGGGCACGAGGGTCCAGTCCGGCGTGTAGCGCAGTGCGTCGAGGTGGGTGACCGGAAGGTCGAGGAGCGCGCTCAGCTGACGAGCGAGCACGGTCTTGCCGGCGCCGCCGGCGCCCACGATCGCGACCCGCCGCAGGTGAGTCTCGATCATCGTCCGGCACCGACCGTGCGGACCGTCGAGCCGGGCCGGCCGGTGCTGCATAAATCAGTACACCCATACCGCCACGCCCGCTGATGGGCGCGAGAAACTCCGGTGCGCCGGCCGACCTCTGACACTAAGGTCGCGCCATGGAGATCCGTGAGGTTATGCCGGCCGAAGAGCCGGCTGCCGAGGAGGTCGTCTCGGCGGCATTCGGCGAGCCACCGGACGGGCGCGTTGTGCAGATGATGCGAGCCCTGCAGGCCAGTGGAGCGGCTCGGGCGAGTCTGGTCGCTGTCGTCGACGAGGAGCTGGTCGGGCACGTCGGTCTCTCCCGCGGCTGGGTGGACGCTCGACGCGAGCTGGTCGAGGTGTTGGTGCTCTCCCCGCTGTCGGTACGTCCCGACTTCCAGCGCAACGGCGTCGGCACCGCGTTGGTCACGGCGGCGCTGGAGACCGCCGAAGGTCGCGGCGCGCCGGCCGTCTTCCTCGAGGGCAGCCCGGACTACTACGGACGCCGCGGGTTCAGCTCCGCCTCCGCCCTCGGGTTCGACCGGCCCTCGACGCGCATCCCGGACCCGGGGTTCCAGGTGGCGCTTCTTTCGTCGTACCAGCCGTGGATGGTCGGCCGGCTGATCTATCCCGAGGCGTTCTGGACCACTGACACAGTCGGTCTGCGTGACCCTGAGCTAGAGCGGGTGGAAGCTCTGGTCGAGTCAGGGAGTTGATTCCAACTCTGGTTGGACGGCCGGGCCGACTCACTATGATCCGCTCATGGCACTGCTGCATCGCGCTGAACTGAAGCCGTCGAAGCTCGAACTCATCGAGGCCTGGCTGCCCGGTCAGGCCTGGTTCGAAGGCCCGGCCACGGCCGGGCTTGAACGCGTCGCCGCCTACCGCTTCGACGACCCGGCGGGGGCGGTCGGCGTCGAGACGCTGCTCGTGCGGTTCGGTGACGGGCCGATCTATCAGGTTCCGCTCACCTATCGGGGCGCGCCCCTGGACGGCGGCGACGACTGGTTGATCGGCACGATGGAGCACTCGGTGCTCGGCAAACGCTGGGTGTACGACGCGCTCGGCGACCCGGTCTACCTCGCGACGCTGGCGGCCGCCTTCGCCGGCGAGCCGCAGGCCGAGGAGTTCATCGAGGTCGACGGGGAGCTGGAGCGGCGGGCGCCCAGCATGGCGATCACCGGCACCGGCGCCGTCCCCGAGGGCGGCGCGGCGACTGTGGTGCGCCGCCTCGGTGACGACGCCGCGACGGCCGGCGCCGCGTTGACCGGGACCTGGGACGGACGGTCGGCGCCGGCGCTGCTGGCGTACGCCGAATGACCGGCACCGTCGCCGAGGTGATGGCCGAGCTCGCCGCGCTGGAGGACCCGAAGGCGCGCGCCGTGAACGAGAAGCACGGCGACGACCACGGCGTGAACCTCGGCAAGCTGCGCGCGGTCGCCAAGGAGCTGAAGACGCGACAGGATCTCGCGGTGGAGCTCTGGGCGACCGGCGACACCGCGGCGCGGCTGCTGGCGATCCTGATCTGCCGGCCCAAGGCGTTCGGGCGCGACGAGCTGGACGCCATGCTGCGCGCGTCGCGTACCCCGAAGGTGCACGACTGGCTCGTGAACTACGTGGTGAAGAAGAACCCGCACGCCGAGGAGCTGCGGGTGGCCTGGTTCGCCGACCCGGATCCGGTGGTCGCGAGCGCCGGCTGGGCGCTGACCACCGAACGCGTGGCGAAGAAGCCCGAGGGGCTCGACCTCGCGGCGCTGCTCGACCTCATCGAGGCGCGGATGCGCGACGCGCCGGAGCGCCTGCAGTGGGCGATGAACCACTGCCTGGCCCAGATCGGGATCGAGCACCCCGGGTACCGCGCCCGCGCGCTCGACATCGGCGAGCGCCTCGAGGTGCTCAAGGACTACCCGACGCCGCCGAACTGCACGTCCCCGTTCGCACCCGTCTGGATCAACGAAATGGTGCGCCGCAAGTCGGCGAACGCCGCGGCCAGCCCGTCGACCGTGTAGTGCGCGTTCAGGCCGCTCATCGCGGCGAGAACTACACCCCGGCCGACCGGATCCGAGCCAGCAGCGCGGGGACCCAGCGCTCGCCGTACCGGGCCTGCAGGTCCGGGCGACGCCAGTCGTCGCCCGTCACCGTGCCCCGACACGATGCTGAGCGGCACGAGCACGTCATCGCGAAATCGGGTTCGGCAGTGCTGGTGGCATAGTCATTCGTCAGCTCCTCCCCATCGGCGAGGTCGCGGCGGGCGGCCAGCTCGAAGGGGCCGACCCACCAGAGGTTCGGATCGCAGCTGTGGTTGCCGTACCCGTTGGCTCGTCGGGGTGGCAGGACGAGGTGCAGCTGGGTGTCGACCGTGATGGCGTCGATGTACGGCCGGGCCGGGTCGTGGGCCGCGGCCGCGAACATTTCGCGAAGCGCCGCCGTATCGACGAGCTGGCCGCCGAGGCGTGACACCACCGTCCCCGCTGCGATGTCGGCGCGGGCGAACAGGCCGCGACCGGAGATCGGGGAACGGCGGACCTCGACATCGGCGTGCAGCCAGCAGTCCCGCTCCGGTTCTTCGATCATCTCGTGGCCTTTCCCGTCTCACCGGCGGCGGCCCGTAGCCGTCCGAACTCCTCCGCGAGCCGGTCGATCTGCCAGGATGCGTTGAGGCCGCTCGGGTTCGGCAGCACCCAGACCGGCACGCCGGCGATCGGCTCGTCCTGGGGTCCCATCCGGGCCTTCGGCCGCGCGAACGCCGCCCGGTACGCGGTCACGCCCAGCACCGCCAGGTAGCGCGGCCGCCACCGTGCCACCAGGTCCGCCAGCAGCTTGCCGCCCGCGACCAGCTCCGCCGGGGACAGCTCGTCCGCCCGGGCCGTCGCGCGGGCGACCACGTTCGTGATGCCCAGCCCCTCGGCCGGTAGCGACCACTGCTCGGACGGGTGCAGGAGCCGCCCGGTGAAGCCGGAGCGGTGCAGCGCCGGCCAGAACCGGTTTCCCGGGCGGGCGAAGTGGTGACCGGTCGCCGCCGAGTACAGGCTCGGGTTGATGCCGGAGAAGAGCACCCGCAGGTCCGGGCCGACCAGGTCCGGAATCGTGCGGTCGGCGGCCGCCGCGATCTCGGCGGGGGTCGGCCTGCGCGGGACGGACGGCATCGGCGGTTACAGCGTGCGGAGCGCGCCGCCGTCGACGGGCACGGTCAGGCCGGTCAGGTAGCCGGCCGCCGGCGACAGCACGAACGCCGCCACCCGGCCGAACTCCTCCGGCGCGCCCAGCCGCCCGAGGGGGATGGAGGCGGCCGCCGCGGCCGCCGCGGCCTCGGCGTCGCCGGTGGCCGCGAAGAGTTCGCGGTTGCGGTCGGTCATCACCCGGCCGGGCAGCAGGCTGACCACCCGTACGCCCCGGGGGCCGAACTCGTCCGCCATGTCCTTAGCGACGCCGGCCAGCCCGGGGCGCAGCCCGTTGGACAGGCCGAGGCCGGGTATCGGCGTTCGCGTCGAGGTGGACAGCACCACCGCGATCGCGCCGCCCTCGCCGAGCTCGGCAGCGAACGTGCGCATCGCGCGTACCGATCCGAGGAAGACCGTCTCGAACGCGCCGCGCCACTGGTCGTCGGTGAGCTGCGCGGCCGTGCCGGGGTTCGGGCCGCCGACCGAGACGAGGGCGCCGTCCAGGCGCCCGAAGCGCTCCCGCGCGGTGCGGACCAGGAGCTGCGGCGTCGCGGGATCGGTGAGGTCCGCGGCGACCCCGGCGGCGCCGTCGCCCAGCTCGGCGACGGCGGCCTCGACGCTCTGCGCCGAACGGGAGGAGACGACGACCTTGGCGCCGTCGGCAACCAGCGACCGCGCGGTGGCGAAGCCGAGGCCCTTCGAGGCTCCGGTGAGGACGTAGACGCGATCGGCGAGCCCGAGATCCATGACGCCGATACTGCCACTCCGGCGGGCGGGCCGTCATCGGGCGCGCAGGAACTCCGCGGTCGCCGGGTCCGCCGGCAGGAACGACTCGACGGCCAGTTCGGCGAGGGTGACGTCCAGGGGAGTGCCGAACATCGAGGTGAAGCTGTAGAACGACAGCTCGCGGTCCGCCGCCGCGAACCGCAGCGGCACGGCCAGGCCGTCGGGCTCCGCGGCGGCCCGGCCGCCGGGCAGGGCCAGCAGCTCGTCGTGCAGCGACCGCAGCACCGGGTCGCCGGTGTTCTGCGCCTGGCGGTCGAGCCGGTGCAGCACGTGGGTGCGCCATTCGCCCAGGTTCAGGATCCGGGGTGCGATGCCGTCCGGGTGCAGCGAGAGCCGCAGCACGTTCACGGGCGGCTCCAGCAGCTCGGGTGCCGCCCCGTCGATCAGCAGGGCGACCGCCGCGTTGCCGTCGATCATGGTCCAGTGCCGGTCGACCAGCACCGCCGGGCAGGGCTCGTGCCCGGACAGCACCGCGCGCAGCGACGTCAGCACGGCGGCCAGGCCCGGGCCGCCGAGATCACCCTCGGGATAGGCCGGCGCATAGCCGCCGGCCAGCAGCAGCGCATTGCGGGCCCGCAGCGGTACGGCCAGCTCCTCGGCCAACCGCAGGATCATCTCCCGCGTCGGCCGGGAGCGGCCGGTCTCCACGAAGGACAGGTGCCGCGTGGACACCCCGGCCTGGCCGGCGAGGGCGA
The DNA here is from genome assembly GCF_044465445.1 of Actinoplanes sp. NPDC049668. Taxonomy (NCBI): domain Bacteria; kingdom Bacillati; phylum Actinomycetota; class Actinomycetes; order Micromonosporales; family Micromonosporaceae; genus Actinoplanes; species Actinoplanes sp. NPDC049668. The sequence continues at coordinate 677,442 of NZ_JBITLR010000003.1, forward strand.
GCTGGCTCAGCCGCCGGTCGCCACGCCAGCGCCGCAGCAGCGCGCCAACCTCGCTCATGCCCCGATCGTAGGCAGCCCGTCGCCGCGCGCCGATTACCCGGGAGGTAATCGACCCGGCTACCCGCGCCGGGCGACGGTGGTCCGGCACACGTCACCGACCGGTAAGGGAGATCGCCATGAGCAAGCTTGCGGTGGAGCGGTACCTGGCCGCCTGGAACGCGGAACCGACCGAGCGCGGTGCGCGGATCGAGGAGGCGTTCACGGCCGACGTCCGGTACGTCGACCCGTTCGCCGCGGTCGAGGGCCACGGCGCGCTGGGGCACCTGATCGGCGCGGCGCGGGAACGGTTCCCCGGCCTGGTCTTCACGGCCGGCGGCCCGGTGGACGCGCACCACGACCAGGCGCGTTTCACCTGGCACCTGGGCCCGGCCGGCGGGGAGCCGCTGGTGGTGGGCTTCGACGTCGCGGAGTTCGGCCCGGACGGCCGCATCCGCACGGTCCTGGGCTTCATCGACCGGGCGCCGGCGATTCCGGGTTGAGCACCGGACGCCGCCGGGGCGGCGCGGCGATCCGTGCCGCCTTGGCTACCGGTGCGGTCCGGCGGCGGGGCGGCGCAGCACGCGTACCCGGCCGGCGAACTGGACGACCAGGGAGCCGGCGGCGCCGCGCACGGCCGGCGCCCGCCGGTTACGCGGCGCCGAGCTTCCGTCGTAGGACATCAGCGCCTCGCGGGCCGCCAGCTCGGCGCTGGCCGCGGCCGGCAGCTCGCCGGCCGCGCGCAGGTCGCGGGCCAGGTCCCAGCCGTCGCGCAGCGAGCCCCGCGTCGGCCGGGCCGCGGCCCACGCCGACCACCGCCGGGGCCAGCCGCGGCCGAACGCCGCGGCCAGCTCCGGCCACTGCCGCGCGACCTCGCCGGCGCGCTTCCTGAGCAGCGCGACCCGGGCCGCCTCGACCAGCCGGCCGTCGAATCCCGGCGGTACGGCGGCACCGGCGGTCAGCGCGGCCACCAGCTCCGCCTGCCGCCGCCCCAGCGACGTCATGTGACGGCGGGGTAGCCGGAGGCGGCCGCGATGGCGTCCAGCTCGCCGCGCAGCTCGGGCGCCGCCGGGTAGTCGCCGTCGCGTTCGAGCATCAGCGCGGGCGGCCGGTGCCGCTCGCACAGCGCCGTGACCAGGTCGAGGACCGGCTGGGGCACCGCGTCGGTGTGCGTGTCGTGGTAGATGCCGTCGTGCTCGGCGCCGCCCGCCACGTGGACGTACGCGACCCGCTCCAGCGGCAGCCGGTCGAACAGGGCGACCGGCTCGGTGCCGCGGTTGCGGGCGTTCGCGTAGACGTTGGCCACGTCGAGCAGCAGCAGGGCGTCGGTGCGCTCCAGGATCTCGGTGAGGAACGCGCCCTCGTCCAGCTCGTCGTCGGGCCAGTCGAAGAGGGCGGCGATGGGTTCGAGCGCGATCGGCACGTCCAGCTCGGCCTGGGTACGCCGGACGTTGGCGACCACCGCGTCGACGGCCTCGCGGCTGCGCGGTACCGGCAGCAGGTGCCCGGCCTCGACGCCGCCGGCCCGGACGAACGCGATGTGCTCGCTCACCAGGGGCGCGGCCACCCGCCGGGCCACCGCCGCGAGGTGCGCGACGCGGGCCGGCTCGACCGGCTCCGCGCCGCCGAGCGACAGCTTCACCCCGTGCGGCACGACGGCGACGCCGCGCTCGATCAGCTCGGCCAGGCCGGGCGGCAGGTCGCCGTGCGCGTGCACCGACTCGGCGACCACCTCGGCGAAGCGCAGGCCCGGCAGTTCGGCGACGAAGCCGGCGATCTCGGGCCGCCAGCCGATGCCCACCCCGTACGAGGTGGTCACCCGCCGCACCCGCCTCCGCCGCAGCCGCCTCCGCCGCCGCACGAGCTGCCGCCGCCACCGCACGAGCTGCCGCCGCCGTCCGAGCTGCCGCCGCCGCAGGACGAGGAGGAGCCGCCCGCGCCGGCGCTGGAGTTGATCCGCTGGATCTCCGCCTCGGAGGCGAACGCCGGGTCCATCGTGTAGAGCGACGCCGCGCCGAACAGCGCGATGCCCATCCCGGCGCCGGTGGCGCCGTAGGTCGCGTAGGACGGGGACATCCGCGGCGACAGGTATTCGTGCTTGCGGCGCAGCGCGGTCATGCCCTTGTCGGCGACCCGGGTGGCCCGCCGCCGGCTGCGGCGCAGCATCGAGATCGACAGGATGACCGCGAGCACGATGGCGCCGATGAGGAAGAGGACGGGCTTGTCGTTCTGCAGGCCGTCGACCAGCCGGGCCACGCCGAGCAGCACGAGGGCGGCGCCGGCCAGGGCCCAGAGCCGGGCCACCTTCGCCCGGGCGGGCGGCACCGCGAGCCTCTGCGCCTCGAGCGCCTCGCGCAGTTGCCGCAGCGCCGCGACGACCCACTCGTCGCCGATGACGTCCCGGGCCCGGATGCCGCGGCCGGCCGCGTTGTAGATCGCCGAGTCCAGCGCGGTGGCGCCGGCCGGCAGCGGCCCGGCCTGGCGCAGGGTCTTACCGGGGTTGCTGTCGATCGCCTCGGCGCCGCGCAGCCCGCCGAGCGCGGCGTAGACGGCGAGCCGGTCGCCGCCGTTGAGGTACGCGACCTGCTGCGGGTCGAGCCGCTCGACGTGCGCGCCGGAGTCGCCCGCGAAGAGGATCCGCCGGTGTATCGCCGCCAGGATCGCGACGGCCACGACGGTCACGATGTAGAGGATCAGAAAGCTCGGTCCGGTGATGCCCCAGGTGTCGCCCTGCGCTGCGAGATTCATGTCCGACCTCCCGAGCTCGTGCTGTTCAGGGCCTCATTGTGCAGGTCACCGCAAATCCGCGGTCAGCGGCGGCGGACGGCCTCCTCGACGACGTCGAGCACCCGGCCCAGTTCGCCCGCCGGGCGGCCGGTGGCCAGGTGCAGGACCATGCCGTCGTACGCCAGCTCCAGGAACTGGGTGAGTACCTCGACCGGCACGTCGTCGCGGAGCACACCGGCGTCGTGCTGGCGCTCCAGGCGCTCGCGGGTGGCCTCGGCGATGGCGGCGGAGCGCTCGGCCCAGCGCTTGGCGAACTCGGGGTCGGTGCGCAGCCGCCGGGAGACCTCCAGCTGGGTGCCGAGCCAGCCGGCGGTGTCGCCGTCGCTGGAGCGGGCCTGTCCGAGCAGGTCACGCATGACCTGGACCAGGCCGTCGCGGGCGACGGTATCCACCATGGCGGCGGCGTCGTCCTCGGCGACCGCGAGGAAGAGCGAGTCCTTGTCGCGAAAATGGTGGAAAATCGCGCCCCGGGACAGGCCGGTGGCCTCCTCGAGTCGGCGCACGGTGGCGCCCTCGTAGCCGAAGCGTGCGAAGCATCCCCGCGCCGCGGCGAGGATCTCGTGGCGGCGGGCGTCGAGCTGATCCTGGCTTACCCTGGGCACGCCTGCGATCGTGTCACGGACCTTCGGGGCCTTGCAATCCGTACGTACGGCTTGCCACGGCGCGGACTTCGCTCTCGCATGGCGCAAAAACAGCCATCCGGGCGAATCTTTGTTAACACTGTTGGACTGTCGGCCCCGGATGCACTCACGTACAGTGCGCGGGTGCCTCTCGTCTTCCTGGCCCTGGACGACACCCTGCTGGATCGCAGCGGGGCGTTCCGGCTGTGGGCGAAAGGCTTCCTCGACGAGATCTCGGCGCCGCACGAGGACCTCGAGTGGCTACTGTCCGTCGACGCCGACGGGCTCACCTCGCGCTGGGACCTCGCGGACCTGATCCGCGACCGCTACCAGCTCCAAATCCCCTCGATCGACCTGCTCGAGGAGCTGCACGAGGGCCCGCTGGCGTACGAGCGGCTCGACCCCCTCGTCGCCTGTGCACTGCGGATCGCCGGGGACTCCGGCTGGGTGCCGGTGGTGGTCACGAACGGCCCGCACGAGCAGCAGGAGAGCCGGATCCGGCGCACCGGGCTGGACCGCTATGTCGCCGACTGGGTGATTTCGGAGCAGGCCGGGGTGAGCAAGCCGAATCCGCGCATCTTCGCGCTGGCCGCCCAGCGGGTCCGGATGCGCCTCGGCGGCGCCTGGATCGTCGGCGACAGCCCGGAGGCCGACATCGGCGGCGCCGCCGCGATGGGGCTGCCCAGCGTGTGGCTGCACCGCGGCCGGGACTGGATCGACAACCGGTTCGCGCCGACCCGGGTGGTCGGCAACGTGATCCAAGGGCTGTCCGCCGTGATGGCGGCCCGATAAATAGGTTGCGCCGCCCGGGGTCGCCCGGAAGAGTGCACCCGGTACGTGTTCCGCAGGTTTCCGGAAGAGAAGGAGGTGGACCTCATGGCTGTCGTTGTCCTTCGCCATGCCCAGGTTCTTGTTCCTTCTTTCTCTTCCGAGGAGACCCTCCAGTGCGAGAGCACGACTCTTTCGGCCCGACGACCATGCGCCGCGGCCGCCGCAAGTTCGACGACGACGAAGCAGACTTCGTAAAGCGCGGCCGGCTCGAGCCGGCCCTTTCCGAGGACCCCGACCTGCCCGAGACCGGCGACCGCTGGTCGACGTGGGACGGTGCGCTGCACGGCCCGCTGCCGCGACCCGACTGGGTCCGCACCGAGCACGGGGCCGTGGACACCGAGCTGGGCGTGCTCAAGACCGGCAAAGAGGCGGACGTGCACCTCGTTCGCCGTACCGTGCCGGGTACCGATCAGGTCGCCGTGCTCGCGGCCAAGCGTTACCGCGACGGCGACCACCGGCTCTTCCACCGCGACGCGGGCTATCTCGAGGGCCGGCGGGTGCGCCGGTCCCGCGAGATGCGGGCCATGACCAACCGGACCGCGTTCGGCAAGGAGCTCATCGCCGGGCAATGGGCGGCGGCCGAGTTCGGCGCGCTGTCACGGCTCTGGCAGGTCGGCCAGGAGGGCGGCACGATCTCGGTGCCGTACCCGGTGCAGCTGCTCGGCACCGAGCTGATGCTGGAGTTCATCGGCGACTGGGAGACCGGGGAGGCCGCGCCGCGGCTCGCCCAGGTACGCACCGATCACGACGGTCTCGAGGACCTGTGGCGTCAGATGACCGAGGCGCTCAGCGTGCTGGCGCGTACCCAGATCGCGCACGGCGACCTGTCGCCGTACAACACGCTGGTGCACCGGGGCCGGCTGGTGATCATCGACATGCCGCAGATCGTCGATCTCATCGCCAACCCACAGGGCCGCGAGTTCCTGGCCCGCGACGTGCGCAACGTGGCCGGCTGGTTCACCGCGCGCGGCCTGAAGGTCGACGCGGACGGCCTCATCGAGCGGCTGTGCTACGAGGCGGGGCTGCTGTGAAGCGCCGCGCCAGGCGCCCCGGGCCGCGGCCGCCGGACACCCGCCGGCCGCGGCACGGCCGGCGTCATTGGAGGTAGCTCTCCACCTCGGTGATGCTGTGCGCCTGCTCGGTGTCCGGGTCGTTGCCCTGATCGCGCGCGGCCCGGCGCCGACGCAGGAGGTCCCAGCACTGGTCCAGCGCGACCTCCAGCTCGCGGAGCCGGACCTGCTCCTCGTCGCTGCTGATCTCGCCGCGGCCGAGCTGCCCGCGTAGCTTGTGCTCCTCGTCGACCAAGCCGCTGATCCAGCTCAGCACCGTCTTGTCATCCATGACTCAGAGCCTCGCATATTCTCCGGCGCGCGCCCGGCTACAACTCGAGCGCCACCCTGGGGGCGATGGCCTCCCACCCGGGAGCCGGCATGAGGTCGGCCGGCTGCGGCGCGAGCACCAGCTTGTAGCCGACCTGCCGGACGGTGCCGATCATCGACTCGTACTCGGTGCCGAGCTTGGCCCGCAGCCGGCGCACGTGCACGTCGACCGTGCGGTGGCCGCCGAAGTAGTCGAAGCCCCACACCTCGCGCAGCAGCTGGTCGCGGCTGAACACCCGGCCCGGGTGCTGGGCCAGGAACTTCAACAGCTCGAACTCCTTGTACGTGAGGTCGAGCTGGCGCCCCTTGAGCCGCGCGGAGTAGGTGTGCGGGTCGATGACGAGCTCGCCCGCGTTGACCAGGCCGCTGGTGGCGCCCGCGGCGCCGCCGGAGACCCGCGCGGTGGCCAGCCGCAGCCGGGCCTCGACCTCGGCCGGCCCGGCGCCGGTCAGCAGCACGTCGTCCAGGCCCCAGTCGGCGGCCATCGCGATCAGCCCGGCCTCCTCGACGACGGCGAGCAGCGGCACCCGCAGCCCCGTCGTGCGCAGCAGCCGGCACAGGTCGCGGGCGTCGAGCAGGTCGCGCCGCGCGTCGACGAGCACGGCGTCGGGGTCGGCGCCGGACATCAGGGCCTGTACGTCGTAGGTGCCGACCCGCAGCGAGTGCCGCAGCAGATCGAGCGCCGGCAGGGCTCGATCCGCAGCGTTCGCGCCGGGACGGGTGGCCAGCAGCAGGATCTCCATGACCACAGCGTGCAACACCCATGTTTCCGGCAGCTTTCCGGCAGCTCACAGGCGTGGGAACGGCGCGATGCCCCGCCGCCCGGGTGGGCGACGGGGCATCGGCTCTACCCGTACGCGATCAGCTCGCGAGCATCTTGCGCAGCACGTACTGCAGGATGCCGCCGTGGCGGTAGTAGTCCGCCTCGCCCGGCGTGTCGATCCGGACGTCGGCGTCGAACTCCACGCCGGTGTCCGTGCGGACCTTCACGGTCGACGGGATGCCGCCCTCGTTGAGCGCCTCGACCCCGGTGATCGAGAAGGTCTCGGTGCCGGTGAGCCCGAGCGACTCCGCGTTCGTCTTCGGCGGGAACTGCAGCGGCAGCACGCCCATGCCGATCAGGTTCGAGCGGTGGATGCGCTCGTAGGACTCGGCGATGACCGCGCGCACGCCCAGCAGCATGGTGCCCTTCGCCGCCCAGTCGCGCGACGAGCCGGAGCCGTACTCCTTGCCGGCCAGGATGACCAGCGGGACGCCGGCCTCCTTGTAGGCGACCGAGGCGTCGTAGATGCTGGTCTGCTCGCCGGTCAGGTGGTTGACGGTGAAGCCGCCCTCCACGCCCGGTACGAGCTGGTTGCGCAGCCGGATGTTCGCGAACGTGCCGCGGATCATCACCTCGTGGTTGCCGCGGCGCGAGCCGTACGAGTTGAACTCGTGCCGGGGCACGCCGTGCTCGGCGAGGTACTTGCCCGCGGGGGAGTCCGGCTTGATCGAGCTGGCCGGCGAGATGTGGTCGGTGGTGACCGAGTCGCCGAGCTTCGCCAGCACCCGCGCGCGGGCGATGTCGCCGACCGGCGACGGCTGCGCGGCCATGCCCTCGAAGTAAGGGGGCTTGCGCACGTAGGTCGAGTCCTCGGCCCACTCGAACGTCTTGCCCTCCGGCGTCGGCAGCGACTGCCACTGCTCGTCGCCGGCGAAGACGTCGGCGTACGCGGCGCTGAAGCCCTCGGCACCGATCGCCTGCGCGATGACGTCGTCGATCTCCTTGGCGGACGGCCAGACGTCGGCCAGGAAGACCGGCTTGCCGTCGGAGCCGATGCCGAGCGGCTCGGTGGTGATGTCGATGTCCATCGAGCCGGCCAGGGCGTACGCCACGACCAGCGGCGGGGACGCCAGGTAGTTCATCTTGACGTCCGGGTTGATCCGGCCCTCGAAGTTCCGGTTGCCGGACAGGACGGACACCGCGGTGAGGTCGGCCTCGTTGACCGCGGCGGAGACCTCCTCGGGCAGCGGGCCGGAGTTGCCGATGCAGGTGGTGCAGCCGTAGCCGACCAGGTTGAAGCCGATCTTGTCCAGGTACGGCGTCAGGCCGGACCGGTCGTAGTAGTCGGAGACGACCTTGGAGCCCGGCGCGAGGGTGGTCTTGACCCACGGCTTGCGGGTCAGGCCCTTCTCGACCGCCTTCTTGGCGAGCAGGGCGGCACCGATCATGACCTGCGGGTTCGAGGTGTTGGTGCAGGACGTGATGGCGGCGATGACGACCGCGCCGTGGTCCAGCTCGTACTCGACGCCGTCCTCGCCCTTGACCAGCGTGGGCTTGGAGGTCCGGCCCTTCGCGCCGTTCGCGGCGCTGAAGAGGACCGGCTTGTCGGCCGCGTCGTCGACGCCGTTGGCGGGCGAGTCGGAGGCCGGGAAGGACTCCTCGCTGGCCTCGTCGGCGTGCCCGTGCGGCGTGGCGTAGTTCGGCAGGGCGTCGCGGAACGCCGCCTTCGCCTCGCTCAGCAGGACCCGGTCCTGCGGGCGCTTCGGGCCGGCCAGCGACGGGACGATCGTCGACAGGTCGAGCTCGAGCTTCTCGGAGAAGTTCGGCTCGGCGTTCGGGTCGAGCCACAGGCCCTGGCGCTTCGCGTACGCCTCGACGAGCGCGACCTGCGCCTCGGTGCGGCCGGTCAGCTGGAGGTACTTGATCGTCTCTTCGTCGATCGGGAAGATCGCGGCGGTCGAGCCGTACTCCGGCGACATGTTGCCGATGGTGGCGCGGTTGGCCAGCGGCACGGCGCTGACGCCGGGGCCGTAGAACTCGACGAACTTGCTGACCACGCCGTGCTGGCGGAGCATCTCGGTGATCGTCAGCACCAGGTCGGTCGCGGTGGTGCCGGCCGGCATCTCGCCGTGCAGCTTGAAGCCGACGACCCGCGGGATCAGCATGCTGACCGGCTGGCCCAGCATCGCGGCCTCGGCCTCGATACCGCCGACGCCCCAGCCCAGCACGCCGAGGCCGTTGACCATCGTGGTGTGCGAGTCGGTGCCGACCACGGTGTCCGGGTAGGCCTGCCCGTTGCGCTCCATGATCGTGCGGGCCAGGTACTCGATGTTGACCTGGTGCACGATGCCGGTGCCCGGCGGGACGACCTTGAACTCGTTGAACGCGGTCTGTCCCCAGCGCAGGAACTGGTAGCGCTCGCGGTTGCGCTGGTACTCCAGCTCGACGTTGCGGGCGAAGGCGTCCTCGCGGCCGAACAGGTCGGCGATCACCGAGTGGTCGATGACCAGCTCGGCGGGGGCGAGGGGGTTGACCTTCGTCGGGTCGCCGCCCAGCTCCTTGACGGCCTCGCGCATGGTGGCGAGGTCGACGACGCAGGGCACGCCGGTGAAGTCCTGCATCAGCACCCGGGCCGGGGTGAACTGGATCTCCACGCTCGGGTCGGCGGTGGGGTCCCAGCCGCCGAGGGCCCGGATGTGGTCGGCGGTGATGTTCGCGCCGTCCTCCGTGCGGAGCAGGTTCTCCAGCAGGATCTTCAAGGAGTACGGCAGGCGGTCATGCCCGTCGACCTTGTCGATCGTGAAAATCTCGTAGCTCGCGTCTGCGACGCGTAGCTCGCTCTTCGCACCAAAGGTGTCGAGGCTGGCCACGTCATCTCCTTCACACCCAGCGACTGTGAGTAGTACTCATCAGTCTGTCGCACCGGTGACGGGCGCCCGCCGGTTAGGTTCACCTAACTCAGGGTTCACGTCTTCCGTAAACCGTACGTCCGTCTTGTTATCCACTGCAACCCGGGTCCGGCCCGGTGGGATCATGTCCGCATGCCTGCGCTTGTCGTGCACTACCACCGCGAGGACGGGGCCTACGGGGACTGGGTGCTGCACGCGTGGGGTGACATCGCGCCGGGCGCGATCACCGGCTACCCCGGTGGCCACCCGTTCGCCGGAGAGGACGCCTACGGCCGCTTCGCCTGGGTGGGGGTCGCCGAGGATGCCCGCCAGGTGGGCTTCCTGGTGGTCGACCACGCCGGCGCCAAGGACGTGGCGCACGACCGGCACGTCGATCCGGCGGTCACCCCCGAGGTCTGGCTGCGGCACGGCGACCCCGAGGTCTACCCGAGCGCCGCGGCGGCGGGCTCCGCCTCGCTCGGCCCGGAGCTCGGCCCGGCGCGCGCCCTCGCCGTCTTCGTCGACCGGACCACCCTCGCCCTGCCGGCGCACCTCGCCGGCCTGGCCGAGGGGTTCACCCTGGTCTCGGGCGCGGACGGCGAGCACGCGGTGTCGCTGGCACTCACGCCCCGCCCCGGCGGGCTGTTCCGGGCGCAGGGCCGCCGCTTCCCGCACCTGCGCTCCTACCGCGCCTTCGCCGTGCCCGAGCTCGCCGACGACGCCCTCGGCGAGCTGCTGCTCGGCCAGGTGCTCGTGGCGGGCCGCGACGCCGCCGACCGGGTCACGGTCCTGACCGGAATCCAGCTTCCAGGCGTCCTGGACGACCTGTACGCGGGCGCCGCCGACGCCGGCCTCGGCGTGGTCGTAGACGAGGGGCGACCGACGATCTCCGTCTGGGCGCCGACCGCCCGCGCGGTCTCGCTGGAGCTGTCCCGTACGCCCGGCGACGAGCCGGAGGTCCTGCCGATGGAGCGGGACGCCGCTACCGGCGTGTGGTCCGTCGCCGGCCGCCGCGAGTGGCTCGGCCGCTACTACCGCTTCCGGGTCGAGGTCTGGCATCCGGCGGCGCAGCGCGTCGTGACCAGCAGCGTCACCGACCCGTACGCGCTGTCGCTCTCGGTCGACTCGACGCACAGCCAGCTCGTCGACCTGTCCGCGCCGGAGCTGCGGCCGCCGGGCTGGGCGGGGCTGGTCAAGCCGCCGGCCGTCGCGCCGGCCCGGATGCAGATCGCCGAGCTGCACGTCCGCGACTTCTCCATCGCCGACGCCTCGGTGCCGGCGGGGGAGCGGGGCACGTTCCTGGCCTTCACCCACCCCGAATCGGCGGGCATGCGGCACCTGCGGACGCTCGCGGACGCCGGGCTCACCCACGTGCACCTGCTGCCGGCGTTCGACTTCGCCACCGTGCCCGATCGCCGCGCCGACCAGGCCGTGCCGCGGTGCGACCTGGCCGCGCTGCCGCCGGACTCGCCGGAGCAGCAGCGCGCGGTCCTGGCCGTCGCCGACGAGGACGGCTTCAACTGGGGGTACGACCCGCTGCACTACACGACGCCGGAGGGCAGCTTCGCCGTCGACCCGTCCGGGAGCGCCCGGATCCTCGAGTTCCGCCGGATGGTCGCGGCGCTCGGCGCGGCGGGCCTGCGCGTGATCATGGACGTCGTCTACAACCACACCTCGGCCGACGGGCTCGCGCCGTTCAGCGTGCTCGACCGGATCGTGCCCGGCTACTACCACCGTCTGCTGGCCGACGGCACCGTCGCCGACTCGACCTGCTGCTCCAACACCGCGCCCGAGCACCTGATGATGGGCCGGCTGGTGGTGGACTCGACGGTCACCTGGGCCCGGGAGTACAAGGTGGACGGCTTCCGCTTCGACCTGATGGGCCACCACCCGCGCGCGAACATCCTGGCGGTCCGGGCCGCCCTCGACCGCGTCGACCCCGACATCTACCTCTACGGCGAGGGCTGGAACTTCGGCGAGATCGCGGACGACGCGCGGTTCGCGCAGGCGACGCAGGTCAACCTGGCCGGCACCGGCATCGGCACGTTCAACGACCGGCTGCGCGACGCGGTCCGCGGCGGCGGCGCGCTCGACCGCGACCCGTCCGTGCGGGGCTTCGCGACCGGGCTCGGCGCGGACACCCCGCTCGCCGTGCACGACCAGGTCAAGGTGGGGCTCTCCGGCGGCCTGGCGGCGTACCGGTTCGTCGCGCACACCGGCGCCGAGCGCAGCGGCGCCGAGATCGACTACCACGGCTCGCCCGGCGGCTACACGGCCGCGCCGGGTGAGTGCGTCGCCTACGTGGACGCGCACGACAACGAGACGCTCTACGACGCGATGGCGTTCAAGCTCCCGGCGTCGCTGCCGATGCCGGAGCGGGCCCGCATGCAGGTGCTCGCGCTGTCGCTCGTCGTGCTCGGGCAGGGCGTCGGCTTCGTCGCGCTCGGCACCGAGCGGCTGCGGTCGAAGTCGCTCGACCGCAACTCCTACAACTCGGGCGACTGGTTCAACCAGCTGCGCTGGGCCGGCGCGGACGGCAACGGCTTCGGCATCGGGCTGCCGCCGGCGCCGGAGAACGAGCACCGGTGGCCGCTGGCGCGCCCGCTGCTCGCCGACCCGGCGCTGGTCCCGTCGGCGGAGCAGATCGACCTGACCGCGGCCCGCTACGCGGAGCTGCTGCGGATCCGCCGGGCCTCGCCGGTGTTCGGCCTGCCGACGGCCGACGAGGTGCAGCGCAGGCTGAGCTTCCCGCTGGGCGGGCCGGCGGAGAGCCCGGGCGTGATCGTGATGTGCCTGGACGGCGCGGGCCTCGACCCGCGCTGGAGCGAGACCGTGGTCGTCTTCAACGCGACGGGGCACCCGACGAGCCAGGCGGTGCCGTCGCTGGCGGGCCGATCGCTGACCCTGCACCCCGAGCTGGTCGCCTCGGCCGACCCGTTGCTGCGCACCGCCGCCGCGGCGGCGGGCACGCTGACGGTTCCGGCCCGCTCGGTGGCCGTGTTCGTCGCCGGGCCGGCGGGGCGACCGGTCGGCTGAGGGCCCGTTGCCGAGGTCTGGCAGCATGAGCGCGGCCGCCGGGCGGCGGCCGGTTGTCAGCGTCGGAGGTCATCGTGCGGTTCGCCCCGCTGTTGTGCGGCATCGTCCTTGTCGCGGCTGTCGCCGCCTGCACCGACGAGCCGCCGGCCGCGACCGCGCCCAGCCCGACCGCCCCGGCGTCGACGCCCGTGTGGCACGAGCCGATGAACTACGCGTACGTCGTCGACCGCCGTTGTGGTACTGGGCCGTCGGAGGGCGTCTACCGGGTGACGGTGCGGGGGCACGCGGTGGCGAGCATCGAGCGCACCGACGGCAAGACCGCGTCCGGCGAGGAGGAGATCGAGCTGCCGACGCTCGGCGGCCTGCTCGACCTGGCGCAGACCGCGGCGGACGACGGCGGCGAGATGACCACCAGCGTCGACCCGGCCGACGGTCACCCGGTGGCGGTCACCTTCGACGTCTCGGAGGGCGCCGGCGCGCCGACCTGTTTCGTCATCACGGAATATGCGGTGCAGGGCTGAGGCTCGCCGTCACGCCCGGCGCGGTCAGCAGCTGGCACATCGCGGCCAGCTCCTCGGGCTGGTACGGGAAGTCCTGCCGCACCCACCACAGCAGCGTGCTGAGCAGCGCGCCCGAGTAGTACTCGGCCGCGATCTCGACCGGCAGCCGGGTGCCGGCCACGCACAGGTGCTCGCGCAGCAGCTCGAAGAGCAGCCGCTGCATCAGGTGGGTGAAGGCGTTGCCGCCCTGGCGGCCGCAGACGGCACGGTAGACCCGCTGATTCCGGTACGCGTGGTCGAAGATCACCCCGAGCGGCCGGCCGGCGTCGGTCGGCCGCCGGTGCTCGGTCATGGCGTCCAGCTCGCTGCGCAGGTCCTCGCGCAGGCCGTCGAACCACGTCATGAACAGGGCGTCCTTGTCGCGGAAGTGGGTGTAGAAGGTGGACCGTCCGATGTCGGCGCGGTCGAGCACGTCCTGCACGGTGAGCCGCTCGTAGCCGCGCTCCTCGATCAGCGCGACGAGCGCCTCCTGCAGCATCCGCCGAGTGCGCCGAACCCGTCGATCCATGGCTCCTCTTCCCGGACAGTTTCCGGCCTTTGTGCGAAGCCGGACTACACCGCGTGATTGGTCGTTGACCGGAGTCCGGTGTAGAGAACCATACTCGAACATGATGTTCGACATTGAACGCACTGTCCGGGTGTCGCCATGAGACATCCCGGCGGCTACGACCGGAATACCCATCGCCTGCTGGCCCGGATGCGTACCCGGATCATCGACGACATCGCGGCGGCGGATCTCGAACCCGGCAGCCGGATTCTCGACGTGGGCACCGGCCCCGGCCGGTTACCGCTGGCCATCGCGGCCGCGTTTCCCTCCCTGCGTGTCGACGCGGTGGACCTGTCGGCCGAAATGATCGAGTACGCCCGCGGGGTCGCCGGCGACGCGCCGGTCACCTTCGCCGTCGGCGACGTGGCCCGGCTGCCGTTCCCCGACGACACGTTCGAGCTGGTGGTCTCGTCGCTGAGCCAGCACCACTGGACCGATGTGGAGGGTGGGATCCGCGACCTGCGCCGGGTGCTACGCCCGGGCGGCCGGATGTGGATCTACGACGCGCGGTTCGCGCTGCGCCGGGCGACCGCGGCGGCCCGGGCCTCGTTCGCGCCCGCCTCGGTGACCCGGGTGCCGATCCGGGTCACCCGCGTCCCGGTCAAGCTGGTCAGCCGGCTGGGTGCCCGGGCCTGAGGGCGCGCAGGGCCGCGTCGACCGCCCGCTCGCGGATCGCCCCGATGACCTCGTCCTCGGGGAAGAGGATCACGCAGTCCTGCAGGCCGCCGAGGGCGACGACCGCGCGTACCCGGTCCGCCGGGTCCTCGCCGACCAGCATGACGTCGAGCCGGGTTCGCCATTGGATCATCGTGTTGACCAGGTCGAGCTCGCTGAGCACCTGGACGTCGCGCAGCAGCCCCGCGAACAGCTGGCGGTGCCGCACGCACATGTCGAAGTACGCCTCGAGCACCGCGCGCTGGTCGGTCCGGGCCTTCGCCTCCGCGCCGGCGAGGAAGTCCTCCAGGTCGTCGACGAGCGGCGCGGTCAGCGCGCCCAGCAGGTCGCGTTTGGAGCTGAAGTGGTAGTAGAGCGCCGCCTTGGTGATGCCGAGCTCCTCGGCGATCTCGCGCAGGCTGGTCTGCTCGAAGCCGCGGGTGGAGAACAGTCGCAAGGCGACGGTCTTCGCCTCCTCGCGGGTGTCGGTGTTCAGGCGCGGCATGTCGGCATATTAGCCGAACGGTTGACTACCTGCCGCCCGGTAAGTAAGCATGGCGGCATGACCAGCGTCCTGATCTCCGGCGCGAGCGTCGCCGGGCCCGCGCTCGCGTACTGGCTGCACCGGTACGGCATGGACGTCACCGTCGTGGAGAAGGCCGGCTCGATCCGCGGCGGCGGCTATCCCATCGACATCCGCGGCGCCGCCGTCGACGTGGTCGAGCGCATGGGCGTGCTGCCGCAGGTGCGCGCCGCGCACATCGCCACCCGGCGGATCACCGTGACCGACGGCGCCGGCCGCACGGTCGCCGCCTTCAGCCCCGACGACCTCACCGGCGGCCGGCCCGGCGCCGACCTCGAGCTACCCCGCGGCGACCTGACCTCGATCCTGTACGCGCGGACCCGCGACGACGTCGAGTACGTCTTCGGCGACTCGATCGCCGGCCTCGGCGCGCACGACGGCGGCGTCGACGTCACGTTCGAGCGCGGCCGCCCGCGCACCTTCGACTACGTGGCCGGCGCCGACGGCCTGCACTCCAACACCCGCCGCCTGGCGTTCGGCCCGGAGCCCGCCTACCACCGCTATCTGGGCTGCTGCTTCGCCGGTTTCACCGCGCCGAACATTGGCGGTTGGTCGCACGAGGCGATCCTGCAGAACACGCCCGGGACGATGGCCGCGGTCTACGCCGTCGGCGAGCAGCCCTGGGTGCACGCCCTGCTGGCGTTCGCGACGCCGGAGCCGCCCCGGGACGCCGCCGACCGCGTCGCGCTGGTCGCCGAGGCCTTCGCGGGCCAGGGCGGCGAGGTGCCCGCCCTGCTCGACACGCTGGCCGGCGCGGACGACGTCTACTTCGACACGGTCAGCCAGATCCGGATGCCGGGCTGGGTCGACGGCCGGGTCGCGCTGCTCGGCGACGCGGCGTACGCGCCCTCGTTCCTCACCGGCCAGGGCACCAGTCTCGCCCTGGCCGGCGCCTACGTCCTCGCCGGCGAGCTGCGCAACGGGACGCCGGCTGCCTACGAGGCGCGGATGCGCGACTACGTCACCCGCAACCAGGCGCTGGCGGACAACGGCGGCATGACCATCCTGCCGCGCACCCGGGCCCGGCTCTGGGCGCGCAACCAGGCCTTCCGGCTGCTGCCGCTGCTGGCCCGCACCAACCTGGCCGGGCGCGGCGAGCGCCGCGCCGCGACCTCGCTGTCTCTGCCGTCCTACGTCTAGCTGTCCAGGCCGGGCAGGCGCGGGCCGGCCTCGCGCTGCGAGGACAGCCAGGCCTCGACCTCCGCGGACGAGCGCGGCAGGCCCGCCGAGAGGTTGCGGCAGCCGTCGGCCGTGACCAGCACGTCGTCCTCGATCCGGACGCCGACGCCGCGCAGCTCCGCCGGGACCAGCTCGTCCTCCGGCTGGAAGTACAGGCCGGGCTCGACCGTGAGCACGTAGCCCTCGGCCAGGGCGCCGTCGCGGTAGGTCTCCTTGCGGGCGGCCGAGCAGTCGTGCACGTCGATGCCGAGCATGTGGCCGAAGCCGTGCAGCGTCCAGCGGCGGTACACCGTGGACTTGTCGCTCATCGCCTCGTCCACGCTCACCGGCAGCAGGCCCAGGTCGTGCAGGCCCTCGGCCAGCGCCCGCATGCAGGTCAGGTGCACGTCGTGGAACTTGACGCCGGGCTTGATCGCGTCCATGCCGGCCTGCTGCGAGGCGTGCACGATGTCGTAGACCTGGCGCTGCAGCGGGGTGAACGTGCCCGAGACCGGCACCGTGCGCGTCACGTCGGCGGTGTAGAAGTTGCGGTTCTCGACGCCCATGTCCATCAGCAGCAGGTCGCCCGGCGTGGTGACGCCGGTGTTGCGGACCCAGTGCAGGATCGTCGCGTGCGCGCCGGCGCCGACGATGCTGCTGTAGCCGACGTCGTTGCCGTCGACCCGGGCGCGCATCCCGAAGACGCCCTCGAGCAGGCGCTCCGGCACGGCGCGGTCGGCGGGCAGGATCCGGGCCACGTCCTCGAAGCCGCGCACGGTCGCGTCGATCGCGTCCTGCAGCTGCGCGATCTCCCACTCGTCCTTGACCAGCTTCAGCTCGGAGATCACCGAGGCCAGGGCGCGGTCCCGGCGTACCTGCGGGTCCGGCTCGTAGGCGAGCACCGCCCGGTCGACGACCGGGGCCAGGCCGCGCAGCACCCGGGTGCGGGCCGGCGCGCACTCGGCGAGCGTCTGGCCGAGCGCGGCGTAGGGCGCGGTCTCGAGACCCAGCTCGGTCGACTTCTCGCGCAGGGTGTGCCGGCGGCCGACCCACAGCTCGCCGTCGCGGCTGCGGAAGAACTCGTCGGTCTCCTTGGAGGACCGCTGCCGGCTGTAGACGACCGCGTCGTGCCCGGAGCCGCTGGGCCGCATGACCAGCACGCTGTCCGGGTCGCTGTCGCCGGTGAGGTAGACGAAGTCGCTGCCGGGCCGGAAGTGGTAGTCGGTGTCGTTGGCGCGCACCTTCTCGACCCCGCTCGGGATGACCAGGGTCTCGCCCGGGAACGCGTCGGAGAGGGCGGCGCGGCGCTTGGCGTAGTTCGGCGTCTCCGGGCGGGGCGTCACGTTCAGGGCGTCGTCGCGCCAGCCGGTGCGCATGAACTGCAGGAGCGCCTCCGGGAAGTCCGGGTCGTGCGACTCGGTCTTCGGCGTGCTGGTGCCCTCGCTCTGCTCGGCCATGATGGCCCTCCCGTTCGGCGCGTCGTCCCTGATCCCGCCCTGACGTTACCGCCTGACCAAGATCAAGAGCAGCCGGGCTTCACCTCGTCGTCAGGGTGAGGCACGCCACCCGGGGCCCGGCGGTGCCGGCCTTGCCCGCGGCGGTGCTGGTCGGCTTGGCGTGGATGATCAGCGAGCGGGGCGGTTCGATCCGGTCGAAGTACCAGTCCTCGCCCGCGCCGACGAGCGCGGCGCCCCGGGCGTCCGCCGTGAAGTCGAGCCAGACCTCGTTGTGCGGGTTCGCGTACGAAGGGTCGACCGAGGGCGGCGACGCGGCGGCCTTCGGGTCGGGCACGTGCTGGTAGTGCGGGCCGGCGTCCTCGGGCACCGCGGTGCACGGCTGCCGGTGCAGGTGTGCGCCGTAGGTACGGCGCGGCACCATGCCGGTGACCGCGAGCCGTACCCGGGTGCCGTCCGCGGTCCGGACGATGACGACCTGGGCGGTCGATCCGGGCGGGACCACCTTGGGGTCGTAGGTGATCGCCAGGCTGCTCTGCGGGAAGGGCAGGAAGGTGCCGGTGACCATGCCCTGCGTCATCGGGGCGCCCGGGCTGCCCGGCGGCGGCACCGCGGGCGACGGGCGGGCCGAGCCGGGCGGGCCGCTGGCGAACCACGGGGTCCCGCCCGGCGGCGGGGAGAAGGTCCGCTCGCCGGTCGGCGTGGCGTCGGTGCACCCCGCGAGGGCGGCGGTGAGCAGAAGGGGTAGGGCAAGCCGGCGGAGACGCATGGGTCAAATCATGTCAAAGAAGGGCAAATCGGGCGAGCATTTCCCATGCGCTGGCTTTCTCGAGCCGCGGGCGCGAGGCTGACAGGCGACACTGACACGGCGCGATTGGGGATCGGGATGGGCTACGCGGTGGTGCTCGGGGAGGCGCTCGTCGATCTCCTGGAGACCGGGCACGACGGCGAGCTGATCTACCGGCAGGCGATCGGCGGCGCGCCGCTGAACGTCGCGGTCGGCGTCACCCGGCTCGGCGGCGACGTGCGGTACCTCGGCTCGCTCGGCAACGACACCCTCGGCGACCGGATCGCGGCGTTCCTGCGGCAGTCCGGCCTCGGCACCGACGGCCTCACGCGGGTCGGCGTGCCGACCACGCTCGCGGTGACCACGTTCGACGGCGCCGAGCCGACGTTCCAGTTCTACGGCGAGCCGCCGTCCTACGCGCTGCTGCGCCCCGAGGACGTCGACGAAGCGGTGGTCGCGGGCGCCGGCGTCGTGTACACCGGGTCGATCTGCCTGATGCGCGAGCCGTTCCGGGCCGCGGCCCGCAAGGCCTGGGCCGTGCCGGGGCCGGTGCGGGTGTTCGATCCGAACGTGCGCCCGAAGCTGCTGCCCGACGCCGCCGCGGTGACCGAACTGCGCGACCTGGTCGAGGGGTTCTTCGCGACGGCGGACCTGGTGAAGCTCAGCTCGGCCGACGCCGAGGTGCTGTGGGACGGCGCGACCCCGGCGAGCGCGGCGGAACACATCCTCAAGGTCGGCGCGCGGGCGGTCGTGGTGACCTGCGGCTCGAAGGGCGCCTACGTGGCGACGGCGGAGGGCGCCTCGATGCTGCCCGCGCCGGCGGTGGCCGCCGTCGACGCGACCGGCGCCGGCGACTCCGTGATGGCCGCCCTGGTCCGGCGCCTGCTGGCCGACGGCGTGCCGGCGGACCTGGAGGGCTGGCGGCGCCACGTGCGCTTCGCGCTGGCCGTGGCCGGCCTGGTGTGCGAGCGCCCGGGCGGCGCCGTGGCGATGCCGACCAACGAGGAGCTCACCGCCCGTTGGGGCGCGCTGATCTAGCCGCCGAGCGCCTTGGCGATGAAGCGCTGGCGGTCGAGCAGCACGCGCTCGACGCGTACCTCGGCGACCAGCTCCTCGCCGTCGCGGACCGCGACCTCGAAGAGCAGCTTGCGGCCGTCGACCTTGGTCAGCGTCGCCAGGGCGGTGACCCGGCGCCCGAGCGGGGTCGGCGCGCGGTGCTCGACCTCGGCGCGGGTGCCGACGGTGGTCACCCCGCCCGGCAGCTTCCGGGCGGTGGCGGCGACCGTGGCGGCCTCGGCGAGCGCGAGCACCCGGGGCGTACCGAGCACGGGCACGTCACCCGAGCCGAGCGCCTGCGCGGTGTCGGCGTCGGTGACGGTCAGCTCGACCTGGGCACTGAGACCAGGCGAGAACTCCGGAAGCTCCATGCGCACAGCTTAAGACCGCTCGGGCCCGCGCCAGAAAGAGTCATCCTCCGGCGCCGGGTCCGCCACCGCCTCCGCCACCGGGTCCGCCGGCCGCGGCGCCGGGCCGCGGGCGTGCCGGGCCCGGATCGACAGCTGCTCGGCGAGCCACCACGCCTCGGCGACGTCGCGGTCCCGGGCCACCCCGGAGCGGCCGCCGGCGGTGTCGCCGTAGACCGTGGCCAGCCCGAGCCGCCGCTGCAGCGGCCCCTGGATCACCCGCACGCTCTGCAGCCGCGCGTACGGGACGATGGTCACCTCGCGGGTCAGCAGGCCGGAGCGGGACACGAAGACCTCGTCGGTCAGCGCCGCGCCCATCGAGTTCAGCGCGATCGGGTTCAGCCAGCGCGCGCGGGCCGGCGGCGGGGTGGTGACCAGGGCGGCCAGGTCGACGCCGGGCAGCACCTCCCAGGCCAGCTCGCGGGCGGTCGCGAGGGCGCCGACGGGCAACAGCCGGTCGGAGTGCTTGTCGTTGCCCGACTGCGGCCCCGCGTAGCCGGCGATGTCCAGCCGCATGTGCAGCCAGCCCTTCGCCCGCCAGAACAGCGGCCAGGTGACGCCGATGGACTGCACCCGGTTCAGCGGGACGATCTGGCTGCGGGTCTCCAGCAGCCCGTGGCGCACGGCGAGCCGGCCGTCCGGGTCGCGGGCGAGCCGGAAGTCCCAGTCCTGCAGCACCCGGCGGATCGGCTGCAGCAGCACGCCCGCCATCGCGGTGACCGTGCTGGCGATGCCGATGAAGGTCCACGAGTGTTCCAGCACGAACTGGGTCGCGACGAAGGCCACGCCGAGCGGGAGCAGCAGGGCCTGCGGGGTGAGCAGCTGGCTGATCAGCAGGTCCCGGTTGTCGACCCGCAGCAGCGGACGCTCGAGCGCGGGTGGGCCGGCCGCCGGCTCGTGGACGGCCCGGCCGGCCGCGCCGGGGGTACGCCCGGCGAGCGCGAGCAGCCGCTCCCGCAGCGCGGCCGCCTCCCGCACGGTCAGGTACGCCAGCGGCGCCTCGGTCTTGCCGCCGCCGACCACCTCGAGCCGGAGCTCGGCGAGGCCGGTGAGCTGGGCGAGCAGCGGCCGCCGCAGCTCGACGGCCTGCAGCCGGTCGAGCGGGATGGCCCGGTTGCGCCGCCAGATCAGCCCCTCGGCGATCCGCAGCTCCCGGCCGACGACGTGGTAGCCGGTGTTGAGCCAGCCGACCACCGAGAAGATCACCACGCCGACGGCGATCACCGTGACCACCACGGCGAACCGGCCGACGCCGACCTCGGACAGCGTCTGCCAGCTGAGCGCGGCGACGATGACGGCGATGGACTTGGCCCCGTTGAGCAGCGGGCTCAGCGGATGCAGCCGCCGCCGCGGCTCGTCGCCCGGCGTCGCGGGCGGGTCGGTCTCCGGTGGCGTGGTCAGATCGCGGTGCGGATCCGGCTGGGGGCGCGCGTCGGCGGTCACAGGCCCTCGGCCCGGTCCTCGCCCAGCGCGGTGAGCCGGTCGCGCAGCCGGGACGCCTCCTCCGGCGCCAGGCCCGGAATCCGCGCGTCGCTGGCCGCCGCCGCCGTGTGCAGCTGGACCGTCGCCAGCTTGAACGCCCGCTCCAGCGGGCCCGCGGTGACGTCGACGAACTGCATGCGCGCGTACGGGACGATCGAGAGGCGGCGGATCACCAGGCCGTGGCGGACCAGCAGGTCGTTGTCGCGCTCGGCGTACCCCCAGGCCTTGACGGCCCGGACCGTCACGACCGAGCGCCAGGCCGCGAGGAGCAGGACCGCCGCCATGGCCGCCGGCCAGGCCCGGTGGTCGGTGAGCAGCCAGCCGACGGCGAGGCCGGCCAGCACGATCACGACCCAGAGCGCGCGATTGATCAACTCCACAGTGATCAGACTGCGCGAGACCGGCCGCCAGGTGACCGTCTCGGGCCACGGCTCAAGCGGGTCGGTGTGCGGTGCGGGCGCCGGGGCGCTGGGCTCGGTCACAGCAGAAAGCCTATGGGGTGCTGTCGTCCGGCGGCGCCCTGAATTCGGTCACCTCGCGCAGGAAGCCGCGGGCGTTGAGGAAATCGCTGAGATGCGCCCGATGATCGTCGCAGGCCAGCCAGGTCTTGCGGTGCAGCGGCTCGTGCAGGCTGGGATTGTTCCAGCGCAGGACCCACACCGCGGGCGCACGGCAGCCCTTGGCGGAACACTCGGGAAGAAATTCCTCGACCACCCCGAAACACTATCCGGCGGACGGTGGATCGGAGGGGAGTTGAGCGCCGGGCGACCACGGGGGAAGTCGCCCGGCGACGCGCTGAATGTTACACGGCGGATCTGGGATTCCGTCTACCCGCCAGGGTGCCCGTTCGAGCGCATCGCGCAGAAAGATCGACTTCTCCGGTGAACCTGGCCAGGGGGCCGGCGACCGGGCCACGGGGAAAAAGGTTCGATCTAATGCGGCTCTGCCAGCCGCCTCCAAGCGTGGTCGTGTAAGTCTTGAGCGTCGGCACCCGTGCCGGCGACGGACGACACGCGAAATCTCGATGGAGGACCGGTGGCCGAGCCGACCACGCCCGAGGGCACGACCAGCGCCGATCCGGGCACCCCGGTGCCGCCCGCGCAGGACGCCACGCAGCTCGAACGCGCCATGTTCGAGGTCAAGCGGGTGATCGTCGGCCAGGACCGGATGATCGAGCGGATGTTCGTCGCGCTGCTGGCCCGCGGCCACTGCCTGCTCGAGGGCGTTCCCGGCGTCGCGAAGACCCTCGCGGTCGAGACGCTGGCCCGGGTCGTCGGCGGCTCGTTCTCCCGGATCCAGTTCACCCCCGACCTGGTGCCCGCCGACATCGTCGGCACCCGGATCTACCGCCAGTCGAGCGAGAAGTTCGACGTCGAGCTCGGCCCGGTGTTCGTCAACTTCCTGCTCGCCGACGAGATCAACCGCGCGCCGGCGAAGGTGCAGTCGGCGCTGCTCGAGGTCATGGCCGAGCACCAGGTGTCGATCGGCGGCGAGTCGCACTCGGTGCCGGACCCGTTCCTGGTCATGGCGACGCAGAACCCGATCGAGCAGGAGGGCGTCTACCCGCTGCCCGAGGCGCAGCGCGACCGCTTCCTGATGAAGATCCTGGTCGGCTACCCGACGGACGCCGAGGAGCGCGAGATCGTCTACCGGATGGGCGTCAGCCCGCCGGAGCCGAAACAGATCTTCACCTCCGAGGACCTGCTCGCCCTGCAGCGCCGCGCCGACCAGGTCTTCGTGCACAACGCCCTGGTCGACTACACGGTCCGGCTGGTGCTCGCCACCCGGGCGCCGGCGCAGCACGGCATGGCGGACGTCGCCCAGCTGATCCAGTACGGCGCCAGCCCGCGCGCCTCGCTCGGCATCGTCCGCGCCACCCGGGCCCTGGCCCTGCTGCGCGGCCGCGACTACGCGCTGCCGCAGGACGTGCAGGACATCGCGCCGGACATCCTGCGGCACCGGCTGGTGCTCAGCTACGACGCGCTCGCCGACGACATCCCGGCCGATCACATCGTCGCGCGGATCATGGGCAACGTGCCGATGCCGTCGGTCGCCTCCCGGCAGGGCGCGTCGCCGAACGGCCACCAGGTCTCCGGCGTGCCGGCGCCGGCCAGCGGGGTACCCGCGTTCGACGCCCAGCCGCCGTTCCCCCAGCCGCAGCCCGCCTGGCCGGGGCAGCAGTGACGGTCCGACCGTGACCACCGCCGACCTGCCCCGGACCGAGGCGGACGCGACCCGCGCCGAGGCGGTGCTGTCGCGGCTGCAGCTGCTGGTGACCCGCAAGCTGGACGGTCTGCTGCAGGGCGACTACGTGGGGCTGCTGCCCGGCCCGGGCAGCGAGGCCGGCGAGAGCCGGGAGTACCGCCCCGGCGACGACGTGCGGCGGATGGACTGGCCGGTCACCGCGCGGACCACGCTGCCGCACGTGCGGCGCACGGTCGCCGACCGCGAGCTGGAGACGTGGATGGCGGTCGACCTGTCGGCGAGCCTCGACTTCGGCACGGCCGCGATGCTCAAGCGCGACCTGGCGTTGGCGGCGGCGACGGCGATGGCGCACCTGACCGTGCGCGGCGGCAACCGGATCGGCGCCGTGGTCGGCACCGGCTCGGGCGTGGTGGCCCGCGAGCCGGGCGGCCTGTTGCGGCGGCGCCGCCCGGCGGCACCGCGGGAGCCGGAGTCGCCGTCGACGGTGCGGATGCCGGCCCGGCCCGGGCGCAAGGAGGCGCAGGGACTGCTGCGCGCCATCGCCCGTACCCGGATCAGGCCCGGGCGCACCGACCTGGGCGAGCTGATCGACATGCTGAACCGGCCGCCGCGCCGCCGGGGCGTCGCCGTGGTCATCTCGGACTTCCTGGCGCCGGTCGAGGGCTGGTCCCGGCCGGTGCGCAAGCTGGGCGTCCGGCACGACGTGCTGGCGATCGAGATCGTCGACCCGCGGGAGCTCGAGCTGCCCGACGTCGGCGTGCTGACCCTCGCCGACCCGGAGACCGGCGTGCTGCACGAGGTGCAGACGGCCGACCCGGGGCTGCGGGCCCGGTACGCGCAGGCGGCGAGCAACCAGCGCGGCGAGATCGCCCGGGCGCTGCGCGCCGCCGGCGCGGCACACCTGAGGCTGCGCACCGATACCGATTGGCTGCTGGACATCGTCCGCTTCGTGGCCGCCCAACGACACGCCCGGACCCGGGGGACCACCCGATGATTCGTTTCCTGCAGCCGTGGTGGCTGCTCGCCGTGCTTCCCGTCGTGCTCGTCGCGGCCGCATACGGCTGGCGCCAGTTCCGCCGGCGCACGTACGCGATGAAGTTCACCAACGTCGACCTGCTCCGCACGCTGGCGCCCAAGGGCCTCGGCTGGCGCCGCCACGCGGCGGCGGGCGCGTTCCTGCTGAGCCTGCTGGCGCTGGCCCTGGCGATGGCCCGCCCGTCGATAGACCGCGAGGAACCGCTCGAGCGCGCGACGGTGATGCTGGCGATCGACGTCTCGCTGTCGATGGAGGCCGACGACGTGCGGCCGAACCGCATCGAGGCGGCGCAGGAGGCGGCCAAGGCGTTCGTGCAGGAGCTGCCCCCGACCTACAACCTGGGCCTGGTGTCGTTCGCGAAGTCGGCGAACGTGCTGGTGTCGCCGACCAAGGACCGCGCGTCGGTGATCGCGGGCATCGACGGGCTGACCCTGGCCGAGGCGACCGCGACCGGCGAGGCGGTCTTCACCTCGCTGGACGCGATCCGTTCGGTGCCGGCGGACGGCGCGGACGGCGCGCCGCCGGCCCGCATCGTGCTGCTCTCCGACGGCTACCGGACCTCGGGCCGCTCGATCGAGGACGCGGCCGCGGCGGCGGACGCGGCGAACGTGCCGGTGTCGACGATCGCGTTCGGCACCGACTCGGGCGTGGTGGACATCCGCGGCCAGCTGCAGCGGGTCCCGGTGGACCGGCTGTCGCTGCAGCAGCTGGCGGAGAAGACCGACGGCTACTTCTACGAGGCGGCCTCGGTGTCCGAGCTCAAGCAGGTCTACGAGGACATGGGCAGCTCGATCGGCCATCGGGTGCAGCCCCGCGAGGTGACCCAGTGGTACGCCGGGGTGGCGCTTCTGATGGGCCTGGTCGCGGGGGCGATGAGTCTGCTGTGGACGTCCCGGCTGCCGTGATCTACGGCGCGCTGTGCACCAGGACGAAGATGACGACCACCCAGGCGGCGGCGAGGGTGAAGCTCAGCGGTGCGACGAACTTGCTCATGGCTGTGACTTTCCGGTGGAGACCGATGGGAAAGTGCGCACAGGAAGCGTCGCGGCCGGGACCCCAGCTCCGTCGCGGCGCACGACACCGGCCGGGTCTCGATCGCGTCGAAGCCACGGAACGGCAGGCAGGAGCGGGGTGGGTCTGCGTCAGCTGTCGAGGTCAGAGCGGCTGACGAGCGGCCCGGCCACGACTAGGAGGATCGCTATCTCGCACAGCGATCACCTCCGTCAGTAGTCCGGGCTCTGGAACCGTCCAAGAGCGTACCTCTTAAGGCCCACTTAATGCATCAGGGTCCTCCGGGGGTGTCGCACACCCGTTGCGGCGGCGAGGACGGCGGCGAGGACGGGCAGCCAGAGCAGCCGGGCGGCGACCCACCCGGGCCCGGCCGGCGCGGTCAGCAGGCCGGGCATCGCGGGGTCGACCAGCGCGGCTGCCCCGGCGACGGCGAGCAGGACGCTCTGGTGGCCGAGGTAGACACCGACGGCGGCGCGGTTCAGCGCCGCGACCGGACGCCAGGCCCGGTCGCGGCGCAGCAGCCGGGCGAGCGGCGCGCGCAGCAGCAGGAACACCCCCGCCTGGGTGACGGCGAGCGCGACGGCCAGCAGCGACGGCGGGGAGAGATTGGACCGGCCCGCACCCGGTACGCCGACCGCGCTGGCGGGGTAGTGGCCGAGCCCGATCAGGGCGACCATGGCGGCCGCACCCACGCACGCGAGGGCCGCGCCGCCGTACCCGAGGGCGTCACCCCGGCCGGTGTGGCCGGCCACGAGGATGCCGAGCAGCCAGGGCACCGACCAGGCCGCGAGCACGGCGACCGGGCCCGGCAGCAGGCCCGCGTCGGTTGCCGCGACCACGGCGACCGGCGCGAGCACCGCGGCCGGGCCGACCCGGGCGAGAAACCGGCGCAGCAGGCCGGTGCCGGCGGACAGCGCCAGGTACGGGAGCAGGAACCAGAGCGGGCTGACCACCAGGGTGGCGATCGTGCGCAGGGTCGCGGCGGGCGCGCCGAGCGCGGCGGCGAGCAGCAGCGCGAGCGCCCAGCCGGCGAGCAGCCCGAGCACCGGCGGGGCGTGGCGGCGCAGCGCCGGCCGCGGCCGGCCCGCGTCCCGTGAGCGGGCCGCCGCGAAGCCGCCCGCGAAGAAGAACAGGCCGAGGGTCTGCAGCAACCAGGTCAGGGGCGCGCCGGCGGGCATGGCCGCGAGCGGGCTGGCGGTGCCGAGCCCGTCCGGTCCGGGCACCAGGCCGGTGACGAGCCAGTGGCCGCAGACCACCCCGGCCACCGCGAAGGCCCGTACCGCGTCGACGGTCCGGTCGCGCGTCACGCCGCGTCCACCGTCGTTCGACCGAGGACGATCGACGCGACCGCGTCCAGGGTCGCGGTGCCCGGGCACAGGTATCCGTCGTGCCCGGCGACGCCCGCGACCGGCAGCTCGCGGGCGCCGAAGGCCGGCGCGGACGGGCGCCGCCCGTGGCCCAGCCGCAGCAGGCGCAGCTGCGGCACCCGCCGGATCCAGTCGTCGCCGGCCAGCGCCGACCACACCCGGGCGCCGCCGAGCCCGGCCGCCGTGTCCGCGCCCATGCCGGGCGCGCCCAGCGCCACGACGTCCGCCACCCGCGGCAGCCGCGGCGCGGCCAGGCCGACGACCAGCGCGCCGTAGCTGTGCCCGATCAGGGTCACCTCGGCCCGCGCGGGCAGCGCCCGGACGAACGCGGTCAGCGCCGCCGCGCCCGAGCGGGCGCGCAGGTCGCGGGCGACGTCCAGGGACAGCCCCTCCGGCGGGTCGTAGCCGAGCCACGCCACGACCGCGACCCGGGTGCCCGGCGCGGCGGCGCGGAGCCGGTCGCGCAGCGCGCGGGCCTGCACCGCGGGTGCCCGGCGGGCCACGCCGCCCAGCCCGCGGTCGAAGTCCCGCAGGCGGGTGTCGACGCCGGGCACCAGCACCGCGATCCGGTCGGCGGTCTCGAGATCGCCGACGACCTCGACGCCGATGCCGTCGCCGCGCGGGTCGAAGGCCAGGAACCGCCGCCCGGTCCGGGCCCAGGAGGCGTACGGCTCGCCCGCGGAGACCATCGCCGCGAACGCGGCCGACCGGGAGAGCGCGGGCACGGGCGGCCGCTGCGCCGGCGGCGCGGAGGCGAGCGGGAGGGCGACGGTCAGGGCCAGCAGGGCCGGGGAGATTCGCATGCCGACGACCGTGCGGCCGCGGCCGGCACCCGGTCGTCAACCCCGGGTGCTCACCGCGGGGCCGTACCCCGGTGCTACTCGCCCGCGGCCACCAGACCCGACTCGTACGCGAACACGACGACCTGCGCCCGGTCGCGCAGGCCCAGCTTCGCCAGGATGCGGCCGACGTGGGTCTTCACGGTCTGCTCGGCGACCACCAGCTCCGCCGCTATCTCCTGGTTGGACCGGCCCCGGGCGATCAGCCGCAGCACGTCGGTCTCCCGGGGCGTCAGGGCCGCCAGCGCCGTCGGCCGGGGCCGCTGTGTGCGCGGGCGCGCCGCGAACTCGGCGATCAGGCGCCGGGTCACCGACGGCGCGAGCAGCGCCTCGCCGCCGGCCACGACCCGGACCGCCCGCACCAGGTCCGCCGCCGGCGCGTCCTTGAGCAGGAAGCCGCTCGCGCCCGCGCGCAGCGCCTCGTAGACGTAGTCGTCGAGGTCGAAGGTCGTCAGGATCAGCACCTTGACGCTCGACCCGGGCGTCATCAGCCGGCGGGTCGCCTCCAGGCCGTCCATCACCGGCATCCGGACGTCCATCAGTACGACGTCCGGGTCGAGCCGGCGTGCCGCCGCGACCGCCTCCGCGCCGTCGCTCGCGTCGCCGACCACGAGCAGGTCCGGCTGCGCCGCGAGCAGCGCGCCGAAGCCCTGCCGGACCATGGCCTGGTCGTCCGCGATCAGTACCCGGATCACAAGTCCTCCGTGAGTGGAAGTCGTGCCTCGACGCGGTAACCGCCGTCCGGCGCCGGCCCGGCCTCGAGCGCGCCGCCGAGCAGCGCGGCGCGCTCCCGCATCCCGATCAGTCCGTGCCCCGGCCCGTCGGCGGCCGGCGCGGGGGAGCCGGGCCCGTTGCCCACCTCGACGCGCAGCGCCCCCGGGTCGGCGCGGACCACGACCCACACCGGGCCGCCCGGCGCGTGCCGGGCCGCGTTCGCCAGGGCCTCCTGCACGATCCGGTACGCGGCCAGCCCGACCGCCTCCGGCAGGTCCGCGACGGCGTCGCAGTCGAGGCTGACCGTGACGCCGGCCCGCCGCGCGGTCTCGACCAGCGCCGCCACGTCGGCGAGCCCCGGCTGCGGCGCCCGCGGCGACTCGTCGGTCTCGGCGCGCAGCACGCCGAGCAGCCGCCGCATGTCGGCCAGCGCCTCGCGGGCGCCGGACGCGATGGTGGCGAACTCGGCGAGGGCCGGCGGCGACATGCCGGTGACCCGGTACGGCGCGGTCTCGGCCTGCACCGCGATCATCGACATGTGGTGCGCCACCACGTCGTGCATCTCGCGGGCGATCCGGGCGCGCTCCTCGAGCACCGCGCGGCGGGCCTTCTCCAGCTCGGTGCGCTCGGACTGCTCGGCCAGCGCCAGCCGGCTGCGCCGCCGCCGGGACACCAGGTCGCCGGCGAGCGCGATCGCGACGAGCAGCACCGCGACGCCCCAGGCGTTCGCGCGCGGCGCGAACACGAAGACCGGCACGATGTTCAGCGCCGTGACGATGCCGATGACGCCCGGGTCCTCGCGCACGGCCAATGCCGCGAACACGAACAGGAAGCCGAGGATCTGGACCGTCGACCACGGCCAGGGCTCCTTGGCGGTCGTGCCGAGGGTGCCCAGGAACAGCAGCGGGTACGCGATCCGCCAGGCCAGCAGCGGCCGGCGGAACGCCACCACGACCGGCAGCACGGACCAGGCCGAGAGCAGGCCGGCGACCAGCCCGCTCACCGGCCGGTTGTCGAGCCAGTACTGAGCGTTCGCCCAACCCAGTCCGAGCAGCGCGAGCAGGCCGAGCGGCACGAGATACGACCGGATCATGGACTTGCGGGGGGTCGGTGCCGCGGTGGGCGGGTGGTCCGGGCCGGCCAGCACCCGGCGCAGGGGGCCGACGACGTCCATCCCGGCAGGTTACGTCCGAAGTGACGGCCCGTCGTGCACCCCAGGGATGATCTCCAGGCCGTACCCGGGTATGAGCCGGGTCGAGTTCCTCCTACCCGCAGGTAACACCTAGTGTTCGAGCCGTCCGACTTCCACGAACGAAGGAGTACGCGTGGCCCGCACCGTGTTGGTGACCGGAGGCAACCGCGGCATCGGCCTGGCCATCGCGCAGGCGTTCGCCAAGCAGGGCGACCGGGTCGCCGTCACGCACCGCGGCAGCGGTGCCCCCGACGGGTTGTTCGGTGTGGAGTGTGACATCACCGACTCCGCCGCCGTCGACGCGGCGTTCACCACGGTCGAGAAGGAGCTGGGCCCGGTCGAGGTGCTCGTCGCCAACGCCGGCATCACCGACGACACGCTGCTGCTGCGGATGTCGGAGGAGCAGTTCACCCGGGTGCTGGACACCAACCTGACGGGCTCGTTCCGGGTCGCCAAGCGGGCCAGCAGCAAGATGCTGCGCGCCAAGTGGGGCCGGATCATCTTCATCTCCTCGGTCGTCGGCCTCTACGGCGGCCCCGGCCAGGTGAACTACGCGGCGAGCAAGGCCGGGCTGGTGGGCATGGCCCGCTCGATCACCCGGGAGCTGGGCAGCCGTAACATCACCGCGAACGTGGTCGCACCGGGCTTTATCGACACTGAGATGACCGACGTGCTGAGCGACACCCGCAAGGCGGAGATCCTCAACGCGATCCCGGCCGGACGGCTCGCGGCCCCCGACGAGGTCGCGCAGGCCGTGATGTTCCTGGCGGGCGACGGCGCGGCGTACATCTCGGGCGCGGTCGTACCGGTCGACGGCGGCCTCGGCATGGGTCACTGACCCGCCACTGCGAAACGGAGATAAGAAAGTGTCTGGACTGCTCGCCGGCAAGCGGCTGCTCATCACCGGCATCATCACCGACGCCTCGATCGCGTTCTCGGTGGCCAAGCTCGCGCAGGAGAACGGCGCGACGGTCGTGCTGACCGGCTTCGGCCGGATGTCCCTGGTCGAGCGGATCGCCAAGCGGCTGCCCGCGCCGGCGCCCGTGATCGAGCTGGACGCGACCAACCCGGAGCACCTGGCCGGGCTCGCCGACAAGGTCCGCGAGCACGTGGACGGCCTCGACGGCGTCGTGCACTCGATCGCGTTCGGCCCGCAGAGCGTGCTCGGCGGCGAGTTCCTCAACGCCCAGTGGGAGGACGTCGCCACCGCGCTGCAGGTGTCGACGTACTCCTACAAGTCGCTCGCGACCGCCTGCCTGCCGCTGATGGGCAAGGGCGGCAGCATCGTCGGCCTGACGTTCGACGCGACCAAGGCCTGGCCGGTCTACGACTGGATGGGCGTCGCGAAGGCGGGCCTCGAGTCGGCGTCGCGGTACCTGGCGCTGCACCTCGGCGCGCAGGGCATCCGGAGCAACCTGGTGTCGGCGGGCCCGCTGCGCACCATGGCGGCCAAGTCGATCCCGGGCTTCGAGCAGTTCGAGGAGGCCTGGGCGCAGCGCGCGCCGCTGGGCTGGGACCTGACCGACCAGGAGCCGGCCGCGCGGGCGGTCTGCGCGCTGCTGTCCGACTGGTTCCCGGCGACCAGCGGGGAGATCGTGCACGTCGACGGCGGGTATCACGCGCTGGGAGCCTGACCCGGGCGGGGTGAGTGGGTGCCGCCGGCCCGCGCGGTGCAGGATGGGCCGGTGGCGTACGACGCGTTTCTCCTGCTCTCGTTCGGCGGCCCGGAGGGCCCCGAGGACGTGCTGCCGTTCCTGCGCAACGTGACGCGCGGCCGGGGCATCCCCGAGGAACGGCTCGCCGAGGTCGCCGAGCACTACCGGCACTTCGGCGGGGTGTCCCCGATCAACCAGCAGTGCCGGGACCTGCTCGCCGCGGTGCGGGCCGACTTCGCCTCGCACGGCGTCGGCCTGCCCGCGTACTGGGGCAACCGCAACTGGACGCCGATGCTGGCCGACACCCTGGCGCGGATGCGCGACGACGGCGTCACGTCCGCGCTCGGCTTCGCGACCAGCGCGTACGGCGGCTACTCGTCGTGCCGGCAGTACTGGGAGGACATCGCGCAGGCCCGCGCCAAGGTCGGCCCGCGCGCGCCCGCGGTGACCAAGCTGCGCCAGTTCCACGACCACCCCGGCTTCGTGGCGCCGCACGCCGACGCGGTCCGCTCGGCGCTGGCGACCCTGGACCCCGGGCGCCGCCCGAGCACCCGGATCGTCTTCACCGCGCACTCCATCCCCTCCTCGATGGCCGCCACCGCCGGACCCGACGGCGGCCGCTACGAGGCGCAGCTGCACGAGACCGCCGCCCTGGTGCACGCCGAGGCCGCGGCCGACCTGCCCTGGGACCTGGTCTGGCAGAGCCGCTCCGGCCCGCCCCAGGTGCCGTGGCTGGAGCCCGACGTCAACGACCACCTGACCGCGCTGGCGGCCAAGGGCGTCACCGACGTGGTGGTCAGCCCGATCGGTTTCGTCTCCGATCACCTCGAGGTGATCTGGGACCTCGACAACGAGGCCCGCGACACTGCCGATCGGCTCGGGCTCGGCTACGCCCGCGCGGCGACGCCCGGCACCGACCCGCGCTTCGTCACGATGATCCGCGAGCTCGTCCAGGAGCGGATCACCGCGTCGCCCCGCCGGCGGCTCGGTACGCTGCCGGTCTGGGACCAGTGCGCGGCCGACTGCTGCCCCGCCCCGCAACGCCGAGGAGCGAAATGACCGAGCGCAAGGCCATCGAGACCTGGCTCACCGACATGGACGGGGTGCTCGTCCACGAGGGCGTGCCGGTGCCCGGTGCGCCCGAGTTCGTCAACCAGATGAAGAAGTCGGGCAAGCCGTTCCTCATCCTCACGAACAACTCGATCTACACGCCGCGCGACCTGCAGGCCCGGCTGAGCCGGATGGGCTTCGACGTGCCGGAGCAGTCGATCTGGACGGCCGCGCTGGCCACGGCGCAGTTCCTGGCCGGCCAGCGGCCCGGCGGCACGGCCTACGTGATCGGCGAGGCCGGCCTCACCACCGCGATGCACGCCGTCGGCTACGTGCTGACCGACTACGCGCCGGACTACGTGGTGCTCGGCGAGACCCGGACCTACAGCTTCGAGGCGATCACCAAGGCGGTCCGCCTGATCAACGACGGCGCCCGCTTCATCTGCACCAACCCGGACCCGACCGGCCCCTCCAACGAGGGCGCGCTGCCGGCCGCCGGCTCCGTCGCCGCGATGATCTCGAAGGCGACCGGCGTCGAGCCGTACTTCGTCGGCAAGCCGAACCCGATGATGATGCGCTCGGCGCTGAACGTCATCGGCGGCCACAGCGAGAGCACCGCGATGATCGGCGACCGGATGGACACCGACGTGCTCTGCGGGCTGGAGGCGGGCCTGGAGACGATCCTGGTGCTGACCGGCATCAGCACGCGCGCGGAGAGCGAGCGCTACCCGTACCGCCCGTCCCGCATCGTCGACAGCGTCGCAGACCTCATCTCCGAGATCTGATCATGGGTCTGAGCTGGGAAGATTCTTACATCGGCGGGCTGCGCAAGCTGGCCGGGGACGACCGGGTGCTGATCTCGGTCGGCGCGCACAGCCTGGTGCGCGACGGCGACGGCCGGATCCTGCTGATCCAGCGCTCCGACGACCGCACCTGGGCGCTGCCCGGCGGCACGATGGAGCTGGGCGAGACGCTGCGCGACTGTGCCGCCCGGGAGGTCCGGGAGGAGTGCGGCCTGATCGCGCACTCGGTGACGCCGTTCGGGCTGTACACCCGGGCCAAGGACTGGTACCCGAACACCTACGGGCACGTGTATCAGTACATCGCCCTGGTGTGCCGGGTCGACTCGTACGCAGGTTCGGTGGTCCGGGTGACCGACGAGAGCGTCGACGCCGGCTGGTTCGCCCCGGACGAACTGCCCGAGGGGACGGGCCGGCTGGTGAGGCGGGGCCTGGCGGACCTGGCCGCCTTCGAGACAAACGGCACATTCGCCTTGGACTGAGTCCCTTAACTCGGCGCGACCGTGGCCGATCTCACCTGGTGATCCCCCAGGAGGACCCATGTTCGCGCTGCTTGACCGGTTGCCGCTGAAGGCCCGGACCGCTCTCGCCCTGATCTGCTTCGTCGGCTTCGGCATCGGCCTGGGCCTGTTCACCTCGTCGGTGACCGGCTCGGTCGCCGAGGGGCTGCCCGCCGGTTCCGACGGCCGCGCCGAGCTGGAGCGGCTGTCCTCGATAGCGCTCTGGACGCCGCTGATCATCGCGCCGATCGGGGTGATCCTGCAGATGTCGGTCTGGTTCAGCATCGTCCGGGTGCTCCGCCTGAACGTCGCCGTCATCAAGAGGGCGGCCGCGGGCGACCTGAGCCCGCGCATGATCGTCGTCGGCAAGGACGAGCTCGGGCAGATGGCCGTCGCCTTCAACACGATGATGGGCCGCTTCCAGGAGACCGTCGCCGGCATCCGCCGCGCCGTCGACGAGGTCACCAGCTCGGCCGGCAGCCTGCAGCGGGCCAGCGGCACGATGACCGCGGCCGCGGACGCCACCGCCGGGGAGCTGGAGACCGTCGCCCGTTCGGCGGCCCGCACCAGCGAAGAGGTCGGTGCGATCGCCGAGGGCACCCAGCAGATGCGTCACGCGATCACCGAGATCAGCGCGAACACCTCGGACGTCTCCCGGATGACCGACGACGCGGTCACCGGCGTCTCCCGGGCGAGCGGCAACGTGACCCGGCTGCAGGACTCCAGCCAGGAGATCAACGAGGTGCTGCGCACCATCAACGCGATCGCCGCGCAGACCAACCTGCTGGCGCTCAACGCGACCATCGAGGCGGCCCGGGCGGGCGAGGCCGGGCGCGGCTTCGCCATCGTGGCCGGCGAGGTGAAGGAGCTGGCGCAGGCGACCGCGACGGCGACCGAGGAGATCGCCCGGCGCATCGAGGGCATCCAGCACGACACCAGCGAGACCGTCGACGCGGTCGGCGGCTTCTCCGACATCATCGGCCAGATCGCCGCGCACCAGGTGACCATCGCCGCGGCGGTCGAGGAGCAGACCGCGACCACCGGCACGATGGTCGACGGCGCGGGCCTGGTCAGCGCGGGCGCCGAGCAGATCAGCCTGGCGATCGGGGCGGTCAGCGCGGCCGCGGACGAGGTCCGCGGCGCGGCGGAGGAGACCCACCGGGCGGTCGACGACCTCACCGGTACGGCGGCCCGCCTGCACGGCCTCGCGGCGGTCTTCAAGTCCTGACCGGCCAGGTCCTACATCCCGGCGGCGACCTGCGCGAAGTAGCGGTTCGCGACCCGGGTGTGCAGCTCGAAGCCCAGCGGCTCGGGCACGTGCAGGACCACCAGCTCGAGGGTCTCGGCGTTCTCCCGGTGCGGCGGCAGTTCGTCCGCTGAGGACAACGCCGGGAAAAGCCCGAAGACGAGCAGCGTCCCGTCCGGGGCGCTGATCGTGTCGTACAGCCTCGCCGCGTCGGGATCCGCGGCGAGGCCGGTCTCCTCGCCCAGCTCGCGGGCCGCGGCCTGCTCCCAGGTCTCGCCGACCTCGATGTAGCCGCCCGGCAGGGCCAGCGCCCGCTCGGCCGGCGGGATGCCCCGGCGCACCACCAGCAGGCCGCCGCCGACCGGCTGGACCGCGACGGCGACCGGCTTGGGGTTCAGGTAGCTCGTCTCGCCGCAGGCGCCGCACCGCCGCGGCCACTCCTGCCCCGTCCCGAAGCGCGCACCGCAGAACGTGCAGTGCAGGTATCTGTCACGCATGCAGCGGCGCGTTACAGGCGGCGACCAGGGCCTGCCGGCAGGCCCTGGTCAGCGGCCGCAGCGCCGCGTCGCGCTGCTCCGCCTCGTAGCCGTTGACCGCGCCGCCGGGCGCGCTGTGCTCGGCGAGCGCCAGCACCTGGTCGAGGATGCTGGCCCGGGCGAACAGCCGCCGCGAGCGCGGGTCGAAGCCCGGCGGCAGCGTCGCGGTGCTCTCCGGGCGGCGCAGCGCCTGCAGGGCGCCGGCCAGCTCGGGACGCCAGTGCGCGACGTCCAGGCGGGTCAGCCGGTTGGTCGCCTCGGCGAGCGCCGCGGTCAACTCGCTCTCCGCCTCGGCCGAGCCCATCTGGAAGCCCGGCCGGAACTCCGGTACCGGATAGAAGCGCCACAGCACCGTCTCGAACTCGACGCCCGAACCGGAGGTGTGCCGGCGCAGCTCGGGCACGATCCCGAACGACGGGGTCACCATCGCCTCGCCGGCCAGCATCGCCGCGCCGGTCAGCTCGCCGGGGCCGGGCAGGCCGCGCGGGTCGCCGGGCGCGGGCAGGACCAGCCGGATGTCGTCGGGGTGCAGCTTGGCGAACGCGGGCAGCGCCTGCCCCAGCGGCACGTCGGTCCACGTGCCGGGTGCATCGGCGACGAGGTGCTCCTCGTCGCCGGCGATCTCGTCGGCCAGCTCGTCGAACGGGACGAGGCCGGCCCGCCAGGCGCGTACCCACGTCACGAACCGGGTGGACCGGCGCGCCGTGAGTGTCGCCGCATCTGCTGCGGGGGACATGCGAGCAAGGGTACGTGCCGTCTGCCGAGCTTGTCTCGGTCGGAGCGTCGCAACCGGCGTGTCCGCGCGGAGGAGTTAACGTGCCCGTCATGTATGGGGAGGACGTGTTGGCGGGGAACTGGCGGCGCCGCAGGGTGACGCCCGAGGTGGACGCCGAGCGCGATCTGGTGGTCGAGGACGCCGATTCGGGCTTCTGCGGCGCGGTCGTCGGCTTCGAGCTGGGC
The DNA here is from genome assembly GCF_044465445.1 of Actinoplanes sp. NPDC049668. NCBI lineage: Bacteria > Bacillati > Actinomycetota > Actinomycetes > Micromonosporales > Micromonosporaceae > Actinoplanes > Actinoplanes sp. NPDC049668. Next base: position 713,581 of record NZ_JBITLR010000003.1, read on the forward strand.
GCGGTGGTGCTGGAGGACCGGCACGGCCGGCGCCGCAACTTCCCGCTCGAGCCGGCCGCGTTCCTGCTCGACGGCGAGGTGGTCACGCTGCGCCGGCCGGTCGCCCGGCCGGAGCCCGCGCGGCAACGGACCGCGTCCGGGTCGGTCGCGGTCGCGGGGGTACGCGCACAGGTCGCCAAGGCCAGCCGGATCTGGGTCGAGGGCGTGCACGACGCGGCCCTGGTCGAGCGGATCTGGGGCGACGACCTGCGCATCGAGGGCGTCGTCGTGGAGCCGCTGAACGGCATCGACGACCTCGCCGGAGCCCTGCGGGAGTTCCAGCCGGCCCGTGGGCGCCGGGTCGGCGTGCTGGTCGACCACCTGGTCGCGGGCTCCAAGGAGAGCCGGATCGTCGCCGCGGTCAATGACCCGAACGTGCTGGTCACCGGGCACCCGTACGTAGACGTGTGGCAGGCGGTGAAACCGGAGCGGGTGGGGCTCAGGGCGTGGCCGGTGATCCCGCCCGGTCAGCCATGGAAGGAGGGCGTCTGCCGCGCCGTGGGTGTCGCCGAACCGTACGAGATGTGGCGCCGCGTGCTGAGCGGCGTGAGCAGCTACAAGGACGTCGAGACGCCGTTGATCAACGCGATGGAGCGGCTGATCGACTTCGTCACCGAGCCGAGCTGAGCGCCCCGCTCAGGCGAGGTGCATCGGGTCGCGGCCGAAGACGAACGTGGCGATGTCGAGCTGGGTGACCTCGCCGCCCGGGCCGCGCGCCGCGACCAGCACCTCGCCGGCGTTGGTGCCCGAAACGCCGCGCCAGCGGTCCCGCGCCTCGCGGACGAAGCGCCACGGCGCCCGCCCGGTGAGGCCGACCGGGCTCATCACCAGGTCCGCGCCGTCGGCGGCGACCTCGAACTCGCCGCCCATCCACCACCAGCGCCCGCACAGCTCGGCCGCCTCGCCCTGCGGTGCCGGCGCCGGGCGCCACGGCGGGGGCGCGGGCGGCTCGGCGTCCAGGACCGCGGTGAGCGCCTCGAGGCCGACCGCCCGGATGGTGGTGCCGCGCAGATCGTAGGAGTTGGCGAACGCGACCACGCCGGTGCGGCTGGGCCGGTGCACCGCGACCACCGAGACGTAGCCGGGCATCGAGCCGCCGTGCCCGACGTAGATCCGCTCGCCGACGCGCATCAGCTCCGGGCCGAGGCCGTGCCCGCCGGTCCAGGCGTCGTCCTTGATCGCCACCGGCGTGCACATCTCGTCGACGGTCGCGCGGCGCAGCATCGCCGGCGCCGGGTCGGCCAGGAACGCCGCCCACTTCGCCATGTCGGTGACCGTCGACCAGAGCTGCCCGGCGGAGGCCATCGCGCCCGCGTCCAGCCGCGGCTCCTCGTGCAGGCCGCCGTCGAGCGCGTGCACCACGTAGCCGCGGGCGAACGGCTCGACCGGCAGGTAGGTGGTCCGCCGCATGCCCAGCGGGTCCAGCACCCGCTTGGCGAGCAGCTGCGCCCACGGCTCGCCGGTCACCCGCCGCAGCACCGCACCCAGCAACCCGTACGCGAGGTTGGAGTAGTGGTAGGTCCGGTACGGCGGCGCGGCGATCTTGTCGTAGGTCAGCTCGGCGAGGAGCTTGTCCACGTCGCCGCCGGTGTTGCGCTCCCACCACGGCCCGTCCGGCTCGCGCTGCAGCCCGGAGACGTGCCCGAGCAGCTGCCGCACCGTGAGCCCGCCGACCGGGGTGTCCGGCAGATGCCGGCTCAGCGGGTCGTCGAGGGCGAGTCCGCCCTCGTCGCGCAGCTGCATGATCATGGTCGCGGTCATCGTCTTGGTGATCGAGCCGATCCGGTACTGGGTCTTCGGGTCCGGCGGCGGCGTCTCACCCGCGCCGGTGAAATGCAGCAGCGACCGGTCGCGGACGATCGCCAGCGCCAGGGACGGCGCGCGGCCCGCGGACTGCGCGCGGGCGGCGATCTCGGTGACGCGTCGGCCGGTCTCCGGCAGCAGGGACACGGGTGAGCCTTTCTCGGATGCGGGTACTACTTCTTAACTGAACGACACCGATCTGGCTACGTGGCAACCCGACGTGACGCGACGTCGCCTCACGAGCGTGGACGTGTCACGATCAGGGGGTGGAAAGCGTCCTCTGGATCGTGCTCGCCGTCGCCCTCGCGGTCGCGGAGGCCTTCACCGCGACCTTTCTGATCATTTTCTTCGCCGTCGGCGCCCTCGCGGCGGCCGGCGCGGCGGCGCTCGGCGCCCCGCTGCTGCTGCAGGCCATAGTCTTCGCCCTCGTCTCCGGCCTCTCCGTCTTCGCCGTCCGGCCGATCATCATGCGGCACCAGCGGTCCGCCGCCGAGACCGGCGAGACGCCGTTCGGCATCGAGGCGATCGAGGGATCCCAGGCGACCGTGCTCGAGGAAGTGACCTCCGACCACGGGCTCGTGAAGATCGACGGTGAGCTCTGGACCGCGCGCTCCTTCGACGGCGCGGAGACGTACGCGCCCGGCGACCGGGTCCGGGTCATCAAGGTCAAGGGCGCCACCGCGATCGTGTGGCGCGACGACCTGCCCAATCTCTGAATCACCAAATCGCATAGAGAAAGAAAAGAGACGCCATGGAAGTCGCAATCGGTGTGCTCGTCTTCGTGATCGCGCTGTTCGCGGTGATCACTTTGCTCAGGTCGGTCCGGATCGTCCCGCAGCAGCGGCACGACGTGGTGGAGCGCCTGGGCAAGTACAAGCGCACGCTGTCGCCCGGGCTCAACCTGCTGGTGCCGTTCATCGACACGGTACGCACCAAGGTGGACATGCGCGAGAACGTGGTCAGCTTCCCGCCGCAGCCCGTCATCACCTCCGACAACCTCGTGGTCTCGATCGACACGGTGCTCTACTTCAAGGTCGTCGACCCGGTGCGCGCCACGTACGAGATCGCGAACTTCCTGCAGGCCATTGAGCAGCTGACCGTCACCACCCTGCGTAACGTCATCGGCTCGCTCGACCTGGAGCGCGCGCTGACCAGCCGCGAGGAGATCAACCGGCACCTGTCCGGCGTGCTCGACGAGACCACCGGCCGCTGGGGCGTCAAGGTCACCCGCGTCGAGATCAAGGCGATCGAGCCGCCGCCGAGCATCCGCGACTCCATGGAGAAGCAGATGCGCGCCGAGCGTGACCGCCGCGCCGCGATCCTCACCGCCGAGGGCGTCAAGCAGTCCCAGATCCTCACCGCCGAGGGCGACAAGCAGTCCGCGGTGCTGCGCGCCGACGGTGACCGGCAGGCCCGGATCCTCACCGCCGAGGGCCAGGCCAAGGCCATCCGGACGGTGTTCAACGCCATCCACGAGGCCAACCCGAGCCAGAAGGTCCTGGCCTACCAGTACCTGCAGGCGCTGCCGCAGATCGCCAACGGCTCGGCCAACAAGGTCTGGATCGTGCCGACCGAACTCACCAAGGCCCTTGAGGGCGTCGGCGGCGCGCTCGGCGGACTGGCCAACATGGTCGGCGACCTGCCCTCGTCGACGGTCGACGCCGGCGCCGTCGAGCGCGAGGCCGCCGCGGCGGCCGAGGCCGCGGCGAAGGAGGCCGCCGCCGTCGACGCCCAGGTACGCGCCGCCGAGGCGCAGGTGTCCGGAGACAGGGGACCCCGGGGCCTGCCCGCGCCGGAGGCGGTGCCGCCGTCCGCGGCGCTCGGCAGCGCCGACTACCACGGTTCGGGGGAACCCGAGCGCGCCTGACCTCCCCCAGTAGGTGCAAGATCGTTGCGAATGCCGCAAAACCCCGCGCACTGCGCGGGGTTTTGCCATGCTGACCGAGGATTCCGACCGGGGTCCACTGCCGCTTGGCGTGAGGCGACGGAATGAGCATCGGTCAACATCAGACGGCCAGCGGACGCCCGCTGCGCGTGGCGCCGGCCTGGGTCGGCGGTGCACAGACCACCGCCGAATACCTGCCGGTCCGCGAGGCCGTCTGGATCTGGTCCGTACGCCGGTACGCCCGGATCTCCCTGTGGGCGCTGCCGCTCGGCGCCGTGCTCTACGGCTGGACCACGCTCGGCGTGGCCGGCCCACCCGGCACCCTGCTGGTCCAGCTCGTCGCGGGCTGGCTCTGCGCGGTCGCGATGATCGGCCTCGCCGGGCTGCTCTCCGGCTCCCGCACCCGCCGCTCCGCGCTCGTCGGCCTGCTCGTCGGCATGGCCGGCTTCATGCTGATGCTCCCGCTCGCCGCCCTGCCCGAGGGCGTCGGCCCGGCCGGCTCCGGCCTGAGCGCCGCACAGGTGCACGCCGCCTCCCTGGCGGCCGCGGCCATCGCCGGCGTCGGCTGGCTGCTGCTGGGCTGGGCGGTGTTCCGCTCCAAGCTGGTCAACCCGGCCGACGGCGTCCTGCTGATGCTCGCCGCGATCTCGATCGGCGCCGGCTCGTACGCGGTCCGCCCGCTGCCGACCGTCGGCGCCCTGCTCCTGCTCGCCGCCGGCATGGGCCTGGCCTGGACCGGATCGCGGCTCATCCCACCGGCCTGAGCGGGATTGCTTGCGCCGCGCCTGGGTACTGACCTCGAGATGACGAAGGTGGTCGCCGACATCTCGGTGTCCCTGGACGGGTACGTGACCGGCCCGGACCCCGACCCGGAACACGGCCTCGGCCGCGGCGGCGAGGGCCTGCACACCTGGGCCTTCAGCCCCGACCCGATCGACCGTGACGTACTCGCCGCGACGACCGACGCCACCGGCGCGGTCGTCATGGGCCGCCGCCTCTTCGACATCATCGACGGCCCACACGGCTGGAACGACGACGTCGGCTACGGCGCCGGGCTGGCCGCGAAGCCACCCATCCTGGTGGTGACCCGCCGGCCGCCCGACACGGTCCGCCTCGCGGATCGGGTGACGTTCGTCGTGGACGGGGTGCGCAGCGCGGTGGAGAAGGCCACCGTGGTGGCCGACGACCGGGATGTCGTGGTGATGGGCGGTGCCGCGGTCATCCGCGGCGCGCTCGAGGCGGGCGTGCTCGACGAACTGCGCCTGCACCTGTCACCGGTGCTGCTCGGCGGCGGCACGCCACTGTTTCTCGCCGGGACCAGCCCGCGCACGCTACGCCAGATCCACGTCCGCGCCTCCGGCACCACCACCCACCTGACCTACCGCGTCGACTGAGCCGACTGTCCGGGCAGTGTGGGGGAGGCCTCTATGAGTTGTTAGCAGCGCGCCGCTCGATCATGATCGTCGTCGTGACGCTGGCCCGGGAACTCATTTCGCATCTGTTGATCGCGGCGATGCTGATCGAGATGCTGATCGTGGCGCGTCGTGGGGTGAAGTACCGCGACCACTTCGTCCGACAGCTCACGACCGAGCCGGGGCGGCGGGCTCGGGTCTATCGCTTCCTCATCGTCCGATCGTGGATCTGGGCCGCCGTCGTCGCACTGGTCGCGTTGCTGAGCCCTGGTCTGTCCACGGTCGACCTCGGTTGGGCCTGGCCTGGCGGTGACGGCATCGACTACCTGCTCACGGGGTGGCTCCTGGTGATGATGTCGGTCGGTGCCCTGCGGATCCGAGGTCGGATGCGACGCGGACACGTGATCCCCGGCCGAGCCGGGACTGCTCCGCTGGTGCCGCGAACCGCGTACGAGCGCCGGTTGGCCGCGGGGGTGGCGCTCTCCGTCGGCATCAGCGAGGAGGTCGTCTACCGAGGGCTCCTCATCGGGGTCGGCACGCAGCTGTACGGGCTACCGCCGGCGGCGGCCGTCTTCGCCAGCCTGGCGTTGTTCGTGGTGGCACACACATACCAGGGTCGCCGGGGGATGGTCGGCATCGCCGTCCTCGGCGGCATGTTCACCTTCGTTTATTTGATCTCGGGTAGCCTCCTGCTGGCCATCGTGCTGCATGTCTTCCAGGACCTGCTGGCGCTGTTGCTGATCCCGGCGTATCCCACCGCGCGGCAGGTCTCGGACGACACCGCGACCGTGCCCGCGACCGAGACGGCCGGCCACGCTCGACCGGCGGCCTCGACACCGGCTTTGTCGCAATCCAGTGCCATGGCAGCCCAGATCCGCCCTCCATACCCGGGCGAGGGCTCGGTACTGCGGTCAACTGGCGGGTGAGCCTGTGCGGGTGAGTTCCCAGAAGGCGATGGCGGCGGCGGTGGCGACGTTGAGGGAGCCGACGTTGTTGTGCATGGGGATGGCGACGCGGACGTCGCTGGCCGCAAGAGCCTCGCGGGTGAGCCCCGGCCCCTCGGCGCCCAGCAGCAGCGCCGGCCGCGACCGCTGGTCCGCCGTCAGCTCCTGCAGCGCGACCGCGTCCGGAGCCGGCGTCATCGCGAGCAGGGTGCGGAAATGCACTGTATTTCACAAGCTGTAGCGGACGGTGTTGATGTTCGTGGTGCAAAAATGAGGCCGACCCAGCTGCTTTTCCGGCGGACTGGTCGCGTGAGCGCGAGCAAATGCGACGACGGTTAGTAGGGGAAATGGACGAGATTCGAAAAACCGTAAGTTCATACGGGCGTGCATTTGACGAGACAGTGGAACTTGTTGCGAGAGCGATGGCGGCCCAGGGGTACTCCTCCAAGCACGCGGTTGCAACCGGGTCGCAGGCAAGCGCCACTGAACTCATGGATCTATTGTCGACTCTTGGAATGCTTTGCCAAAGGATGCGAAATGAAGTACGTGGCGGGCTTGGTGGGGAAACACGGACCGGTGTCCGCCACGTCAATTTTTTGGCCGTCTATTCCTCAGCGAGAAGGCTGATCCTTCTTTTTCGTGAAGCTCAACTGTCCGGGTTGCTGGCGAGCCGTGTCGCCGCAGAGGTCGATGGCGACGTCGACAACCTCGAGGAACTTGCTATTCGCCTTGACGATCCGGATGAAATCGTTGAAGCGTCGCGATCCCTCGTAGCGGTCTCCCGCCTGTTCGAGGAGCAACTTCCTAGGGCGATTCGGGATGAACTGAGTGAGCTGGATGAGTTGTTGAGAGCCGAATGACCGGGCGCACGCAGCACGTGATCGGTTGCGGTGTGGCCGTGTCCGAGGAGCCCCAGGCTAGGTTCCAGGTTGGCCGGTGCGGGTGAGTTCCCAGAAGGCGATGGCGGCGGCGGTGGCGACGTTGAGGGAGTCGACGTTGTTGTGCATCGGGATGGCAACGCGGACGTCGCTGGCCGCAAGGGCCTCGCGGGTGAGCCCCGGTCCCTCAGCGCCCAGCAGCAGCGCCGGCCGCGACCGCTGGGCCGCCGTCAGCTCCTGCAACGCGACCGCGTCCGGAGCCGGCGTCATCGCGAGCAGGGTGAAGCCCGCGTCGCGGACGGCGGCCAGTGACTTGGGCCAGTCCTCGGTCTTCACGTACGGGATGGCGAAGACCTCGCCCATGCTGACGCGTACCGCGCGGCGGTAGAGCGGGTCGGCGCAGGTAGGGGAGAGCACGATCGCGTCGATGCCGAGGGCGGCCGCGCTCCGGAACAGCGCGCCGAGGTTCGTGTGCGTGTTCAGGCCCTCGAGGACCGCCAGCCGCCGGGCACCGGCGAGCAGCTGCTCCAGCGTGGGTAGCTCGCGCCGGTGGAACGAGGCCAGGATGCCGCGGTGCACGTGGAAGCCGGTGACCGACTCCAGCACGCCGGGAGTCGCGCTGTACAGCGGCGCGTCCTCGGGCAGCCCGCTGAGCTGGTCGACGCGCTTCTCGTCGACCAGGGCGGAGCGCAGCCGGTACCCCGCGCGCAGGGCGCGCTGGATGACGAGCTCACCCTCGGCGATGAACAGCCCGTTGGGCGGCTCCCACCGGGTACGCAGCTCCAGGTCGGTCAGCGCGCGGTAGTCGGCGATCCGCGGGTCGTCGGGGTCGGTGATGCTCAGTGCGGGCACAAGGGCATTCTGCCCACTGCCCGCCGACCGGTTCGATGCCGGTACCTTTTACCGGGTCACCGAGAAGGGACGCGATGACGATCTCTGAGTTGAAGACCAACCGCCTGCTGCTGCGGCAATGGCGCGAATCCGACGTGATGCCCTGGGCCGCGATGAACGCGGACCCGCTGGTCCGCGAGTTCTTCCCGCAGGTGATGAACTACGAGCAGAGCGCCGCCTCGGTCGCGCGTTTCAGCGCCGAACTCGCCGCCCGCGGCTGGGGCTGGTGGGCCGTCGAGGTGGTCGCGACCGGCGAGTTCATCGGGTTCGCCGGGCTCGACCCGGTGGACGAGGAGCTGCCGTTCGGGGGTGTCGAGGTCGGCTGGCGGCTGGCCCGCTCGGCCTGGAACCACGGTTATGCGACCGAGGCCGGCCACGCCTGCCTCGACTACGGCTTCGACGTGCTGCGGCTCGCGGAGATCCTGGCCATCACCGCGGTCGGCAACGACCGGTCCCGCGCGGTCATGCACCGGCTCGGAATGTCCTACGACCCGGCCGACGACTTCGAGGATCCGACCGTCGAGGGGCCGCTGCGCCACTCGGTGGTGTACCGGATCGTCCGCTGATGCACGTAGATCCGCTGGAGACGCTGCGGGGGCGGCGCAGCGCGAAGTGGCGCACCTACCCCGGCGACGTGCTGCCGCTCTTCGTGGCCGAGATGGACTATCCGCTGGCGCCGCCGGTCGCGGCGGCCCTGCGCGCGGCGGTGGACGCCTCCGACACCGGGTACTCGCTGGCCGGCCCGGACCTCGGGGTGGCCGTGTCGGGCTTCGCGGCCCGGCACTGGGGGTGGGACGTCGATCCGGGTGCGGTCACCGCGGTCGCGGACGTCGGCGTCGGCGTGGTCGAACTGCTGCGCGTGCTCACCCGGCCCGCCGACACGGTGGTGATCAGCCCGCCGGTGTACCCGCCGTTCTTCCATTGGGCGCCCGAGGCCGGTACCCGGCTGCTGGAGGTGCCGCTCACCGAGGAATTCCGCCTCGACCTGCCCGCGCTGGAGGCGGCCTTCGCCGCCCACCCCGCGGTCTACGTGCTCTGCAACCCCCACAACCCGGTCGGCCGCGTGCACACGCGCGAGGAGCTGACCGCCCTGGTCCGGCTGGCTCGCCTGTACGGGGTGACGGTCGTCAGCGACGAGATCCACGCGCCGCTGGTGTTGCCGGGTGCGCAGTTCACGCCGCTGCTGAGCCTTCCCGGCGCGGGCGAGGTCGCGGTGAGCCTGCTGTCGGCCAGCAAGGCCTTCAACCTCGCCGGCCTCAAGTGCGCGGCGATCGTGACCGGCGGGCCGGCTATGGCCGCGCTGGTCGGCCGTTTTCCGCCGGACGTCCGCTGGCGCACCGGGCACCTCGGCGTCCTGGCGACCGTCGCGGCGTTCACCGACGGCGACGCCTGGCTGGCCGAGCTGCGCGCGGAGCTGGACGAGCGCCGGGCGCAGCTGGGTCACCTGCTGAGCACCCGGCTGCCGGCGGTGCGCTGGCGTGCGCCGGAGGCGACGTACCTGGCCTGGCTGGACTGCCGGTCCCTGGGCCGCGACGACGAGCCGCAGGCGTTGTTCCTGGCCAAGGGCCGGGTCGCGGTCGAGCCGGGCACCCGCTTCGGCGCGGCCGGCGCGGGCTGGGTTCGGCTGAACTTCGCCACGAGCGCTGACATCCTGGATGAGGCGACCGCGCGGATGGCGGGCGCCGCCGGGTAGTCGATGGCGGCCAGGCGCGACGGCAGTACGGTTGTACTGTTCGCGTCGTTCTGTGGTCGGGGGTGCGCAGTTGTCGTCCGGATCCGGTACCGATCCGCATATGCTCGCGCTGCTGCGGGCGCTCCGGCTGCGGCTCGCCGCGCCGGAGGCGGCCGAGTCCGGTGCCGCGGACGTGGCCGCCGGCCTGAACCCGCAGCCTGAGACCGCCGCCGAACTACCCGCCGCGCCGCCGTTGGCGCTGCCGTCGGCGCATCCGTTTCGCGAGCTCTCCGCCGGCGAGGTGCCGCGGCCCGACCGCGACGCCACGCAGGCCACGGAGGCCGGGGCCCGGCAGGGCGCGACGGCCGACCGGGCCGGGGAATTCCGCGCCGCGGTCGGGCCGGTTCCCGGCGGCCCCCGCACGACCCGGCCCGCGGAACCGCCGCCCAGCGGTAGCTCCGGCGGTCCCCGCGGCCCGGTCTCCGGCGCCCCGGCCACCTCCGGCGAGGCCGGGACCGGCGGCGCGGGCGGCTCGGGCCCCGGCGGAGCATCCGGTGGTACGGGACCAGGTCGAGCGCTGCCCGAGGCGCCGGTGCCCGCGGCCGATCCGGCTGATCCGGTCGACCCGGCGTCCGAGCCTCCGGCCCCGATACTGCCGCTACGCGGCGCAATACCGATGAGGCCCGGCGGGCCAGGCCAGGTGATGCCGAATCCGTTCGTCCCGGGTGCCACCCCGGCCCTTCCGGGGTCGGGGTCGACCGGAGTCCCGGGAGCCACCCCGCCCCTTCCGGCCCCGGGGATCACCGGCGTTCCGGGTGCGCTACCGGTCCCCGGCGGGGGTCCGCCCGGCCGGACGCTGCCGCCGGCTCTCGGCGTCCCGGGCGCGGCAGCGCCCCCTGGCGTCCCGGGCGCCGTGCCGCCCGCGACGCCTGCGCCCGGCGCGACGCCTGCGCCCGGCGCGACGCCTGCGCCCGGCGCGACGCCTGCGCCCGGCGCGACGCCTGCGCCCGGCGCGACGCCCGCGCCCGGTGGGACGCCCGGGCCAGGCGGGCCGCCGCGTGGTCACGCCGCCGCGCACCCGGCCGGTGCCGCGCCGTGGATCGCCGGCATGGTGCCGCCCGGATTCGGCACGGGGCCGATCAGCCCGGTCCAGCGGGTCGGCGCGCCCCGCCCGGCCGGCCCGCACTGGCCCGGGGAGCCCATCGCGCCGCCGAGCCCGTTCGGCCAGGTGCGGCTGCCGGGCGTGCCGGCCATCGGCGTACCCCCGATGCCGGCGGCCGACGGCATGGACCCGGCCGACGACGCCGCGCTGCACGCGATGCGGCTGCTGCTCGCCGACAGCATGGCGCTCGCCGGCGGCCCCGAGGACGTCGCCGTGCGGCTGCGGGCCGCGCTCGCGCAGGCCCAGCCCGCGCTCTTCGCCCGGCTGCCCGGCGGGCCCGCCTGGCAGACCGAGCAGCTCGCCCAGGCGCTGACCTGGCTGGTGCAGAACCTCGAGCAGCCGCCGCAGCTGGTCGCCGCCTGCGGCCGGCTCGGCGCGGTGCTCGCCGAGTGCGGGGTGCTGCCGCAGCAGCTGCAGCTCGCCGGCGCCGCGCTCGCCGAGGCGTTGCGGGCCGGCATGGCCGCGAACGGCTGGCGGCAGGACTTCGACGAGGCGTGGCGATCCAGCTGGCAGCACGCGTACGAGTGGATCGCGCACGGGATGGCGGGGCAGTACCGGCCCGCCGCGTGGACCGCCGTGGTGGTCGGGCACGAGCGCCGGCGCGACGACCTCGCCGTGCTGTGGCTGCGGCCGTACCTGCCGATGCCGTACCGGCCGGGGCAGTTCGCCCGCATCGAGGTTCCCGAGCTGCCCGGGGTTCTGCGGCCGTATTCGCTGTCGGGCGATCCGCGCCGCGACAACATCGTCGAGCTGCATGTGCGGGCGAAGGGCGAGGCCGGGGTGAGCGGCGCGCTGGTGTACCGCACCCAGGTCGGCGACACGGTCCGGATCGGCCCGGCCGAGGGCGAGATGGGCCTGCCCGAGGCGGGCCGGGACCTGCTGATGATCGCCGGGGACACCGGGATCGTGCCGCTGAAGGCGCTGCTCACCGAGCTGGCGTCGACCGGCGACCGGCGCTCGGCGGTGCTCTTCTGGGGCGTCCGCGACCTGGCCGAGCTGTACGACATCGAGGATGTCGCGGCGATCGCCCGGGCCTGCCGCCGGGCCACCGTCGTCCCGGTGATCTCCGAGGGCCCCGCCGGGCCGTTCGCGTCCGGCCTGGTCACCGACGCGGTCGCCGCGTACGGGGAGTGGTCGGCCTACGAGGTCTACCTGGCCGGGCCGCCGTCGATGCTGGCCGCGACCAGCGCGGCGCTGCACGCGCTCGGCGTCGCGCCGGAGCGCATCCACCACGACGTGCCGGAGTAGCGGTCAGGCGATGGCGGTAGCCAGCACCTTCGCGTAGGACGGCGGGACGAACGTCTGGCCGCCGGGGGTCAGCACCTCGTCGCGGGAGGCCGCGGCCCACGCGTCGGCCGGGACTGCCGCGCGCAGGGCGGTGATCACCGGAGAGTCGGCCCACTGCGGGTCGTCGCCGAGCATCGTCAGCGCGACCAGCGACTCCTCGACCTCGCCGACGCACTCGAACGGCTTGTGCGCGTCGATGCCGAGCAGCTCCAGGTAGCCCGGCACCTGCGCCGGGTCCGCGAACAGGTCCCGGCCGAAGATCGCGGTGAGCCGCTCGCGCGGCATCGACGGCGCCATCGCCAGCGCGACGAAGCGGCACTTGGGGCAGTCGCCGCACCAGCGTGCGGTCGGGTCGTGCAGCTTGAAGGCCTTGTTGCAGCTGGTGACCACGTCGTCGTACGCCGTGTGCCGGGCGAAGAGCTGCGCGATGTGCAGCTCCGACAGCGACCGCAGCAGGGAGAAGTAGGGCTCGGTCAGGCCGGTGTGCGCGGTGACGGCGGCGCGCAGCAGCGCCTCGGCGGCGACGCCCTTGGACCACTGGTGGTTGATCTCGTGACCGTTCCAGATCAGGTTCGGGTCGGACGCCGAGCGCTCGTTCGACATCACCACCGGGCCGAGGCCGTGCAGCGCGGCGGTGGCGATCGCGATCAGCGAGTTGATCGCCGTGACCGGGATGTGGCCGTTGAGCGCGCCGGCCTTGTTGAGCTCGAACAGGCGGGGGTCGAGCCGGCGGCGGGCGGCGAGCGAGGGCAGGCCGGAGGCGGCGTTGACGTTGACGATCACCGGGTTGGGGTTGACCGAGAAGGGCACCGGGTCGAGCCCGGCGGCGCGCAGGATCTCGAGCGTGACGATCGAGTCCTTGCCGCCGCCGACGGCGGAGAGCGGGCGGCCGTCGGCGTTGTCCACCGCCGGGGCGGCGGCCGAGGTGCCGGGGACCTCCACCGACAGCTCGAGGACGTGCGGCAGCTTGTTGACGTAGGCGTACTCGCCGAGGCCGTGGGTGTAAACGGCCGTGAACAGGGCCGCGGCCTCGGGCGGGACCGCGGACGGCGCCTCGATGCGCGCGGGGGCGCCGACCTTGTAGTAGCTCACCCCGGCCACGACGTGCAGCAGGTCGAGCACCCGGTGGAAGTGCTCCGGGGGCGGGCCGGCGGCGACCGGGAAGGTGATCGTCTCGGTGAACTCCAGCGGCTGCGGGCCGTCGAGCAGGTAGTCGAACTCCGCGACCCCCGTCGCCGGATCGAACCTGTATGCGGGGAACCGCATGACCTCGAACTGCGCACGCACCCGGAAGCTCCCGTCGTTGGACCAGCGAGCCATACTAGTTCGACGCGACCAAGGGAGACGACAGTGCGCTTGACCGACCTGCGCGGACGTTCCGTGGCTGTCTGGGGTACGGGCCGTGAGGGCCGTGCCGCCGTCACGGCAGTCGCCGCACACGGTCCGTCGCGCCTGATCGCGGTGGACGACAGCGTGAACTTCCTCTCCGTGCCCTGGGAGGGCGAGCTGGCCGAGCTGGCGCCGTTGGCCGGAGGTGATCATGCGTTCGCCGCGCTGGTCGCGGCCGACGTGGTGGTGCGCTCGCCGGGCGTGCCGCAGACGCACCCGTGGATGGCCGAGCTGCGTTCCCGGGGCGTCACCGTGACCGGCGGCAGCGCGCTCTGGATGGCCGACCACGCCGGCCGGACGATCGGGGTCACCGGCAGCAAGGGCAAGAGCACCACGGCGAGCCTGATCAGCCACCTGCTGGCGGCGGCCGGCCGGCCGAACGTCTTCGGCGGCAACATCGGCGTGCCGCTGCTCGACCTGCCACCGGCGCAGCAGTACGTCCTCGAGCTCTCCAGCTACCAGTGCAGCGACCTGAGCGACTCGCCGCGGGTCGCGGTGGTCACCTCGCTGTTCCCGGAGCACCTGGACGCGCACGGCGGCGAGCGCGAGTACTACCGCGACAAGCTCAACCTGCTCGCGCACGGTCCGGAAGTGATCGTGATCAACGGCGCGGACGAGCGGCTGGTGACCGAGACCCTGCAGGCCCGCGACGCCAACGGCTTCGCGGCGGTGCCGGCCGGCAGCGGCGACTCCCGGTTCCGGATCGACGACGACAACCTCGTCTACTGCAGCGACGAGGCCCTCTTCCCGCGTACGGCGCTGCGGCTGCGGGGGCGGCACAACGGGCGCAACCTGTGCGTGGCGCTGGCCGTGCTGGACGGCATGGGCATCGACGTCGCGGGGCTGAAGGACGAGCTGCGCGGCGCCCTCGAGTCGTTCGAGGGGCTGCCGCACCGGCTCACCGAGATCGAGGACCCGTCGGGGCTGACGTTCGTCGACGACACGCTCTCCACCAGCCCGTACTCGGCGATGCACGCCATCGACGCGTACGAGGGGAGGCCGTTGACCGTGCTCGTCGGCGGCACCGACCGCGGCCTGGACTATGCGCCGCTGCGGGACCACCTGCGGAATCTCGAGATCATCGTGATCGGCCTGCCGGACAGCGGGCCGCGGATCCTGGAGGAGCTGGCGGGGCTGCCGGGCGTGCGCACCGAGGCGGCCGAGGACCTGCCGGCCGCGGTCCGGCTGGCGCGCAAGCTCACCCCGCCCGGCGGGGTGGTGCTGCTGTCGCCGGCGGCGCCGAGCTACGGCCGGTTCCGCAACTTCGAGCACCGCTCCGAGGTCTTCGCACAGGCGATCCGCGAGAGCTCCTGACCGATCCCGGCCCGCCGCTGGGCAGAATTTTTGCCGGGCCGTACCCGTTTGAAGACGCCCTCGCCGCCGGCGAGGGCGTCTTGCGTTAACGGTCTCATCGAATAGACGGACTAGTCGTTGCTGTCCGATCGTCGCTGCCTGATGCCCGAAAAGCCGACGTATAAATCGGGCTAAATGGGCGGATGTGATGGCGGTCACGCCGTAACGGCCATATGCGGATCGACGCGGGTCAACCGACGGCGGAGTGGCACACATTCATCGACGTGCCCTTGGTAACGGTTTGAAAACTTCACCCGCAGGCTTGACATGAGGGGTCAGAAAGTAAGAACTTTTACCGCGACAGTAAACACTCCTTATGAAGGGACGGCCGATGGTCGAGCCAGACGCAGACGGCACCGCATCGACCGCGGTCGTCGACTCGCTGGTGCGCGACCAGGCCCCGCACATCGTGATGAGCAACAACTCCGACGGTGTGCTGGTACGGGTCCGCACCCTGCTACCGGAGTTCACCGGCGCCCTTCAGCGCGTCGCCGAGCAGGTGCTCACCGACCCGGCCGCCGCCTCCCGGGCCACCATCGTCGAGCTCGCCGAGCGCAGCGGCACCTCACCCGCCACCGTCACCCGGTTCTGCCGGGCCCTCGGCTTCGACGGCTACGCGGACCTGCGCCTCGGCATCGCCGCGGAGACCGGCCGCGCCCGCGCCTCCGGCTGGACCGTCGACATCGGCCGAGAGATCCAGCCGAGCGACCCGCTCGAGCGCGTCCTCGGCCAGATCATGGCCGCCGACACCCAGGCCATGCACGACACCGCCTCGCTGCTCGACCTCGCCGAGGTGGAGCGGGCCGCGGTGGCCATCGCCGTCGCGCCGCGGGTCAACATCTTCGGCGCCAGCGGCAGCGCGCTGGTCGGCGAGGAGATGCAGTTCAGCCTGCACCGCATCGGCGTGGCCGCCTGGGCCTGGACCGACGTGCACAACGGCCTGGCCAGCGCCGCGCTCTCGCGCTCCGGCGACGTCGCCCTCGGCATCTCGCACAGCGGCGAGACCGGCGAGACGATCGAGCTGCTCGCCGAGGCCAGCAGCCGCGGCGCCACCACCATCGCGCTGACCAGCTTCCCGCGCTCGCCGCTCGCCGAGCTCGCGGACATCGTGCTGCTCACCGCCACCCAGGCGACGACCTTCCGGCCGGACGCGCTCTCCGCGCGCCACCCGCAACTGGTCGTCCTCGATCTGCTCTATGTCGCCGTCGCCCAGCGGACCCACGAACGTTCGCACGCGGCATTCCAACGCACCGCCCAAGCCGTCCACGGCCACAAAGCCGTCAAGGACGGCAGTTCCGCCCCGTGATCCCGATATCCCCCACCGCACCTTCATCTTTGTCCAGGAGGAACAGCGTGAAGCGCAGAATCGCGGTTGCCGCGGCGCTCGCCGCAACGCTGGTCGGCGCCGCCGCGTGCGGCTCGAGCAGCGACAGCAGCGAAACCCCGAACGCCAACGCAACGAACGGCGCCGGCAAGACCATCAAGGTCTGGCTCATGGTCGACGCGCAGTCCGGTTGGCCCGAGGTCGTCAAGCAGGCCAACGACCGGTTCACCCAGGCGACCGGCGCCCAGGTACAGGTCGACTACCAGCAGTGGACCGACCACCTGGCCAAGCTCGACACCACCCTGGCCGGCAACGACGTCCCCGACGTCGTCGAGCTGGGCAACACCGAGATGCCGAAGTACGTCTTCAACGGCGCGTTCGCGCCGCTGGACAAGTCGCAGTTCGAGAACTCGGCGCAGTGGCTCACCGGCCTCTCCGCGCCGTGCGAGCTCGACGGCAAGACCTACTGCGTGCCGTACTACGCCGGCGCCCGGGTGCTGCTCTACCGCACCGACCTCTACGAGAAGGCCGGGTTGAAGGCGCCGACGACCTACGACGAGCTGATCGCCGCCGCCAAGGCGCTCAAGGAGAAGAACGGCGCGGACAAGCAGTTCTCCGCCTTCTACATGCCGGGCAAGTACTGGTACGCCGCGATGGCGTGGGTGCACGGCAACGGCGGCGAGATCGCCAAGAAGGACGGCGACAAGTGGGTCGGCACGCTGTCCGAGCCGGGCGCGCAGGCCGGCCTGACCAAGTGGGCCGAGCTGGCCAAGACCTACTCCAGCGGTGACCCGACCAAGGACGAGTCCGACCAGGACGCGGTCTACGCGCAGGGCAAGTCCGGCATGCTCTACGGCAACGGCTGGGAGCTCAGCGCCGTACAGGAGCAGCCGAAGGACCCCAACGACCCGGCCTCGGCGAAGGTCAAGACGAAGGTCAACGGCAAGGTGGCCACCGCGGCGCTGCCCGAGATCCCGTCCTTCCTCGGCGGTTCGGACGTCGCGGTAACGGCGAAGAGCCCGAACGCCGACCTGGCCGCCAAGTGGGCGCAGATCTTCACCGACACCAAGTCCCAGGAGGGGCTGATCGCCAAGGCTGTCCTGCCCAACGCGACGAACCTGCTGGACAAGGCCGCGGCCGTGAAGGGCAACGAGGCGACCGCGCAGGCCGCCAAGGAGACCTGGTTCGTGCCGATGGCGCCGAAGTGGTCCGACGTGGAGTCGGCGAACGTGCTGCAGAACATGCTGGTCAGCATCGCCACCGGCAAGGCGACCGTGGCCGACGCGGCCAAGGAAGCCGACGCGAAGATCAACGAAATCCTCAACGCCAGCTGACCGGAGCGTGGCGCCCCCCCCCCGGCGGGGGGGCCCCCCCCCCCCCCCCCCCCCCCCCCCCGGGGGGGCCGGGGCCCCCCCCCCCCGGGGGGGGGCCCCACGACCCGCCACCACACTGACGAAGCGAGAGAGGTAAGGGACCGATGTCCGTCGTCGAATCCCCGCCCGCCCGGCCGGCATCGCAGACGCCGGCGCCGGGTGACGGCCGCTCCAGGGGCAGACGTCGTTCGGCGACGAGCGGCGGGTTCGCACCCCTCGCGCTCACCCTGCCCGCACTGCTGCTGCTCGCCGGCCTGCTGGGCTACCCGCTGGTCCGCATGATCGTCCTGTCCTTCCAGAATCTCGGCCTGCGCCAACTCTTCAGTGACTTGCCGCCGGACAACGTCGGCCTCGACAACTACGTCAAGATCTTCACGACCGACACGTTCTACCAGGTCGTCGCCCGTACCGTCGCGTTCACCGTGGTGTCGGTCGTGCTCACGGTGGTGCTCGGGCTCGCCGTCGCGCTGCTGATGCGCCGGGTCGCGCCGAGCGTGCGGATCGCCATGATCATCGCGATGATGTTCGTCTGGGCCATGCCGCAGCTGGTCGCCACGCAGATCTTCCGCTGGCTGGTCGACTCCGACTTCGGCGTCGTGAACTACCTGATCGACCTCCTGCCCGGCGTCGACTTCGCCAACCACAGCTGGTTCGCCGACCCGATCCAGGGCTGGACCGTGATCACCACGATCGTGGTCTGGGCCGGCATCCCCTTCATCGCGATCACCCTCAACGCCGGCCTCACCCAGGTGCCCAAGGAACTGCTCGAGGCGGCGACGGTGGACGGCGCGTCCGCCTGGCAGACGCTGCGCCAGATCACCATCCCGTTGCTCAAGCCGCTGCTGATCATCGTCACGACGCTCTCGGTGATCTGGAACTTCGGCCTGTTCACCCAGGTGTACGTGGTGCGCAACGGCCGGCCGGAGGACGAGTACCAGGTGCTGGCCACGTGGGCGTACAGCATCGCGTTCAAGAACAACAGCTACGGGCTCGGCTCGGCCATCGCGGTGGTGACGGTGCTCATGCTGCTCGGCGTCATGGCGTTCTACCTGCGCCAGATGTTCAAGATCGGAGACGTGGACTGATGGTCGCCACCGCACCGCCGGCCGCCGTACGCAAGCGGCGCCGCAAGCAGCGCGAGTCGGACACGCCGACGGTCGGCCGCAGCCGCCTCGGCACCGCCGCCGCCAACGCCGGCGGCGTCCTGTTCGCGATCGTGATGTTCTTCCCGGTCTACTGGATCATCAACACGTCGTTCAAGCCGGCGCCGGAGATCCTCCAGTTCGAGCCGACGTTCTTCCCGCACACGTTCACGCTGGACAACTTCAAGTCCGCGTTCAACGCGCCGTTCTTCCAGCAGGACCTGCTCAACGGCGTGATCATCACGTGCGGCGCGGTGCTCGGCGCGCTGCTCGTCGGCTTCCTGGCGGCGCTGGCCATCGCCCGGTTCCAGTTCTACGGCCGCAAGGCGATCATCCTCGTCGTGCTGGCGGTCCAGATGGTTCCGTTCGTCGCCGTGCTGATCCCGCTCTTCCTGATGCTGCAGCGCTTCAACCTCACCAACAGCCTGCTCGGCATCACGCTGGTCTACGTCGGACTCATCCTGCCCTACACGGTCTGGACCCTGCGCGGATTCATCAGTGCGATCCCGCGCGAGCTCGACGAGGCAGCCTCCATCGACGGCGCCAGCCGCTTCCAGGTCTTCTGGAAGATCATTCTGCCGCTCACCGGTCCCGGCCTGGTCGCGACCTCGGTGTACGGCTTCATCCAGGCCTG
Source organism: Actinoplanes sp. NPDC049668 (assembly GCF_044465445.1). Lineage (NCBI taxonomy): Bacteria > Bacillati > Actinomycetota > Actinomycetes > Micromonosporales > Micromonosporaceae > Actinoplanes > Actinoplanes sp. NPDC049668. The sequence continues at coordinate 732,769 of NZ_JBITLR010000003.1, forward strand.
GAACGAATTCATCATCATCAACACGCTGAACGATCAGGCGCACCAGAACCTGATGGCGTGGCTGTTGCAGAACCAGACGAGCCGTGGCACCTTCTGGGGCCCGCTCATGGCTGGGTCGATCTTGACCGCCCTGCCGGTGGTCATCTTCTTCCTGATCGTCCAGCGCAACATCGCAACCGGCCTGACGGCTGGCGCCGTAAAAGGCTGACCCGGCACCGCATCAACACCCTGAGGAGAAAGTGAATGTCCGAGATTTTTAAGCCCGAGGTCGATCGCCGTACGCTGCTGCGCCGCGCGGCCGCCGTCGGTCTGCTCGCCACCCCCGCCGTCTCGATGCTGAGCGCCTGCGTCGGCAGCGGTGGCGACAAGGACGACAACACGGACAAGCCCGCCGGCGCGGTCTCCGCGACCAACCCGCTGGGCATCAAGGAGGACGCGCCGCTCGAGGTCGTGATCTTCAACGGTGGCCTCGGCACCAAGTACGCGACCGACGTGCACATCCCGTCGTACAAGAAGCTGTTCCCGAAGTCCGAGGTCGCCTTCAGCCAGACCGAGGAGATCGCGACGGTCGTGCAGCCGCGGTTCACCGCCGGCAACCCGCCGGACATGATCAACAACTCCGGCTCGAAGCTGATGGACCAGGGCGCCCTCGTCCAGGCCGGCCAGGTGCAGGACCTGACCGAGCTGTACGCGGCCCCGTCGCTGGACATCTCCGGCAAGACCGTCAAGGACACCCTGATCCCCGGCACGGTCGAGCAGGGCTCGTTCAACGGCAAGCCGTACGTGCTGAACTACGCCTTCACGGTCTTCGGCCTCTGGTACTCGGGCAAGCTGTTCAAGGACAACGGCTGGACCGCGCCGACCACCTGGGCCGACTTCACCGCGCTGCTGGAGAAGATGAAGGGCAAGGGCATCACCCCGTTCGGCTACGCGGGTGCGAACGCGCCGTACTACATGTACACGGTGATCCTCACCAGCGCGGCCAAGATCGGCGGCGCCGACGTCCTCAAGAACATCGACAACCTCGAGGACGGTGCCTGGACCTCCGACGCCGTCAAGCAGGCCGCGGCCGCGTGGGCCGAGGTCGGCGCCAAGTACTCGAACAAGGCGTTCCTGGGCCTCAAGCACACCGAGGTCCAGCTGCAGCAGAACCAGTACAAGGTCGGTCTCTACCCGTCCGGCTCCTGGCTGGAGAACGAGCAGGCCAAGGACACCCCGGCCGGCTTCGACTACCAGCTCATGCCGATCCCCAGCGTGACCGCCGCCGACAAGCTGCCGGTCACCGCGCTCTACGCCGCGGCCGGCGAGCAGTACTTCGTCGCCAGCAAGGGCAAGAACCCCAAGGGCGGCATGGAGTACCTGCGTCACATGCTGAGCAAGGCCGGCGCCATCGGCTTCACCCAGCTCACCAAGACGCTGACCGTCGTCGCCGGCGCCACCGACGGCATGGAGATCAGCCCCGGCCTCACCTCGGGCAACAAGGCCCTCGGTGCGGCGGGCGCGGACACCTTCAGCTTCCGTTTCGACACCTGGTACAAGAAGCTGGACGACGAGCTGCGCGCCGCCACGAACGAGCTGTTCTACCAGGGTGGCACCGCGGACAAGTTCGTCACGCGGATGCAGAAGGCCGCCGACGCCATCAAGAAGGACCCGTCGATCGAGAAGTTCACCCGCTGATCAAGCGCTGACGACGTAGCCGCAACCACGGACGGAGCAAGAGAACCATGAAGCACGGCAGGTATCCCTTCATCATTGGCTTCCTGATCGTGCCGGTGGCCATCTATGCGACGTTCGTGGTTGCGGCGTACCTTCAGGCGTTCCAGCTGTCGTTCACCAACTGGCGAGGCTTCTCGCCGGACGTGGAGTACATCGGCTTCGACAACTTCGTGAAGCTGTTCCACGACAACACCTTCTGGCAGGCGATCCGGCATAACCTCTTCCTGCTGCTCTTCCTGCCGCTGTTCGCGATCGTGATCGCGCTCTTCTTCTCGTTCCTGCTGAACATGGGCGGTGGGACGAGGGGCGGCCGCACCCACGGGGTCCGGGGCTCGGGTTTCTACAAGGTGGTGTTCTTCTTCCCGCAGCTGCTGGCCCTGGCGCTGGTGGCGGTCATCTTCGCCCGGGTCTACTCGCCCGACCTGAGCGGCCTGATCAACGGCCTGCTGCACCAGGTCGGCGCCGGCCCGGTGCTGTTCCTGGCGGACGAGAACCTGGCGATGTGGTCGATCCTCGCGGTGCTCGTCTGGCAGGCGGTCGGCTTCTACGTGGTGCTCTTCTCCGCGGGCATGGGCTCCATCCCGACGGAGATCTACGAGGCCGCCGCGCTCGACGGCGCCACCCGCGGCACGCTGTTCTTCAAGGTGACGCTGCCGCTGCTCTGGAACACGCTGCAGGTCGCCTGGGTCTACCTCGGCATCGCCGCCTTCGACGCGTTCGCCCTAGTCAACATCATGTCCGTGGACCGCGGTGGCCCGGACGGCGCGACCACGGTGATCGGCCTCGAGATCGTCCGCAACGCCTTCGACTACGCACAGTTCGGCTACGCCTCGGCCATGGGTGTCGTGCTGTTCTTCCTCACCATCACGTTCGCGGCGCTGACCCTGCGGGTCACCCGGCGCGAATCGATCGAGCTGTGAGCCGGGAGCCTACGATGACAAACCTCATGAGTTCCGACAGCACGGTCACCCCGCCGGGCACGAAGGCAGGCCCGCGCCACACCACCGAGGCGGGCCGCGCGAAGCGCGAGATCAAGGTGTTCAGCGGCTTCGCGCACATCGCCCTGGCGATCTGGGGCCTCACGGTCGTCGCGCCGCTGATCTGGGTGGTCTTCGCCTCGTTCAAGAGCAACACCGAGATCTTCACGCACGCGCCGTTCAGCCTGCCCAGCCAGATCTCCTTCGAGAGCTACAAGACGGCCTGGACCGAGGCGCACGTCGGGCGTTACTTCCTCAACAGCGTCTTCGTGGTGACGCTCAGCACGGCCGGCACGATGCTCTTCGGCTCGATGGCCGCCTACGTGCTGGCCCGGTACAAGTTCTTCGGCAACCGCTTCATCTACTACATGTTCGTCTCGGGCCTGGCCTTCCCGGTGTTCCTGGCGCTGGTGCCGCTCTTCCTGATCCTGCAGAACCTCGGCCTGCTGAACACCTTCACCGGCCTGATCCTGGTCTACATCGCCTACTCGCTGCCGTTCACGGTCTTCTTCATGACGGCGTTCTTCAAGACGCTGCCGAACCACATCGCCGAGGCCGCGATCGTCGACGGTGCCTCGCACACGAGGCTGTTCTTCCAGGTGATGCTGCCGATGGCCAAGTCCGGCCTGGTCAGCATCACGATCTTCAACATCGTCGGCCAGTGGAACCAGTACCTGCTGCCGGTGGCGATCATGCAGGGCCAGGGCGCCGAGCAGAAGTGGGTGCTCACCCAGGGCATCGCGAACATCTCGGTCTCGGCGGGCTACCAGGCCAACTGGGCCGCGCTCTTCGCGGCCCTCACCCTCTCGATCCTGCCGATGATCATCGTGTACGCGTTCTTCCAGCGTCAGATCCAGTCGGGCCTGACCGCGGGCGCGACCAAGTAGTTCCGCGACCGCGAAATCCGGGCGGCGTCTGGTCCAGGGGGACAGGCGCCGCCCGATCGCGTTTCCGACAGGCCGGTCGGTACCGGGTTCGTGCCATGACCCGGAGTGCGGCGACTGTGGACGGTCCCGGCTCAGCAGGATGGTGATCATCGGATCGGCCCCGATCCGGACACCACATGGGGGACCAGGAACATGAAACTGAGCCGACTCGCCGCCGCCGCGACCGTGGTCGCCGTGGCCTTCGCCGGACTGACCGCGAGCCCCGCGCAGGCGGCGGCCAAGCCCGGCGTCGTCGTCGACTACGCCTACCACCAGATCAAGGTCAAGCCGAAGTCGATCCGGCCGTACAAGGACCTCGACTTCAGCAAGCTGCGCTGGACCAGTCTGACCGCGTCGACCGGGTACGCCACCGGCGTGCAGAACGTCAACACGTGCATCCCGGACTGCGCCGCCGGAAACTACCGGCACACCAAGGTCAAGCTGAAGTTCACCCGGGTCCGCTCCTCGGACTGCCGCAAGGTGTTCACCCGGGTGCGCGTGACCGAGGTCAAGTCGAAGCGTACGAAGACCTACGCCCTGCCCCGGCACAAGCGCTCGGGCTGCTGATCATCACCGCCGGGCCGTTGCGGCCCGGCGGTGACGGCGCTTCACCGGGCGGCGAAGCCCGGCGCCGCGGCCTCGACGGCCGGCTCGTTCACCGGGAAGCCCGGAAAACGCGACATTCGCCGGAGCGGGATCGCCCGCATCATCTGGCCGTGCGGGCCCGGGTCGGCGAGCATGCCGGCGAAGGCGCCCTCGCCCAGGTTCTCGCGCAGCCACGGGCCGGCGAGCGGGTGGTCCAGCCAGGCGTCCACCGTCGAGTCGGCGGTCAGCGGCGCGGCGAACGGCTCCCCGGCGAGCTCGACGGTGCCCTCGAGGCGGATGTCGCGCGAGGACGCGCCGACCCGGATGCCGAACGTGCCGCCCTCGACCACCCAGCGCCGGGCGGTCTCGTGCCAGAACGCGAACTCCCGGGCGCCGAGGACCAGGGTCACCGGCCGGCTCTCGCCGGGCTCGAGGCTGACCTGGGCGAACGCCCGCAGCTCCTGCTCCGGCCGGTAGACGCTCGCCGCCGGGTCGGTGACGTAGAGCTGCACGGTCTCGCGGCCGGCCCGCGCGCCGGTGTTGGTGACGGTCAGCGTCACCTCGACGCGGGGCCGCTCGCCGTCGGCGGTCACGGCGATCGCGAGGTCCCCGTACCCGAACGAGGTGTAGGACAGGCCGTGCCCGAACGGGTACGCGACCGGCAGCCGGTGCGCGTCGTACCAGCGGTAGCCGATCAGCAGGCCCTCCCCGTACCGGACGTGGCCGAGCTCGCCGGGGAACGCGCCGATGGTGGGGTTGTCCTCGAAGCGCACCGGGACCGTCTCGGCCAGCCGGCCGGCGGGCTCGGCGGCGCCGAGCAGCAGGTCCGCGGTCGCGGCGCCGCCGGCCTGGCCGAGCAGCCAGCCCTCGAGGACGGCCTGCGCGCGGTCCTGCCACGGCGCGACGCTGACGACCGAGCCGTTGGAGAGCACGACGACCACGCGGGGGTTGGCGTCCGCGACGGCGTGCAGCAGGTCGATCTGGTGCGCCGGCAGGTCCATGTGCGCGCGGTCGAAGCCCTCGGACTCGTACGACGGCGGCAGCCCGAGGAACAGCACGACGACCTCGGCCGCGGCGGCGACCCGGACGGCCTCGTCGACGAGCGCGGGGTCGGCGGTGTCGGACTCGATGGCGAAGCCGGGCGCGTAGACGACCTCGCGGCGGCCGCCGAGCGACTCGCGCAGCGCGTCCAGCGCGGCGTCGAGCCGGGTCGGGTTGACCTGCGAGGAGCCGGCGCCCTGGAAGCGCGGGGTGCGGGCGAACTCGCCGATGACCGCGATCGGGCCGCCGGAGCTCGGGTCGAGCGGCAGGACGCCGCCCTCGTTCTTGAGCAGCACCGCACTGGCGGCCGCGGTCTCGCGGGCGAGCGCGTGGTGCGCGGCGACGTCGTACGTGTCCGCCGGCTCCGCCGCTCGCAGCGACCGGTCGATCAGCGTCAGGACGCGGGTGACGGCGAGGTCGAGGTCGGCCTCGCTCAGCGTCCCGTCCTTGACGGCCTCCAGGATCACCCGGGTGCCGGCGCCGCCGGAGGAGGGCATCTCGAGGTCGAGGCCGGCGGCGACCGCGTGGTCGCGGCGGTTGACCGCGCCCCAGTCGGACATGACCAGGCCGTCGAAGCCCCACTCGTCGCGCAGCACCTCGGTGAGCAGCCAGTGGTGCTCGCTCGCGTACCGGCCATTGATCTTGTTGTAGGAGGACATCACCGTCCAGGGCCGCGCCCGGGTGACGACCCGCTCGAAGGCGGGCAGGTAGATCTCGCGCAGGGTGCGCTCGTCGACGTCGGCGGAGACCGTCATCCGGTCGGTCTCCTGGTTGTTCGCGGCGAAGTGCTTGACCGACGCGCCGACGCCCTGGCTCTGCAGCCCGTTGATCAGCGCGGCGCCGAGCTCCCCGGCCAGCAGCGGATCCTCGGAGAAGTACTCGAAGTTGCGCCCGCACAGCGGCGATCGCTTCATGTTGATGCCGGGCCCGAGCAGCACGGCGACCCCGGCGGCCCGGCACTCGCGGCCGAGCGCCTCGCCGACCCGGGTGAGCAGGCCGGGGTTCCAGGTGGACGCGAGGCCGGCGGCCGGCGGGAAGCAGGTCGCCGGGACGCTGTCGTCGAGGCCGACCTGATCCGATCCGCCCGCCGGCTTGCGCAGGCCGTGCGGCCCGTCGGTCATCATGACGCCGGGAACGCCGAGGCGCTCGACCGGCTGCGTGCGCCAGAAGTCGGCGCCGTCGAGCAGCTCGGCCTTCTCCTCGAGGCTGAGCGCGGCGAGCACGGCGGGGATATCGAGTGTCATCACAGCACCGTAACAACGAAAACCTCCGCGCGGAAGTTTTGGCGACCCTAGGATGGGCCGATGGATGACGCCCAGGGGACACCGCCCCGGCGCGGCGCGTACGAGAAGGGCGTCCGCCGGCGGCGCGAGATCCTCGACCGCGCGATCGAGGTCTTCGCCGAGCGCGGCGCCGAGGGCACGTCCCTGCGCGCGATCGGAGAGGCGATCGGGGTGTCGCACGCGGCGCTCAAGCACTACTTCTCCTCGCGCGAGGAGCTGCTGATCGAGGTGTACCGGACCGCCGAGGAGCGCTCGAAGGTCGAGGACCGGCCGCCCGCGGACGTCACGGTGGTCGGCCTCATGACGCACGCGGCGCGCCGCAACCACGGGGTTCCGGGCCTGGTGCAGCTCTACTCGACGCTGGTCGCCGGCGCGCTGGAGGAGGGCAACGAGCTGTCCCGGGCGTTCTTCGGCGAGCGGTTCGCGCAGCTGCGACGGTTCCTGGCGCACCGCGTCGAGGCGGAGCAGGCGGCCGGCCGGATCCGCCCGGACATCGCGCCGGAGGCCGCCGCCGCGCTGATCATCGCCGCCTCCGACGGCCTGCAGACGCAGTGGCTACTCGACCCGCGCATCGACATCGAGAAGTCGTTGGAGCTGCTGGAGGGCCTGCTCGGCAGCTGAGTGTCGTACCCGGGCGGCAGAATGGGCCCGTGCTGGTAGCGGTGGTGTCCGACGACGGGAGCTGGCACGGCCCCGGCCGCTGGCAGGAGCTGCGGCCCGACGGGCGCCCGGCCGGTGAGCCGGAGCGCTTCGCCGACCTCCCGGCGGCCGTCGCCGCGCGCGAGGAGGCCGAGCGGCCCCGCTGGGTCTGGGCCGCGACGACCGAGGGCTACCCGGCGCTGCTGCGCGCCGGCGTGCGGGTCGGCCGATGCCACGACATCGAGCTGACCGAGGCGCTGCTGCTCGGCCACGCGGGCCGCTGGGGCGAGCCCCGCGCCCTGCCCGCCGCCTGGGCCCGGCTGACCGGCGCCGCGGTGCCGGCCGACCCGCCGCCGCGCCAGCCGGACCCGCCGGGCTTCGCACAGGCCGCGCTCTTCGAGGCCATGACCGGGCCGCCGACGGCGTCCGGCTCGGTGGTCCTGCAGGCCCTGTCCGGCGTCTACGCCGACCAGCACGCGCGGATCCGCGCCACGGGCAGCCCGGGGCGGTTCGGGCTGCTGGTGGCCGCCGAGTCCGCCGGCGCCCTGGTCGGCGCCGAGATGGGCCACGCCGGGCTGCCCTGGAGCGCGGAGATCCACGACCGGCTGCTGCGCGAGCTGCTCGGCGCGCCGCAGCCGGTCGGCCCGCCGCGCCGGCTGGCCGAGCTGACCGCGGAGGTCAACGCGGCGTTCGGCGTGCACGGCCTGCATCCCGACTCGCCGGCCGAGGTGCTGCGCGCGTTCGCCCGCGCGGGCATCGACGTGCCCAACACCCGCGCCTGGGTCCTGCGCAACGTCGAGCACCCCGCCGTCAAGCCCCTGCTCGAATACAAGGAGCTCTACCGCATCTGGACGGCGCACGGCTGGACCTGGCGCGACGCCTGGGTGAGCGAGGGCCGCTTCCGCCCGGAGTACGTGCCCGGCGGCGTGGTCTCGGGCCGCTGGGCCACCCGCGGCGGCGGGGCGCTGCAGGTGCCGAAGGTGGTCCGCCGTGCCGTGGTGGCCGACCCGGGCTGGCGCTTCGTGATCGCGGACGCGGGCCAGCTCGAGCCCCGCGTCCTGGCCGCGGTCTCGGGCGACGCCCGGCTGGCCCGGGCCGGCGCCGCCGGGGACCTCTACGCCGCGCTGGCGACCGACTCGTTCGGCGGCGACCGCGCCAAGGCCAAGATCGCCCTGCTCGGCGCGATGTACGGGCAGACCGGCGGCGCCGCGATCCCGGCGCTGGCGGTGCTGCGGCAGAGCTACCCGACCGCCTTCGAGTACGTGGAGGCGGCGGCGCGCACCGGCGAGGCCGGCGGGCTGGTGCGCTCGTGGCTGGGCCGCACCTGCCCGCCGGCGTCGACGGCCTGGCGCGACGCGGGCCTCGACCCGCCCGAGGAGTCCGGGTCGGCGGAGCCGCAGGGCGGCGCGTCGGGCCGGGCCCGGGGCCGCTTCACCCGCAATTTCGTGATCCAGGCGACGGCGGCCGAGTGGGCCCTGGTGCTGCTCGCGACGCTGCGGACGGCGCTGCGGGGCACCCGGGCGGAGCTGGTGCTCTTCGTGCACGACGAGGTGGGTGTGCACTGCCCGGCGGAGGAGGCGGAGCTGGTCGCGCAGGCGGTCCGGGAGAGCGCGGAGCGCGCGGGCGAGCTGCTGTTCGGCGCGACCTCTGTCCGCTTCCCCCTGGACGTGTCGATCGTGGAGTGCTACGCCGACGCGGTGTGACCGGCCGGCGCCAGGGGGTGCGCATCGTCGTCGATACCGGCAGACTGGCGCGGATGGATGCGACCCCTGTGCTCGGCGGCCGGTACGTGCTGCGCGATCAGCTCGGTGCCGGCGGCATGGCCGTCGTGTGGCGGGCCCAGGACCAGGTGCTGGGCCGGGAGGTCGCGGTCAAGCTGCTGGCCGCCCGGCACGCCGGCGACCCGGACTCCAGGCGGCGGATCCACGCCGAGGCCCGGGCCGCCGCGGCGCTGTCGCACCCCAACATCGCCCAGGTGTACGACTACGGCGAGTCCGAGGCCTACTTCGGCCGGGTGCCGTACGTGGTCATGGAGCTCGTCCGCGGCGGGACCCTGCAGGAGCGGATGACGGCCGGCGAGCTGCCGCCGCGGTTCGCGATGCGGGTCGCCGCCGAGGTCGCGGCGGCGCTGGCCGCGGCCCACGCCGACGGGCTGGTGCACCGTGACATCAAGCCGGCGAACGTCATGGTCCCGCCGGCCGGAGTCAAGGTGGTGGACTTCGGCATCGCCGCCGCCATCGATCCGGGCGGCACCGGGGACCCGGACTTCGAGGTGCTCGGCACGCCGGCCTACCTCGCGCCCGAGCGGCTGATCGACGACGCGGTCGAACCGGCCTCGGACGTCTACGCGCTCGGCGTGCTGCTGTACCGGATGCTCTCGGGGCACTCGCCGTGGAGCGTCGACACCACGACGCAGATGCTGACCGCGCACATCTACATCGATCCGGAGCCGCTGACGCCGCAGCCCGGCGTGCCGGGCTACATCATCGCGCTGTGCAACCGATGCCTGGTCAAGGACCCCACCGAGCGACCGAGCGCCCGCGAGGCAGCGGCGCTGCTGGCGCAGGGCGCGGGGCTGCGCGTCGTCGACGACATCCCGCCGCAGCCGCAGGCGGGACCGTGGCAGGAGGACGACGACCCGTCCGTCCTGATCCGCCCGAAAGCAGAGCCATCGGCGCCCGCCGTGACGGCCTCGCCGACCGAGACGGCCCCGCCGGCCGAGACAACGTCGGCCGACGGCGCCGAGGTTCGGAAGCCGGTGCACCGCCGCCGGGGTGTGCTGCCGTTCGCGTTCGTGCTGCTCGCGGCGGTCGCGGCCGGGCTCTGGTGGCTGGTCGCCGGCGACGACCGGCCGGCGCCGGGATCCTCCGCCGGTGCGCCCGCCGCCAGCCGGTCGGCCTCGGCCGCCGCGGCGCCGTCGGCCACGAGCGGTGGGAAGGCGCCGGCCACCCCGGGCACGGCGACGCCCGGCGCCGCGAGGCCCGGCACGGTCGCACCCGGCACGGTCGTACAGAACCCGGCGAACGGCGTACCCCCGCCCACGACGACGGCTCCGGTCACCGCGACGACCGGTGCGACGCCCACCCCTGATGCCGAGCCGACGCCGGCACCACCGCAGGAACGCACGCTCACGTCGGCGGGCGGCTCGGTGCGCGCCGTCTGTCCCGAGGCCGGCACCGCGCAGCTGCTGTCCTGGACGGCCGCGAAGCCCTACAAGGTGGACGAGGTCGAGGCGGGGCCGGCGAGCGCGGCCGTCGCGGTGTTCCGGCACGGCAACCGGCAGGTGCGGATGACCGTCACCTGCTCGGGCGGCGTCCCGTCGCACACCACCGGCTAGCGCCGCGGCTCAGCCGCCGGCCCAGGTGTCCAGATCGAACTCGTTCAGCAGGTGCGGCGCGAACATCCCGAAGATCGACAGCAGCGCCACCAGGGTGAAGACCGTGCGCAGCACCAGCACCTCGCCCCGGCCGCCGACCTTGACCGCCATCCCGTTCGGGATGCCGACCATCCGCCACATCCGGCGGCCGGTCGGAATGGGCCACAGGATCGGTACGCCGTTCTTGGTGATCATGTCGCCGAGCAGGTGCACGATGCAGCCGACCCCGACCGCGAACCCCAGCATCGGGTAGCCGCGGTCGCCCGGCAGGTGCGCCGCGGTGAACCACGCGATCGCGCCCGACGCCAGCGTCACGATCAGCCAGCCGGCCCGCTCCGCCCACTCGTCGAACAGCCCGCGCAGCGCCAGGCCGGCCATGAGGAAGACGACGGCCACCACGGCCCATCTCCCGTAGGTCGCGCACAGCGTCGTCGTGCCCCAGCCGACCAGCCCCGCGAACGGCAGCGTGTGCGTGAACGTGCGGTGCCCGTTGTTGCGGCGCGGGTCCTTGCTGAGCTTGGTCGCCGTGTAGACACCCAGCGAGATCTTCTCGATCACCTCGGCCACGAACAGGGAGAACACGCCGAAGGTCCGGGCGACCGTCGCGCCGCCCTGGTTGCGGGTCACCTTGCCGGACAGGTCGAGGTCCGGCAGCAGCGCGCCGCCCGCGCAGACGGCGGTGCCGACGGCGACGGCCAGCGGCGACTGCTCGTACCCGGCGAAGTGGTCCAGGGCCCAGCTGCCGGCCAGCCAGACGGCCGCGCCTGACAGCGCGTGCGACGGACCCATCATGTTCGAGACACCCCTCCCCGAGGTCCCCGTACGCGGAAGCGGCCGGGGGTAAACCGGGCCACTCTCGCAGAGCGGGAAGGGGTGTTCAACGACCGCCACGGCTACTGTGGAGTGTTGATGATCACCTGTAGTTCGGTGCGTTCCACGGCGCGACCCGGTGGCGGTAGTAGTGGTGGTGGCGGTGTTCGCCGTACCGGACGTGCCGCATCAGGCCGATGACCAGGAACACCAGCGGGATCGCCGGCCAGAAGAAGTGCGCGCCGGAGAGCAGCCACAGCCCGGTCAGCAGGACGGCCGTCACGGCCACGAAACTGGCGTGCCGGCGCACGCCCCGGCGTGTCGCGGCCCGGGCCTGCGGCGTCTCGGCCAGCGCCCGGCGGCCGTTGTCCGGCAGGTCGGCGGTGAGCGGGGCCAGCTCGTCGCGGAACTTCGCCGCGTACACCCGGCCGAGCCGCTCCTCGCCCTCCTCCAGGGTGAGCCGGCCCTCGGCCATCGCGGCCCGCAGGATCTCGGCGACCTGCTCGCGCTCGGTGTCGGAGGTCCGGAGCCGGTTCGGGCCGGACCAGTTGGCGTCGGTGGGATTCACGGTGACCTCCTGGGACGTGGCGGGATCTGATTAACAGGCTGGCCGATTCGCCGCCGGGCCGCGTCGCCCCGGCGGAGCATCCGGTACGCGGCCCGCGGCGCAGCCGACCGTCCGCGGGGTACCACCCGGGGAGTACGCGGGGCCGGCCGGTACCACCGGGGGCGCAGCGCCTCGTCGTCGTTGTGCGGATGCCCGGGTGAACGGCGGTGCCGTAGGTTCGAGACGTGCGTAACCCGGGCCGGCGGTACCCGCCCCGGCGACCGGATCGACCCGGCCGCCGGGCGAACGGTGCTGCCCCGACCGCGTGGTTCGACACCATCGACGTGCACGCCGGTGCGCCTGGTTCCGGCGCGGAAGGCGGCCGTTTCCGATCGTCCGGCCGCTCCGGCGGCCTGGGCCGGCGGCCACGGCAGCCGCACTGGCCCGGCGCGGTCGTCGCGGCGCTCTGCTTCCACCTGTTCGGCAACTGGTCTGAGGCGACCGCCCTGTCCCGCCCGGCCGACGTGATCGCGTGCACGCTGCTGCTCATCGGCCCGATAGCGCTGGCCTGGCGCGGACGCGCCCCGATCGCCGTCCTCGCCGTCAGCGGCGCGGCCACCATCGGTTTCGCCACCCTCGCGACGCCGTCCTGGACCTACGCCGCCGCGCCCGTCATCGCCCTCTTCGGCGCGGTCAAGGCCGGCCGGCGCCGCGCCGCGGTGGCCGTAGCCGCGGCGGGTTACCTGGCCTACCTGACGGTGACCTGGTTCTGCGCCGGCGCGCTCGGGCTGCCGGCCGCGGCCCGTCCCGACCTGCGCGACGCGGTGCTGATCGGCCTCGGCCTCGCGCTGACGGTCTTCCTCGGCAGCGCCGCCCGGGCCCGGGCCAGCTACATCGCCGAGATGACCAAGGCGAGGGCCGAGCGGGCCCGGGCCAAGGAGGAGCAGGAACGCCGCCAGGCCGCCGACGAGCGGCTGCGCATCGCCCGCGAGCTGCACGACGTGCTCGGCCACCACCTGTCGCTGATCAACGTGCAGGCCGGGGTCGGGCTGCACCTGATGGACAACCGCCCCGAGCAGGCCCGCGAGGCCCTCACGGCGATCAAGACGGCGAGCTCCGAGGCGCTGCGCGAGGTCCGGGCGGTGCTCGGCGTGCTGCGCCCCGAGGAGGAGGCCGCGCCGCGCCAGCCCGCACCGGGTCTGGGCCGGCTCACCGACCTCACCGCGGACGCGGGCCTGCCGGTGACCACGACGACCTTGGGGGAGCGGCGCGAGCTGCCCGCGGAGGTGGACCGCGCGGCGTACCGGATCGTCCAGGAGGCGTTGACCAACGTCCGCCGGCACGCGGCCGCCGGCGCGGCCGCGACGGTCGCGGTCACCTACGCGGAGAACGAGCTGCGCCTGTCGATCCGCAACGACGGCCCGGCGGCGAAGGAGCCGCCGGACGGCGGCGGGGGCAGCGGCATCGCCGGGATGCGCGCCCGCGCGGCCAGCCTCGGCGGCACCCTGGCGGCGGGCCCGCCGCCGGAGGGCGGCTACCTGGTCTCGGCGGTGCTGCCGACAGCGACGGAGGAGAATTCATGATCAAGGTCCTGCTCGCCGACGATCAGGTCCTGGTCCGGGCCGGCTTCCGGGCGCTGCTCAACGCCGAGCCCGACATCGAGGTGGTCGCGGAGGCGGGCGACGGCCTCGAGGCGGTGCGCCTGGCCGCGCAGACGCGGCCCGACGTGGTGCTGATGGACATCCGGATGCCCGGCGTGGACGGCCTCGAGGCGACCCGCCGCATCGCCGCGGACCCGGCGCTCGGCGACACCCGGGTCGTCATCCTCACCACGTTCGAGCTGGACGAGTACGTCTTCGAGGCGCTGCGCACCGGCGCCTCCGGTTTCCTGGTCAAGGACACCGAGCCGGTCGAGCTGCTCCGCGGCGTGCGCGCGGTCGCCGCCGGCGACGCCCTGCTGTCGCCGAGCGTCACCCGCCGGGTCATCGGCGAGTTCACCACCCCGGGCGGGCGCGGCCGTCCCGCGCTGCCGCCGGAGGAGGCCGAGCAGCGGCTGGCGCAGCTGACCGAGCGCGAGCGCGAGGTGATGGTCCTGGTCGGCGAGGGCCTCTCCAACGACGAGATCGCGGCCCGCCTCATGATCAGCCCGGCGACGGCGAAGACCCACGTCAGCCGCACGATGGTCAAGCTCGGCGCCCGGGACCGGGCCCAGCTCGTGATCTACGCGTACGAGGCGGGCCTGATCCGCCCCGGCTGGCTCGCCTGATCAGGGGTGAAAGCCGGCGATCCCGCCCTCGCCGGGCTGCGCGAACCAGGCCGGGGCGTCCTCCTCCAGCGAGGTGCGGATCCGGACCATGGCGAACGGGTTCATCTCCGGCAGCGCGTCGGGCGCGAACCAGCCCACCGCGACCGACTCGGAGTCGTTGACCCGGGCCTGCCCGCCGACCGCCCGGCAGCGGAACCAGGTGTTGACCATGTGGCAGTGGTCGCCGTTCGGGTAGACCACCTGGTGCAGGGCGACGCCGGCCAGGCGCTCGATCTTCACCTCGACGCCGGTCTCCTCGAGAACCTCGCGCACCAGCGCGTCCGCGGGCTGCTCGCCGGGGTCCATCATGCCGGCGATGACCGACCACTGCCGGTTGTCGCTGCGCTGGCCGAGCAGGATCTCGCCGCGGTCGTTGAGGACGATCGCACTGACGGTCGGGAACATGATCACGTCTTGGCCGACCTTGGCGCGCAGGTTCTTCACATAGTCAGATGCAGGCACGCCGCGACCCTAACGCGCGGCCTGGCCGAGGTAGAGCACGGCCAGAGCGATGGCCAGTCCGCCGAGCACCAGCCGCAGCGCGCGCTCGGGCAGCCGGGGCTGCAGGCGTGCGCCCAGGTAGCCGCCGACGAGCCCGCCCAACCCGCACAGGATCCCGACGCCCCAGTCCGGCGCGATGTCGCCGCGCCCGGTCAGCGCGAGCACCGCGAACGCCGCCGCGCCGGCGACGGACGTGACGAAGGTCGTGGCGAGCGCGGCCGGCGCGACCACCGCCATCGGCATGCCCCGGCCGGCCAGGACGGGACCGATGATGGAGCCGCCGCCGATGCCGTAGACACCGCCGACCACGCCGACGCCCAGCGCCAGCCCGGCGATCCCGCGACGGGACATCGTGTCGGCGTGGGGCCGCGGCGCCGCGGGGCGCAGGCAGAGCCACACGCCCAGCGGCAGCAGCAGGACGCTGACGATCAGGCGGAACACGTCCGGGCCGGGGACGACGAAGACCCGTACGACCGCGCCGACGACCACGCCTGGCAGGGTGCCGGCCAGCAGCAGCCGGGTGAGCGGGCCGCCGAGGCCGCCGCGCCGGCCGTACCGCAGCAGCGCGCCCGGGCCGGAGACCACGTTGAACAGCAGATTCGTCGGCGTCACCGCCGGATTCGGCACCGCGAGCACGCTCAGCTGGACCGGGAGCAGGAACACCGCGCCGGAGACGCCGACCGGGGTGGTCACCACCGAAATGATCAATCCGGCCGCGACGCTCAGCAGGGCCTCGGTCCATGTCACGGGGGGAACCCTCGCACGGTCCCCGGAGCGCCCGCACTTCGGCACGCGGTCCGTTAGTGTTCGTAACACCTGTCAGTAACAATGTCGGGGTTCCCGGGGCGGATGGGGGGTGTGCGACGGCGTGGCGGAGCGTGAGCGCCTGGCACAGGCCGACTCCGGTGAGCAGCCGTGGCGCGCCTGGGGCCCCTACCTCGCCGAGCGGGCGTGGGGCACGGTCCGGGAGGACTACAGCGAGCACGGCACCGCCTGGGACTACTTCCCGCACGACCACGCGCGCTCCCGGGCGTACCGGTGGAACGACGACGGGATGGCCGGAGTCTGCGACGACCGGCAGACGTTCTGTTTCGCCCTGGCCCTCTGGAACGGCCGGGATCCGATCCTCAAGGAGCGGATGTTCGGACTCGGCGGCGACGGCGGCAACCACGGTGAGGACGCCAAGGACTACTGGTGGTACCAGGACTCGACGCCGACCCACTCGTGGATGAGCTGGCGCTACCACTATCCGCAGGCGGCCTTCCCCTACGACGAGCTGGTCCGGGTCAACGGGCACCGCTCGCGGGAGGACCCCGAGTTCGAGCTGATCGACACCGGCGTCTTCGACGAGGACCGGTTCTGGGCCGTCACCGTCGACTACGCCAAGGCCGGCGTCGACGACATGTGCATCGTGGTGACCGTCTCCAACCGCGGTCCCGAGGCGGAGACCCTGCACGTGCTGCCGTCGCTGTGGTTCCGCAACACCTGGTCGTGGGGCCTGCCGAACCGCCGGGTACCGGTCATCCACGGCGGCGGCGGGCGGCTCGCCGGGCAGCACCGCGGCCTCGGCCACATCACGCTCGAGGGCGAGGGCGCGCCGCCGGCGCTGATGTGCGACAACGAGACCAACGCGCAGCGGCTCTGGGGGATGCCCGGCACCAGCACGTACCCCAAGGACGGCATCAACGATTACCTCGTGTCCGGCGCGCCGACCGTCAACCCGGCCGGCACCGGCACCAAGGGCGCGCTGCACTACGAGCTGACGCTCGGCCCGGGGGAGACCCGCGAGATCCGGCTGCGCCTCGCCCGGTCCGACGAGGCCGCCGGCCCGCTCGACCTCGGCGACGGCTTCGCCACCGTGGTACGCGACCGGCGGGCCGAGGCCGACGCCTACTTCGCCGAGCTGGTACCCGCCGCCGCGTCCGCCGAGGAGGCCGCCGTCGTGCGGCAGGGCATCGCCGGGCTGATGTGGGGCAAGCAGTTCTACCACTTCGACGTCAAGCAGTGGCTGCGCGGCGACCCCGGCTCCGCGCCACCGCCGCCGGGCCGGCGCTACGGGCGCAACAACGCCTGGTGGCACATGAACAGCTTCGACATCATCTCGATGCCGGACCCCTGGGAATATCCCTGGTACGCGGCGTGGGACCTGGCGTTCCACTGTGTCTCGATCGCCCGCGTCGACCCCGGGTTCGCCAAGTCGCAGCTGCTGCTGCTCCTGCGCGAGTGGTACATGCACCCCAACGGCCAGATCCCCGCGTACGAGTGGTCGTTCGGCGACGTCAACCCGCCGGTGCACGCCTGGGCCGCGCTGCGGGTGTTCGAGATCGACGGCGGCCGGGACCATGACTTCCTCGCCCGGATCATGCACAAGCTGCTGCTGAACTTCACCTGGTGGGTCAACCGCAAGGACGTCGGCGGCAACAACGTCTTCGAGGGCGGCTTCCTCGGCCTGGACAACGTCGGCCCGTTCGACCGCTCCGCGGCGCTGCCCGTCGCCGGCGTGCTGGAGCAGTCCGACGGCACCGGCTGGATGGCCATGTACGCCCTCAACCTGCTCGACATGTCGATCCGCCTCGCCCTGCACGACCCCACCTACGAGGACATGGTCACCAAGTTCTTCGAGCACTTCGCCTACATCGCCGAGGCGGCGTACCGCCAGGGGCTCTGGGACGACGAGGACTGTTTCTTCTACGACGTGCTGCGCCTGCCCGACGGGCACCGGATGCCGCTCAAGGCCCGCTCCATCGTCGGCCTGCTGCCGCTGGCCGCCACCACCCGGCTCAGCGCCGGCACCCTCAACCGGCTGCCCGGCCTGGCCGCGCGGCTACGCTGGCTGCTCGCCAACGGCCCCGAGTACGCCGACGTGATCAGCGCGCGCCGGCTCTCGGCCGACGGCCGCCAGCAGCGGCTGCTCTCCATGGTCGGCCAGGACCAGCTGCTGCGGATCCTGGCCCGGATGCTCGACCCGGAGGAGTTCCTCTCCCCGTACGGGCTCAGGACGCTGTCGCGCGCCCACCGGGAGAAGCCGTTCACGGTGTCGCTGGGCGGCTCGGACTTCACGGTCGGCTACGAGCCGGCGGAGAGCACCAGCGGCCTGTTCGGCGGCAACTCCAACTGGCGCGGTCCGATCTGGATGCCGACCAACTACCTGCTCATCGAGGCGCTGCGCGAGTTCGCGGCGTTCTACGGCCCCGACCTCATGGTGGAGTACCCGACCGGCGCGCAGACCAAGATGCCGCTGAGCGCGGTCGCCGACGACCTGTCCCGGCGCCTGATCTCACTGTTCGTGCCGGACTCCTGGGGCCGCCGCCCGATGTACGGCGCCGCGGACCTCTTCCAGAACCACCCGGACTGGAAGGACCTGATCGCGTTCCCCGAGTACTTCAACGGCGACGACGGCGCGGGCCTCGGCGCCTGGCATCAGACCGGCTGGACTGCACTTGTGGTGGATCTGATTCTGACCCTCCATCGATAGGATCGGTCACATGGAGTTCGGTGTCGGTTACTTCCCAACCCATGACGGCATCGGCCCCGGCGCGCTCGCCCGGCTCGTCGAGGAGCGCGGTCAGGACGCTCTCTTCTTCCCCGAACACACCCACATCCCGGCCAGCCGGGAGAGCCCCTGGGGCGACGGCAGCCGCGAACTGCCCAGCAAGTACGCGCACTGCTACGACCTGTTCGTCGCGCTGACCGCCGCGGCGACCGCGACCAGCCGGATGCGGATCGGCAGCGGCGTCTGCCTGGTCGTCGAGCGTGACCCGATCATCACCGCCAACGAGGTCGCCAGCGTGGACCACCTCTCCGGCGGCCGGCTCGAGTTCGGCGTCGGCGCCGGCTGGAACCGCGAGGAGATGGCCAACCACGGCACCGACCCGCGCACCCGGATGGCCCTGCTCACCGACCGGGTCCAGGCGATGCAGGCGATCTGGACCCAGGACGAGGCCTCCTACTCGGGCGAGTTCGTGAACTTCGACCGGATCTGGTCCTGGCCCAAGCCGGTGCAGGGCCCGTGGCCGCCCGTGCTCGTCGGCGGCGCCGGCCCGACCGTGCTCGACCGGGTGCTGGCCTGGGGCGACGGCTGGTTCCCGCAGTGGCACGACCGGGACCTCTTCGAGCGGATCGCCGAGCTGGAGGCCCGCGCGGACCGCCCGATCGAGGTGCAGGTCCTCAGCGTCCCGGCCCAGCCGAAAGCACTCGAGCAACTCGCGAACGCGGGCGTGCGCCGCGCCTCGTACTGGCTACCCTCCGGACCGTGGGACATGGTCGAGCCCCGACTGGAGAAATGGGAGAACGCAATCGCCGAGCTGACCGGCCGCTGACCAGCGGGCACGAGATTTAGGTATGCGGACTCAAGTGCCGGGACTCCGCGGGCGGCGATTATCGTCGCGTGACCTCCTACCCCTGCCCGTACTGCCATGCCCCGGCGACCCTGACGTCCGGCTGTCCCGGCTGTGGCCGTGGCCCGGACCCCGACGCCGCCGAGGTCGTCCGGCTCGACGCGGAGATCCCGGTGCTCACCGCCCGGCTGGCGAGCGCCCGCGAGGCCGTCTCGGCCGCCGACTCGGCGCTGCGGCAGGCCTGGCGGTCGCGCGAGGACGCGGCGACCCGGGTCCGCGCGGCGCTGGCGGCGTCGACGGCCGCGCCGGTGGTCGTGCCGGCCGCCGGGCCCGCGCCGGCGCCCCGCACGAAGGAGGCGTCGACCAAGCTGGTGCAGAACGTGCTGTTCATGCTCGGCGGCCTGCTGCTCGGCGTCGCGGCGATCGTCTTCACCGCGGTCGCCTGGGCGCAGTTCGGCGTCGGCGGGCGGGCGCTGCTGCTCGCCGCGTTCACCGTCGTGTCCCTGGCGGTGCCGTATGTCGCGCTGCGGCGCAACCTGCGCGCGACGGCGGAGACCTTCGCGGCGGTCGGGCTGCTGCTGGTGCTGCTCGACGGGTACGCGGCCTGGTACGTGAACCTGTTCGGCGTCGCGGACTACTCGGCGCTCGGGTACGCCGGCGCGGTCTGCGCGGTCACGGCCGCGGTCGCCGCCGGGTACGAGCACCTCACCGGGCTGACCGGCCCGCGCTTCGCGGCGCTGCTCGTGGCCCAGCCGGTGCTGCCGCTGCTCGCGGCGCCGTTCGAACCGGACGCGGCGGGCTGGGCGTACGTGCTGGTGGGCGTCGCCCTTCTCGACCTTGCGGTGATCCACCTGGGACGGTCGGCGCTGAGCGCGGTGTCCGTCACGGCCTATGCGCTCGGGGGCGTCGCGATCGCCGCCGCGGGCCTGTCGGCGCTGCTCGCGCTGGCCGTCGCCGAGAACACCGCTGAGGCCGCACTGGCCGCGACCGCGCTGGTCGCCGCGGCCGGGCTTACCGTGGCGGCGGCGGTCATGGCCCCGGCCCCGGCCCGGGTGGTGGCCCGGTCGACGGCCGGAGGCCTGTTCGTGGTCGCCCTGGCGCTCGCCGCCGGCCGCTTCGCCGCGGTCGCCGGCGGGAGCTTCCTCGCCCCGGTGCTGATCGCCGCGGTCGTCGCCGCGGTGGCGGTCCTGGTGACGGCGGTGAACCGGGTGCTGCCGGGGCCGGTCCGCCGCGGGCCGTGGATCGGTGGGCTGGTCGTCGCCGTCGCCCCGGCACCGTTCGCGGCCGCCGCGGTGGTCACCGGACCCGCCGACTGGCGCCTGCTCGCCGTCATCGCGCTGAACACCGCCGCCCTGGTGGTGCTGGTCCCGCGTGCGCTTCAGGCGCAGGTGCTGCTCGGCGGCGCCGCGCTGGCCGCCGTCTCGGCGCTGGCCGCGCTCGGCCTGCACTGGTGGGCCGCGCCCGTCCTCGACCTGGTCGTCGTCGCGGCGGCGCTGGCGTGCGCCCTGCGAACGGCGCCGGCCTGGCCCGCAACCGTCGCGGCGGCGCTCACCGTCCACGCGGTCACCGTCTCCCTCGCGCGCCCGGGCGTCGCCTGCGCGACCCTGTCCGCGGTCGCCGTCCTCGGCGCCGGCACCGCGCTAGCCGCCCGGCGCGCTACCCGGCTCGCCGGAGTCGTGCTCACCGTCGGGCTCCTCGCCGTGCCGGCGGCGGCCTGGACCGGCGCGGCCGCGCTGTCCCTGCCCGCGCCGGCGCAGAGCCGGGCGGCGCTGGCGGCCCTCGCGCTGCTGACCGGGGCGCTGCACCTGACCGGCCGGGGCTACCGGCCGTACGCGCTGGCGGCCGTCCTGCTCGGCGTCGTGTCGGCGCCGGCCTGGGCGCTCGTCTCGGGCGACTCACCCGCGCTGTACGCGGCGATCGGGCTGCTGCTCGTCGCGCTGACCCTCTCGGCCGGCGTCTGGGCCCGGGCGGCCGCCCTGCCGCTCGGCCTCGCCCTGTTCGCGGCGACCGCGCCGAGCCTGTCCGCCGTGCTGCTGCGCCCGTACGAGTGGATGTCCCGGGTGTGGACCGGCGTGCCGGACGGCACCGGCGGCGCGCCGGTCGCGGTCGCCGATGTGGTCGCCCTCGGGGTGTTCGCCGTGGCCGTCGCGGTCGCGGTCGGTGCCGCGCGCGGCGTTCGGGCGGCGACCTGCGCCGTCGTGCCGCTCTTGGCCGTGCTGGTCCCGGCCGGTCTCGCCGCGGCCGTCGCGCCGTGGCCCGGCGTCCCGGCCGCGAGCCTGCTCCTCGGCCTGGCCGCGCTGCTCGCCGTCGCGCTGCCGTTCTTCTTCGGGCCCGGCCGGATCGCCGCGGGCGTGACCGGCGCCGCGCTCACCGGCGCGGGGCTCGCCGGTTCGCTGCCGACCCGCGGCGCGACCCTGGCGGCGCTCGGCCTCGCCCTGGTCGCGGCCGCCGTGGTGAGCGTGGCCGGCCGTGACCTCGCGGCCCGGCTGCTCGGCGGCCTCGGCGCCGCCGTCGCGGCCATGACGCTCGGCTTCACGGCGGGCCGCGCGGCCGGCCTGCCCCTGCACACCACGGCCTTCGCGGTCCTGGGCACCGCCGCGGTGCTGCTCGCGCTCGGCGCGGCGCTCGTCTCGCGCCGGCCGCAGGAGGGCCGGGCGGTGCAGGCCGCCGCGCACGCGGGCGCGCTCGTCGCGCTGCTGCTCGCCGCCGGGTCGATCCGGCACGCGGCCGCCGTCTGCACGTTCTGGGGGCTGGCGCTCGGGCTGCGGGCGCTGCGCCCCGGCGAGTCCGCGACGGTCCGTCGTGGACACTTCACCGCCGCGGTGCTCGCCGAGCTCGGCGCCTGGTGGCTGCTGCTCGCGGGCGAACGGGTCGCGATCCTCGAGGCGTACACGCTGCCGGCCGCCGCCGTCGCGCTGCTCATCGGCTGGCTGGCCCGCCGCGGGCGGGGCGAGCTGTCGAGCTGGGTCGCGTACGGCCCGGCACTGGCGGCGGGGCTGCTGCCGACGCTGGCCTCGGTCCTGGCGGGCGAGGGCGAACCGCTGCGGCGGCTGCTGCTCGGCCTCGGCGCCCTGGCCGTCCTGCTGGCCGGCGCGCACGCCCGCCTGCAGGCGCCGGTGGTCGCCGGCGGCGGCGTGCTGGCCGCCGTCGCCCTGCACGAGGTGGTGCTGGCCTGGGATCTGCTGCCGCGGTGGATTCCGCTCGCGGTCGCCGGGCTGCTGCTGGTCGCCCTGGCGATGACCCTGGAACGCCGCCGCCGGGACCTGGCCCGGGTCCGCTCCGCCCTGACCCGGATGGGCTGACCCCGGGGCATGATGGGGTATGGCCGAGGAACTGAAACTCTCCGTGATGCTGGTCGTCGCGGATGCGGAGGCCGCGGTGGCCTGGTACCGGGCCGCGCTGGGCGCGGCGGAGCTGTGGAATCTCGGCGGCGTGGCCGGCCTCGAGATCGGTGGCGCCGCCTTCTTCATCCACGAGGTCAATCCCCGCAATCCCACGGAGACCAGCCCGGGCCGGGCGGGGGTCACCAGTACCCGCGTCGAGGTGTTCACCGACGACCCGGACGGCTTCATCGCCCGCGCCGTCGCCGCGGGCGCTTCCGCCGGATCGGAGATCGAGGATCACCAGGTGCCCTGGGGAACACACCGCCAGGGCGGCTTCACCGACCCGTTCGGCCACAACTGGTCCGTGGGCGACAGGTCACCCCTGTACCCGTTCAGCCCCTGAACGCGCTGAAGGCCTGAGCGGCGTGGCGCCGGATCCGGTGCCTGCCGCCGCGCGTCGGCTGCGCCGGCGGCGCCGGTTCGGGGACCCGCAGGCTGTATCCGCTGGTTCCGCCGCACGAGCAGCTGCCGAGCCCGGCGCAGACCCCGTTGCAGAGGGGCGCGCGGGTGAGCGGGTCGGCCGGCCTCCGCCGGATCGGCGGGCTCTGGGCGGGCCGGGCCTCCGCCTCGGCGAGGCGGTCACGGCCCGTGTCCTTCGCCCGGTAGAGGGCGGCGTCCGCGCGCGCCGTCAGCTCGTCGGAGGTCTCGGCGCCGTCCCAGGTCGCGGTGCCCGCCGAGAAGGTCAGGCCCACGGGCGTGGCCTGCTTCATCCGGGTGATGACCTCGCGGGCGTACGCGGCGGTGGCGTCCGGCATCAGCAGGACGAACTCCCCGCCGTCGAGGCGCGCCAGGTGGTCGGCCGAGCGTACGGTGTCCGACCAGGCCGCCGCGGCCGCCTTGAGCAGGAGGTCCCCGGTGGGGTGGTCGAGGTGGAGGACCGCGACGGTGAGCGGCTCGCCGCCGCGGCGGGCGCGTTCGATGGTCCTCGGCAGCTCGGCGTTCCAGGCGCGCCGGTTCGGCAGGCCGGTCAGGTCGTCGGTCACCGCCAGCTCGCGGACCCGCCGGGTCAGGACGTCGAGCTGCTTCGTCAGCCGCGCCATCCGGGCGACGACGAGCAGGAACAGCACGGCGCAGCCGAGCCCGACGGCCAGGCCGCCGGCCAACTCGGGCAGGACCGCCTGAATGATCAGCAGCGCGGGGCCGACGAGTGCGACGACCAGGTTCGTGCGCATGAGCCGGCTCGTCGGCACTCGACCTCCCACGTTCAGCCCGGCCTGCGGATCGCCGGACCCTCCATGTCACCGGTCTGTGGGTGCGAGGTCGTCTCCGGTGCAGAGCGGCTCGGTTGCGGAGTGGATCAGCTCAGCTCGGCGGCCTTGCGCAGCAGCACCGAGCGTTCGCGCCGGTTGGCGCAGAGCCGGGCGGCCAGCTCCAGCTCGGCGCGGGCCTCCGAGCGCCGTCCGAGCCGGGCGAGCAGCTCACCGCGTACCGTCGGGACCAGATGCGAACCGGGCAGCCGGTCCGCGGCGATCAGCTCGTCGACGATGGCCAGGGCCGGCGCCGGGCCGGAGGCCATGGCGACGGCGACGGCCCGGTTGAGCTCGACCACCGGCGAGGGCGCGAGCCGCCCGAGCGCCTCGTAGAGCAGCACGATCCGGTCCCAGTCGGTCGCACCGACCGAGGGCGCCGCCGCGTGGGTCGCGGCGATCGCGGCCTGCAGGCCGTACTGGCCGAGGCCGCGGGCCGACGCCCTGGCCAGCGCGGCCAGCCCCCGGCGGATCGCCGAGACGTCCCATCGCCGCCGGTCCTGCTCCTCGAGCAGGACCGGCGAGCCGTCCGGGCCGGTCCGGGCCGGGAAGCGCGCGGCCGTCAGCTCGCAGAGCGCGAGCAGGCCGTGCACCTCCGGCTCGTCCGGCTGCAGCGCGGCCAGCGTGCGGGCCAGCCGGATCGCCTCGTACGCGACGTCGGCGCGCAGCAGCCGGTCGCCCGACGTGGCCGTCGACCCCTCGGTGAAGATCACGTAGAGGACGCTGAGCACGCCGCCCAGCCGTTCCCGGCGCTCGTCGGCCGGGGGCAGCTCGAACGGCACGCCCGCCGCCGCGATCGTCTTCTTGGCCCGGGTGATCCGGGCCTGCACGGTCGGCACGGGCACCAGGAAGGCGCGGGCGATCTCCTCGCTGGACAGGCCGGCGACCACCCGCAGGGTCAACGCCACCCGGGCCTCGGGGGAGAGCACGGGGTGGCAGCTGACGAACATCAGCGCCAGCACGTCGTCGTCGATCCGGTCGATGTCGACGTCGTCGTCGACCGCCGGGTCGGCCGCGATCAGGGCGTACCGGTCCCGCAGCGCGGCACGGCGGCGGATCGCGTCGATCGCCCGCCGCCGGGCCGTCGCCATCAGCCAGCCGGCCGGGTTCGCCGGCGCGGAGCGCGGCCAGGACACCAGCGCCTCGGCCACCGCCTCCTGAGCCGCGTCCTCGGCCAGCCCGAAATCGCCGGTGAACCGGGTCAGCGCGGCGACGATCCGCGCCGACTCGATCCGCCAGACGGCCTCGACGTCGGCCATCAGACCTGCGGAACCTCGTCGCTACCGGGCACCCGGCGAACCTCGATCTTGGACCCGGGCGCCGCAGGCACCCGCTTGGCCCACTCCACCGCCTCCTGCTGCGAGGCGACGTCGACCATGAAGAAGCCCCCGAACAGCTCCTTGGTCTCGCCGTACGGCCCGTCCGTGACCACGGGGGCCGCCCCGCCGAAGTCGACGACGGCGCCCTTCGCCGGATCGTCCAGCCCCTCCGCCGCGAGGAGCACGCCGGCCTTGAGCGCCTCGTCGATGAACTGGTGGGTCGCGGCCATCATCTCCTCGATGTCGGCCATCATGGCCGCGTTCGACTCGTCGGTGCCCCGCATGATCAGCAGATACTTCGGCATCGCACTCTCCTCGTCCGCCGGGACCGCCCCTCGGCCCGCGCACCCTCACGTCGAACGAGCGGCCCCCGGATCGACACGGCCCCCGAAGAAACATCATGGATCTGAAAGCATCAACCTATGACGTCGAGACGATGGGATCCGACGGCGGCCGCGGCCGCCGCGATCACCGCGGTCATGATGGTGCTCTATCTGGCCCTCATCGGCCGGCAGGGCGGTCAGCCGGCGGCCTGGTTCGTGGCCGGCCTGGCCACGGCGACACTGCTCTCCCTGTACGGGGTGAGGCGCGCGGCGCCGCGCCGCCGGGTGGCCCTGGCCGCGTCCGCCGTGCTGCTGCTGGTGTTCGGCGTGCTCGGCCTGCTGTCGATCGGCCTGCCCATCGTCGTCGCGGGCGTGCTCGCCGCGGTCGCCGCCGCCCGCGACCGGGGGTCGATCACCCCTGCGGGCTCGCCGGCTGCGGGCCCAGGGCCGCGGGGCGATGCCGGTCGAGGGTGAGGCGGAGCTCGGACCGGCCCGGCCGGATCGCGCCGACGTCGACGCGGAACATCGCGACGCCGCGGCGGTACCGGATCGCCGGCAGGTCGCGGCTGGGCAGGGCGCTTCGGACCGCGTACAGGTCGGCCGGGGTGATCTCGAGGGCCGAGAAGATCCACCGCCCGCGCACCCCGGCCGCGGTGATCTGCGACCACGGCACGAACACCGGGTCGCCGCACTGCGCCAGCTCGATGCCCAGGCCGGAGACCCGGATCCAGGTGGGGCGCCCACGCTGCCGCCACGCCGTGGCACCGAAGAACGTCAGCGCCCCGACCACCGGGACCAGCAGGCTGGGGCCGACATCCTCCCAGCTCACGCCGTGCCCGATCAGTGCCGAGATCAGCAGCTTCGCGCACACCCAGGCGGCCACCGTCGCGGCCACGAGGATCAGTAGCGCCCGTACCGTCGAGCTCCGAAACAGCGCCGCGTCCGGCGCCGGGGCGGCCACGTCCCCGGGCCCAAGCGATCTGCGCGCCGTCACTTGATCATGCTATTGGCCCGCCCGAACGCTGTGACCGGGCCTTTCGGTCAGGGGTATCACCGACGCGAAACGTCACGTTGTCCGTGCCCGACGCAGCGACCACCCGAACCGGCAGCCCGGCCCACTCCGGGAACTGCCCGGCCGGCAGCCGCGCCACCAGCGCCGCGTCGATGTCCACCTCATCGTCGTGCAGCTTGATGACCTCCACGGACCAGAGCCCTGCTACGGCCGCCGCCCGGTGTCCACCGAGTTGAGTCGCGGTGCGACCATCGCCGCGGTGGAAGTTCGATCGGATGAAGAGTGCCGCCGGCTGGCTTGGGCCCTCAGCCAGCTCCTGCTCGCCGTGGCGCGGCTTGCTCTCACACCTGAGCTCCAGCGCGACTATCTGCGCCGCTCCGGGGTCGGCGACTCGGCGGACGAGCTTGGTCTCGAACTGGACGACGCCGCCCACCAGGTGGGCGAGCTGGAGGACGCCGGCTGGATCACGCCGGAGCGGGCGGCCGCGGTCCGCCGGATCGACGGGATGCTGAGCGCGATGAGCGACGCGCCGAACGCCGCGCTGTGGGAGCCGGAAGCGCTGTCGGCCGCCCCGGAGTGGGCCGAGGTCCGGGCCGCGGCCGGAGAGTTCCTCCTGTCACCCTGAGGCAACCGATGGTTGCGCTTTCTCGTGTCCGGGGCTACCGTCACACGCAACCAATGGTTGCTATTGATCGGGGGAGAGACCCATGACCAGCAGCTTCAGTACGTCGTTCTCGGTGGACCAGAGTCCCGACGAGGTGTTCCGGGCCATCGTCGACGTGTCACGGTGGTGGACCGGTGACATCGACGGCAGCGCCGCCGAGGTCGGCGACGAGTTCGTCTACCGGTACGCGGATCTGCACGTCTCCCGGCAGGGAGTCACGAAGCTCGTCCCGGGCCGCGCCGTGGTCTGGCGCGTCCTGGACGCGAAGCTCTCCTTCACCGAGGATCCCGCCGAGTGGGTCGGCACCGACATCGCCTTCGGCATCGAGCGCCGGGACGGCCGGACCGTCGTCACCTTCGAGCACGTCGGGCTGGTGCCGGGCATCGAATGCTTCGACCAGTGCTCCAGCGCCTGGGGCTTCTTCGTCAACGGCAGCCTGAAGCGACTCATCACCACCGGCGAGGGACCCACCACCCCGCCGTGGGCGGGCGGCGAGTAGTCCGATCATGGAGACGGCGGCTCCGGCGGTCATCAGGAGGGCCATCGGGACCGCGGTGTGCTCGCCGCCGAGGCCCGCGATCGGGGCGATGGCGCCCGCGGCGATCCACTGGACGAACCCGAGGACGGCGGAGCCGGTGCCGGGATGGTCGGGAACCGCGGCCGAGGCCATGGCTCCGCCGTTGGTCACGATGAGGCCTTGCGCGGCCATCAGCACGAAGAAGCAGGCGATCACGAGGGGCAGTGGCGTGCCGAACAGGATCGCTCCGGTCAGCATCGCGATCCCGGCGGCCAGGGCGGCGAGCTGTCCGGTGAGGATGACCGAACGGGTGGCGACCCGGCCGGCCAGCCGCGCGGCGATCAACGCGGCGGCCGTCATCCCGGCGGCGTTGACGGCGAAGTCGATCGAGTAGCCGACCGGGGAGAGCCCGTTCATCGACTGGAGCACGAACGCCGACGACGCGACGTAGGCGAACAACGCGCCCATCGACGCCCCGGTGACCAGCAGGTAGCCCACGTAGCGGCGATTGGTGAGGACCTGCCGGCCCGAGACGGCCAGGGCACGCAGGCCACGGCCGTTGCGCCGCTCGGGTCGCAGCGTCTCGGGAACCGCGACCACGACGGCCGGCAGCATGACGCAACCGAGCGCGGCCACCGCCCAGAACGAGACCCGCCAGCCGGACAGCTGCAGGATCACCGCGCCGAGCAGCGGGCCGACGACCGGGGCGATGCCGCCGACACCGGCGATCACGTTGAGCACGCGCACCAGCCGGGCGCCGGTGGCGAGATCGACGATGACCGCCCGGCCGATCACCATCGCCCAGCCGCCGGCGAAGCCCTGGACGAACCGGGCAGCCGTCATGACCCCGATGCCCGGCGTGAGGGCGCACACGCCCGATGCCAGGACGAACACCACCACCGCGGCGATCAACGGCCGCCGGCGTCCCCGCTGGTCGGACACCGGACCGCCGATGAGCTGCCCGAGCGCCATGCCGGCGAAGAACGTGGTCAGCGTCAGCTGTACCTGGGTGGCGGTCGCGGACAGATCCTCGGCGACCCGCGGAAACGCGGGCACGTACAGGTCGGTGGCCAGGGGCGCGATCGCGGTCAGCAGCACCACGGTCGCGACCAGGGCCGCAGTCAGCCGGGCTCGATGGGTATCCATGGCGATCGGGCCAGGCCGGCTCGATGCGGATCGTGAGCCGCGGGCCCGCGTCGGCGATGGCGTCGAGGCCGGTGTCGAGCGTGCCGAGGCGGATCAGCCGCGGCGCCGCGGAACCGGTCGACACGGAACAGCCGGACAGCGCGGCGGCGAGCAGAGCGGCGATCGCAAAGCGGGTCATGGCATCCAGCACACCGGCCGGGCACGGTGTCAGGAAGTCACCGACGATGGGTGTACTCGCAGTGCATCGCAGGGCGCCGGCGGCCGTCGTACCGTCGAGCGCATGGACAACCGGGCCGCGGTGCGCGACTTCCTCACCTCACGCCGCGCCAGGATCAGCCCCGAGCGCGCCGGCCTGCCGCCCGCCGGGCAGCGCCGCGTACCGGGGCTGCGCCGCAGCGAGGTCGCCGCGCTCGCCGGGATGAGCGTGGAGTACTACGCCAAGCTCGAACGCGGCGCCCTCGCCGGCGCCTCGGCCGGCGTCCTCGACGCGCTCGCCCGCGCCCTGCAGCTCGACGACGCCGAACGCGCACACCTGCTGCGCCTCGCGCACGAGGCCGACGGCACCAGCGCGCTGCTGCGGCCGAAGCGCGGCCCGAGGCAGTCGACGGTGCGGCCCAGCCTGCAGTGGTCGCTCGACGCCATCACCGCCGCCCCGGCGATCGTCGGCAACAACCGGATGGACCTGATCGCCGCCAACCACCTGGGCCGGGCGATGTACGCCGACCACTACAACGACCCGGTCGGCCCGCCGAACTTCGCCCGGTTCACGTTCCTCGACGGCGCGGCCCACCGCTTCTACCCCGACTGGGGCCTGGCCGCCGACCTGTGCGTGGCGAACCTGCGCACCTCGGCCGGCAAGGATCCCCACGACAAGGGCCTGCACGACCTGGTCGGCGAGTTGTGCACCCGCAGCGACGACTTCCGGCGCCGATGGGGCGCGCACAACGTGCGTACCCACGGCACCGGCGTGAAGACCTTCCATCACCACGTCGTCGGCGATCTCACGCTCGCCTACGAGAGCATGGACCTCCGGGCCGAACCGGATCTCACCATGACGGTCTACACCGCCGAACCCGGCTCCCCGACCGCGGACGCGCTGCAACTGCTCGCCGCCTGGGCCGCCGCGACGCCGCGGGCTACGAGCGGCCGCGCTTGAGTTCGAAGAACGTGTCGCTGCGGGCCAGTGGGACGACCGCGTCCCAGATGGCCAGGGACTCCTCGGTGCCGGGGACATGGTCGAGGATCGGGCCGTGCACGCCGCGGCCGGCGCCGGAGATCAGCAATACCGGCGAGCCGATGTCCGGGCCCGCCGAGCCGAAGCCCAGCTCGTGCGACTCGCGGACCGCGCCGTCCCACGCCGGATCGTCGAGGATGGCCTGTGGCTTCTCGATGCCGGCCGCCTCGGCCGCGGCCGTGACGATGTCGTCCGAGAGCGGCGCGCCGGCCTCGTGCGTGCGGGTGCCGAGTTCGGTGTAGAACGTGGCGATGGTCTCGTCGCGGTGGTCGGCCCGCAGCGCCTCGACCAGTCGCAGCGCCCGGCTGGACGCGGCGAGCATCGGGCGGTACTGGTCGGGGACGTTGTCGCCGTTGAGGATCGACAGGCTGAAGGCGCGCCAGCGCAGCGTCACCCCGCGCTCCGGCGCGACGGCGACCAGCCACCGCGAGGTGCGCCAGGTGAACGGGCAGGCGGGGTCGAAGAAGAAGGTCGCTTCCACGACGCGATCCTATGCGGGCCGGTGGCCCAAGCGGAGGCTCTCGATCCACCTGGACCACCGGCGTTCTCTTGCGCTACCCGTTCGCCGCCGGGCTAACCGTCCGGGAGAGAAGTGGCGGAAGAAGTTCGGCGAGTACCGCGACGCCGTCCGCGCTGAGCACCGACTCCGGGTGGAACTGGACGCCCGCGAAGCCCGGGCCGCGCAGCGCGTGCACCGTGCCGTCCGCGGGGTCGGCGGCGAGCTCGACGCCGTCGACCGGGTCGGCGAGGGCGGTGAAGCTCGAGTAGAAGCCGACCCGCCGCACGGTGCCGAACAGGTCGATGTCGCGGGCGACGCCCTGGTAGGGCTGGTCCCGGCGGTGCAGGCGCAGGCCCAGCGTCGCGCTGAGGATCTGGTGGCCGAGGCAGACCGCCAGCATCGGCTGTCCCGCCGCCAGCAGGTCGGCGACCAGGCCGCGGAGCATCAGCATCTTCGGCTCGGCCGAGGCCGGGTCGCCCGGGCCGGGGCCGACGACCACCAGGTCGGCGCTGGGCCGGACCGGCGTCGTCCACGGCACCACCGTCACGGTCAGGCCGAGCGCGCGGAGCTGGTGTGCCAGCATCGCCGTGAACGTGTCCTCGTTGTCGACGATCACGGCGGTCCGGCCGTCCAGCTCGGGCACGGTCAGGGCGCCCGGGCGGCGCTGGTCCAGCCAGAAGCGGGCCAGGCCGTCGTTGCGCGCGGCCAGGGCGGCCAGCACCTCCGGGCCGTCGTCCTCGGGGCGGGCGGCCGGGCGGGGCGGGGACGCGGCGCCGAGCGCGGCCAGTACCCCCGCGGCCTTGGTGTGCGTCTCGGCGACCTCGCCGGCCGCGGTCGAGTGCCGGACCAGGGTGGCGCCCACCGGTACCCGCAGGGTGCCGGCGGGCGAGATCTCCGCGGTCCGGATCAGGATGGGCGCGTCCAGGGTCTGCCGGCCCTCGTCGTCGTGGCCGAGCAGCGCGAGCACGCCCGCGTAGTAGCCGCGGCCACGGCGCTCGTGCCGGGCGATCACCCGGCAGGCGTTCTCCAGCGGGCTGCCGGTGACGGTCGGCGCGAACATGGTCGCGCGCAGCACCTCGCGGACGTCGAGCGAGCCCTTTCCGGCCAGCAGATACTCGGTGTGGGTGAGGTGGGCCATCCGTTTCAGGTACGGGCCGACGACCTGCCCGCCGTGCTCGGCGACCGCGGCCATCATCTTGAGCTCCTCGTCGAGCACCATGTACAGCTCGTCGGTCTCCTTGGGGTCGGCGAGGAAGTCGAGCAGGTCGCGGGCGCCGTCGTGGCGGAACGTGCCGGAGATCGGGTTCATCATGGTCAGGCCGTCGGCGACGCTGACGTGCCGCTCCGGGGTGGCGCCGACGAGCGTACGGCTGCCGGTGTGCACCAGGAACGTCCAGTACGCGCCCCGCTCGCCGGTGAGCAGGTTGCGGAACGCGGCCCGGGCCGCGTCGAGCGGGTCGCCGTCGACGGCCGCGGTGAAGACGCGGTGGATGACGAAGTTGGCGCCCTCGCCGTGTCCGATCTCGTCGCGCAGCACCTCGGCCACGATCTCGCCGTACGCGTCGTCGGTGATGTCGAAGGCGCCGCCGGTGAGCGCGACCGGCGCGGCCGGGAGACCGTCGATGATCTCCCGCAGCGGGCGGGTGGTGTGCGCGGCGATCCGCAGGCACTCCAGGGGCGCGCCGTCGTCGACGCAGTCGAAGCCGCGCTCGGCGATCTGCCGGTACGGGATCAGCGCGAGGGTCTGCGGGCCGGTTCTTCCGGGGGTCAGCGGGATGTCGGCGAGCGCCTCGACGGTGACGATGTCGCCTTCCAGGACGTCGACGTGGTCGGCGCCGTCACGGTGCAGCAGGGCGAAGGGCCTCATGGTTCCTCGGTTGGCTCAGGAGCCGCCGCCGAGGATCGGGCCATACGAGAAACGGCCGCCTCGGGGAGGCGGCCGCGGTGGTCGAGTTACGCGCGGGTGGGTGTGGCCGCCGGGTCGGCGGGCCACCACATGCTCAATCGCGCGTGCATGACGGACACCTTACGGCCCGTCGACAGGCCGGCGCCAGGTATCGCCGGCACCGGCATGTCGGAAGTCGGTCAGGCCGCGAACGCGGTGCGCACGGCGGTCCGGGCCCACTGCATCCGGCCGAGTGCGCAGTCCGGGTGCTCGCCGAACTCCTGGGCGACGAGGGCGGCGCAGCCGTTCTCGCCCAGCCGGCCCACCGTCTCGGTCACCGCCTCGCGGATCAGCTCGGGGGTCGGCTGCTGCGAACGCTGCAGGTCGGAGACGAACAGCGCTTCGGAGCGGATGTCGTCGCTGTTGAAGACGGTCATCGGGTCCTCCTGGCGTTCGGTTTCGCGGGCTGAGCGTCTGTGAACTAGAACACCAGGCCGGGGCTGCACGGCGGCTGCCGCGCGGTTGCCGTGTGGTTGCGGCTACCTGGGGTCTTACGCGACCTAACGGGATATCATGCGAATTGGTAGCGAATATCAGATCGCCGACCGGGGGGAATTTGTCGTGACGGTGGTTCTGGTCGCCGACGACGACCCCGACATCCGCGATCTGGTGGC
The DNA here is from genome assembly GCF_044465445.1 of Actinoplanes sp. NPDC049668. Classification (NCBI taxonomy): domain Bacteria; kingdom Bacillati; phylum Actinomycetota; class Actinomycetes; order Micromonosporales; family Micromonosporaceae; genus Actinoplanes; species Actinoplanes sp. NPDC049668. Next base: position 765,715 of record NZ_JBITLR010000003.1, read on the forward strand.
GTTCAAGCTCGAGCAGGCCGGCTTCGACGTGATCGCGGTGGCGGACGGCCAGGCGGCGCTCGAGCAGGCGCGGACCCGGCAGCCGACCCTCGCGGTCCTGGACATCTCGATGCCCGGCCTCTCCGGCATCGACGTGTGCCGGATACTTCGCGGCGACCCGGCCACCGCCGGGATGCTGATCATCATGCTGACCGCCCGGGTCCAGGAGCACGACGTGGAGGGCGGCTTCAGCGCCGGCGCCGACGACTACGTGACCAAGCCGTTCAGCCCGCGCGAGCTGGTGTCGCGGATCCAGGCGCTGCTGAGCCGGGCCCGGGCCTGACCACCTGCTGATGCGTCGCGACCGCTCTGTCGGGTTCCTGTTGACCAGAGCGTTCGTGGTCCTGGTCGGCCTGATCGTCTGCTCAGGGGTGGTCGAGACGGCCGCGGTGCTGCAGCAGCACCTGATGGTGCGCGCGCTCACCACCCACGTCCAGCCGCTCCGGCTGGCCAACGCCGAGCTGCGCGGCGTGCTCGCCGACGCCCAGCTGGGCGTGCGCGGCTACTCGCTGACCGGCGACGGCGAGATGCTGGGCGCGTTCCGGTCCGCCCTGATCGAGTACGCCGTGGCCGGCCGGGCGCTGCGGGCGATGGCGGACGAGGACGAGGCGCCGGCCGTCGACGAGCAGCTGGCCCGGGCCGACACCTGGTTCGAAATTGCGGAGCTGCAGAGCCGGGCGCCGCCGCGCAGCGCCGAGGCGGTGCGGTACGCCGGCGAGGCGGGGCCGCTCTTCCTGGCCTTCATGGCCGCGAACCGGGACTTCGACGCCGACCTGGCCGAGCGCACCGACGAGCTGCGCAGCCTCAGCTTCCGGCTGGGCGGCGCGACGATCGTGGTGCTGGTGGCGCTGACCGTCGGCGCGGCGCTCATCGCGGCCTGCACCGCGGTGATGACGGCCCGCCGGATCACCATCCCGCTCGGCGACGTGGTCCGGGTGCTGGCCCGGCGCGGCCGGGGCGAGCTCGAGGCCCGCGCCGACGCCGGCGGCGGCCCGACCGAGATCCGGGCGGTCGCCGCCGCCCTCAACGCGATGGCCGACGAGAGCGACCGGGCCCGCGACGCCGAGCGCGACGTCGCACGGCTGCGCGGCGTGGTCCGCGAGCTCGGCTACCGGATCCGCGCCCACCTCAACGTCCGGGACGCGATCGACGAGGCGGTCCGGGAGCTGGCCGAGATCATGCGGGCCGACCACGTGCTGGTCCGGATGGCGCCCGGGCATCCCGAGGCGCCGCAGCTGAGCAGCCTGCGCGACGAGCACGCCGACGGGCCGCTCGCGCCGCTCGCCGGCTGCGACGTCGGCTGGCTCGGCAGCGGCGACGTGTGGACCTCCGGCGACCGCCCGCCGGACGGCGGCGCGCAACCCCCGGAGGCCGAGCGGCGGGCCTGCGCCCAGGCCGGCGACGGGCCGGTGCTGACCGTCGCGGTCAGCGCGGGCGAGGACCGCCTCGGCGCGCTGACCCTGATCCGCGACGCCGGGCCGCCCTTCGGCCCGGTGGACATCCAGCTCGCCGAGTCGGTCGCCGGCGACCTCGGCCGCGCGGTACACCTGGCCCGCCTGTACGAGCGCGAGCAGCAGCTCGTGGCCCGGCTGCAGGAGCTCGACACCGCGAAGACCGACTTCATGTCGACGGTCTCGCACGAGCTGCGCACGCCGCTGACCAGCATCGCGGGCTATCTCGAGCTGCTGGAGGACGCCGAGGCCGGCGAGCTGAACCCCCAGCAGGCGCGGATGCTGGAGGTGATCGGGCGCAACACCCGGCGGCTGCGCGAGCTGATCGAGCAGTTGCTGCTCCTCTCGAAGATCGAATCGGGTGCGTTCCACGCCACCCGGCACCAGGTCGACCTGGCCGAGCTGGTGGAGGCCGCGGTCGCGGCGATCTCGCCGGCGGCGGCCCAGGCGCAGGTCGGCCTGCACACCGAGGTACGCGGGCCGCTGCGGCTCGACGCCGACGCCGGCCAGCTGGACCGGCTGCTGATGAACCTGCTGACCAACGCCGTGAAGTTCACGCCGGCCGCCGGCACGGTGTCGCTGCTGGCGCGGCGCGAGGCGGACGAGGTGGTCATCGCGGTCGAGGACACCGGCATGGGCGTACCGGAGGGCGAGCAGGACGCGCTCTTCACCCGCTTCTTCCGGGCCAGCAACGCGGTCCGGGAGGCGGTGCCCGGCACCGGCCTCGGCCTGGCGATCGTGGGCGCGGTGGTGGACAACCACCACGGCCGGATCGAGATGCGCTCGGCCGAGGGCGCCGGAACCACCGTCACGATTCACCTACCGGTGTCCTGATCTCTCATTTCCCTTGCGTTCGGGGCTAATGTGTCGGCCATGTGGACAGTCGAGGGCCTGCACGGCGCCGCGCTGGTGACCGTCGACGGCTCGGTCGCCGTCGACGTCGCCGGCGGCCCGGCGACGTCGCAGACCCGGTTCCCGATCGCCTCGCTCGGTAAGCAGTTCGCCGCGGTCGCCGCGCTGCTGCTGGCCGAGCGGGACGCACTCAACCTCGATCGGCCGGTGAGCCACTGGCTGCCGGACAGCCCGCCGCGGTGGCGCGAGATCACCCTGCACCACCTGCTGACGCACACCTCCGGGACCAGCCACTGGCAGGACGCGCCCGGGTTCGACGTGACCGATCCGATCGCGATCGAGCGGCGCGCGCCCCTGCTCACGGCGGCGGAGCCGATCAGCCGGCCGGGGATCCGCTGGTGTTACAGCAGCCCCGGCTACCTGCTGGTCGCGCACATCGTGGAGCGGGCCGCCGGCCAGGAGTACGGATCGTTCCTCGCGGAGCAGGTCTTCGCGCCGGCCGGCATGACGTCGACCACGACGGGACGCCCGGACGGTCCCGGCGCCGCCGTCGGACATCGCGCCGGCGAGCCGCTGCCCGACGCCGCGCTGCCGCCGTTGCCGGGCACCAGCGACGTGTGGTCGACCGTCGGCGACCTCGCCCGCTGGACCGGTGCCCTGCACGGCGGCGAGGTGCTCGGCTGGGAGTCGCACATGGTGCTGACCGGCCCGCTCGCGCCGACCGGTGAGGAGCCCGCGCCCGGCGCCTGCTTCGTCGGCGCCCATTACGGCTACGGGCTCTACATCGGCACGGTCGGCGGGCACCGGGCGTACTTCCACCCCGGCGACCTGCCCGGCTTCGTCTCGTTCGGCGCCTGGCTGCCGGAGCGTCGCGCGGGGATCGTGGTGCTGGCCGACGACGAGACGGTCGACGTGCACACCCTGCTCCGACGGCTGCTCGCGGCGGCTGGGTTATCGTAGGCGCTTACCGAACGAACGAGGTCTTGGCGGATGCCGTCGAAAAAGGCCGGCGGCAAGCCGACGTCCAGCGACGTCGCCGCGGCCGCCGGGGTGTCCCGATCGGCGGTTTCGTGCGCCTTCAACAATCCGCAGCGGATCTCCGCCGCCACCCGTGACCGCATCCTGGCGGTGGCCCGGGAGATCGGCTACACGCCGAACACGCTGGCCCGGATGCTGCAGGCCGGCGCGACCCAGTCGCTGGGCGTGCTGCTGCCGGAGCCGCTGGCCCGGATCATGGAGAACCCGTACTACTCCCGCTTCCTGATGGGCGTCGGCCAGGTCTGCGACCAGGAGGGATACACCCTGCTGCTCACGCCGCCGCTGCAGGACTCGGTGCTCAAGGCAATCCCGTACGCGGCGGTCGACGGCTTCATCGTCTGCGGGCTGGAGACCGACCGGGGCGAGGTGGCCGAGCTCGAGCGGCGCAACATCCCGTTCGTGCTGATCGACAGCGACCGGCACGAGGGCGCGGCCAGCGTCGACGTCGACGACCACGGCGGCGCCCGGGAGGTCACCCGGTACCTGCTGGACCTGGGGCACCGGCGCCTGGCGGTGGTGTCGCCCGGCCCGGGACCGGATCGGCCGCACCGCGGCCCCGGCGGGCCGCTGGGGCGGCGCCTGGCCGGCATCGCCGAGGCGCTGGCCGAGGTCGGGCTGGCCATGGACGACGTGCGGCTGACGGAGGTCCCGGTTTCGCGTACGGAGGGTTACCACGCCACCCGGACGTTGATGGCCGAGGCGCGGCCGCCGACCGCGATTCTGGCGCTCTCCGACGTGCTCGCGTACGGGGTGGTCGACGCCCTGCAGGAGCTCGGCATCGACGTGCCGACGGGCGTCTCGGTGACCGGCTTCGACGACCTGGCCGAGTCGGCGTGGTTCCGTCCCCGGCTGACCACGGTGCGGCAGCCGATCGTGACGAAGGGCCGGACCGCGGCGGATTTTCTCATTTCGGCCATTCGGGGCGAAGATCAACACCCGCACCAGTCGCTCGGCACGTCACTCATCGTGCGCGACTCCACCGCCAAGCCTTCCTGAGCGCTCGCGTGCACGGTCTTTGGTAAACAGGTATGTAACACGAGTTAGTAACCTGCTACCGTCATCCGCCATGACCGATCAACTGATCGAACTCCCTTCGGCGGAGCGCGATGACGCCGCCGCGCCGGCGCCCAGCCCCTGGTGGCGCGACGCGGTCATCTACCAGATCTACCCGCGTAGCTTCGCCGACTCCGACGGCGACGGCATCGGCGACCTGCCGGGCATCCGCAGCCGCCTGCCGTACCTGCGCGACCTGGGCGTCGACGCGGTGTGGCTGTCGCCGTTCTACGCCTCGCCGCAGGCCGACGCCGGCTACGACGTGGCGGACTACCGCAAGGTCGACCCGATGTTCGGCACCATCGCCGACGCGCAGGGCCTGATCGCCGACGCGCACGAGCTCGGCGTCCGCGTGATCGTCGACCTCGTGCCGAACCACTCCTCGGACCAGCACGAGTGGTTCCGGCGGGCGATCACCGAGGGCCCCGGCTCGGCGCTTCGCGGGCGTTACCACTTCCGGCCCGGGCAGGGCGAGCACGGCGAGCTCCCGCCGAACAACTGGAAGTCGATCTTCGGCGGCCCGGCCTGGACCCGGACCACCGACCCGGACGGCACCCCCGGCGACTGGTACCTGCACCTGTTCGCGCCCGAGCAGCCGGACTTCAACTGGGAGCACCCGGCGGTCGCCGACGAGTTCCGCACCATCCTGCGGTTCTGGCTCGACCTCGGCGTCGACGGCTTCCGGGTCGACGTGGCGCACGGCATGGTCAAGGAAGAAGGCCTGCCCGACATCGACGAGTCGCGGGAGTGGCACCTGCTCGACGCGGGCGTCAGCCCGAGCTTCGACCGCGACGGCGTGCACGAGATCTACCGCACCTGGCGCAAGATCCTCGACGAGTACCCGGGCGAGCGCATCGCGGTGGCCGAGGCGTGGGCGCCGACCCTGGAGCGGGTCGCCAACTACGTGCGCCCCGACGAGCTGCACCAGGCCTTCAACTTCGCCTACCTCGGTACGGCCTGGGACGTGGCCGCCCAGCGCCAGGTCATCGACGACTCGCTCGAGGCCATGGGCTTGGTCGGCGCGCCGGCCACCTGGACGCTGTCCAACCACGACGTCGTCCGGCACACCACCCGCATGCTGCAGCCCAACGACGGCGACGAGGTCGCCGGCCGCAAGCCGATCGTCGTCGACCCGGTGGCGGGCCAGCGCCGGGCCCGCGCCGCGTCGCTGCTGATGCTCGCGCTGCCCGGCTCGGCCTACCTGTACCAGGGCGAGGAGCTGGGTCTCCCCGAGGTCGTCGACCTGCCGCCGGAGGTGCGCCAGGACCCGGCGTTCCACCGCGCGAACGGCCAGGACGGCTACCGCGACGGCTGCCGGGTGCCGATCCCGTGGTCCGGCGACCGCACGCCGTACGGCTTCGGCCCCGACGGCGGCCCGAGCTGGCTGCCGCAGCCGGAGAGCTGGGCGGAGCTGAGCGTCGAGGCGCAGCAGGGCCGCCCGGGCTCGACGCTGGAGCTCTACCGCGCGGCGCTGGCGCTGCGCAAGTCGGACCCGGCGCTCGGCGCGGCGGAGAACCTGGCCTGGTGCGACGCGCCCGAGGGCCTGCTGGTCTTCGACCGCACGCCGCACTTCCGCTGCACGGTCAACATGACGACCGAGCCGATCCGGATCGCCATGCCGGGCCGCGCGCTGCTCACCAGCGGCCCGGTCGAGCTGGACGGCGACGAGGTGGAGATCCCGGCGGACACCACGATCTGGTGGGCCGTCTGACCTGATCACGTGCCCCGGCCGTCACCCGGCCGGGGCCGTCAGGCAGCGGCGCCGGCGCAGCTCCAGCGACTCGATGCGCTCCTGCTGCTCGCCGGTGATGACGTCGCAGACCCAGTCCCAGTGCAGGGCCACCCGGTCGCCGGGGGACAGGCCGCCGAGCAGCGATCTCCCGCCGGCGGACCAGGCGGCGACCTCCTCGCGCGGCGGGCCCGGCGTCAGCTCGGCGCCGTCCCACACCAGGGGCCGCGAGCGTACGGTCGCCGACTCGCCGCGCACGTCGAGCACGACGCCGGCCCGGATGCGGCAGCGGTCCAGCACCGACACCGCGACCGGCCCGGCCGGCGCGGTGAGCAGCCCGGCCCACGGATACACCTCGAACACCTGGAAGCTGTGGTGTGCCGTGGCCCGCGCGCCGGCCGTACGCCAGGTGCCGCCGGGCTGGCCGTGGAAGCGCTCGCCCAGCCACGCCACCAGGTCCGGCGCCGAGACGCCGTCGAGCAGCTCGTTGCCGATCCAGTACGCCTCGACCACCGCCTCGTCGAGCGGATCGGCGATGCCCGCCGACGCGGCGATGAACTCGAGATAGCTCCAGGCGCCCTCGAAGCGCCGGGCCCGCCGGGCGATCTCCGCGGGCGCGTCCGGGCGCAGCAGCGCCGCCGCGCCCTGCGGCCCGCAGTAGCCCAGCTCGTTCGGCGGGTACGCGTACCGGGCGAACAGCAGCGTCCCCCGCAGGCTCATCAGCAGATCCGCGGAAGCTGCTCGCCGATGGGCAGGTTCAGCACCCGGGTGCCGCCGAGCGCCGTGCGCGCCACCACCATGCCGGGGTGCTCGGGCACGACGGTGCCGATCCGGCAGGCGCACGCGCCCATCGGGTGCGCCCGCATCGCAGCCAGCACGTCGGCGGCCTGTTCGGCGGGGACGAACGCCAACAGCTTGCCCTCGTTGGCGACCTGCATCGGGTCGAGGCCGAGCAGGCTGCACGCGTCGCGTACCCCCGGCGGGACGGGCAGGTCCCGCTCGACCAGGTCGACGCCGACGCGCGCGGCCCGGGCGATCTCGTTCAGCGACGCCGAGACCCCGCCGCGGGTCGGGTCGCGCAGCGCGTGCAGGTCGGCCCCGGTGGCGATCATCGCGGCGACCAGGCCGTGCAGCGGCGCGGTGTCGCTGCGCACGGCGGTGCCGAACTCGAGCCCCTCGCGGCAGCTCATCACCGCCACCCCGTGCACGCCGATGTCGCCGCTGATCAGCACCGCGTCCCCGGGCGCCGCCCGGTGCGCCGCGATGTCCACGCCGTCGGCGACGACGCCGATGCCGGCGGTGTTGATGAACACGCCGTCGCCGCTGCCGCGGTCGACGACCTTGGTGTCGCCGGTGACCAGCCGCACCCCGGCCGCGGTCGCGGCGGCGCCCATCGCCTCGGCGATGCGGGCCAGCTCGGACAGGGCGGTGCCCTCCTGCAGGATGAAGGCGGTCGACAGGTACAGCGGCATCGCGCCGGACATGGCCAGGTCGTTGACGGTGCCGTTGACCGCGAGGTCGCCGATCGACCCGCCGGGGAAGAACATCGGCTTGACCACGTACGAGTCGGTGGAGAAGGCGAGCCGGGCGCCGCCGGCGGTGACCACGGCCGAGTCGCCGAGCCCGGCCGCCGCGGCGGCGGCGCCGAAGCCGGGCAGGAACAGGTGCTCGACCAGCTCGGCCGACATGGCCCCGCCGCCGCCGTGGCCCATCACGATCGACGGGGTGTCGCGCAGCGGCAGCGGGCAGGTCCAGTTCTCGAAGTCCAGGTCCGTCATCAGAGCTGCACCAGGTCGAGCCGGCGGTACGCGTAATAGGCGGCGCACGCGCCCTCGGAGGACACCATCGTCGCGCCCAGCGGGTTACGCGGGGTGCACTGCTTGCCGAACGCCGCGCACTCGTTCGGCTTCAGCAGCCCCTGCAACACCTCGCCGGAGCGGCACAGCGGTGACTCGCAGGCGCTGATCCCGCCGACGTCGAAGCGGCGCTCCGCGTCGAAGTCGGCATACCGCGGCGAGAGCCGCCACCCGCTGTCCGGGATCATGCCGATGCCGCGCCAGGTCCGGTCGGTCACCTCGAACACGTCGCGCAGCATCGCCATCGCGGGCAGGTTGCCCTCCGCGCGCACCGCCCGGGGGTAGGCGTTCTGCAGCTCGTGGCGGCCGGACTCGAGCTGGATGACGGTCTGCCGGATCCCCTCGAGGATGTCGAGCGGCTCGAAGCCGGTCACCACGATCGGCACGCCGTACTTCTGCGCCAGCGGCGGGTACTCGGCGGTGCCCATGACGCTGCAGACGTGGCCGGCGGCCAGGAAGGCCTGCACCCGGCAGCGCGGCGACTCCATGATGGCGGCGATCGCCGGCGGCACCAGCACATGCGAGACCAGCAGCGAGAAGTTGCTGACGCCGAGCCGCTTGGCCTGGTACACGGTCATCGCGTTGGCCGGCGCGGTGGTCTCGAAGCCGATGCCGAAGAACACCACCTGGCGGTCGGGGTTCTCCCGGGCGATGGTGAGCGCGTCGAGCGGCGAGTACACGACCCGCACGTCCGCGCCGGCGCTCTTGACGCCGAACAGGTCCCGGCCGCTGCCGGGCACGCGCAGCATGTCGCCGAACGAGCAGAAGATCACGCCGGGCTCCGCGGCGATGGCCAGGGCCCGGTCGATGATCTCGAGCGGGGTGACGCAGACCGGGCAGCCGGGGCCGTGGATCATCTCGATGCCCTCGGGCAGCAGCTGGTCGATGCCGTGCCGGATGATCGAGTGGGTCTGTCCGCCGCAGACCTCCATCATCGCCCAGGGCCGCGTCGCGGTCGCGTGAATCTCGTCGAGGAGCCGGCGGGCCAGGTCGGGGTTGCTGAACTCGTCGAGGTACTTCACTGGTCTGCTCCCGCCTGCTCTGCCGCGCGGGTGAACCCGTCGCCGAACTCCTCGTCGAGGATGCCGAGGCGTTCGAAGTCGGCCAGCGTCTGTAGCGCGGACTTCTCGTCGAGACGCTGGATGGCGAATCCGACGTGGACCACGACGTACTCGCCGACCGCGGCGTCGGGGATGTACTGCAGGCACACGTTCTTGTGCACGCCGCCGAAGTCGACCTCGGCCATCAAGGTGCCGTCGGTCTCGGCGATGCTCAGGACGCGCCCGGGAACGGCCAGGCACATGGGAGTGTCTCCCTTCTCTTTGTTCAACAACAGGCGCCGACGACCAGCTGGCCGAGGGCCAGGCCGCCGTCGTTGGGCGGCAGCAGCCGGGGGAGCAGCACGGTGAAGCCCCGCTCCCGCAGGGCACGCCGGGCCGCGTCGAGCAGCAACGCGTTCTGGAAGACCCCGCCGCCGAGCGCGACGACGTCGAGGCCGGACCGCTCCCGGCCCAGCTCGGCGAGGTCGGCGATCAGGATGGCGACGGCCGCGTGGAACCGGGCGGCCACCACGGCCGCCGGGACGCCGGCCAGGACGTCGGCGGCGACCGCGCGGATCACCGGGCCGGGGTCGGCGGGCGGCCCGAACCGGTAGCCGTCGCCGACCGGCCCGGCCGAGGCCGCCAGCCCTTCGAGGATGATCGCTGCCTCGGCCTCGTACTCCACGGCGTGGCACGCGCCGGTCAGCGACGCGACCGCGTCGAACAGCCGGCCCATGCTCGACGTCGGCACGCAGCCGAACCCCGTCTCCAGCTGGTGGGCGAGCACGTCGCGCTCGGCGGGCGGGCAGGCCGCGACGCACGGCAGCTCCGGACGCCACGGCACGCCGGCGGCCCGCAGCTGCGCCATGGCCATCCGGTACGGGCGCAGCACGCTCGCGTCCCCGCCCGCGAGCGGCACGTAGCCCAGGTGCGCGGCCCGGTCGTACGACTTGTAGTCGGCGATCAGCAGCTCGCCGCCCCACACCGCGCCGTCGGTGCCGTAACCGGTGCCGTCGAACGCCACCCCGATCACCCGCTCGTCGAGGCCGATGCCGTGCTCGGCCAGCACCGAGGCGATGTGCGCGTGGTGGTGCTGCACCAGCCGCACCGGCCGGCCGGCGGCGTGGTCGCGGGCCCAGCCGGTGGAGCGGTAGCCGGGGTGCAGGTCCGCCACGAGCAGCTCGGGGCGTACGCCGGTGAGCCGTTCGAGGTGCGCCTCGGTGCCGGACAGGGCGTCGATGGTGCTCAGGTCGTCCATGTCGCCGATGTGCTGGCTGAGCCAGGCGTACCGGCCGGCGCCGAGCGCGCAGGCGTTCTTCAAATCCGCGCCGACCGCGAGGGACGGCGGCACCTCGAACGGCAGCGCCAGCGGCAGCGGCGCGTGGCCGCGGGACCGGCGGATCGGCAGCTCCGCGCCGGCGGCGTGCCGGCTGACCGAGTCGTCGCACGGCACCCGGATCGCCCGGTCGTGTCGCAGGAACGCGTCGGCCAGCGGCGCGAGCCGCCGGGCGGCGTCCGCGTCGTCGTAGGCGATCGGCTCGCCGGCGAGGTTGCCCGACGTCATGACCAGGGCGTCCGGCCCGGCCGGGTCGCCGGGCAGGCCGAAGAGCAGCGTGTGCACCGGCGTGTACGGCAGCATGATCCCGAGGTCGGGGTTGCCCGGCGCCACCGCGGCGGCGACGCCGGCCCCGGCTCGCCGGGGCAGCAGCACGACGGGGTGGCGGACGCCGGTCAGCAGCCGCTGTTCGTCGTCGGTCATCGTGACCAGCCGGCGGGCCGTGTCGAGGTCGGCGACCATCACGGCGAACGGCTTGCCGCCACGCCGCTTGCGGGCGCGCAGCTCCGCGACGGCGTCCGCGTTGCGGGCGTCGCAGGCCAGGTGGTAGCCGCCGAGGCCCTTGACGGCGACGATGCGCCCCGCCGCGAGCAGCTCCCGCGCGCCGCGCAGCGGGTCCGGGTGCCGGGCGCCGTCCGGTGTGTACAGCTCCAGCCGCGGGCCGCAGCCGGGGCAGGCGATCGGCTGCGCGTGGAAGCGCCGGTCGGCCGGGTCCTCGTACTCGGCGCGGCAGGCGGCGCACATGGCGAACCCGGCCATCGTGGTGGCGGCCCGGTCGTACGGCAGGCCGGTGATGATGGTGAAGCGAGGGCCGCAGTTCGTGCAGGTGATGAACGGGTGCCGGTACCGGCGGTCGGCGGGATCGCGCAGCTCGGCGAGGCAGTCGTCGCAGGTCGCCACGTCGGGCGAGGCCAGCGTCCGGGCCCGGGCGCCGGCGCTCGACGCGGCGATGGTGAAGCCGGTGCCGCCGCGCGGTTCGAGCGGGGTCTCGTCGACGGCGGTGATCATCGCGAGTGGCGGCGCGTCCGCCCGGAGCCGGCGGCCGAACTCCCGGACCGCCTCGGCGGGGCCCTCGGCCTCGATCACCACGCCGTCGGGGGTGTTCGCCACCGAGCCGGTCAGGGCCAGGTCGGCGGCGGTCGCGTAGGCGAAGGGCCGGAAGCCGACGCCCTGCACGAGCCCGGCGACGGCGAAGCGCCGGCGTACCCGACCGGCGGGCTCGGTCTCGTCGCGGGCCCGGCCCATCAGCTCCAGGCCGGACATGGCCCGCTCGGCGGCCGCCTCGTCGATGACCTCGAGCGCGAAGCCCATGTGGATCAGGATCCAGTCCTCCGGGTCCGGCGCCCGTTCGAGCATGCCGACGTTGACCTGGCGCTGCACGCCCATGACGTCCACCATGGCCAGCTGTCCGGCGTAGCCGGGAACGAGCCGCACGACCCGGCCGGGGATTCCGAGGCACATGGTCAGGACCCGCCGGCGAGGACGCGGCCGACGAGCTCGCGTACCCGGGTGACGGCCTCGGGGACGGCGGCGGCGACCGGCTCGCTCAGGCCGATGCCCTCCTCGACGGTGCCGGCCCGGCAGCCGACGACGTAGGTCGTCGGCAGGGTGCCGCCGAGGCGTTCGAGGTTGGCGAGCATGGCCGCGGGGTGCATGCCGTGCGCGTCGTACTCGCCGTCGCCGAGGTCGTCCGCGCTCACCTCCAGCACCACCAGCTGACCCGGTGAGTCCGCGGACGGCAGGGCGTCGACGAGCACCAGCGTGTCGTAGGAGTCGAGCAGGTCGTAGGCCAGGTGCATGCCGCGGATGCCGTAGTCGGCCACCTTCACCCCGGGTGGCAGCGTGCCCTGACCGGTCAGCCGGCGCACGACCTCGGGACCGAAACCGTCGTCGCCGAGGAAGAAGTTGCCGATCCCGGCGACCAGGACCCGCGCCGTGCGCCCCTCGTCGCCGGTCACATCGAGCGGATCTTGAGATACCGCTGGATGTCGGGCATCGCCCGCACGACCACGACGGCGGCGAACACGGTCACGGCCGCACCGACGGCCGTGGTGATGATGCCGATGGTTCTCACGATCGGTTCTCCTCCCCGGCCGCCGGGGCGGCCGCCGGTAGCGGTTCGAGCTCCTCGGGTGCGAAGTAGAAGTAGCGGCCGTACCAGTCGTGCAGGTCGGCGGCGGGATCGTCGACGAGCACCAGGGCGACGTGCACGCCGCCGTCGACGTCGCCGAGCACCGCGGTCACCCGCGCCACCCGGCCGGCGAAGAAGATGTCCTGCGCGTCCGCCCGCCGCGACGGGTGCACCCGGACCAGGCTGCCCTTGGCGACGGGCACCCCGTCGATCAGCACCACGTCGGTGTCCGGGTCCGCCCGCGCGTCGGCCGCGGGATCCCACCAGGGTTCCGGGTCGCGCCGGACGCCGTGCAGTTGCCGCAGGTCGGCGTCCGGCATGGTGTCGCAGCGGTCGATGATCGCCGCGGCCCGGGGGTCGGTCGAGCGGGCCTCGGCCTTCTCCGCGGGAGTCATGGTCATCACCCGCAGCGTGAGGATCTCGTCGATCTCGGTGGAGTCGAACAGCGCACCGGGGCTCTGCTCGGCGATCCGCGGGTGGTCGTACAGGATGATCGGCGCGCCCATGACGACGTCGTGCGAGCCCTCGGGTCCGGCGAGGACCGGCCAGCAGCGGCGCTGGCGGCAGCGCCCGGCCGCGGCGGCGGCCGCCGGCGGCGGCTCCAGCAGCGAGACGAACGCGCCGTCGTACGCCTCGATCAGCAGGTGCGCGCCGATCAGCGAGGACCGGATCGCGGCGTCCTTGCCGGCGACCGTCTCCGGATGCTCGTTGCGCACCTCGACGGTCAGCCGCACGTAGCCGCCGTCGGCGTCGGCGCGGGTGCGCAGCCGCGCGGTCAGCGGCCACCGGCGCCGCACGATCCGGCCGGCGGGGGTGCCGTCCGGGGCGGTGACCGGATCCGTCTCGCACCCGCCGGGCACCTCGACGGCGACGTCCGCCGCCCGGCCGATCGGCGCCGCCGGTACGGTGATCTCCCGCTCGACGGCCTCGTCCCAGCTCAGCAGCGTCGCGCCGGCGACGGTGAGCTCGCCGACCGGCAGGTGTGACCCGTCCGGTTCGCGGCGCTGCACCTCGCGGGACTGCAGCTGCAGGAAGCGCAGGTGGATCCGGACGCCCGCGGCGTCGCCCGGGTCGAGCAGGCACTGCATCGCCATGTCGGGCGCCTCGGCGAAGGCGGCGGCGGTGGCCCGCGGCGGCCCGAGGACCCCGAACTGCCAGCGCGACCGGTTCTTCGCCGCGCTTTTCCGGTACGGGTAGAGCAGGTAGCCCTCGTAGAGCACCGCGTCGGCGACCGCGCGCACCGTCTCCATGCTCATGTCGCCGCGCCGCCGAGCAACTTCTCCACGGTCTCCTCCCAGCTGGTCATGCCGTGCCGGGCCCGGTAGGCGGCCAGCCGGGACAGCACCTCGGCGTCCAGCCGCAGCCAGCCGGTGTTCGGGAAGTACGTCGAGATCATCTGCCGCCACACGGCGACCGGCAGGTCGTGGCGGGCCTCGCTGTCCCACGGGATCTGCTCCACGCCGAACCCGGCGTCGCCGCGGGTGAACACGGTGCCCGAGAAGAGCAGGGTGAGCGGCACGTCGCCCGCGTCCAGCGCGTGCAGATACCGCGCGCCGATCACATCGAGGTCGTACGTGCACGGCAGGGCGACGTCGACGTCGGTGCGGCCGGTGAAGCCCTGCACCGTGGTGTTGCACTGCATCCACAGGAACGGCTTCAGGGTCTCGCCCCACCGGGCGTGCTCGCCGAACAGCCCGCGCAGGTCCTGCCGCTCGCCCTCGTCGTAGCCGCGGTGCCGCGGCTCGATGCGCACCTGGCAGCGCAGCGCGATCGCGTGGATGCGCAGGCCCGTACCCTCGTCGATGCGCAGCCGCGCGGTCAACTGCGGCGCGGCCGCATACGGCTCGGCGAACACGTCGAGCACGGAGAACTCGAAGGCACTCATGACATCGCCTCCGCTGGCGCTCCGGCGATGCCAAGAGCTCGACGCTGAGCTGATGATTCGCTCGCAAGCTCGCTCATGACATCGCCTCCGCTGGCGCTCCGGCGATGCCAAGAGCTCGACGCTGAGCTGATGATTCGCTCGCAAGCTCGCTCATGTCGGCGCCGGGCGGCTGCGGGCGCGCACGCCGGCGAAGAAGCCGTCGATGTGCGCGTGTGCCTCGGCGCCGCCGTCGAAGCCGCGCCACAGCTTGCGCAGCTGCCCGACCAGCTCGTAGCAGGCGTCGATCGGCACCACGAAGCAGTCCTCGCCGGGGCGGCGCACCAGCAGCGCCTCCACGTCCGGCCGGAGCACGGCCAGCCGCGGGCTCTGCGCGACGATCCGGTCCCAGGCCGCCAGCGGCAGCTCGGACTCGGTGGCGCCGGCCGGCCCGGGGTAGAAGGCGACCATCCGCCGCTGCACCGAGTTGCGGAACAGGAACGCGAGGCCCACCGGTATCTCGAGTTCGTCCCAGGTCCGGCCGTCGACCGCGGTGCCGGCGAAACAGAGGTACCGCTCCGGAACCGACCGGTAGTGCAGGGCCGCGCCGGCGTCGGCGAAGAGCAGGTAGCAGGGCCGGCAGGCGCACATCAGCGCCCGGCTCTGCAGGTCGACCACGTGCGCGTGCGCCGCGGCGATCGGCTTCGCGCACATCTCGCAGCGCTCGCCGTCGGCGGGCACCGGCCGCGACCGGGTGACCCGGCGCAGCGCGGCCAGCGGCACGCCGCCCCGCCCCGGCCCGGTCATGACGCGACCGGCGCGATGCGGGAGAAGAGCGCGGATACCGGGATCACCGAGCCGCCGGCCGGTGCCGCGGGCTCCTCGACCTCGATCGCGGTGACCTCCGGCGCGGCCGCCTCGATCGCGGCCTCCACGGCGAGCCGCGCGGCCGCCGACCCGCAGCCGTCGCCGCCGGGCATCCGCAGCCGGACCACCCCGTCGGCGCCGACGCCGAGCAGTTCCACGCCGTCGCCGCGCGCTCCGAGATCGGCCAGCGCCTGCTCGATCCGGCTCTCCACCGGGTACGGGTGCAGGCCGTGCACCAGCAGCAGGCTCGCCACCAGGTCGTCGCCGGCGAGCGCGTCAAGCACGTCGTCGGTCAGCGCGCCGTGCTCGTGCGCGATGTCCAGCAGCCGCGTCAGGCCGGCGCCGTAGAGGTCGGCGACGAGCCGGACCAGCTCCTCGGCGCGCTCGCGGGCGACCGTGCCGCCGGCGGCGCTCGCGGCGATCAGCGCCTCCACCCGGTCACCGGCCGCGCGCCAGTCCGCCTCGCTCACGACGCACCGGCGGACTGCGTCGGCGAGTGCAGCAGCTCCAGCTTCTTGCCGCCGCCGAGATACATGTGCACGCCGCACGGCAGGCACGGGTCGAAGCTGCGCACCGTACGCATGATGTCGATGCCCTTGAAGTTCTCCCGGTCGTTCTCCTCGAAAATGGGCTGGCCCTGCACGGCGTCCTCGTAGGGCCCCGGCGTGCCGAAGCTGTCGCGGGGGTTGGCGTTCCACGGCGTCGGCGGGTACGGGTGGTAGTTCGCGATCTTTCCGTCGCGGATCACCAGGTGGTGCGAGAGGACGCCGCGCACGGCCTCGGTGAAGCCGCAGCCGATGCCCTCGTCGGGCACCTCGAAGCTCTCCCAGGTCTTGGTGCGCCCGGCCCGGATCTCCACCAGGGCCTTCTCCGCGAAGTGCAGCGCGCAGGCGGCGGCGTACGCCTGGAAGTAGGTGCGCGCCCGGTTACGCTCGATGGTGTTGCTCCAGCGCGGGATCTTCCACTCGAACTCGACCGGGCCCTTGAGCGCGGTCTTCGGCAGATTGATCTTCACGCTGCCGCCGGTCGACTTGACGTAGCCGATGTCGACCAGCCCGGCGAGCGCGGTGACCCAGAGCCGGGCCAGCGGCCCGCCGCCGGTGTCCAGGGCGAGATAGTCCTTGCCGTCGAACCAGCGCGGCGACATGACCCAGCTGTACTTGTCGTCCAGGTCGCGCTTCTGCGGCCGGGGGTTGGTGTGCTGGTTCCACGGGTGCCGCCGGTCGACGGGGTTGCCCAGCGGGTCGTGCGTCACGAACATCTCCTGGTCCTCCCAGTCGTCGTAGTACGACGAGCCGAGCAGGATCCGGATGCCCAGGTTGATTTTGACCAGGTCGGTGGTGATGAGCTTGCCGTCGACCACGATGCCCGGGGTGACGTACATCTTCCGACCCCAGTCGGTCATGTCGGCGTACTTGAAGTTGCAGTGCTCGGGATCCTGGAACGAGCCCCAGCAGGCGAGCAGGATGCGCCGGTTGCCGACCTTCTCGTAGCCGGGCAGCGCCTGGTAGAAGAAGTCGAACAGATCGTCGTGCATCGGCACGACCTTCTTCATGAACTCGACGTAGCGCATCAGCCGGCTCAGGTAGTCGGTCATCAGCTGGATCGTCGCGACGGTGCCGACGCCGCCCGGGTACAGCGTGGAGGGGTGCACATGGCGGCCCTCCATCAGGCAGAACATCTCCCGGGTCATCCGGCTGACCTGAAGCGCCTCGCGGTAGAACTCGCCGGTGAACGGGTTGAGCGAGCGCATGATGTCGCCGATGGTGCGAAAGCCGTGCTCGCCGGCGTGCGGTGACTCGGTGCGGTTGGCCATCTCCAGCACGCCGGGGTTGGTCTCGGCGACCATCTTCTCGCAGTAGTCCACCCCGACCAGGTTCTCCTGGAAGATGTTGTGGTCGAACATGTACTCCGCGGCCTCGCCCAGGTTGACGATCCACTCGCCGAGGTGCGGCGGCTTCACCCCGTACGCCATGTTCTGCGCGTAGCAGGAGCAGGTCGCGTGGTTGTCGCCGCAGATGCCGCAGATCCGGCTGGTGATGAAGTGCGCGTCGCGGGGATCCTTGCCCTTCATGAAGATCGAGTAGCCGCGAAAGATGGAGCTGGTGCTCTTGCACTCCGCGACGATCCGCTGCTTAAAGTCGATCTTCGTGTAGATGCCGAGGCTGCCGACGATGCGGGTGATCGGATCCCACGCCATGTCGACGAGTTCGGTCTTGCCGGCCGTGTGGTCACGCCGGTCCTGCGTCGCCGTCATGACGCCGCCTCTCCGTTACCAGGTGCGCTGTGCGCCGGTGGTCAGCTTCCGGCCGGGGCGGCGCCACTTGGGCTCCCGGTCGAGGGTGTGCGTGGTGAGCTCGCGGAGCCGGCGGATGGTCGCTCCATAAGGGCCGATCACGGTGGTGGAGAAGTGGCCGCCGGGCGGCTCGTCCATGAACGGCATGAACTTGTCGGGGAAGCCGGGCATGGTGCAGCCGATGCAGATGCCGCCCACATTGGGACAGCCGCCGACGCCGTTGATCCAGCCGCGCTTGGGCACGTTGCACTTGACCACCGGGCCCCAGCAGCCCAGCTTGACGATGCACTTCGGCGAGCCGTACTCCGTGGCGAAGTCGGCCTGCTCGTAGTAGCCGGCGCGGTCGCAGCCCTCGTGCACCGTCTGGCCGAACAGCCAGGTCGGGCGCAGCGCGTCGTCCAGCGGGATCATCGGCGCCTGGCCGGTCGCCTGGTAGAGCAGGTAGGTCAGCGTCTCGGAGAGGTTGTCGGGCTGGATCGGGCAGCCGGGCACGCAGACGATCGGTATGCCCGCCTTGGACTTCCACCCCCAGCCGAGGTAGTCGGGCACGCCCATCGCGCCGGTCGGGTTGCCGGCCATGGCGTGTATGCCGCCGTAGGTCGCGCAGGTGCCGACCGCGACGACAGCGGTCGCCTTCGGCGCCAGCCGATCGAGCCACTCGCTGGTGGTCATCGGCTGCCCGGTCGCGGGGTCGTTGCCGAATCCGCACCAGTAGCCCTCGTCGTGCAGCCGCTCGTTGGGTATCGAACCCTCGACTACCAGGACGAAGGGCTCCAGCTCGCCGCGGTCGGCCCGGAAGAACCACTCCAGGAAGTCGTCGGCGCCGCCGTTCGGCCCGCACTCGAAGTCGATCAACGGCCAGTGCACGGCGACCCGGGGCAGCCCGGGCAGTGCGCCGAGCGCGATCTCCTCGATGCTGGGCTGGGTCGCCGCGGTGAGTGCGACGGAGTCGCCGTCGCAGCTTAGGCCGGCATTGATCCACAATATGTGGATCAGTGTGTCAGCCGCTTTCAGTGCTTCCGTTGAAGGCATGAAAACTGCTTTCCGGGGCCGGGGAGGAGGCCCCTGTGACACAGGAGTGCTCACCTGACACACTAGTGGGCCGGTGTGCGAATATGTCAACGCCGATGATTCGATCCGGCCGGGGCGGGGCCACATTGCATGAATTGTCGATCACCCAGAGCGTCGTCGACGCGGTCTGCGAGCGCGCCGGTTCGCGCACCGTCCACAGCGTGAAAGTCGAGGTAGGAGCGTTGACGGCGGTGGTGCCCGATGCCATGCGATTCTGCTTCGACCTCGCGGTGGAGGGCACCGTCGCCCAGGGCGCGCGGCTCGAGATCGTGCCCCGCCCGGGGGTCGCCCACTGCGGTGATTGCGGCACCGACTTCGGGCTGGAAGATTCGATCTTGTTGTGCCCCTGCGGCAGCGCCGACGTCCGGGTGACGGCCGGTCGCGAATTGCGCATCCTTTCCATGGAAGTGGGCTGAAAATGTGTACCACCTGCGGCTGCGGAGAAACACATAATCACCCGAAAGAGATCAACCATTCGCACGAGACGATCACCCTCGAGCAACGGGTCCTCGCGAAGAACGACGCGCTGGCGCGGGCCAACCGCGACCGGCTCGCCGCCCTCGGCATCCACGCCGTCAACCTGATGAGCTCACCGGGCGCGGGCAAGACCACCCTGCTCGAACGCACCATCCGAGACACGGCGGGCCGCCGGCCCGTCGCAGTGATCGAGGGCGACCAGGAGACACCGCTGGACGCGGACCGCATCCGGCGAACCGGCTGCGCGGTCGTACAGGTCAACACCGGCGCGGGCTGTCACCTCGAGGCAAACATGATCGCCGAGGCGCTGGACACCTTGAACCCGGCGCCGGGCTCGCTGCTGTTCATCGAGAACGTCGGCAACCTGGTCTGCCCGGCCCTGTTCGACCTCGGCGAGAACGGCAAGGTCGTGATCGCCTCGGTCACCGAGGGCACCGACAAGCCGCTGAAGTACCCGTACATGTTCGCGGCAGCCGACCTGGTCCTGATCAACAAGACGGACCTGCTCCCATACGTCGACTTCGACCTCGCCGCCTGCCGCGCGCACATCAAGGCGGTGAATCCGGCGGCGCGGGTGCTGGCCGTCTCCGCGACCACCGGCGAGAACCTGGAATCCTGGTACACCTGGCTGGACGCGCCTCTCGCTCGCACCTGACGGTCTGGCTCGGTGGGTGGCCTCTTTGGTTGCGCTTGGACGGGCGGGGGCCGGGGGGGGCCCCCCCCGGGGGGGGGGCCGGTGTATTGCCCGGGGCGGGGCCCCCCCCCCCCCCCCCCGGCCGG
>NZ_JBITLR010000003.1:785599-1033821 GCF_044465445.1 Actinoplanes sp. NPDC049668
TTGCGCTTGGACGGGCGGGGCCGGGGGTGACCACGCACTGGCGGTGGACCGTTTCTATGCCCGTGCGCGGTCACCCCCGGCCCCGCCCTTGCATGGGGGCATGTTGCGGCAGGCTTTTGGTTGCTCGCCGCTGGGTGCGTGGCCGCGCCGGGCGTTCACCTTGTGGTGGGTGGTCTGGCTTCCGCGTGGTGGGTGCGGCAGGGGATCCCGGTTGGGCAGGCCGGGGTGGGTGGTGGGTCAGGCGAACGAACCGCGCCGGTCGCGGTCGGCGATTGGTCGCGATGACCGCTGCCATCTCGCTCGGCATCCGGCCTGGCGTAACAGGATTCCAGGTCGCCCTCGATCACCGCGACGCCCCGGCGGCCCGCCGCGCTGCGCGGCGACGCCGTGCTGTCCGGGTCGGCCGCCAACCGCGATGCAGTGGACGGTCATGTGGCCGCCCAAGCTCGTGAACAAGCCCCTGCCTGGCCGCTACCGCACCGCCGTCGGCAGCAACGTCGCCCGCGGCTACTCGATCTCCTGTGCCGATGCGCCCACGCCATGCTCGACGCCGCTGGCAACCTCGCCACGATCCGCCAGCCAATCGACATCGCCTGCCGAGTTGATCGACGGACCTCTCAGCTGCCGAACAAGATGGCGCCAGTCATCGCGACCAGTCGCCGACCGCAACCGGCGCGGTTCGTTCGCCTGACCCACCACCCACACCGGCCTGCCCACCTGGGATCCCCTACCGCACCCACCACGCGGAAGCCAGACCACCCACCACAAGGGTGCACACCAAAGCCAAACCAGGCACCCAGCGCTGAGCAACCAAGACCTCAGCGCAACAGGCTCCCATGCAAGGGCGGGGCCGGGGGTGACCGCGCACGGGCATAGAAACGGTCCACCGCCAGTGCGTGGTCACCCCCGGCCCCGCCCGTCCAAGCGCGACCAAAAGAGGCCACCCACCAAGCCGGACCGTCATGCGGATCCGAAAGCTCCGCCGATCGCGGTGTCAGGCGCGCATGACGGTCGCGATCGGGATGCGCGCGGCGCGCAGGGCCGGCACGAAGCCGCCCAGGATGCCGGCGATGAGCCCGGCGATGATGCCGGCCACCCCGGCGTCCCAGGGGAACGCCAGGTCGCGCAGGAACGGCTCGGACTCGCCGACCACCGCCGAGATCGCCTTGAGCCCGACCACGCTGCACCCGATCGCCAGCGCCGCGGTGAGTAGGCCGGTTAGTAGGGTCTCGGCGAGTACGATGCCGGCCAGCAGCGAGCGGGAGGTGCCGACCGCCCGGCGTAGGGCGAACTCCTCGATTCGCTCGCCGACTGTGGCGAGGCCTACGTTGAGGATGCCGGCGACGCCGATCAGCAGCACCAGGCCGGCCATTGCGAGGAAGACCAGGCGCAGCAGGCGGATCTCGTTCTGGCCCTGTTCGCGGGAGTTGACGGTGTTGACGTAGACCTCGGCGCCGGCGCCGCGGAGTTTGGTGGTCAGTACCTGCTCGACCGGAGTTGAGCCGGCCAACAGCACCTGTATGCCGCTGCCGGTGTTCGGGTCGGCCAGGCCGGCCGGGGGCAGCCAGTTGGCGAGTTCGTCCAGGCGGACGTAGGCGCGGGGCTCGTACCCGCCGTCGTCGACCACGCCGACGATCTGCGGGGTGATGTTCGATGTGGCGCCGCCGACGCGCATTTCGGCGGGTACCTTGTAGCGCGCGAAGCCCTTTGCGGCCTCGAGGTTGATGACGATTCGCGGCGCCAGCGCGGGGACCGTCGAGAAGTCGAGCCAGTCGCCGGTCTTGGGCCGGAACGGGCGGAACGGGCGGATGTCGGCGGTCATGGCGGCGAGCTGCAACTGGATGGCCTGCCCGGGCGGCGCCGGGGCCGCGACGGGCTCGCAGGGCCCGTTTGAGTAGCAGACCTGGCCGCCGCCCCAGTCCTCGTCGAACGGCGAGCCGCCCTCGTTGACGGGGGTGACGCCGGGCTCGCCGATGATCGCGGAGACGCTGAGCATGGCCGTCGCGTCGGAGCGGCCCTTCACGGTGTCCAGGACGATGTCCACGGTCTGCCCCTGCGACGGTACGTCCATCACCTTGGTGCCGTCGATGCCGTTGCTGAGTTCGACGCCGGCGAAGAGGGCCCGTTCGGCGATGCTGGCGCCGGCCTGCACGACGACCACGGCCAGTACGCCGAGGAAGAGGCTCACCATGGATAGCAGGGTGCGCAGTTTGCGGGCGCGGATTCCCTGTACGCCGATGATCAGTGCGGACCTTCCGCGTCCGGACAGGCGCTTCATGCGAACACCCGGCCGCGTTGGGTGAGTTTGCCGTCGACCAGGTCGAGCGTGCGGCCCATCCGGGCTGCGTGGTCGCGGTCGTGGGTGACCAGGATGAGGCCGCAGCCGCGGGTGGTCGCCCCGAGCAGGGCGTCGATCACCAGGGCGCCGGTCTCGGTGTCGAGGGCGCCGGTCGGCTCGTCGGCGAGGAGCACCTGCGGGCGGCGTACCAGGGCGCGGGCGATGGCGACCCGCTGCTGCTCGCCGCCGGAGAGCCGGGGTGGCCGGTGTTTGGCCAGGTGTGCGACGCCGACCTGGTCGAGGGCTTCCATGACCTGGGCCTTGCGTTCGCGGCGTGGCAGCCAGCCCTGGCCGTTGACCAGGGCCATGGCCACGTTCTGGGCGGCGGTCAGGTGTTTGAGTAGGAAGAAGCGCTGGAACACGAAGCCGAAGTGGGAGCTGCGTAGTTTGGCGGCGCGGCGCTCCTTGAGGCGGCTGATCTCCTGGCCGGCGAGGAGGTAGCTGCCCTCGTCCGGGCGGTCGAAGAGGCCGACGACGCTCAGGAGGGTGCTCTTGCCCGAGCCGGAGCGGCCCACGATGGCGACGCTCTCGCCCTCGTGCACGCTCAGGTCGACCCCGTCCAGGATCGTGCGGGCCTGCTGCTGGCCCTTGAGCACCTTGGTGATGCCGGCGAGCTCGATCAGCGCGGTCATCCGTTGAACCCGGAAGGCTGGTCACCGGGCTCGGGGGCCGCGGTCGGCAGGTTCGGGCCCGGGATGGCGATCGTCTCGTCGCCCTTGAGGCCGGACTTGATCTGCACCATCTTGCCGTCGGTGAGGCCGAGGGTGACGTCGACGGTCTTGCGTACGCGGTCCTCGCCGACCACGTCGACCTTGCCTCGGCCTTGTGAGCCGGCGATCGCCTCGACCGGCAGCACCAGCGCGTTGTCGGCCTTGCCGGTGACCAGGTTCAGGGTGACCGCGGCGCCGTTGATCAGCTTGACGCCGGACGGCGCGGTGCAGACCAGCTGGAGCCCGGTCGGCTCCGAGCCCTCGGCGCCGCCCGGCGCCTCCGGCTCGGGCTGCGGCTCGGGTGCGCCGCTGGCGTTGGGTGCCGGCGAGGTCGGCGGCGGCTCCGGGATCGTGCCGGCCGGCAGGGCCGCGATCGTGCCGAGCGGCTTGCACTTGAACGGGCCGGGCCCGTTCTTGATCTGCCCCTCGACCGACTTCGCCGCGCCGGAGATCCGGTAGGCCATCGCGCTGTCGATGTCGGCGACGATGCCGTACCCGATGTGCCGGGCCGACACGACGGGCATGCCGGCGGTGACCTCGGCGCGGTCCTCCATCAGCCGGCCGGCCATGGTCGCGCCGGCGGGGATCTCGACGGAGTACGGCTTGCCCTTGCGCCAGACCGTCGCCACCCAGGTCTCCTGGTCGTACTGGGTCGGCGAGGGCGGGCGCTGCAGGTATCTCAGCTCGCCGCTCTTGGGCGCGACGATCCCGAAGACCGGGTTGATGGCCACCTTGCCGGCCAGGCTGATCGAGTTGGTGAGGTCCTGCCGGGTCGGCTTGACGGTGGTGAGCACCGTGCCGCGCGGCTCGAGGTCCGGCGTCTGCGCGTCCGGATCCGACGACGTGCAGCCCGCCAGCGCGATGACGGCTATCGACACGCACGTGCCGGTGAGCAGCCTGCGTACGTCCACCGGATCTCCCATCAGCCTGATCATCTTCGATGCCTCGGTCGGGTAGAGATGATCTCCGATCCGACCGGCTCGCAGACGGTACATGGCCGACGCAAACCTCTGACAGACGGATTACTGTCGGTAGGTCTCCAGGAAGCGGCGTAGGCGGTCGGTGGCGTCGTCGAGGACGTCGACCGGGGCCAGGAACACCATGCGCAGGTGGTCGGTGGTGGGCAGGTTGAAGCCCGATCCGTGGGATAGCAGCATCAGTTGCTGTTCCAGGAGGTCGATGATCATTCGCTGGTCGTCGTGGATCTTGTGGATGTCCGGGTCGAGGCGGGCGAAGAGGTAGAGCGCGCCCTGCGGCTTCACGCAGCTGACGCCCGGGATCTCGTTGAACTTGTCCCAGGCGTGGTTTCGCTGCTCGTACAGGCGGCCGCCCGGCCGGATCAGGTTGTTGATGCTCTGGTAGCCGCCCAGTGCGGTCTGCACGGCGTGCTGGGCCGGCACGTTCGGGCACAGGCGCATGTTGGCGAGCAGTTGCACGCCCTCGAGGTATTCGGTGGCGTGGGTGGTAGGTCCGCTGATCGCCATCCAGCCGGAGCGGAAGCCCGCCGCCCGGTAGGCCTTCGACAGGCCGCTCATGGTGAGCACCAGCAGGTCCGGGGCGAGCGCCGCCGCGCATTCGTGTTTCGCGTCGTCGTACAGGATCTTGTCGTAGATCTCGTCCGCGAGCACCAGCAGGTCGTTGCGGCGGGCGATCTCCAGCAGGCCGAGCAGGGTCTCGCGGGAGTAGACCGCGCCGGTCGGGTTGTTCGGATTGATGATCACGATGGCCCGGGTGTTCGGGGTGACCTGCGCGGCGACGTGCTCGAGGTCGGGCGCCCAGTCCTGCTCCTCGTCGCAGCGGTAGTGCACCGGCCGGCCGCCGCACAGCGTCACCGCGCCTGTCCACAGCGGATAGTCCGGGCTCGGCACCAGCACCTCGTCGCCGTTGTTGAGCAGCGCCTGCAGCGACATCACGATGAGCTCGGAGACGCCGTTGCCGAGGAAGACGTCGTCCGGCTGCACGTTCTCGACGCCGAGGGTCTGGTAGTACTGCGCGACGGCGACGCGGGCGGAGTAGATGCCCCGGGCGTCGCTGTAGCCCTCCGCGTCGCCGAGGTTGTGCACCATGTCGGTGACGATCGGCTCCGGGGTGCTCAGGCCCCACGGCGCCGGGTTGCCCAGGTTGAGCTTGAGGATGCGGTGACCCGCGGCCTCCAGCTCCTGTGCCCGGCGCAGCACCGGGCCGCGGATGTCGTAGCGGACATTCTTGAGCCTGCTCGCCTGCTCCACCATGCCCAGCAGCCTAAGGCGTCGTTCCGTGCGAACGATGCTCGCATAACGGATATATTCGACAGCGTGTGCAAGATCGTCGTGGTCGAGGGTCGCTGATGCTCGGGCTGTTCACCCTGGTCATCGGGGTACTCGCCGGCATCGTGGCCGTGATCGCGCTCGCCATCATCGTCGTCCGGGTGCTGCGCCGGATCCGCGACCGCAAGCGGGCCGAGCTCGCCGCCGGCCCGCGCCGGGCGCTGCTCGCCTTCGTCGCCGACAACGGCGAGGAAGGCAGCCACGACCTCGTCGCCATCCCCGACGACGCTTGGCGCGCCGTCGAGCCGACCGCGCTCGCCCTGCTCGGCAAGCTTCGCGGCGAGGCGCACCTCGGGCTCGTCTCCGTCTTCCTGCGCCGCGGCGCCGGCCGTGCGGCGCTGCGCGACCTGCGCTCGCGCAGCCGGGTCAAACGGGCGCACGCCGCCGAGGTGCTCGGCGACCTCGCGCTGCGCCAGGCCGTACCGGAGCTGGGCCGGCTGCTCGCCGACCGGCACCCGGAGGTGCGCGTGGTGACCGTCCGCGCGCTTGGCCGCATCGGCGACCCGGCCGCCGCCTGGGAGATCATCGCCGGCCTGGACCGCGCCGACCCGCTGCCGTCGCTGCTCGCCACGCAGGCCCTCGCGCAGCTCGGCCCGGAGGCCGAGGTGACCCTCTCGGCCGCGCTCGACCACCCTGCGGCCCGCGTCCGCGTGGTGTGCCTCGACGCGCTCGGCCTGCTCGGCGCCGCCGGCTCGGTGCACCGCGTGGCCCGGGTACTGCGCGACGACGCCGTACTCGACGTGCGGGTCGCCGCCGCCGCCACGCTCGGCCGGCTCGGCACCCGCACCGCGCTCGAGCCGCTGACGCTGGCGCTGCGCTCGTCGCGGCCGGCGCCGCTGCGCGCCGCCGCGGCCCGGGCGCTCGGCGCGCTGGGCGCGCCGGCCGCGGTGCCGACGCTGGCGGAGCTGCTCGACGACGACGAGTTCCAGGTGGCGCACGAGGCGGCGCACGCCATGCGCCGGCTCGGCGGGCCCGGCATCGAGGCCCTCGCCGCGGCGGTCGAGGCCGAGCGGGACGCGGGCGCCGGCGCGCATCGCCTGGCGTCGCCGTCGGGCGACACGTCGGTGAGCCACGCCCGGGAGGCGCTGGCGCTGTCCCGGATCGGCGCCGAGCGGGTAGGTGCGGCGGCGTGAGCGAGGTCCTGCGGTGGACCGACGTCGCGATCTTCGCGTACTTCGTCGGGCTCAACTCCAGCTATCTGGTGCTGATGGTGCTGGCCGGGCTCGAGTTCGCCAAGCACCTGCGGCGCGCGCCGTTCGCCGGCACCGACGACATGTTCCGCAGCCCGCTCACGCTGCCGGTCTCGGTGATCGTGCCCGCGCACAACGAGGGCGCCGGGATCGTCGCCTCGGTGACCGCGATGACCTCGCTGCGCTATCCGTGCTACGAGGTGGTGGTCGTCGACGACGGCTCGACCGACGACACCTTCGAGGTGTTGCGCGCGCACTTCGACCTGGTGGAGGTGCCGCGGGTGGTGCCGGGCGAGGTGCCGTACCAGTCCCGGGTGCTCTCCGTGCACGTCGCCCGCGCCAACCCGGAGACGCTGACCGTGGTCCGCAAGACCAACGGCGGCAAGGCCGACGCGCTCAACGTCGGCATCAACCTGACCCGGCACCCGCTGATCTGCATGGTCGACGCCGACTCGGTGCTGGACCCGGACGCGCTGCTGTCGGTGGCCAAGCCCTTCGCCGACGACCCGCTGCGGGTGGTGGCCTGCGGCGGCGTCGTGCGCATCGCCAACGGCTGCAAGGTGATCGGCGGCCGGGTCGTCGACGTGCGGATGCCGAGGCGGTGGCTGGGCCGCATCCAGGTGGTCGAGTACCTGCGCGCGTTCCTGCTGGGCCGCACCGGCTGGTCCCGCCTCGGCGGGCTGGTGGTCATCTCCGGCGCGTTCGGCCTCTTCCGCCGCGACCTGGTCGTGCGGATCGGCGGCATGGCGCACGACACCATCGGCGAGGACGCCGAGCTGGTCGTCCGGCTGCACCGCCACCTGCGGCAGCTCAAGGAGGACTACCGGGTGGTCTTCGTGGCCGAGCCGGTCAGCTGGAGCGAGGCGCCGTCGACCCTGCGGGTGCTGGGCCGGCAGCGGCGGCGCTGGCACCGCGGCATCGCGGAGATCCTGCGCAAGCACCGCGGCATGATCCTCAATCCCCGGTACGGCCGCATCGGCCTGGTCGCGCTGCCGTACTACGTGGTGTTCGAGCTGCTGGCACCGTTCGTCGAGCTGGCCGCCCTGGTGCTGCTGCCGCTCGGTCTGCTGGCCGACGCCATCGACGTCGCGTTCCTCTGGCGCTTCGTGCTGGTCGCCTACGGCTACGGCCTGCTGGTCAGCCTGGTCGCCCTGTTCATCGAGGAGGTCTCGTTCCACCGCTATCCGCGCTGGGGCGACCTGGCCCGCGGCGTGCTGGCCGCGATCCTGGAGAACTTCGGCTACCGGCAGGTCCTCGCGGTGTGGCAGGTCCGCGGCGTGCTCGGCGCGCTGCACGGGCGGCGGGCGGAGTGGGGCGCGATGCAGCGCGAGGGCTTCGACACCGCCGAGTCACGCGAGACGGTCGGCGTGGGCCTCGGTCGCTGACCGCGGGTGCCGCAGGCCAGGGTGCCCGGCGGGCAGGCTGCGGCGGATCACCCACCAGCTCAGCGCGAGGCAGCCGGCGACCAGCGGCCAGGTGAGCGCGCCGCGCGCGACGCCGAGCGCCACCACCGCGTGCGCCGCCCAGAGCGGGACGAACACGGCGAGGCGCACCAGGTACTGACCGACCCAGACCCAACTGCCCCGGCAGTACGCCCGCAGCAGCGCGGGATCGCGGCGCCACCGCGTCTTCTGGCCGAGCACGGCGCCGACGATGACGCCGAGCAGCGGCCAGCGGATCACGATGCTGACCGCCCAGGCCAGCGCGCTGGCGGCGTTGGTCACGATCTGCAGCAGGAAGAAGTCCTCGGCGCGCCCCGTACGCAGGGCGATCAGCGCGGCGACGCAGACGCCGAGCAGGCCGATCAGGACGGCGCGGGGCTTGCCGCCCTCGCGCAGCCGCCAGGCGGCGACCGCGAGGGCCGCGAGCACCGCGGCGCCGGCGCCGACCCAGATCGAGCGGTCGCCGGCGAACCAGGCCACGACGAAGATCACCGGGGGGACGGTCGCGTCCAGCGCGGCCCGCCGGCCGCCCAGCAGATCGGCCAGAGACTCCGGTTCGGCCACGCCCCACCCCGCTCTCAAGTTAGGAAAGCCTAACCGGCGCCGTTCCGGCGCGCACCGCCCGGCCCGCTGCCGCACCGAAGATCACACCCCGGACCATTCCGTGCCCGGCCGCGGCGCCCGCCCGCAGTCCCGGTCACCGCCCGCGGCGCCCGCCCGCCGTCTGGTCACCGCCCGCGGCGATGCCCGGCCGGGGTGCCCGCCGTCCCGGTCACCGCCCTGGGCGATGCCCGGCCGTGAGCTGCTTGCGGTGCCGGATCGCGTCGCGGTCGAGGATGGCCCGGGCCATGACCAGCACGCAGATGCCGCCGTTGAGGAACGACGCGAGCACGTCGGTGGGGTGGTGCATGCCGCGGTACATCCGGCCGAGCGCCACCCCGACCGGCACGAGCAGCAGCAGCCAGCACGCCGCCTTCAGGCCGGTGCGGTCGGTCAGCCGGACCAGGATCACGGCCAGCCCCAGGTAGAGGGCGACCGACGCCGAGGTGTGGCCGGACGGGAAGCTCGAGGTCGGCGGGGAGGTGTCCATGTGGTCGACCTCGGGGCGCGGGCGGTCGATCACCAGCGTGGTCAGGAAGAAGATCAGCGCCTGGGCGCAGACCGCCGCGCACAGGAAGATCGATTCCCGCCAGCGCCGCAGGGTCAGCCGCAGCACGAGCGCCGCGAGGATCGTCACGGCGATGATCGCCGGGGTGCTGGCCAGGGTGCTGAAGATCAGGGAGACCATGCTGATGTCGTGGGTGCGGTCGCGCTCGAGTTCGCGATTGACCGAGTCCTCCACGGTCAGCGGCCACGTGTGCGGGAAGACCCGGGTGATGAGCAGGCCCAGCGCGATCATGACGGCGAGCAGGGCCGCGATCGGCGTCACCACCCGCTTGAGGGCCTGTGCCGCGAAGTCAATCATCCGCCGGGGGTACCCGGGTCCGGGTGGCGGCCAAACCCGATCTTATCTATATCGGGTGAAAAGCTATTACTGTGGACAGTTGAATGAGATGAGTCTATTACGATCGGTTCACCGGCGATTCGGCGGGCACCGCACGAAGATCCGGCACTTCTGCCTCAGTCGATCGGTTAGGCCTGTGTTCGAAGCGTGTGGTTACCGGTACGTTGAGTAGGCAACGGCGCCTTAGCAATTGAATGGCACAAATGCGCTCTGAACTGGGAAAACATTACCTATAAAAGATCATCTGTACCGACTCTCTCGTGCATGTGGCCGATCCGTTGGGACTGGCATCTCCGAAGTAGACAGGTGGAGAAACAGGGATCCCGGCTGACAGACTAGGTGGTGTGATGATCCGGGTTGTGGTGGTGAGAGACGAGGGATACTTCGGCGTCCCGGTACGAACACTGCTAGAGGCCAAACCTGACATTCACTACGTCGGCACGTTGCCGCTGAGTGGTGATCTGCCGGCCCGGGCCGCGGAGTTGTGGCCGAATGTGATCGTGATCGACACCGAGTACATGGTCAGTCAGGTGCTACCGCTGGCCGAGGAGTTGCGCGCCACCATTCCCTCCTGTTCCATGCTGCTGCTGTGCGATCCGGCGAAACGCGGAATGCTGCCGCCGCGTCGCTGGGCCGGCGGGCTGAACTTCGTTCTCAAGGACGCCTCCGACGCGGTGCTGGCGGATTCCATCCGGCGGCTCGCGGCCGGTGAACGCGTCGTGTCCCCGATGCTCCAGGCCGCCTCGCTGAACACCGATCGCGGCCTGAGCACCCGGGAGCTCGAGGTGCTCGGCCTCGCGGCCGAGGGCGAGTCGGTGCGCGAGATCGCGGGCCGGCTCTA
Organism: Actinoplanes sp. NPDC049668; assembly: GCF_044465445.1. Lineage (NCBI taxonomy): Bacteria > Bacillati > Actinomycetota > Actinomycetes > Micromonosporales > Micromonosporaceae > Actinoplanes > Actinoplanes sp. NPDC049668. Next base: position 795,931 of record NZ_JBITLR010000003.1, read on the forward strand.
CCTGTCCGGCGGGACCGTTCGCAACTATCTCTCGGCCGTCATCACGAAGACCGGCGCCCGCAACCGCCTCGACGCGATCCGCATCGCCCGTAAGGGCGGCTGGCTGCGATAGCCGCCAGGGCCCAGCGCCCGATCGGTACTCTTGGTCCGGATGTCACCCGATCAGCTCCACGTGCCGGCGCTGCCGATCCTGCTCCCGCTGGGCACCGTCCTCATGGCCGTGTCCTGGATGGTGCTGCGCGGCCGAGGGCTGCTGACGGCCGGCCGGTTCGTCGCGCTGTCGGCCGCCGGCTGGTACCTGGTCGCCGTGCTCGGTGCGACGATGCTGCCGCTCTGGTTGGCCTGGGGCGAGAACGCCGGCGAGCCCGAGCTCTACCGGATCATCCTGGTCCCGCTGACCACCGTCCGGGTGGACGACTTCCTGCTGAACATCGTCATGACCCTCCCGCTCGCGGCGGTGCTGCGCCTGGTGTTCGACGTGCGGGACAAGGGCCGGGTCGTGCTGGTCGGCTTCCTGCTCAGCGCGGGCATCGAGGTCGTACAGGCGATCCTCGTGCTCGGCCTGCACGGCAACCGGTGGGCGGACGTCAACGACCTGATGTCGAACACGCTGGGCGCGCTGCTCGGCTACATCGCCCTGCGCCGCCTCCTGCGCTTCGCGTCGTTCCGGCGAATGATCGAGGACTGTTCCCTGGTGCCCCGCCGCAGCGGGGAGCGGCCGCCGGCCATCCGCTCGTAGAGCCCGCCGACCGAGGCGGCCAGCGCGGTGGCGTCGTAGCGCTCGCCGGCCGTGCGGGCGGGCAGCCGGGCGCCGCCGCGCTCCTCGAGGCTGAGCAGCTCGGTGCGCAGCTTGCGCGGCAGCGACTCCCGGTCGTGCGGGGAGAGCCGCTCGGCGCCCTCGACGGCGGACCGGGCGGCGGCCAGCTCCTCCAGCGGCGGGCAGGTCGCGTACAGCGCGGGCAGGCCGCTGGCCAGCGCCTCGAGCACCACCAACCCGAACGTGTCCTGGTCCGACGGTGACGCGAGGACGTCCATGGCGCAGAGCATCTCCCGCGCGTGGCCGACCGCGCCGGCGAAGGTCACCCGGTCGGCGACGCCCTCGATGACGGCCAGCCGCTCCAGCGCGGGCCGGGCCGAGCCGTCGCCGACCAGCAGCAGGGCCGCGCCGGGCACCTCGCCGACGGCCCGGATCAGCCGGTCGAACCGCTTGCCCGGCTCCAGCCGGCCCAGGCCGCCGATCACCCGGGCGTCCGGCGCGATGCCCAGGCGCTCGCGGGCCGCGGCGCGCAGCGCCGGGTCGTAGCCGAACTCGGTCGCGTCGATCGCCTTGGGGATGACCGTGATCCGTACCTCCGGTACGCCGAGGGCGCGCAGCCGCTCCGCGATCGACTCGGACGCTGCGATCGTGAGCAGGCCGAGCCGATCGCCGATCAGGTACAGCGCCCGGGCGCCGCCGGCGCCGCCCAGGTGGTACTCGGTGGCGACCACGTGCCGCACCCCGGCCAGCCGGGCCGCGAGCAGGCCCTGCACGCAGGCCCGGTAGAGGTGGGTGTGCACCACGTCGAAGTGGCCGAGCCGGATCAGGCGGCTCAGCTTGATCACCGCGGACAGGTCGCGGTCGCGGGTGGTGATCACCTCGTGCACGGTGGTGCCGTCGGCGCGCATGGCGGCGGCGACGGCGCCCGGCCGGGACAGCGTGACGACCTCGCAGTCGTACGGCAGCCGGCGCACCAGCAGCCGGAGCTGCTGCTCGGCGCCGCCCTCGGCGAGCGTCGTGATGATGTGCAGAACCCTCATGGCCAGGTACCGGCCCGCGCGCGGAACTTTCTCATTTTGTCTCCTGTTTGACATCCGCGATAAAGACGCTGCCAGAGCACCGCCGCCCAATGACAGTTGCAAATGTCATGTTGAACATGAAGTCTTCTCACGGGCTGTCGGGTGCCCGATTATTGGCCGAACGGACGTCGTCCTTGGGTCGGAAAGTGCTTGCCGGGGAGGCGATCGAGCACGTGGGGCGGCCATAGGTACTGAACATGAATCGCTCTCATGTAGGGCATGACAATTACTACTGTGACCGATACCCCACGGCTGGCACGCTCTATTCGTAGGCGCTGATAGCGACGTTCTGCGAGCGGCCCGCAATGCATTTCTGGATCTCGATTATGCATTGCGCGACGCTCGATTTTCCTTGTCGACACCAACGTTCGAACGGGGAGGAATTCATGCGGGTACGGCGACCGACGCCGACCGACGTCACGGACGCCCCAGCCGGCTACCGGACATCGCCGTGGCTGCTCACGGCACTGCCCGTCCGGGCAGCCCGGGCCGCCGCCGACGCGATGGCGCTGGCCGTGGCGCTGCTGATCGCCACGCTGCTACGCCACGACGGCGACTTCGCCGCGGTCGACGCCACCGGGCTACTGATCCTGGCCTCGCTGGCCGCGGTCGTGCACAGCGCCGTCGGCCTGCAGTTCGGGCTCTACACCGGCCGCTGGTCGTACGGCTGCTTCGAGGAGATCGCCGCGCTGGCGAAGACCGCGGCGCTCACCACCCCGCTGGTGTTCATTCTGGACACCCTCGTCGGCCGGCTCGTGCCGCGCTCGGCCATCATCGCGGCGGGCCTGATCGCCCTGGTCCTGGCGGCCGGCGTGCGCTACGCCGCCCGGCTGCTGCAGAACCACCGCCTGCGGCCCTCGCCGGAGCACGGCACCCGGGTCGTGGTGATGGGCGCCGGGGAGGGCTCGGCCCAGGTCATCCGCGCCATGCTGCGCAGCCCGTTCAGCCCGTACATCCCGGTCGCGCTGCTCGACGACGATCCCGCCAAGCGCACCCTGCGGCTGATGGGCGTACCGGTGGCCGGCAACCGGCACGCCATGGCCGAGGTCGTCCGGCGGTTCCGCGCCGACGCGGTGCTCATCGCGATCCCCAGCGCGAGCGCCGAACTGATCCGGGAGCTGACCGAACTTGCCCAGCCGCTCAACGTCGACCTGAAGGTCGTGCCGCCCGTTGTCGAGCTGTTCGGCCGTACCGTCAGCGTGGAGGACATCCGTCCCGTCAGCCACGCCGACCTGCTCGGCCGGCGCGAGATCGGCATCGACCTGGCCGCGGTGGCCGGCTATCTCGAGGGGCGCCGGGTGCTCGTCACCGGCGCCGGCGGCTCGATCGGCTCCGAGCTGTGCCGCCAGGTCGCCCGCTTCAAGCCGGCCCGTCTGGTCATGCTGGACCGCGACGAGTCCGGGCTGCACGCCGTGCAGCTGTCGCTGGACGGCCGGGCGCTGCTCGACGACCGCAACCTGGTCGTCGCCGACATCCGCGACCAGCAGCGCCTGGACGAGGTGTTCGCCGAGCACCGGCCGCAGGTGGTGTTCCACGCGGCGGCCCTCAAGCACCTGCCGCTGCTGGAGATGCACCCGTCCGAGGCGCTCAAGACCAACATCATCGGCACGTACCAGATCCTGCAGACCGCGCTGCGGCACGGCGTCGACCGGCTGGTCAACATCTCGACCGACAAGGCCGCCGACCCGACCAGCGTGCTCGGCTACTCCAAGCGGATCACCGAGCGCCTCACCGCGGCCGCCGACGAGTCCGCGCCCGGCACCTACTGCAGCGTCCGGTTCGGCAACGTGCTCGGCAGCCGCGGCTCGGTGCTCACCGCGTTCACGGCGCAGGTCGAGTCGGGCGGGCCGATCACCGTCACCGACCCCGAGGTGTCCCGCTTCTTCATGACCGTGCAGGAGGCGGTGCGCCTGGTCATCCAGGCCGGCGCCCTCGACAGCAGCGGCGAGGTGCTGGTCTTGGACATGGGCGAGCCGGTGCGCATCGCCGACGTCGCCCGTCGGCTCGCCGACGCGGCCGACCGGCACATCCAGATCGTCTACACCGGACTGCGCCCGGGGGAGAAGCTCCAGGAGATCCTGCTCGGCCCGGACGAGCCCGACCACCGGCCGAACCACCCGCTGATCTCGCAGGCGCCGGTGCCGCCGCTGGACGGCGCCGTGCTGTCGCTGCTCGACCCGACGGTGCCGCGCACCGACCTCATCGCCGTGCTGCGCTGGCTCGCCGAGAGCCCGGCGCTGTCGGCGGCCCGCGAGGCGAACCCGCCGGCCGTGGTGTCGCGGCCCGGCCGCAACCGGAGCAACGGCCGCAACCGGACGACGCCGCCGCAGCGCCAGCCCGAATTCACCGTACGGCCGGGGCGGCAGCCGTGAGCGCCCGGGCACAGGAGGGGAGCAGGCCCATGCGGGTCGTCATCGCCGGTCAGGGATACGTGGGGCTGCCGCTCGCCGTCCGCGCCGCACAGGTCGGCCACACGGTCGTCGGCTTCGACGTCGACGACGAGCGGATCAAGCGGCTCGCCGCGGGGGAGTCCTACGTGGACGACGTGCCCTCGGTCGAGCTGCAGGAGATCCTCGACAGCGGCGCGTTCCAGCCGTCGTCGGATCCGCGCTCGCTGGCGGGCTTCGACGTCGCCGTCATCGCGGTGCCGACGCCGCTGCGCGAGGGCACGCCGGACCTCGCGTACATAGAGGACTCGGCCCGGACCGTCTCCCGCTATCTGCGGCCCGGCGCGACGGTCGCGCTCGAGTCGACCACCTACCCCGGCACCACCGCCGAGCTGGTCGCGCCGCTGCTGGAGGAGGGCTCCGGCCTGGTCGCCGGCACGGACTTCTTCCTCGGCTACAGCCCCGAGCGCATCGACCCCGGCAACCGGCAGTGGAACCTGGTCACCACCCCGAAGGTCGTCTCCGGCATCAACGAGGCGTCCCTGGCGAAGGTGCGGGAGTTCTACGGCTCGGTCGTCGAGCAGACCGTGCCGGTCTCCGACTGCAAGGTCGCGGAGCTGGCGAAGCTGCTCGAGAACACGTTCCGGCACGTCAACATCGCCCTGGTCAACGAGCTGGCGGTGTTCGCGAACGAGCTCGGCATCGACGTCTGGGAGGCGATCGAGGCGGCGTCCTCCAAGCCCTTCGGGTACATGCGCTTCGTGCCCGGCCCGGGAGTGGGCGGCCACTGCCTGCCGATCGACCCGTCGTACCTGTCCTGGCGGGTGCAGCGGACCCTCGGGCAGAGCTTCCGCTTCGTCGAGCTCGCCAACGACATCAACAACCACATGCCGGACTACGTCGTGCGGCGCCTGGTCGTTGCGCTCAACCGGCACCGCAAGGCGGTCAACGGCTCGACCGTGCTGCTGCTCGGGCTGGCTTACAAGAAGAACACCGGCGACGCCCGCGAATCGCCGGCCCGGCGGGTCGCCTCGCTGCTGCTGGACATGGGCGCCGAGGTCCGCGCCGCCGACCCGCACGTGGTCGAGGACGCGCACGTCGACCAGCGGGTGGTGCGGGTCGCGCTGACGCAGGAGCAGGTCGCCGCGGCCGACGCCGTGGTGCTGCTCGCCGACCACGACGCGTTCGACCTGGACCTGGTCGTGCGCCACGCCCGCTACGTGCTGGACACCCGCAACCGCCTGACCGGACCCACCGTCGAGACGCTCTAGCCGAAGGAGTCGCCGTGGAATTCGTACGCCTGCTCTGGGACGGCCTGAACCGCCTGGCCGCCGCCCTCGCCCTGGTGCTGTTGTCGCCGGTGATAATCGCGGTCGCGGCCTGGATCAGGATCGCGGACGGCAAGGGGGTCCTGTTCGTGCAGGACCGGGCCGGCCGCGACGGCGTGCCGTTCCGGATGCTGAAGTTCCGCTCGATGGTGCACGACTCCGTCGCGCTCAGCGCCAAGCTCGGCATCAGCGACCCGTTCGGCCTGGTGGAGAACGATCCGCGGATCACCCGCTGCGGCCGGTTCCTGCGCCGCACCAGCCTCGACGAGCTGCCCCAGCTGGTCAACGTGGTACGCGGGCAGATGGCGCTGGTCGGCCCGAGGCCGGACGTGCTGCCGCAGGCCGCCAACTACTCCGCCGAGGACCGGCGGCGCCTGGAGGTCAAGCCGGGCATCACCGGGTGGGCGCAGGTCAACGGCCGCGACGACATCGACTGGCCGCAGCGCTTCGCGCTGGACCGCTGGTACGTGGACCACTGGTCGCCGGCGCTGGACCTGCGGATCATCTGGCGCACGGTGGCCACCCTGCGGCGCGACGAGGCGCCCGTGCACGTCGACGAGCTGAACATCCGCCGGGCGCAGGAAGTGGAAGTGGACGTGCGCCGTGCCGCCTGACCCGCCCCGCGAGGTCGGCTCGGAATTCCACTGGGACCCGGCCGCCCTGCTCGGCGCCGACCGGGGCGGCGGTCTGCCGCGGTGGCTGCCGAAGCGGCACGCGCTGTTCGCCACCGGCTGCGGCGCGCTGATCGCCGCGCTGCACCAGCTGCCGCCCGGCGGCCGGCTGCACATGCCGTCCTACTTCTGCATGGGTGTCGCCGAGGCACTCTCGGCCGAGGCACCCATCGGCTGGTACCGCCACCTGCCGGACGAGCCGGGCCCCGCCTTCGAGACGCTGCTCGCCGAGCCCGGCGACGTGGTGCTCGCCCAGAACCTGTTCGGGCGCAACGTCCGCGAGCCGTGGGACGCGTGGCGGGAGAAGCACCCCGGCGTCGACGTCCTCGAGGACCACTCGCACGACCCCTTCAGCGCCTGGGCCCGCGAGAGCACCGCGGCGTACGCGGTCGCCTCGCTGCGCAAGACGCTGCCGCTGCCCGACGGCGGCCTGCTGTGGTCGCCCGCCGGCCTCGACCTGCCCCGGCCGCGCGGCGAGGAGAGCCCCGGCGCCCAGCTCAAGCTGGCCGCGATGCTGCTCAAGTCGGCCTGGCTCGACGGCCGGCCGATCGGCAAGGACGGCTTCCGCACGCTGCAACAACAGGGCGAGTACGCCCTGCTCGGCAGCGCCGGCCCGGCCAACGCCGTCACCGTCGCCACGCTGCCGCTGCTGGACGTGGCGGGCCTGCGCGCGGCGAGCACCGCCAACGTCCGCGAGCTGCTCGCGGCCCTGCCGGAGCGGAGCCCCACCTGGTCGGTCCTGACCGGCGGCCCGGAAGACGCGGCGCCCTTCCGGGTGCAGCTGCTGTGCCCGTCCGAGGAGATCCGCGACGCCCTGCGCGCGCATCTCGCCGGGCACGGCATCTTCGCGCCCATCCACTGGCACCAGGACCGCGCCGGACTCTGGAGCGGCGACGAGGAGGCGGCCGACCTGGCCGGGCGGATGCTGACCGTGCCGGTCGACCACCGTTGCGACCACGACGACATCCGCCGGACCGCGGACGTCCTGGCCGCCTTCGCCTCCGCGTCGGCGGTACCCGCCCGGGATCGAGGCTAAGCTCCATCGGTGCCTGTGTTCCTCGCCGTCGACCTGGGGGCCGAGAGCGGCAGGGTGGTGCGTGGCTCGCTACGCGACGGACGGCTCGCCGTCGACGAGGTGCACCGGTTCGCCAACCGCCCGGTCACCCTGCCCGACGGGCTGCACTGGGACGTACTGGCGCTGTTCGCGGAGCTCTCGGCGGGGATCGCCGCCGCGGCGACGGGCGCGCGGATCGACGGGGTCGGCATCGACACCTGGGGCAACGACTTCGCGCTGCTGGACCGCGGCCGTGCCCTGCTCGGCAACCCCTGGCACTACCGCGACCGGCGCACCCTGACCAGCCCGGAGCTGGTCGCGGCCAGGGTCGGCGCCAGGGAAATCTACCGGACCACCGGAACGCCGCCGTTGCCGATCAACACCGCAAGCCAGCTGGTCGCGATGGAGGGGTCCGCGCAACTCGAGGCCGCCGAGCGGCTGGTGCTGCTGCCCGACCTGTTCGGCTACTGGCTGACCGGCGAGCTGGCGACCGAACAGACGATCGCCAGCACCAGTCAGCTCATGGACGTGCGGACCCGTTGCTGGGCGACCGGAGTCATCGAGAAGCTGGGTATTCCGCTGCGGTTGTTCGACTTCGATGTCGTGCCGGCGGGCACCAGGGTGGGCAGCCTGCGCGAGCACCCCGGGATTCCGTTGTGGATGGTGGCCGGGCACGACACGGCGTCGGCAGTGGCGGCCGTACCCGCCGGCGGGGAGTCCTTCGGTTACCTCTCCTCGGGTACGTGGTCGCTGGTCGGCCTGGAGCTGGACGCGCCGATCCTGACCGACGAGGCCAGGCTGGCCGGCTTCTCCAACGAGGCCGGCATCGACGGCACGATCCGGTTCCTGCGTAACGGGACCGGGCTGTGGCTGCTGCAGCGGTGCCGGGCCGCGTGGCGCTCGCCGTCGTACGCCGAGCTCGTCGCCGCGGCGCGGGCGGCGCCCGGATTCCGCAGTCTCGTCGACCCGGACGATCCCGCGCTCGTCACGCCGCAGGACATGCCGGCGCAGCTCGCGGCGGCGTGCCGGGACAGCGGGCAGCCGATTCCGGCCGACCGGGCCGCCGTCGTGCGTTGTGTGCTGGACAGCCTGGCCTGCAAGCACCGGTGGAGCCTGGAACGCGCCGAGCGGCTCGCCGGCCGGCGCGTCGATGTCCTGCACATCGTCGGCGGCGGGGCGGCCAACACCCTGCTGTGTCAGCTCACCGCCGATCTGACCGGCCGGCCGGTGCTGGCCGGGCCGATCGAGGCGACCGCCGTCGGCAACCTGCTGGTCCAGGCGCGGGCGGCGGGGGAGTTGGGCTCCCTGGCGGAGATCCGCGACGTCGTGGCCCGGTCGCTTCCGCCACGCCGGTACGAGCCGCATGCCTCGGATCTGATCGAGGCCGCCTACGCTCGCTTCCTGACATTGCTCGACCGCCATGACAAGTTCTGACATATTCTGCAACGGTGGTCGTCAAGACCGGAGGTGTCGACCGTGCTGATCGCCGAGCGTCGCCGGCTCCTGCTGGCCCATGTGCACGACCACGGCTACGTCTCGTTCCGGGACCTCGCCGCGGCCCTGGGCATCTCCGAGTCGACCGTCCGCCGGGACCTGCGTTCGATGGTGTCCGAAGGGCTCCTCTCGCCGACCCGCGGCGGCGTGGGTCCCCGGCGTGAGCTGACGCCCACCCGGGCGGCACCGCGCGCGGCCGGTGTGAACAGCGCCGATCCGGTTTCCGCGCCCCGGGAGGCCATCGCCGCGCTGGCGGCGACGCTGGTCACGGAGGGCAGCGCGGTGCTGCTGGGTCCGGGCCGGACCACCACCGCGCTGGCCCGGCACCTCGCCGTGCTCGGCCACCTGACGGTGGTCACCAACTCGATCTCGGTGACCGGCGCGCTCATCGACGCGCCGCAGATCGACGTGGTGCTGATCGGCGGCGCGCTGCGCCGGTCGATCGGCGCGGCCGTCGGCCCGATCGCCGAGGCCGCGCTGACGGGGCTCCGCGGCGCCCAGGTCTTCCTCTCCGGCGAGGGCGTCACGGCGGAACGCGGCCTGACCACGCCGAATGTCTTCGCCGCGGCGACGGATCAGGCCCTGATGGCGGCCGGCCGGCAGGTGGTGGTGCTGGCCGACCACACCAAGCTCGGACACGACACGATGTGCCAGACGGTGCCGAGCGAGCGCATCGACGTGCTGGTCACCGACCGCGGCGCCGACGAAGCGGCGGTCGACCGGCTCCGGGCCGAGGGTATCGACGTCCACCTCGCGTAGCCCGCCTCTTGACAGAAGTTGGCAACAATCGACTACGATCTGGCCAAGTTCGTGTCAAAGGTTTTCACATCATGGCGCTCACTCTGATGAAGGAAGGCCCTAGATGCCTCCGTCCAGAAGATTCGTGCGTGGTGTCGCCGCCGGCACCGTCGTGGCCGCGCTCACCCTGACCGGAGCCTGCACCAAGAGTGCCGGCGAGGATGACACACCCACCGCGGGCAGCTCCGCGGCGCAACAGGTCCAGGCGACCTCCGGGGCCGGGGGATGCACGCCGGAGAAGTACAACGGCGGCGTGCCCCAGCTCGATCTCAAGACCGTCACCGTCGGCTTCGCCCAGTCGGAGAAGGAAGCCAACCCGTTCCGGATCACCGAGACCCAGTCCATCAAGGACGAGGCGGCGAAGCGGGGCATCAAACTCATCACCACCAACGCCCAGTCCGATCTCAACAAGGAGATCGCGGACATCCAGGGCATGATCGCGCAGGGCGCCAAGGCACTGATCATCTCGCCGCTGAACTCCGAGGGCCTCGACCCGGCGCTGAAGGCCGCGCAGGACGCCAAGGTGCCGGTCATGACCATCGACCGGCTGCTCACCACGAAGAAGCCGTGCGTGGACTACCTGGGCTGGATCGGGTCCGACTTCGTCGTACAGGGTCAGCGCGCGGCCGACGCCATGATCAAGGCGACCGGCGACCAGGGCAGCGTCGCGATCCTGCTCGGCGCCTCCGGCGTCAACGTCACCGTCGACCGCACCAAGGGCTTCAAGGATCAGCTCGTCGCCAAGAATTCCAAGCTGGCGGTCGTGGCCGAGCAGACCGGCGACTTCACCCGGGAGAAGGGCCAGAAGGTCACCGAGCAGCTCATCTCGGCCAACCCGGACATCACCGCGATCTACGCGGAGAACGACGAGATGGCGCTCGGCGCGGTGGCCGCCCTCAAGGCCGCCGGCAAGAAGGCCGGCGACGTCAAGATCATCACGATCGACGGGACCAAGGGTGCCGTGCAGGGCATCCTCGACGGCTGGATCGCCGGCGTCATCGAGTCGAACCCACGCTTCGGGCCGCTGGCCTTCCAGGCCCTCGAGGACTTCTACGGCGGCAAGGGCGTGGTCGAGAAGACCATCATCTCCGACAAGGAGTACACCGCGGAGAACGCCCAGTCCGAGCTCGCCAACGCGTACTAGGTCTCCGGTGAACGCGCCCGTCCTGGAGGTCCACTCGGTGCGCAAGCACTTCGCCGGCGTGCGTGCTCTCGACGGTGTCTCGCTCTCCCTGCACCCGGGCGAGGTACACGCGCTGGTCGGCGAGAACGGCGCCGGCAAATCCACCCTCATAAAGATCATCACCGGGGTGCACCGACCGGACGAGGGCGACGTTCGCTACCTGGACGAGACCGTCGCCTTCGCCCGGCCCCGCGACGCGCAGGCCGCCGGGATCAGCACCATCTACCAGGAGATCAACCTGGTGCCGCTGCGCAGCGTCGCCGCCAACCTGTTCCTGGGCCGGGAACCGGTCAACCGGATCGGCCTGATCGACCGTCGCCGCATGCACCGGGCGGCCCGGGAGACGCTGGCGCGGTACGGAATCACGGTGGACGTCCGGCAGCGCCTCGGCGAACTCGGCCTGGGCGTGCAGCAGATGATCGCCGTCGCCAGGGCGCTGTCCATGAACGCCCGGGTGGTCATCATGGACGAGCCGACGTCGTCTCTCGAGCCCCGAGAGGTCGACCTGCTCGTCGGGGTCGTCGACGTGCTGCGCGCGCAGCACGTCGCGGTCCTGTACGTCACGCACAAGCTCGATGAGGTGTTCCGGGTCTGTGACCGGGTCACCGTCCTGCGCGACGGCCGGGTCGCGCACAGCGGTGCGGTCGCCGAGACGACCCGGCTGCGGCTCGTGGCCACCATGCTCGGCCGGGACATCGACGAGGTACGCCGGCACGGCGCCACCACCTTCGGCGACGAGCAACGCGATGCCACCGGCGCCCCGCTCCTGCGCGCCGAAGGGCTCAGCCGCCGGCCGCTGCTCGACAACGTCAGTGTGGACGTACACGCCGGTGAGGTCGTCGGCCTGGCCGGGCTGCTCGGATCCGGGCGCACCGAGACGGCCAAGGCGGTCTTCGGCGCCGACCCGATCGAAGCCGGCGTGGTCACCATGGACGGCCGGCGCGCGCGGCGCTGGTCGCCGGCCGCGGCCATCCGGGCCGGGCTCGGCATGGTGCCCGAGGACCGCAAGGCCGAGGGTGTCATCGCCGACCTGTCGGTGCGGGACAACATCGTGCTCGCGGCGCTGCCGCGGCTCACCAAGGCCGGCTTCCTCTCGGAACGCCGGCAGGCCGCGCTCGTCGACACGTTCGTCGCGCGGCTGCGCATCAAGATCTCGCATCCCGGCCAGAAGGTCCGTGAGCTCTCCGGCGGCAACCAGCAGAAGGTGCTGTTGGCCCGGATGCTCTGCCTGCATCCGAAGGTGCTGATCCTGGACGAGCCGACCCGCGGCATCGACGTCGGCGCGAAGTTCGAGATTCAGTCGCTGATCGACGAGCTCGCCGAGCAGGGCCTGGGTGTCCTGCTCATCTCCTCGGAGTTGGAGGAGGTCGTGGAGGGCGCCGACCGGGTGCTGGTGCTGCGCGACGGCGCGGTCGTCGGCACGTTCCGCGGCGACGAGGTCAGCGAGGACCGCATCATGCGGACCATCGCCTTGGCGAGGGAGCACGATGCCTGACACCCGGACCGCGCCCCGGACGCGTACCGACGTGCTGGGCCTGCTCCAGGTCGGCGGGGTCTACCTGGCGATCGCCGTGATCCTGGTCTTCAATCTGGTGTTCACACCCCACTTCGCCACGATGACCAACCTTCGGCTGCAGCTGGTGCAGGTCGCGCCGGTCGCCATCGTGGCGATCGGCATGGCCCTGGTCATCGCCACCGAGGGCATCGACCTGTCGGTCGGCGCGACGATGGCCATCAGCGCCGCGCTGCTCCCGCTCTACCTCGGGTACGGCGTATGGCCGGCCATGGCGATCGCGCTCGCGGCCGGTGCGGTGGTCGGCGCCGTCAACGGGTCTCTGGTGGCGTTCGCCGGAATGCAGCCGATCATCGCGACGCTCGGCGTGCTCGTGGCCGGACGGGGCCTCGCCCTGGTGTTCGCCGACGGCCGGCTCACCGAGATGTTCGACCCGACCCTCGGCGCGCTCGGCAACGCCTCGGTGCTGGGCCTTCCGATCAGCGTCGTGCTGGTGCTGGTGATCACCGGCGCGGCCGGGCTGGCGGTACACCGGACCGGTTTCGGCCGGCGGGTCCTGGCGACGGGCGGCAACCGGGCCGCGGCGACCCTGGCCGGCCTGCCGGTCAAGGGAACCCTCGTCACCGTGTACGTGCTCAGCGGCCTGCTCGCCGCCGTCGCCGGCCTGCTGACCACCGCGCGTCAGGGCGCCAGCGATCCGTCGTTCGTCGGCCTGTTGATCGAGTTGAGCGCCATCACCGCGGTCGTCGTCGGCGGCACACCTCTGTCCGGCGGCCGGGTCCGCATTCTCGGCACGCTGATGGGAGCCCTCCTGATGCAGCTCATCACCGCGACCGTGATCCAGCAGAACCTGCCGGACTCCACCGCCCGCATGATCCAGGCGAGCATCATCGTCGCCGCGGTCTACGTCCAGCGCGGTCGGAGCGCGGCATGACGGCCGTGGACCATCCGGTGAGCGCACCGGGGCGGACCGGGCCGTCGGGTCGCCGCCTGCGGTGGCGCCCGGACCGCGCCGGCGCGCCGATCGTCCTGGCCCTGGTGCTGGTCGGCGGCACCGTGCTGTTCGGCGACAGCTTCGCCAGCGGGCAGAACCTCGGCAACATCGCGTTGGACAGCTCATACCTGCTGCTGATCGCGACCGGGATGACCTTCGTCATCCTCAGCGGCGGCATCGACCTGTCGGTCGGGTCGCTGTTGGCGCTGGCCGGGGTGCTCACCGCGTACGGCGCGCAGTGGGGCACCGCCGCCGCCATCGCCCTGCCGCTGCTCGTCTGCGCGATGTTCGGGCTGGTCAACGGGCTGCTGATCGGTCGTGCCCGGATAGCGCCGTTCATCGTGACGCTCGCCGCGCTGCTGTTCGCCCGGGGCCTGGCATTCGCCGTCGCGAGCGAGGGCAACAAGGTGTACATCATTCCGGCCGATCTCCTGCTGACCCGGCTCGGTCAGGCGCGCTGGCTCGGCGTGCACGCCCCGGTCTGGTTCGCGCTGGGCGCCTTCGCGCTGGGCGTGCTGCTACTCAACCGGACCCGGTTCGGCCAGGCGGTGTTCGCGATCGGCGACAGCCAGGAGGCGGCCGAGCTGATGGGGTTGCCGGTCGCTCGCGTCCGGGTCCTGGTCTACGTGCTCAGCGCCACCCTCGCCGGCGTGGCCGGCGTCCTGGTCGCCGCACAGACGTCTTCCGGCCTGCCGACGATCGGCGAGGGCCGGGAGCTGGAGGCGATCGCCGCGGTGGTCATCGGCGGCACGCTGCTGTCCGGCGGATCCGGCTCGTTGAGCGGGACGCTCGCCGGTGTGTTGCTGCTCAAGGTGATCCAGAACCTGATCAACCAGGTCGGCACGCTCACCGCGTACTACCAGCAGGTGGTCAGCGGAACCTTCCTGATCGTGGTGGTGCTCGTGCAGTCGCGCCTCGCCCGCCGGAGGCGGCGGTGAACCGGGCGGCGAGGTTCGCACCGGGCGTGGTCCGGCCGGCCGCACCGGCGGCCGGGGCACCCACCCGGGTGGCGGTGGTCGGCACCGGCGAGTGGTGGGGGCGCCAGCACGCCGAGCTGTTCGCCCGGCGCGGCGACACGTCGCTGGTGGCCGTCGTCGGGCGCGATCCGGGACGCACCGCGGCGCGCGCTGCGGAGGCCGGCACCCGCGGATACACCGACCTCGACGAGATGCTCGACCGGGAACGGCCGGACCTGGTGTCGGTGTGCCTGCCGAACGAGGGCCACTTCCCGCCGACCCTGCGGCTGATCCGCGCCGGGGTGCCGTTGCTGCTGGAGAAGCCGCTCGTCTTCGCCCTCGACGAGGCGGACGTCCTGGTCGCCGAGGCCGCCGCGCGCAAGGTCTTCATCGGCATCAACTTCAACCACCGGTACGCGCGGCCGGTCCGCCTGGCCGCCGCGGCGATCGCCCGCGGTGACCTCGGCCGGCTCGCGTTCGCGACCTGGCGCTTCGGCGGCGAGGCCGGCACCAGCCGGCACCCGCACGCCAATCTGATCGAGACCCAGTGCCACGGCCTGGACATGCTGGAACACCTGTGCGGCCCGATCACCTCGGTGATGGCGCAGGCCGCCGATCCGAGCGGAAACGGCTGGTCCAGCCTGGTGGTGGCGGTGCAGTTCGGCAACGGGGCGGTCGGCAGCCTGGTGGGCAGCTACGACTCGTCGTACGCCTACCCCGACACGCACAGGGTGGAGCTCAACGGCACCGCCGGCCGGGTTCTCATCAACGACACGGTGCGCCGGTTCAGCTTCCAGGCCGCCGGTGACGAGATGGCGCGGGTCTGGCAGGCCGGCTACTTCAACGACGTCGACCGCGACTTCCACGCGACCTTCGACTCCCACGTCGACGACCTGCTGTCGGCCCTGCGCGACGGACGGGAACCACCGATCCCGATCGCCGCCGGACGGCGTGCGCTGCTGATCGCCACCGCCGTCATCCGCTCGTTCGAGACGGGCCGGCGGGTGTCCACCGTGGAGTAGCCGTCGGCTAAGCGGTGAACCTGGCGCCCGCGAACCTCTGCAGCACGGCGACCACCTCGGCGGGCGATTCGCGAAGCTCGTCGAGCTGAATCACCGGGTAGCCGGCGCGGTCCTCGCCCTTGCGCCGGTAGTTGGGCTTGGTGCCGAGGTCGACACCGGGCGCGGGCCAGAGCACGAGATGCGGTGCCGCCGGCGGGTCGAGGTAGTGCAGCCTCTCGAGCGTGACCGCGGCCAGCGACTCCCAGGGGATGTCGGCCTTGAGAACGCTGCTGCGCACGATCAGCGTGCTGTCGCCGGCCACCAGCCGAAAGGGATGGCGAAGTGTCGAATAGATCTGACCCACGCCCACCAGCGCGAGGACCGCACCGATTCCATACGCCAGCCAGGGTCCCAGGACGAACTCGCGGCCGATGAGGTTCAGCAGCGCGGGCATCGCGAGCAGCAGGGCGCCGCCCGCGGTTATCAGGATGGCGATGCGGAGCACCTTGCCGGTGTCGCGGTGCAGTTCCATGGTTCCCCCGAGCCTGGTCGCGTGTGCTGGAAGCGCAGCGACGCTAGCAGGGGCAACGACGGGTGACAATGTCTCAGACGCGGCGCAGGACCGAGACGACCTTGCCGAGGATGACCGCGCGGTCGCCGTCGATGGGCTCGTAGGCCGGATTTCGGGGCTCGAGCAGGACGTGCCCGGCGCGGCGGCGGTAGACCTTGACCGTCGCCTCCTCGTCGATCATCGCGGCCACGATGTCGCCGTTGTACGCCTCGGGCTGCTGCCGGACCACGACGATGTCCCCGTCGCAGATCGCCGCGTCGATCATCGAGTCGCCCTGCACCCGGAGGCTGAACAGGTCGCCGCGGCCGACCAGCCCGCGCGGCAGCGTGAGGATCTCCTCGGGCGACTCCTCGGCCAGGATGGGGCTCCCGGCGGCGATGACGCCGACCAGCGGAACGCCGACCGTCGCCGACTCGCCCTCCTCGCGGGCGGCCCCCGGCAGGAACATGCGGATGTCGACCGGGCGGGTCGCGGTGCGGCCGCGGCGGAGAAAGCCGAGCTCCTCCAGGGCGCGCAGGTGCCGGCCGACCGACGAGCTCGACAGCCCGGCCGCGTCGCCGATCTCACGGGTGGACGGCGAGTGGCCGTGGTTGATCGCCCATTTCTGGATGACCGCCAGGATCTGCCGCTGCCGAGGCGCCAGCCTCGACGTGTCAAGGTCAAGATCCGGAAGCATCCCGAAATTCTCACCCATCGGTACGCCTCAGGCGTCGAGCCACGCCGTGGTGAACGGCTCCCGGCGGGCGCGGAGGTCCGCGTAGGCCGCCACGGTCAGCGGTATCAGCACGACGCCGCAGATCAGCGGACCCAGCTCGCCGAGGACCGTGCCCGTCACTGAGCCCAGGACGATGCTGCTGGTGTCTGTGAACGCCGTCACGCCCGTCAGGCTCAGCGCGGCGGTGCCGACGATGAGGGGCAGCGAGATGGCCAGGCCCAGGCCGGCGATTGTGGCGATCCGGGCGACGGCGGCGCCGAGGTCATTGTGGAAGAGGCTGAAGCAGCGGGTGACGGGGTTGCCCGGCTCGAACAGCACCACGACCGGCAGCACGACGAAGACCGCCGCGACGTAGAAGACCGGCAGAACGAAGGCGAGCAGCGCGGCGACCGTGATCAGGCTGGTCAGCAGCGACCAGCCGATCATCGCCGGTACCCGCGGCAGAACCGCCCGCACCGCCCGCCCGACGCCCGGGTCCGCGCCGGTCGCGATGCTGACCGTGACCCGCACCGTGACCAGCGTGCCGATCAGATAGATCAGCGGTTCGAGACAGTTGGCTACCACCATGAGGCCGTTGGCGGCGAGGAGCGGGCCGGACAGACCGTCCGGGTCCGAGAAGTCCCGGGAGCTCAGGTCGTCGAACAACTCGGCGGGGATCAGCACGACCAGGGTCGCCGCGGCGGTGAGCACCTGCACCAGGGCCAGCGCCCGCCACCCTCGCCGGATGACGGCGAAGCCGCGCCGCCACCAGCCCGCGAAGTCGGCGCTGACCAGCGGATCGGCCGGGTCGAACCGCGGGTCACTGTCGGGCACGCCCAGCATGGGGTAGCCGGGCAGGCCCGGCGGCGAATAGGCCTGCGGCTGGACGGGTTCGTGATCGGGTGACACGTCCGGCGGGCCGGGAAGCGGGGGGTTCGACATACCGGGCACTCCGAGCGGATCTTGGCGAGGGTCCGGAAATATAAGCACAGATCTGCAAGATTCGTCGCCCCGGGGCGTGGATGGCGCCGCCGGGACGGCGCCATCGGCTCGGTCAGTCACGCACGTAGTAGTGGCCGTTGGTGTCGTCGAACCTGCCGCCGGCGCGGCAACAACGGCTGAAACCGCCGCCCGGACCCGCAGGGGCACGGGTCCCTGCCGCCGAGCTTTTCGATCAGCTCGGTGTCGGCACCGACCGTCCGGTCGCCGCGCTTGACCTGGGTCTCGCTAGAGGGAACCCCCTGCGACGTTTGCTGGTCGGCTCAAAAGGACGCCTGGGCGTCGTATTCGCGGTACATGACGGCCTCCTCGAAGATGTTGACGGCCGGAAACGTACCGGTGCGCCGACCCGCGACGCGACCGGTTTTCGGCCGGCTGAGAGGCTGGGGGCACGATGACGGACAAGGTCGACTTCAAGAAGACGCTCGACGCCTACCGGGCGCGCCAGGGCCAGGTGCGGACGCTGACCGTGCCCGACCTGCGGTACCTCATGATCGACGGCCGCGGTGACCCCAACACCTCGCCGGCGTTCGCCGAGGCGGTGCGGGCGCTGTACCCGGTGGCGTACAAGCTGAAGTTCGCCAGCAAGCGGGAGCTCGGGCGCGACTACGTCGTGCCGCCGCTGGAGGGCCTGTGGTGGGCCGAGGACATGGACTCGTTCACCTCGGCGCGGGACAAGTCGCGCTGGGACTGGACGCTGATGCTCATGGTCCCGGACTGGACCGACCCGGCGGCCTTCGCCGCCGCCGTCGAGCAGGCCGGTGCGAAGGACCGGCCGCCGCGCCTCGACGACGTGCGCCTGGAGACCCTGTCCGAGGGGCTGTGCGTGCAGACCCTGCACGTCGGCTCGTTCGACGACGAGGCGGACGTGCTCGCGCGGCTGCATCACGAGGTCATCCCCGGCCAGGGGCTGCGCATGGCCGGCAAGCATCACGAGATCTATCTCAGCGACTTCCGCAAGGTCGCGCCCGAGCGGCAGCGCACCATCCTCCGCCAGCCGGTCGAGGCCGCCGACGTGGTGTGATGGCGTCGTGGGCAGCGCCGTAGAGGACACCAACCGCCGCATGCTGCGGGCCCGGGACGCGATGGACCGCGCGTACGCGCAGCCGCTGGACGTCGCGGCCCTGGCCCGGATCGCCCACGTCTCGCCGGCGCACTTCACCCGCACGTTCCGGGCCACCTTCGGCGAGACGCCGCACCGCTACCTGCAGCGCCGCCGGGTCGAGCGGGCCATGTTCATGCTGCGGGAGACCGAGACCAGCGTCACGGACGTCTGCTTCCAGGTCGGCTTCGGCAGCACCGGAACCTTCAGCCGCACGTTCCGCGAGATCGTCGGCCGGTCGCCGCGGGACTACCGCCGGCAGAAGGGGACCACGGGCCTGCCGACCTGCTACACCATGGCCTGGACCCGGCCGAACGACTGAGCAGTTTCGGATAAGTTTTCGCCCGGCGCGCTCAGTAGCGTGATGAGCATGTTCACCGCGATCACACACTCACAGATCTACGTTCTCGACCAGGACGAGGCCCTCGACTTCTACGTCGGCAAGCTCGGTTTCGAGGTCAACACCGACGCCGAGCTCGGCTTCATGCGCTGGCTGACCGTCAACGTGCCGGGCCGGCCGGACCGCCAGATCCTGCTGGCGAAGCCCGGCGGCCCGCAGATGTCCGAGGAGACCGCGCGGCAGGTCCGCGAGCTGCTGACCAAGGGCGCGGCGGGCGGCACGCTGATCCTCAGCACGGACGACTGCCGCAAGACCTACGAGACCCTGCTCGGCCGCGGCGTCGAGTTCACCGACGAACCCACCGAGCGCCCGTACGGCATCGACTGCGGCATGCGCGACCCGTTCGGCAACCACATCCGCTTCACCCAGCCCAAGGGCTAGCGGTACGGCGGGAAGCGGCCCGCCAGCGCCTCCGGTGTGGGCGGTCCGGCCAGCTTCTCGAAGGCGTCCGGATCGGTGACCACCCGCCAGGTGTGGAACGCGTGCCGGCCCGCGGCGAACCCCGCCTTGTAGGCGAACAGGGAGTCGGCCGCCCCGCCGAGACCGCCGCCCAGGTGGTAGATCGTGTTGCCCCGGTCCCGGCCCCAGCGGCGGACCTCGTCGTAGAGCAGCTTGTCCGCGTACCGGACGCCGCCGTCCCGGGTCGCCTGCAGGTGGGTGTGCATGATCCCGTCGTACTCGAAGAACAGGTTGCCGCCGAGCAGCTCGCCGTCGGCGGAGAGCGCCGCCGCCAGGTGTATCCGGTCGCCGAGGGCCGCGCGTAGCCGGTGGAAGTGGTCGGCGGTGAAGAAGTAGAAGTCCGTCGCGCCGACCCGGCGCATGGTGGCGTGGTAGGTGCCGATCCACTCGTCGTAGCGGTCCCAGTCGTCGAAGACGATCTCGACGCCGGCCCGGCGGGCCTTGTTGATCTGGTTGCGGTGCGTGCGGTGGGTCTCGTGCCACAGCTGCTCCGGTGACAGCGTGAGGTCGACGGAGACGGTCTCGCCGTGCTGGACGACCGTGCCGGCGGCCGCGAGGGCCGCGGCCGGGGCCGCCAGCAGCGGGTGCAGCCGGACGAAGGCGGTGATGACGCCGAGCGCGCCCAGCGACTCGGTCATCGCCGCCGCGGCCCGTGACCAGAACGCCGGGTCGTCGGTGTCGGCGACCGGGCCGGGGTAGCCGTAGGGCGAGATCGCGTCGCGCAGGTCGGTGTCCGGCACGGCGCGCAGGACCAGGGGCAGCAGCAGGACCTGGCCCGCCTCGTCGTATCGGTATGCGGCCGGAGCCCCTCCGGTGAGTCCGGCGTCGATGCGCACGTACTCCGGTAGGTGGTACACGTCGTGCCTGATCCGGCTCAGCGCGTCGGTCCACGCGGCATCGTCGGGCTCGAGCAGGGCGGCTCCGGCCATCCGTCACCCCTTTGCGGGTCTGGGTCTCACCCCGTACCGCTGCGGCGGGCGACCGGCCTGGGTGGTGCGCGAGGCGCCCGGCCTCCGTCGGGCTCGGCTCCACCGGCGTGCGCTGAGTGTCCAGCGCAACAGGGTGCGGGGGATCGCGTTCTGGGTCGCGATGTGCAGCAGGTATCTCCACATCGGATATTCGCCCCGCCGGTCGGACAGCGCATAGGAGAACTGCTTGGCCGGTAGGTCCACATAGTCTGTCACTCGTTCGAACCATTCACTACTGGCCTTTGCGGCACGTTGCAGCGGCGCGAGTGCCGCCTTGCGGCGATGTTCGTAGCGTTCCAGCGCGACGGCGAGCTCGTCCTCTGAGGACACCGCGTCGGCTAGTGCCATTGCGTCCTGAATGGCCAGTTTGGTACCCGAGCCGATGGCGAAGTGCGTGGTGTGCGCGGCGTCGCCCATCAACACGACGTTGCCGTGGTCCCAGCGCTGATTGGTGATCCGGCGGAAGTTCAGCCAGCCGGTGCCGCCGACCTCGGCGCGGTGGTCGATCAGCGGCTGCCCGCCGAGGTGCGCGGCGAAGATCTCCTGCAGCCGGGCGGCGCCCGCCCGGGCGTCGAGGCCGTCGAAGCCGAGCGCCGCCCAGGTCTCGGGGGCGCACTCGACGATGAAGGTGCTGGTCTCGGAGTTGAACGGGTACGCGTGGTACCAGATCCAGCCGGCCTCGGTGCGCTCGAAGCCGAACGTGAACGTCTTGAAGACGTGTGGCGTGCCGAGCCAGATGTACTTGTTGCGGCCGACCTCGATGTCGGTGCCGAAGTGCTCGGCGTACCGCTCGCGGATCCGGCTGCCGGCGCCGTCGCAGGCCACCACCAGGTCGGCGTCCGGCAGCCCGGACTCGTCGGTCAGCTCGTCCCGGTGCCGGACCTCGACGCCGAGCTCGGTAGCCCGCTGGGTGAGGATGTCGAGCAGGGTCTTGCGGCCGAGGCTGAAGCCGTAGCCGGCGAGGTGGGTCGCCGCCTTGCCGGTGGCGCGCACCCGGTACTCGTCCCACCGGCAGGCGGCGTCCCAGATCCGGCGCGCGCTGACCGGGTCGTACCGGAACAGGTCGTCGATCAGGTCGTCCCAGAAGACCACGCCCCAGCCCCACGTGACGCCGGCCGGGTTGCGTTCCAGCACGGTCACCTCGTGCGCGGGGTCGGCCAGCTTCGCCAGTACCGCGAAGTACAGGCCGGCGGGCCCGCCGCCGACGCAGTTGATCCGCATGCCGAACTCCTAACGGTAGGACGGGAAGGTGGCGGACAGGTCGGCCGGATCGGCCTGCGGCGCCCGCTGCCGGACGAGCTCGGAGTACGCGGCCTCGTCGGTCACCACGCGCCAGGTGTGGAACGCGTGCCGGCTCGGCGAGAAGCCCGCCTTGTACGAGAACAGCGAGTCGTTGCACCCGCCCTTGCCGCCGCCGAGGTGGAAGACGGTGTCGCCGCGGCTCTTGCACCAGCGCCGGACCTCGTCGTACAGCAACTCGTCGGCGTAGCGGCGGGGAGCGCGGCGGGTCGACGAGACGTAGCCGGTGGCGATGCCGTCGTGCTCGAAGAACGTGTTGCCGCCGACCACCTCGTCGCCCTCGAGGGCGACGGCGAGATGCATCCGGTCGCCGACCGCGTCGTGCATCGCCGTGAGGTGCTCGTGGGTGAAGAAGTAGTACGACGTCGCGCCGACCCGGCGCATGTTGTCGTGGTAGACCTCGACCCACTCGCCGAGGCGGTCCCAGTCGTCGAACACGATCCGGGTGCCGTCGCGGCGGGCCCGGTTGATGTGGTTGCGGTGGTCGCTGCGGGTCTGCTTCCACATCTCGTCGAGGCTGACCGTCAGGTCCATCGACACCGTCTCGCCGTGCCGGACCAGCGCGCCGAAGCGGCCGAGCGTCTCCAGCGGCGCCCGCAGCAGCGGGTGCATCCGGACGAAGGCCGACACGATCCCCTCGGCCCGCAGGGTCGCGATCATCGCGGCGCAGGCCCGCTCCCAGAACCCGGTGTCGGCGGGTGCGTCGCTGACCGGGCCCGGATATCCGTACGGCGAGAGCGCGTCGCGCAGCTCCGAGCCGGGTATGTCGCGCACGATCAGCGGCATCAGCAGCCGCCGGCCCTCCTCGGCGTACCAGAACGCGATCGGCCTGCCGCCGTACAGTCGCGCGTCGAGCACGACGTATTCGCTCTCGTGGTACATGTCGTGCGCGGTGTGTTGCAGGGCTTCCTTCCACTCCCGTGCGGCCGGTTCCAGCAGGGCGGCGCGCGGCGATGCGGTCATTCTGTTGCCTTTCCTCCAGCCCGGACTACGACCCCAGCAGCCGGGCGTTGAACGCCATGTTCGCGGCGAACTGATCGTTGACCACCCGGTGGTCCTCGAGCCGCCGCTGCACGGCCGGGTCGAAGCGACCCAGCTTCACGAATCCGTCGGAGAACCAGCCGTTGTCGGCGCCGGTACCGTCCACGAATTCGCGGTAGGTCGTCGCACCCGGCCAGATCACCTTGGTCAGCAGCGCCGAGAACGCCGCCATGTCGGCGGCGGTCCAGAATTGGCCGCGGGCGCGGGCCTCGACGACGTACGCCATGACGCCGTTGCCGTGGCTCACGTCCTGCCCGGGCCGCCGGGCCGATCCCCAGACGTCGCTCCAGAAGTACGCGGTGGCCTCCGCCGGGTTGCGCCGCAGCTGCGGCCGCAGGCCCGAGCGGGTGCCGGGCACATGCTGGTCGACGTTGGCGACGACCTGCTCGTACCGCGCGCGGCGGGCCGGGTCCGCGGTGATCTGCGCCAGGTTCAGCGCGATCAGCGCCCAGTGCGCGGCCATGTGGGTGCGCTCGCGGTAGATGTTCGCGGCGGCGCCGCGGGAGTGCCACTTCGCGAAGACGTGCTCCTCGGCGAAGCGCAGCAGCTTGTCGTGGCGGGCGAGGTACCCCGGATCGCCGTACACCTCCGGCACCTCGCGCATGGCGACCAGCAGCGTGGTCGCGTACCGCCAGAAGTAGCTCTCGTAGAGCGGGACCTCGTCGCCGCCCTGCCCGGAGGCCGACGACGCCCAGCCGAGGTATTCGTCCTTGAACTGGCTGCCGCGCAGCGAGGAGGAGGCCACGGCGGACGCGACGACGTTCTCGACGAACTCCAGGGCGCGGTCGAGGTAGCGGAGCTCGCCGGTGGCCCGGAACATCGCGACGCACGAGTCGAGCGAGTACGACAGGTCGTAGTGGTGCCAGCTGTCCGTCGACTTGCTCATCGGCAGGCTGGTCCGGTACTGGTAGTCCCAGCTCTGCTCGAACACCGAAGTCCAGTGCGCGACGCCGCGGAGCTTGATCGTGCCGGGCGCCGCGGTCGGCGCGGCCGGCAGCGGGTTCATGATCGGTGTCACCGAGTTGTCCCGCGGCGCGCTGGCCGCGGTCAGCGAGACGATGCCGAGCAGCAGCACGCTGCGGCGGCAGATCCGGTTGCGGTCGCAGGTCATGTCGTCACCGGCTCTCGTACGCGCGCGGGCAGGTCGGGCACGGCCGGCGCCGACGGGGTCACCGCCGCGCCGGCGGCCAGCGCGGCGAACATCCAGGCGAGCCGTGAGTCGTAGTAGTCGCCGGAGAACAGGCTGCTCAGGGCCACGAAGACCGCCGAGGCCGCGGCGAGGGTGGTCAGCTGCGGGTGCGCGCCGCCGCGGATCGTCCGCGCCCACAGCACGATGGCGGCGGTGAGCAGCACCATCCCGGCCAGCCCGCCCTCGGCGGCGACCGCGAGCACGTAGTTGTGCGGGTACTCCACGGCCTGGTTGACGCCGATGGTGCCGTAGAAGCCGTCCAGCCCGGTGCCGATCAGCGGATGCTCGACGGCCAGGCGCCACGCGGCCGCCCAGATGTCGGTGCGGTCTGACGTGTACTGCTCCTCGACCGTCTGCTCGACGAAGCGCTCCTGGAACAGGTCGGTGAACGCCGGCGGCGCGAACGCCCAGACCACGGCGATGGTCGCGACCGTGACGGCGCCCGCCGCGACTACGAAGCCGGTGTGCACGCGCCGCCGGATCCGCCACAGCCCGGCGGCGCCGACCGCGAGGCCGGCCAGCAGCCCGGCGCGGGAGCCGGACAGCACGGCCGCCAGCAGGAACAGCGGGATGGCCAGCAGCGGCAGGATGCGCCGGGTGAACAGGTACAGCGCGATCGCGCTGATCACGCCGAGGATCTCGATGCGCACGAAGACGTTCGGGCCGCCGCCGAAGGCCGAGTATCGGCCCTGCTCGCCGGGCCCGTTGATGAACAGCGCGGCGAGCGCGAAGACGACCGCGGCGACGAAGAACAGCAGGAACGTGGTGCGGGCGACCGCCACCGGGTCGCCGACGGTGTAGAAGTAGTAGGCCAGGGTCAGCACGGACATCAGGACCAGGTCGAGCGTCTGCGGGCCGACCCGGGACGCGTGCGGCGCCCACAGCCCGGAGGCGATCTGGAAGAGGAAGAAGAGCATGGTCGCCACCAGCCAGCCCTCGGGCCGGGGCGCGGTGAGCCCGTGCGGGCGCCGGGCCGCGTCGACCGCGAGCACCACCAGGGCGACGATCAGGCCGATCACCCGCAGGTCCACCCAGGCCAGGTCGACGAACCCGGCGCGGTCCAGGGTGAACCGGCCGCCGATCGCCACCAGGATCAGCACCAGACCGGGCGCCAGGAAGACCCGGGGGGTGCGCAGCCAGCCCAAGGTGTTCACGGCGCCACCGCCCGGTCCCGCACCACCCGGCTGGTGACCAGGGCGAACACCAGGCAGGCGCCGTAGCCGAGCAGCGAGCCGTACGCCGCTCCGACGATGCCGTGCCCCGGGATCAGCAGCAGGTAGGCCGCGAAGCTCACCGCGAAGCCGGCGACCTCCGCGGCGGAGACCAGCGCGCTGTGCCCCTTGGCGATGAGCAGGCCCAGGCAGATCCGCGACACCGCGTAGAGGCCGGCCGCGGCGACCAGGGGCAGCACGACGGCCTTGGCCGGGTCGTACTCGTGGCCGAACACCGGCACGATGAGCAGGTACAGGCCGGCGGCCACCAGCGGGGCCACGACCAGGGAGTAGACGGCGGCGGCGGCCAGGATGGGCCGGACGTTCAGCCCGCCGCCGCGGTGGGTCGCCCGCCATTTCCCGAGGCGGGCATCCGCGTACGCGCGCAGCGGCCAGGCCAGCAGCTCCGTCATCGTGGCGACGCTGGCGTACAGGCCGAGGGCGGAGGTGGAGGCGAGCGCCGGCAGCGCCAGCCGGTCCGCCCGCAGCATCGCCATGTTGGACAGCGCGGCGGGGAAGAGGGCGAGCCCCTCCTGGCGTACCGCGCGGTTGCGGCCGGGCGGAATCGGGGTCGCGGCGCCGACCGGCTGCCGCAGCCAGATGACCAGGAAGGCGACGGTGGGCACGGCGCCGGCGAACAGGTAGCCGAGGATCCAGTAGGTGGGGTGCGAGACGTGCGCGACGAAGAGCGTGACCAGCAGCGCGAGCAGCAGCAGCGACTCGAGGACGCGGGCGTAGAGGAACTCGGCCATCCGGCCCGCGGCGATGGCCACCGCGCGCGTCGCGAGGATCGCCGTCTCGACGAGGCCGTAGGTGACCAGCAGGGCGACGACGGCGGGCCCGGGGTTGAGCCGCTCCGGCGCCACCGAGGTGTACACGGCGGCCGCGCCGACGCCGACCACGCAGGGGACCAGCAGCAGCCGCGCGAACGCCCGGACGGCGACCGCGGGCGCGGCGTCGTGGTAGTTCGCGACGAAGCTGCGCTCGGTGCCGAGCAGCAGCAGCTGGGTGGTCAGGTAGACCACCTGCAGCATCAGGGCGACCTCGCCGCGGCCGGAGGTGCTCAGGGCGCGGACCATCAGGATGTTGGCGGCCAGGGCGACGGCACCGGTCAGCACCTGCGACGCGAGCAGCTGCAGGTACGGCTCGCGGAGCTGGGCGCGGGCCCAGCCGGCCGGATCGCGGCGGCCCTCGGCCGCCGCGGTGCGCTCGGCCGCCCGCAGCTCACTCACCGGGCTGCTGCTTGTCGTCGTCGGTGCCGCGCTGGGTGGGCAGCTTCGGCTGCTCGGCCCGGTCGCCGCCGGCCGGCGGGTCGTTGACGACGACCTTGGCCTGTCCCCGCGCCGCGCCGGCGGCACCGGCTTCCTCGGGTACGGGCTCAGGCTTGGCTTCGGGCGCGGGTGCGGGCTCCGCCGCCGGTATCGGCGCCGGCACCGAGGCCGAGGCCGAGGCCGAAACCGGCGCCGAGGCCGAGACCGGCGCTGGGGCCGGCGGCGGCGCGGGCTCGGCGGCCGGCTCCGGTGTCGGTTCGGGGACGGGCCTGATCTTTTTCGTCTCCTCGCCGGGCGTGCCCAAGGTGGCCTTGACCACCTGGGCGCGGCCGCGCACCGGGCCGCCGTACGCGGGGAAGATGACCGTCTCGTCGGTGGCGACGCCCTCGCCGGGCCCGCGGTCGTCGCCGCCGAGCAGGCTGGACAGCAGCTCCGGCTCGTGCTGCTGCGGCAGCGACTCCTCGCGGTGCCAGGTGCCGCCGGTCGGCAGCTTGCGCGGCAGCGCGTTGAGCACGGCGCCGGCGAGCCGGGCGCCGACCCGCTGCAGCAGGTCGGCCGAGCGCTCGACGTCGGCCGTACGGGTGCGGTTGGCCCGCACCACGAGCAGGGCGCTGTCGGTCACCTTGCCGAGCACGGCGGCGTCGGCGACGCCGTGCAGCGGCGGCGCGTCCACCAGCACGATGTCGAACCGCTCGGTGAGGGTGCGCAGGGTGGCGCCCAGCGTCGGCGAGGCCAGGATCTCGCCGGGATCCGGCGTCGGGTCGCCCGAGGGCAGCACGGTCAGCCGGCCGTCCAGCGAGTCCTGCAGCACGTCGGGCACCCGGGCCGCGCCGGTCAGCACGTCGGCCAGCCCGCGGCTGGTGTCCAGCGACAGGTACCGGCCGAGGCCGGGGTTGCGCAGGTTGGCGTCGACGAGCACCACCCGGGCGCCGGTCTCGGCCATGGCGATGGCCAGGCCGCAGGCGACGGCGGTGGTGCCCTCCTTCGGGTGCGGGCCGGTGAGCAGCAGGGACGTGCCCCGCGCGCCGGGGCGCTTGAAACCGGCGAAGTCCGGCAGCAGGCTGCGCAGCCGCCGGAACGCCTCGGCGAGCGCCTCGTCGGGCGAGCCGTCGCGGCGGGACCGGCCGCCGATCGAGATGACCCCGACCGTGCCGAGGCCGAGGCGGCGCAGGTCGTCCTCGTCGTTGACGGTCTTGCGGGTCGCCTCGCGCGCCGCGACCGCGGCGGCGCCGATCAGCAGCCCGAGCACCGCCGAGAAGCCGATGTTGCGGGTCAGGTTGCCGGGCTGGCGGACGGTGACCGGGTTCTGCGCGATCGAGACCGACGGCCGCGGCCCGTCGTCGGCGTCGCTCGGCGGATCCAGCTGCCGGGCCAGGCCGATCAGCACGGCGGTCGCGGTGGTGACGATCCGCTCGCTGCGCTCGGCCGACGAGTCGGTGGCGGAGACGACCAGCAGGTCGGTGCCCTCCTGCACCTGAGCGGAGAGGCTCTTCTGCACCTGGGTGGCGCTCAGCTCCGGTCCCAGGTCCTTGACGACGCTCTCGGCCACCCGGGGCCCGGTGAGCAGCGCGATGTAGGAGTTGAGCCGGCTCGCCTTCGCGTCGGGGTCGCCGGCGCCGGTGGTGACGAACAGGATCATGGAAGACCGGTACTCCGGCTTACCGGTGAGTGTCAGGCCGGCGGCGACGCCCGTGGCGAGCAGTACCGGCACGACGATCCACACCCACCGGCGCCGGCAGGCCCGTACGTACTCGCGCAGTTCCACGTCTGCCCTCTCCCGATCATCACGACTGCTCGGACAGGGCCGCGGTGGCCGCGGCCCGGCCCTTTCGCCCGGTGGCCGCCGCGCGGTTGAGCACGGCCTCGAAGCGTTCGAAGAGCAGGTCGCGGGAGAACTGCTCCACCGCGAGCCGGTGCGCGGCCTCGCGCGCACGCTTGAGCCACAGCTCGTCACGGAGATGCCCGGAGAGCAGGTCGGCCGCCGCGTCGGTGTCGTAAGGGTCGAGGACCAGGCCCGCGCCGGATTCGCGCAGCAGATCGCTCTGCCAGCCGCCGTAGTTGATGGCGATGGGCCGGGAGGCGGCGAGCGCGTCGAAGAACTTGTTCGCCGAGTTCTCCCAGAGCGCGCGGATCGGCCGCACGAAGCTGGTCGACATGGTGGCCGCGCCGAGGATCACCGGCAGGTCGGCCTTGGGCACCTTCTCCCACATTTGCACGGTGCTGTCGAGCAGGCCGTGCCCGGCGGCGAGCCGCCGGGTGTCGTCCCACTCCTTGCCGTGGCCCACGATCAGGACCTGGATGTCCGGGTCGAGGTCGCGCAGCCGCAGCGCGGCCCGGACCAGGTAGTCGACGCCGTTCACCGCGCCGAGGGCGCCGGTGTAGACGATCAGGGGCCGGTCGCCGAGCCAGCGGTGCTCGTCGCGGAAGCGCCGTACGGCCTCGGGCCGCACCTCGAACAGGTCCAGGTCGGCGGCGTTGGGGATCACGGTGGTGCGGGTGCCCGGGCGGCGGGCGGTGACGCCGGCGGCCATGCCGGGGGAGAGGGCGACGACCTCGGCGGCGCTGCGGTAGGCGAGGTTCGCCAGGGCGCCGGCGAGCCCGCGCATCACCGGGTTGCGCAGCGCGCCCATCTCGATGGGCACCTCGGGCCAGAGGTCGCGGACCTCGAAGACGAACGGCACCCGGCGCAGCTTCGCCGCGATGACGCCGGGCACGGCGACGGTGAGCGGGGTGCTGGTGGCGAAGACCAGGTCGGCCTTGAGCGAGGTGGCCTTCGCCGCCGCCAGGGCCATGAACTCGGCGAAGGCGCGCAGCCGCCGGGCGAAGGACATGTTGTTCGAGTACGGCACCGAGAACCAGTGCACCTGTACCCCGTCGTCGTCGGTGCGCCGCCAGCCCAGCGAGCGCTTGCCGGGCGTGATGTCGGTCGTGATGACGTGCACGGTGTGCCCGCGGGCGACGAGCCGGCGCGCCTGCTCGTAGGACCTGATGCCGCCGGTCATCCCCGGGTTGCAGTAGTACTGGTGTATGTAGACGATGTTCATCCCGCCGCCACCCTCCTGCTCGGCCGTCACCGGATCACCGCGCGGACGGCGTCGACGACGCGCTGCCGGTCGTCGTCGGTGAGTGCGGATCCGCTCGGCAGGCACAGGCCGCGGCGGAACAGGTCGGCGCTGACCTCGCCGCCGCGCATCACGCAGTCGCGGAACACCGGCTGCAGGTGCATCGGCTTCCAGGTGGGCCGCGCCTCGATGTTGAGCGTGGCGAGGTGCTCGAGGATGCGGTCGCGGTCGGCGCCGAACTCCTCGGCGTCGACCAGCAGGCAGGTGAGCCACCAGTTGGGCGTGCCGTACTCGGCGACCGGCATGAACGCCAGGCCGGGCAGGTCGCCGAGGGCGGCGCGGTAGTAGCGGGCCGTCTCGCCGCGGGCGGCGACCAGGTCGGGCAGCCGCCCCACCTGACCGCGGCCGACCGCGGCGAGCAGGTTGCTCAGCCGGTAGTTGTAGCCGACCGAGCGGTGCTCGTAGTGCGGCACCGGCTCGCGGGCCTGGGTGGCGAGGTGCCGGACCTGCGTAGCGACCCGGCCGTCGTCGGTGACCAGCATGCCTCCGCCGCCGGTGGTGACGATCTTGTTGCCGTTGAAGGAGAGCACCCCGGCGAGGCCGAACGATCCCGCGGCCCGGCCCCGGTACGACGCGCCGAGCGCCTCCGCCGCGTCCTCGATCAGCGCGACGCCGTAGCGGTCGCAGGCGTCCAGCAGGGGCTCGTAGTCGGCGCACTGGCCGTACATGTCGACGGTGACGACGGCCCGGGGCAGCCGGCCGAGCGCGGCCAGGTCGCGCAGCTCCTCGGCGACCAGGCCGGGGTCGACGTTCCAGCTCTGCGGCGTGCTGTCGAGGAAGATCGGCCGGGCGCCCAGGTACATCACCGCGTTGGCGGTCGCGGCGAAGGTGAACGAGGGCACGAGCACGGTGTCGCCGCGGCGCACGCCGGCGGCGACCAGCGCCAGGTGCAGCGCCGCGGTGCCGCTGCTGAGCGCCACCGCGTGCCGGACGCCGACCAGGTCGGCCACCTGCGCCTCGAACGCGTCGAGGTCCGGGCCGACCGGCGCGACCCAGTTCGAGTCGAACGCCTCGAGCAGCAGCTTGCGCTCGACGCCGCTGACGTCGGGCGGGGACAGGTAGATGCGGGCGTCAGTCATGGACACGCGTCCTGACGGCCCAGATCGGCCAGGCCGGGTGGAGACCCTGGCGCTGGATGAACATCGGGGAATCACCCGGGTGCATCGGGGCCCGCAGCGTGGTGGCGAAGCTTCGATAACCGGCCTCCTGTACGGCGCGCAGCTCGCGTTCGCCGAAGTCGACGTTGCTGCCGTACGGTGCGGCGAAGTCGAGCACGGGCACGCCGAGCTCGTCCTCGATGGCGTGCTTGGAGTCTCGGATCTCCCGCAGCGCGGCGGCGTCGTCCAGGTCGGCCAGGCGCTGGTGGGTGACGGTGTGCGAGCCGAACCGGTATCCCTGCGCCTGCAGGTCGCGGCAGTCCTGCCAGGTGAGGTTGCCGTCCCGGCCGACCAGCCCGGTGGTCAGGAAGAAGGTGGCCGGCACGCCGAGCTCGCCGAGGAGCGGCGCGGCGACGTCGCGCCAGGTGGCGTGGCAGTCGTCGAAGGAGAGGCAGAACATCGGCCCGGCCAGCTCGCGCCGGCCGGCCAGGACGTCCAGCGCCTCGTCCCAGGAGATCAGCGGCCCGCGCCCCTGGAACGTGCGCAGGTGCCGGCGCAGGTCGTCGGCGTAGTCCGGCGGCACGTCGTGGTAGAACGGGAAATAGAGGCCGGCGGTGCTCGGCAGGCGGCGGAACATGCCGGCCGGCGCCAGCACCCGGCCCTGCGCCCGTGGTCGCGCCCGGAGCCGGCTACGCAGCCCCAACTCGTTCAGGCGGCGCTTGATCCGGGTCTGCGACTCCACCCTCGCCCACCCCTCCCCGCTCGTCTGCTTTCCCTGTCGACTCACTCTTGCAAATGGATGGTGGGTGGCGTCAGTAGCAATTGTCATAGGGAACGTGAGGAAAACTCATATCAATTTGAGAAGGGCTGAACGGTCCTTGCGGAATGAACTTCCGGCGGGGCATCATCCGCCACAAGGGGAGGATTACATGCTTCGACTACAACGGGTCGAGCCGACGCCCGCGCTCTGGTCCGACCGCGCCGGCTACCCGGATCGCCTGATCTTCCACACCGAGCCGTGGCTGCGGTTCGTCGCCGAGTCGCAGCGTGCCGAGCCGGTGCTGGCCACGATCACCGACGGCACGGACACCGTCGGGCACTTCACCGGCCTGCTCACCAGGCGATACGGGCTGCGGATCCTGGGCAGCCCGATGGCCGGCTGGACCACGTCCTACGTGGGCTTCAACCTGGAATCCTCGATTCCGCGCCGCGCCGCGCTGGAGGCCCTGCTGCCGTTCGCGTTCGGCGATCTCGGCGCCGCGCACCTGGAGATCCGCGACCGCGGGCTGACCGAGGCGGACCTCGGCGGGCTGGGCCTGCGCTGGGCCGCCGCGCCGACCGCGGTGATCGACCTGAGCCCGGCCGAGGACGACCTCTTCGGCGCGATGGCCAGCGCCTGCCGCCGCAATATCCGCAAGGCCGGAAAGTCCGGAGTGGTCATCGAGGAGGCGTCCGGCGACGATCCCGCATTCGCCGATGAATTCTACGATCAATTGCGCGACGTATTCGCGAAACAGGGCCTCGTGCCGACCTATTCGATCGAGCGGGTCCGTTCGCTGATTAGCAATCTCGCGCCGGCGGGCAGCATTCTGCTGCTGCGCGCCCGCGACGCCGAGGGCCGGTGCATCGCCACCGCGGTCCTGCCCTGGTATCACCGCACGATGTATTTCTGGGGCGGCGCGAGTTACCGGCAGGACCAGCATCTGCGCCCCAATGAGGCGCTCATCTGGTACGCACTGCGCTGGGCCAAGGGCCGCGGCGTCACCGAGTTCGACTTCGTCGGCGGAAACTCCTACAAGGCCAAGTACGGCACCACGGAGGTGCCGGTGCCGTGGGCGCGCCGCTCGCGCTCGCCGTTGGTCGCACGCCTGCGCGACGTGGCGAAGGAGGGCTTCGCACTCAAGCAACGCGCCGCCGCCCGCCTGACCAGGGCGAGGTAGATATGACCCCAATGTAACTATTGGCGCGTCTTGTCAGTATCGATGGTTTTCTTTCCCGTGTTGCCCGAGAAGTATGGCGAGGGCAGGCAGCGTAGCGATTCCGTTACTTACCGTGCCCGTTCGCCCGTGGTGTTCTGAACCGCCGCCCGCGATCCGATCGCTCGCCTGCCCCGTCCGCAGAGACCATGCGGCCGAGAGGGGGTGACGCACCTGACCGAGTGACCCGGCCAAGTCGAGTTCGATCAGGAATGGAGCGCAACGAGATGCCAGGCAACAAAGCGGTTGTCTATCAGGGCCCGGGCGACGTGGAAGTCCGAGACAGCGATTATCCGACCTACGAAATGAAGGACGGCCCCGGCGTCAACAAGGCCAATGTCGGCCGCAGGACGCCGCACGGCGTGATTCTTAAGACCGTGGCCACCAATATCTGCGGCAGCGACCAGCACATGGTCCGCGGGCGTACGACGGCGCCGGAGGGGCTCGTGCTCGGGCACGAGATCACCGGTGAGGTCGTCGACGCCGGCCCGGACGTGGAGTTCCTCAGGGTGGGCGACATCTGCTCGGTGCCGTTCAACATCTCCTGCGGGCGGTGCCGCAACTGCAAGGAGGGCAGGACCGGCGTCTGCCTCAACGTGAACCCGGACCGGCCCGGCTCGGCGTACGGCTACGTCGACATGGGTGGCTGGGTCGGCGGCCAGTCGGAGTACGTCATGGTGCCGTACGCGGACTGGAACCTGCTGCGGTTCCCGGACCGTGACCAGGCGCTGGAGAAGATCCTCGACCTGGCCATGCTGGCGGACATCTTCCCCACCGGCTACCACGGATGCGTCAGCGCCGGCGTCACCACCGGATCCACCGTGTACATCGCCGGCGCGGGCCCGGTCGGGCTGGCCGCGGCCACCTCGGCCTTCCTGCTCGGCGCCGCCGTCGTCATCGTCGGCGACCTCAACGAGGAGCGGCTGGCGCAGGCGCGCAGCTTCGGCTGCGAGACCGTCAACGTGGCGCAGGGCGACCCGGCGGAGCAGGTGCAGCAGATCCTCGGCCGGTCGGCGCCGGCGATCGGCCAGCCCCTGGTCGACGCGGCCGTCGACGCGGTGGGATTCGAGGCGCGCGGGCACGGCAGGGACGCCGACACCGAGATGCCGGCGACCGTGCTGAACTCGTTGATGGACCTCACCCGGGCCGGCGGCGCGATCGGGATTCCCGGCCTGTACGTCACCGGCGATCCCGGCGGCGTCGATGAGGCCGCGCGGGTGGGCTCGCTCTCCATCCGGCTGGGGCTGGGCTGGGCCAAGTCGCACTCGTTCGTCACGGGTCAGTGCCCGGTGATGAAGTACAACCGGGCGCTCATGATGGCGATCCTGCACGACCGGGTCCAGATCGCGAAGAACGTCAACGCGACGGCGATCCCGCTCGACCAGGCGCCGCAGGGCTACCGCGACTTCGACCAGGGCGCGGCGCGCAAGTACGTCCTCGACCCGCACGGCATGATCGGCAAGCGCAACTGAACCCTAGGCCGCCGCGTCGGTGTCGCCGGCGCGGCGGCTCGCCGGGTGGGCGAGGCCCGGATCCAGGCCCTCCTCGACCACCGCGGCGGGCCCCAGCCGGGTGAAGGCCGCCGCGGTTGCCGCGACGAACGCGACGCCGAGCAGCCAGCCCGCCACCACGTCGCTGGTCCAGTGCACGCCGATCACGACGCGGGTGAGGCCGGTCAGCACGGCGACGGCGATCGCCGCGCACCAGAGCAGGCCGCGCCGGCGGCCCTGGACCACCGGCAGCAGTACCAGCACGAACACGCCCGCGGCCAGGGTCGCGTTCAGCGCGTGCCCGGACGGGAACGAGAGGCCGGGCGCGCTGGCCACCGGGTCGAGCAGGTCGGGCCGGAGCCGGCCGACCAGCAGCTTGAGCCCCGCGCCGAGCAGCCCGCCGACCGCCATGGTGACCGCCACCCAGAGCGCGAGACGGCGGGCGCGGCGCCTGATCAGCCAGATCGCCAGGAACAGCGCCGCCAGCCGCAGCGGGTTCGGCGAGAAGATCGTCGTCCACCACAGCGCCGCGCGGGTCCAGTGGGGGTGGCTCAGCGCCCAGTCGTGCAGGGTGCTCGTCACCGCGACGTCGAGCTCGTGCAGCGGCGTCCAGCCGCGGGCGACCAGCGCCGCGAGCAGCGCGAACGGCACCAGCGTCAGGACCGCGACGAGGACGGCCGTGGTGAGTCGTAAACCGATCTTCACCCGCCTGTCCCTACCCTAGAATTCGAGCCGCCAACCCCTGCCGTGTACCTGGAGGCCATCCGTGTTCGTCCTGGGAGACCTGGTGAGGCTGCGGGCCATGGAGCCGTCCGACGCCGAGGCGCTCTGGCGATGGAACCACGATCCCGAGGTCATGCGCTGGATGAACGACAACTACGCGCAGTCGCTGACCCGGGTGCGGACGTACCTGCAGGAGCGGCCGCGCAACGACTACGGCGACGTGCTCTTCGGCATCGAGGTGATCGGCGACGGCCGGCTCGTCGGCCTGATCCGGCTGCACGGCGCCGAGCCCGAGACCGGCAAGGCCGAGCTGGACATCTACCTCGGGGAGAAGGACGCCTGGGGCAAGGGGTACGCCACGGACGCGGTCCGGCGGGTCTGCCGCTACGGCTTCGACAAGATGCGGCTGCACAAGATCACCCTTACGGTCGTGACCGAGAACCACGCGGCCCGGCAGGTGTACGACAAGGTCGGCTTCGCCGAGGAGGGCCGGCTGCGCGAGGTCTTCCGCCGCGACGGCCGCTGGTACGACAAGTACACGATGGGCCTGCTCGAGCGCGAATTGGCCTGAGTTCAGCCGTCGGCGGCGGCGAGGGCGATGCGCTCGCCGGGGAAGACGGCGAGGTCGCGGCGGTCGGAGCGGAGCAGGTCGGCCCGGTGTTCCTCGGCGCCGATGTCCGTCAGCGGCGTCAGGCCGTGCGAGCGCAGGCGGGCGGCCATCTCGGCCGGATGGTAGGCGCTGCGCCAGCCCAGGCGGCGTGACCAGCGGCCGTTCTCGCTCCGGTCCGCCACGGCCCTCGGCATATACGTGATGATCACGCGGCTGCCCGGCGCGAGCCCGCCGGCGTAGGCGAGCACCCGGTCGACGGCCTCCCCGGCGACGTACATGGTCACGGCCTCGCAGAGCAGCAGGGTGCGATCGGTGCCCGCGCTCGCCAGGACATCCGCCGCGTCCGGACTCGTCAGGTCCAGCGGCAGGTAGCTGACGTGCGCCGGCAGCGCGCCCAGCGCCCGGCCGAGGGCCGCCTTCTTGATGGCCTGCGTCGACGGCAGGTCGAACTCCCAGACCCGGGCCGCGGCCATCTCCGGCATCCGGTACGGGCGGGTGTCCAGGCCTGCCCCGACGATCACCACCCGGTCGATCCCGGCGGCGAGGGCCGACCGGCAGGCGTCGTCGATGGCCCGTGTGCGGCAGATCACCGCGCCGTAGAAGCCCGGCCCGGCCCGCTCCAGCGCGCGCAGGAACAGCCACCGCAGCGGCCGGTGCGCGACCATCGTCGCCGGCCAGCCGGCGAGCATCCGGGCCGCGAGCGGGTCGTCGAACAGCGGCCGCGGCGCGTGCTGCTCCAGCGCCCGGATCACGGCGACGCCGTCGGCGGTCCTCTCGACGCGCATGCTCAGGCCGCCTGGCGCAAGGTATGCGCTCTGACCGTCTCATATGGACTCGCTGCCATGCCCGGCAACTTAGCGCCGCGAGACCAGCCAGTCAGCCCGGCGTCAGACAGTGCGAAATCCGGCCGAAGGCTCGATCTTGTGTCCGGTATCACCCATATGACGAGGTTTTCCGGCGCCGAAATCCTCAAGTCTCGCTATTCGGGTCGTTCGCAACCGGGCGGCACCGGTTCGGGACCGGGTCGCGCACCGCACGGACCGGATTGTTCTCCCCATGCCCGGCCGAACGTGAAGCCGGAACATGCGGGGGGAAACCGAAGATGCGTACCACGTTTGCGAAGTCGTTGACCGTTCTGACTGCGATGGCCCTGGGTGCGGGTACCGCGATGGCGGGTACCACCGCTGCCACGGCCGCCCCGGCTAAGCCGTGTGTGACCGACGCGAACCTGGTGCCGTCGTGTGGCGTGCTCTGGGGTGCCGCCGCGGGTGGTTTCACCACCGCCCCGCGGGATGCGGAGCTGAAGAAGTGGGAGAAGACCTCCGGCCGCACCGCGAGTATCTTCCACACCTATCACAAGGGTGACGAGGCGTTCCCGACCCAGGCCGAGATCGACATGACCTCGGACCCGGCGAACCCGCGGGTGCTGCTGACCAACTGGAAGATCGCCTACGGCTCGTCGTGGGCGAAGGTGGCCAAGGGGGAGCAGGACAAGCGCATCGACGCGTTCGCCGCCCGGGTGAAGAAGACCTACGGTGACAAGAAGTTCTTCCTCGTGCTCAACCACGAGCCGGAGAACGACGTCATCGCGAAGAAGGGTTCGGGCTGGGAGGC
The DNA here is from genome assembly GCF_044465445.1 of Actinoplanes sp. NPDC049668. Classification (NCBI taxonomy): domain Bacteria; kingdom Bacillati; phylum Actinomycetota; class Actinomycetes; order Micromonosporales; family Micromonosporaceae; genus Actinoplanes; species Actinoplanes sp. NPDC049668. The sequence goes on from NZ_JBITLR010000003.1 coordinate 832,982, forward strand.
CAAGGACTTCGCCGCGATGTACCGCCACACCATCAAGCGCCTGGAGTCCAAGGGCGTCGACAATGCGATCAACGTGATGGCGTACATGGGTAACGAGAAGTGGATGGCCCAGTCCTGGTGGGCCGACCTGTACCCCGGCGACGACGTCGTCGACTGGATCGGCCTCGACTCCTACGTCAGCGCCGAGAAGGGCTACTACCACTACGGCATGTTCGCCGACCTGCTCGACCGTAAGGCGCCGAACGGTCCGACGTTCTACGACTGGGCCACCAAGAAGCACGCGTCCAAGCCGCTGATGATCGCCGAGTGGGGTGTCTACCACCGTATCGGTAAGCCGGTCGACAAGACCGCCGGCTACAACAGTGTGCTGCCGGAGCTGGCCAAGCGGCCCGGGATCAAGGCCATCGTCTACTTCGACACCAAGAACGACGACGAAGGCAACCGCGACATCAGCATCGACAGCACGAAGAACAACCTGGCCGCGTTCAAGAAGCTCGCCGCCAACCCGATCTTCAACGTCAAGATCGCCTGAACCACCCCGCACCACCCCGCACTTTCCCACGAGCCGCCCGGCACCCGCCGGGCGGCTCGACCGCTTTCCGGCCAGGGTCAGCGCAGCGGGCGCCGCCCGGCGAAGCCGAGATCGAGCCGGTGGTACCAGCTCAGCGCGTCCTCGCCCTCCAGCCAGCACAGCAGCACCGGCACGCCGTCGAGATCGGACGGAAAGTCGACGAGCAGCGGGGCCACGCCCTTGAGCTCGGCGCCCGTCCGCTGCACCTCGGTCATCAGCTCGTTGAGCCGGGCCTCCGCCGCCTTCAGCTCGGGCAGGCCACCGAGGTCGGTCGGTTCGCCGCCGGTGGTCAGTGCGGCGGCCAGCTCGACCACGTCGGCACGGACGACGACGAGCTCGTCCAGCAGCGGCCGCAGCGCGGCCAGCTCCATCCGTGCCTCCGCAAGCGTGAACAAACCCATGAGGGCAGTCTGACATCCGGCCGTCGCCGCCGTCGTATCACCCACGCGGGAGCCACGACCGCTGCGAGCCGTTACGGTTGAATAATGACGACCTACTCGGGTCCCGCAACACTGATCCTCGTCGACGGCGCGCGCGTGGACGGCATGGTCTCGCTCGGTACCAATCAACGCGGAGATCTCACCGGCTGGAGCGGCACCTTCCGTCCGGACAAGGTCAGCACGGAACTCCGCAACGCCAGTGACGGACTGCAACTGGAGTTGCCCTATGAGCAGATCGGCGCGGTCGCGGTCACCGGCATCCGACGCCTGCTCGCGACCCAGGTGCTGATGTCGCTGGTCGGTGAGGGACCCGCACCCTTCTGATCTGACACCGCACCCGCGGCGCATACCGGAGGTCCTGTCGTGACCGCTCTCGACAGGACCTCCAGCATGCGCCGGGGCTATTCGTCCCTGGCGACCCTGCGTGCCGCCGGACCTGCGCGCAGGGACGCCGTGCGCAGCGTGCCGGGCCGTGCGGCTCTGGTGGGGAGAAGGGCGGCGGGCTGCCGGGCTTGCGTGTGGGGCTCCTCGTGATCAGGGCGTTGGGGCTGTGCGGTCTTGGTGGGCAGGGCGCGCCGGATGTCAGGTCCGCCGGGAGGGTTCCCGCGCACAGGGTGGTGGGCTGTCGGGCTTGCGTGCGGGGCGGCTTCGGTGGGCAGGGCTCGCCGGATGCCAGGCTCGCCGGGAGAGTTCCCGCGCACAGGGTGTGGGCTGCCGGGCTTGCGTGCGGGGTCGTCGTGATCAGCGCGCCGGGCTGCGCGGTCTTGGTGGGCAGGGCGCGCCGGATGCCAGTCCGCCAGGAGGGTTCTCGCGCACAGGATGGTGGGCTGCCGGGCTTGCGTGCAGGTCCCGGTGCGTAGCGTGTCGGGGCTGTGCGGTCCTGGCGGGAAGAGGGCGGCGGGCCCCCGCCCGCGCGCAGCGCGTCGGGCTATGCGCGGCCGCGGCGGGTAGGTGCGCCGGGATGCCAGGCCCGCCAGCAGGGTTCCTCGCACACGGCGGTGGGCTGCCCCCGGGCTAGCGCGCAGGGTCGTCGCGCACTGCGTGTCGGGGCCGTGTGCTCTGGGGGAGCGGGCGGTGGGCTGCCGGGCCTGCGTGCGGGGTCGTCGTGTGCAGCGTGTCGGGGCTATGCGGCTTTGGCGGGGAGGGTGCGCCAGGCTGCCAGGCCCGCCAGGAGGGTGCCTGCGCACAGGGCGGCGGCGCTGAGCCCCAGCGACCAGTGGATGCCGACGACGCCGCCGAAGAGTCCGACCGTGATGCCGCTGCCGAAGCGCAGGCCGTTGGCGGACATGCCGAAGACGCCGATGACCCGGCCGCGGTCGGCCGGCGGGGCGAGGAGCTGGACGAGGGTCTGCCCGATGGACATCGACGCCAGGTTGGCGACGCCGCCGATCACGAGCAGCAGCACCGACAGCGGGTAGCTGCCGGAGGCGGCGAACAGCAGGGTGCTGAGCCCGTAGACGCCGGTGCTGACGACCGCGGCGGTCACCGTGGGGCGGATCCGGCCGGTCGCCTCGAGCAGGATTCCGCCGATCACCCCGCCCGCGCCGTTGGCGAACAGCAGGATTCCGTACGCCGTTCCGGCGCCGCCGGCGCCCAGGTCCTGCGCGAAGATCGGCATCGAGGACTGCATCGAGGCGCCGACGAAGAACGAGCCCAGCCCGCCCAGGATGATCATGCTGAGGAGCGTGTGGTTGGACCGGATGTCGCGCAGCACGCGTACCGAATCGATCAGGCCCATCCGGGGCCGGGAGATTCCGTTGTCGCGGGTGTGTCCGGTGAATTTGGTCCGGAATAGGAAGATTGTCAGCGGTAGGTAGAAGGCGACGTTGGCGAAGATGCCGGCGGTCGGGCCGAGGCCGAGCAGCAGCGCCGAGCCGACCACCGGGCCGAAGAGGACGCCGAGGCTGCGGAAGGTCGCGTTGAGACGCACGGCGCTGGGCAGGCCCTCGTGGCCGACGAAGTCGTGCAGCATCAGCTGCTCGGCCGGGCCCCAGAGGCAGCCGGCGATGCCGTGGATCACCAACAGCACGCACGCGGACCAGACCTGCAGGGAGTCGGTCAGCAGCAGCACGCCCCAGCCGACGGAGGCGAGCATGAACAGCGCCTGCCCGGCCTGGATGACCCGGCGGCAGTCGAAGCGGTCGGCCAGGGCGCCGGAATAGACCGAGAAGAGCAGGAACGGCACCCAGTGGCTGATCACCTGGAAGCCGGCCAGGGCGGGTGAATGGAACCTCTCCCAGAGCACCCAGTACGTGATGACGTGCTCGATGTTGTCGGCCATCATCGCCAGCGCCGCCCCGAACAGGTACGGCCGGCAGTCCCGGTTGCGCAGCGCGGCGAACCGGCGCGCCGCGGGGACGGCTACCTCGGGGGCGGTACTCATGTCAGGGCTGACCTCCCCGCAGAGCCTCGTCGATGCCGCCGCGGACCGCGAGCGGGGTGCGGTCGAAGGTGAGCTGGGCCACCGGCCCGACGTTATGGTCCGGCGTGCGGGGGTACTTGGCCGTACGGGACGAAAGGATATGAAGCCATGAATGTCGAGCCGGAGCGTCTGGACCAGAAGATCGCCGACCTGCAGACGCAGGTGCAGGACATGCGTCGCCGGATCGGCGATCGCGCGGACAGTCCGACCGACGCGGCGGAGGTGTCCTCGCTGCTCACCGAGGTCGAGGAGCAGGAGGCGATCCTCGCCGCGCTCACGGCCCGGCGCGATGAGATAAAGGAACGGCCGCTCCGCTGATCACCCGCCCCGGGCCGAGCCTGCTCCGGATGGAGATCACCAACGACGTCGACCCGCCAGCGGGCTGAATGCGACGCCGGTGCCAGCCCAACGGCCCCGGGTCAACGATTCGCGCGGTGCCAGCCCAACGGGCCCGGGTGCACGTTCCACCAGAGGCGCCGCCACCAGGAGCGCCTGGCCCGCAGCGCCTCGGCGTAGGCGACGGCCTGGCTGCCGGCCCGCTCGGCCTGCTGTTCGTCCGCCGCGTCCGGCGCGAACGCGGCCGTGTTCACCGCGGCGACCAACTCGTCCAACGGCGGCATCGGCCGACCCTCGGGTGGCGTGGCGGCCCGCACGGCCGGCCGGACCCGCCCGCCCGCGTCCCCAGCCACCGCCCCGCCGGACCAATCCGCCCCGCCGTCGCTGCCGCCCACAGCTCCGGCGCCGCCCGGCCCGGCGCCGACTACCGCAGGTCCGCTGCCGCCCGCTGGGTGTCCGGCAGCGCCCGCCCCGGGTCCGGCGCGGTCTGCTGCGGGGCGAGCGCCGCCCGGCCCGGAGCCGCCTGCCGCAGGTTCGGCAGCGTCCGCCGCAGGTCCGGCGCTGCTGGCCGCGGGCCTGGCGTCGTCTGCCGCCGCCCCGGCCGCGAAGGCGGCCACTTCCGTGGCCGCGAGGTGTGGCGGGGCCGGTCGGCCGGCGAGCCGCAGTGCGTCCGTGAACTCGAACCACGCCCCGGTGATCCGGTCGTGCGGCGCGCCCGTCCCGAGCCGTCGCCGACGCAGCCCTCGCCGCATCGCCACGATCGTTCCCGCCGCCGCGAGCAGCACCAGCAGCGCCGATCCGCCCGCGCCGGTCGCCACCAGCGCCGCGGGTGGCCCGGCGCCCGGCCGGATGCGGGCGTCGGCGAGCGCCGGGGGAGCGGACGCGCTGGGTGCCTCGCTGGCCGGTGGCGGCTCGGACGTCGGCGGCGGCGTCGTCGGCTTCGGTGTGAAGTCCTCCTCGACCGGCCGCGGCGGCTGGTCGCCCTGCGGCATCGGGTCGAACGCCACCCAGCCCAGGTCCTCGAAGAGCACCTCCGGCCAGGCGATCGCGTCGGCGCCGGTGACGGTGCCGCCGGCCCGCGGCGCGTCGAAGCCGACGACCACCCGGGTCGGCAGCCCGGTCAGCCGGCCCAGCAGGGCGAACGACGCCGCGAACTGCTCCGACGTGCCGCGCTGGCCGCCCTGGTCGCGGGGGCCGAGCAGGAAGAACTGCAGATTCGGGTACGCGTGCCCGCTCGGCGCGTCGGGCACCTTGCGGTAGTGCTCGGCCAGGAACTCCTCGATCGCCGCCGCCCGGTCGTACGCGCCCGCGTTGCCGTCCGCCAGCTGGTCGGCGAGGCGCTGGATCGAGTCCGGCACCCCGGTGCCGACCTTGAGGAAGCGTGCCACCGCGTCGCCGGTGGGCGAGTCCGCCGTGGGCAGCAGGTTGTAGTCGGGCTCCCGGGTCTCGGAGGTGACCGTGTAGCGCAGGCCCGGCTTGAGCACCTCGGGGCAGATCAGCGTGCCGGTACCCGGGTCGTAGGCGACCCGGGCGCCGTCGACGCCGGTCGGGGTCGGCACGACCGGGAGCAGCCGCCCGGTCAGCTCGTCCACGACGATGTCCTGCCTGACCCGCCGGGCCGGCACGTCCGGCGGCGCCGGCGGCGCGGGGAGCACGCGCCCGGCGTTGCGGTAGACCGCGCCGACCCGCCACGTCACGCCGTCGTAGTCCGGCAGCACCGCCAGCCGCAGCCGCAGCGAGCCCTTGCCCGGGTCGGCGGGGCCGACCTCGAGGAGCTTCTGTTCCGGCGCCAGCGCCCAGCCGGAGATCCGGTTCAGCGGGCTCTCGTCGAGGCTGTCGACCTGCGGCGGCTCCACGTACTTGCGGGGGTCGACCGGTGTCGCCGAGACCCGGGCGCCGACCAGCGGGCCGACCACGACGATCAGGCCGACGAGGACCGCCAGGGCGACGGCGGCGCCGGCCAGCGCCCGGCCGCGTACGGCCGCGCGGGCCTGCGCCGGCACCTCGTCGAGCGCCGCGGCCGCGGGGGGCCGGGTGGTGACCGCGAGCGCGAGCACGACCAGCGTCGCGAACAGGATCGTCGGCCAGCCGGCGCTGCCGGCGTTCGGGCCGACGACGTAGAGCGCGCCGCCGTAGAGCAGCGCGGCGGGCACGAGGCCGAGCAGCACCCGGCCGGAGCGCACCGCGACCTCCGCGCCGGAGAGGCCGGCCAGCCACGCCGCGACGACCGGCACGACGATGGTGTCGGGCGTCGACTCGACCGGGATCATGGCCGTGAGCAGGCGGGGGATGCCGTTGGCGAGGGCGTCGGGGACGATCGACGGCAGCGGATCGGTCAGCTCGGCCCGACCGGCGGCCAGCCGCAGCGTCACGAGCGTGTAGCCGGCCAGCAGCAGCACCGACAGCGGCGCGACCGTCCACGAGGGCAGCCGGCGGGCGGCGACACTGACGCCGACCGACCCGAGCGCGGCTCCGGCGACCGCCTGCATGAGCAGCGCGTCCGCGTAGATCCGGCCGAGGACCACACCGGAAAGGCCGATCAACACCACGAGCGCCACCGGTACGACCGCCGCGCGCAGCCACCTCACCATCCGCGCACCCCGTCCCAGGCGGCGGCGAACTGCGCGCCGTCCTCGGCCTCGATGACGATCAGGCCGCCGCCGGCCGTCACCGGCGCCGCGTCCGGGTCGCCGAACAGCCCGGCGATCACCACCGGGTACGGGCCGCGCAGCCCGGTCACCGCGCCGAGGTCCGCGCGGCCGCCGGGCCCGGTGAGGTAGACCAGGGTGTCGCCGAGCCGGTTCTGCCGCAGGCTGCGCAGGGTCTGTGTCAGGTCGCCGGGGCGCAGCCCGGCCTCGGTCAGCACGTCGAGGAAGGGGCCCGGCGCCGGGCCGGAGACCAGGTGCAGGGCGACCGGCAGGTCCTCGCGCACGGCGGCGGCGACGATCGACGCGGCCGCCTCGCACGCGGCCTCGAACGAGTCGGCCGTGCCGTCCTTGACGTGCGGGTGCGCCGCGGCGCGGTCGTCGAGCAGCACGATGATCGTCGGCTCGCTGGTGTCCAGCTGCTCGCGGACCATCAGCTCGCCGACCTTGGCCGAGCTGCGCCAGTGCACCCGGCGCAGCTCGTCGCCGTACACGTACTCGCGCAGCGAGTCGAAGGTGATCGTGCCCTGCGGCACCTTGTCGATGCGCCCGTCGAGGCTGCGGGCCATGCCGGCCGGAACCGCCCGCAGCAGGTGGATGCGCGGGTGCACCCAGACGGTGGTGGCGCCGCCGTAGGTGCGCGACAGCGTCATCAGGCCGAGCGGATCGCCGCGGGTTACCCGCAGCGGCCCGACCGGCACGACGCCGCGGCGCCGCGTCGGCACGGGGTAGACCACGGTGGTGTCCCGGCCCGGGCGCAGCCGCAGCAGCGGCACCGGCACGCTCGCGGCGCCGCACCGGTCGACCGCGACCAGGTTCGCGGCGCGCAGCCGGCTGGTGTTGCGCACGGTCAGCGTCATGTTCGCCGGCTCGCCGCGGGCGACCCGGTCGGGCTCGGCGACCCGCTCGACGCCGAGGCCCGGCCGCCACACCGCGAAGACGACCCCGGCCACGACGGCAACGCCCGCCGCGGTACCCAGCAGCGCCAGATCCGGATACCCGAACCGAAACCCGGTGAACAGCAACACGACGGCGGCACCGATCACCCCAGCACCACGGGCCGTGACGCCCCGCGCGGTGACCCTGCGCGCCGTGATCCGGCGTCCGGCGATCCCACCAAGGCGCCTCACGCCGGGGGTCAAGCCACGACGCTCTGGTTGTCGGGGAGGGGGACCGGTACCGAGCGGACCGCGTCGTCGAGGACCTCGGTGGCGGTGACGCCGCGGAGTTGGGCGTCGGGTGAGAGCAGCACGCGGTGCGCGAACACCGGCTCGACCAGCGTTTTCAGGTCCTCGGGCAGCACGTAGCCGCGGCCGTTGATGAGCGCGTAGGCGCAGGCGGCCCGGGTCAGGGCGATCACGCCGCGGGGGCTGACGCCGACGCGGACCTGCGGGTGGTCGCGGGTGGCGGCGGCGAGGCGCACCGAGTACGTGTAGAGCGGGTCGGCGATGTGCACCCGCTGCGCCATCCGCACCATCTCGCCGACGGTGGCGGTGTCGGTGACCGGTTCCAGGGCGTCGGGTGAGCGCAGCGCGGCGCCGCGCAGCACCTCGACCTCGACGTCCTCGGCGGGGTAGCCGACCGAGAGCTTGACCAGGAAGCGGTCGAGCTGCGCCTCCGGCAGCCGGTAGGTGCCGTCCATCTCGACCGGGTTCTGCGTCGCGACGACGAGGAACGGCTGCGGCACCGCGTGCGGCACGCCGTCGACGGTGACGCGGCGCTCCTCCATGACCTCCAGCAGCGCCGACTGCGTCTTCGGCGACGCGCGGTTGATCTCGTCGGCGATGACGATGTTGGCGAAGACCGGCCCGGGGTGGAACTCGAAGCCGCGGCTCGCCTGGTTGAAGATCGTCACGCCGGAGACGTCGGAGGGCAGCAGGTCGGGGGTGAACTGGATGCGCCGCCACTGGCCGCGTACCGCGGCCGCGATGGCCCGGGCCAGGGTGGTCTTGCCGACGCCGGGCACGTCCTCGAGCAGGACGTGGCCCTGCGCGAAGAAGGCGGTCAGCGCGAGCCGCACCACCTCGGGCTTGCCCAGCACGACGGCGCCGATCCGGTCGGCGAGCTGCGCGGCCAGGGCGGCGAAGCCCTGCACGTGCTGGGGCGGAAGGGGCTCGGTGCTCACGGGCGGATCCTCAACAGGTGGGCAGGTCGTTGACGTCGTCGCCGCCGTCGAGGTTGAGCCACGCGAACGGGATGTAGTTCTTGCCGGAGTAGTTCACCTGGATCCACCAGTCGGACTCCTTGTGGCTGTTGTAGATGTAGGAGTCGATGGACTCACCCTTCTTCTTGCAGTACGCCTGCAGCCGGGTGCCCGGCTCCGCCCAGCCCACCTGCCTGCCGTTGTCCTGCGAGGTGACGCTGAAGATCTCGTTGCCGTTGCGCCCGGGGCGGTCCTCGTCGCAGTAGGTGGCCGTGTCGCCGTTCTGGCCGTTGCGGCAGGTCGCGGTGCCGTAGAGCGCGCTGGTCTGCTGCGCCCGGGACTTCGGGTCGCTGGTGCCGGCCGCGGTCTTCGCGGTCACCGTCAGGGTGTAGTCCGTGCTCGGCTTCAGGCCGGTCACCTTGAGGCTGGAGCAGCTGCCGGTCGCGGAGCCGCCGCCCGAGGCCTCCACCGTGCAGGTCGGCGTCGCACCGCCGGCCTCGACGCTGAAGCTGACGGTCGCGGTGTTGAAGGTGGCCGAGGTGTCGGTGAGCGTCACGACCGGCTTCGGCAGCGTCTCGGCGGTCGCCGTCGCGGCCTCGCTGTCGCCGGCCTCGTTGACGGCCCGCACCTCGACGGAGATGCTCTTGCCGGTGCCGAGACCAGTGAGCGTCACCCCGGTGCCGTCGGTGACGTCGGTCGACCGGCCGCCCGCCGCCACCACGTACTTGGTGATGGGCCGGCCGTTCTCCGGCGGCGCGGCCCAGGTCACCTTGATCGCGCCGGCCTGGTCGCTGGCGGTCGCCGCGTCGAGGCCCTCGGGGCGGCCGGGCTTGGCGAACGGCACGACGCTGTTGCTGACCGGCGAGGCCTTCGACCCGGCGCCGCGTTCGTTGATCGCGACCACGGTGAAGGCGTACTGCTTGCCGTACTCGAGTTCGCCGTCCTTGATGGTCAGTGCGGTGTCGCCCTTGGCCTCGCCGATCGGGGCGGACGTGCCGTCGCTGACCGCGGTCACCGCGTAGCGGACGATGTCGAGGCCCTGGCCGTTCGCGGCCGGCCAGGTGACCCGGACGGTGCCGTCCGGCTTCGCCTCGGCGGCGGCGGAGGCCGGCGGGTCCGGCACCTCGGCGGTCGGCCGCACCGAGTTGCTGGTGCGGGCCGGGCCGTCGCCCTTCTTGTTGACGGCGTGCACGGCGAACCGGTAGGTCTCGCCGTTGGTCAGGCCGGTGACGTTGAGCGCGCGCTGGTTGGCGCCGACCTGGAACGTCTGTCCCGCGCCCTCGACCACGTACCGGGTGATCGCGGCGCCGTTGGCGGCGGCCGCCTGCCAGGTCACCCGGGCCTCGGCGTTGCCGGCGGCGGCGCGCACGCTGCGCGGCGCGCCCGGCTCGCTGACCGGCGGCTTCTTCGGCTTGGGCGGGGGCGGCGGGTCCGGCGGGGTGGGCGGCGGGTCTCCGCCGAGCACGTCGTCGGCGTACTTGTCGACGACCCGCACCCGGTGCGCGTTGTCGACGACGCGGGCGGTCGACGAGCCCGGCGCGTTGATGAACAGGTAGTTCTCCCGGACCTCGAGCTCGAGCGGGCCCGCGGTCTTGAAGCCGATGCCCTTCTGCTCGCGGCCGGCGTTGTCGAAGACGTGCACCGTGCCGGTGGACTCGTCGGCGACGTAGAAGTAGCCCTCCCAGGCGACGGCGGGCTGCAGCGCGGCGCCGTCGCCGGGCACCGCGAAGTCCGCGACCGGCGCGGCGTCGCGCACCGCGTAGACGTGGCGGGCGTCGGGGACGGTGACCGGCACGACCTCACCGTTGGTGTGCGTGGGCAGCGTGCCCGGGCCGGCGAGCGGCAGGGGAGTGACGGCCTTGCGGTCGTCGCGGATCGTGGTCAGCGCGTTGGTGGTGCGGTTGAGCACCGCGACGCCGTCGTCGAGAGTGGAGATGGCAAGGTCGTGGCTCGCCGGCGCGACCGGGTCGGTGCGCACCCGGGCCGGGCCGGCCGCGGTGCCGCCGCCGGCGCCCGCCGAGCCGTCCGGCAGGGGCGCGGCCGTGATCGCGGTGACCGTGCCCTCACTGGGCGCGGCGATCCACAGCCGGCCCTTGCCGTCGAAGACCCCGCCGGTGATGCCGGGCGGGAAGCGCAGGGACTGTCCGATCGGGGTCAGCTGGCGCGGGTCGAGCTGGCGTACCTCGCCCTGCACGGCGTCGATGACGAAGGCGGCGTCCTCGTGCAGCGCGACGCTGACGCCGATGCCGGCCGTCATCGTCTGCCGCACGAAGACCTGCAGGGTGGCGAGGTCCATCGAGCTGATCACGCCGGTCTGCTGGTCGCGCAGGATCACGAACCGGTCATTCTGCGTGACCTGCAGCTCGTGGCCGCGGGCCTTGGGCACGTCGACGCGGGTGTCGACGCGGGCGGTGACGCCGTTGATGCGGGCGACCTCGCCCTGGGTCTGGCTCCAGACCCAGGAGGCGGCATCGAAGCTCGCGACCGCCTGATCGGCGGCGCCGAGGCCGAGGACGGTGAGGCCGAGGCCGATGACGAGGCTCAGGACGGTGCCTATGGTGACGAGGCCGCCACGGCTGCGCCAACGGCGTCTGGGCTGCTGCACCTCGACATCTGCACTGGCCACGACCTGCTTACCTCCCCCGATTGCCCGTAGGACGCAGGCCATCATAGGGGGACGCGGGTTGTTGTGGACAGCCGCCAGTCACGTTTGTGGATTATGAAGATCGCCGAGAGTGATCATCGTGGGCCGGGCGGTGAGGCGTCGGGCTTCGTCGATCGGCTGGTGCAGGTCTGCGGCGAGGTGGAGAACTGCGTGGTGCTGTAGACGGCCACGATCGCGAAGCAATAGTCCAGGTCAGCGTTGAGCCCGTTGAGGTCGTACGAGGTCGTGTTCGGCCCGACGTTGCCCATCGGCCGGAGCTGTTCGCCGGTCTGGCTGCCGGTGATCACGAACGACGCGCGGCCGTTGGCCGGATCGCTCCAGAACAGCCGCACCGACGATCCGTAGTCGCGCATGCGCACATCGGTAGGGGCGGGCCCGCTGAGAGTTGGCACATCGGTGTCCGGATCGTCACCGCGATCGGCGAGGACGACCACCAGCGCGACCACGGCGATGATCACCCCGAGGACCGCGGCAATCGCCGCGAAAAGGGCCGGCGCCCTCCTCGTGTACGCCGATTCGTCCGCTTTCGCAGGTGCTCGATCGACGGGTCGCGCCGAGGCGTTTGGTCGCTCGAAGTGGACCTGCTCGTAGCCGCCCGGTGCGGGGGCGGGCAAGGCCTGCGGCGCGGGGGAGGGGAGATGCTGCGGCGCGGGCGCCGGGAAATGCTGCGGCGCGGGGGCCGGTGAGGGCTGCTCCGGCGGCGTGCGGGGCTGCGGCGGTACCTGGAACCGATGCAGCTCGGCGGCGGGCACCTCCAGCCGTACCGTAGGAGGGTCTTCCCCCAGGTAGGAGCGCGCGCGGAGCACGGCCCAGTGATCCGCGCCGAGCACGGCCGGGCCGTGCGCGGCCACCCGGCCGAAGGCCCGCCGGGCCTCGTGCCGGTTCTCCATCTCCTCGGCGACCATGCCCAGGTCGAACGAGATGCCCAGCATCAGCGGGTCGGTGTCGCCGAGGCGCCACTGCCCGGCGGCGTACGCCTCCTCCAGCACCCGCCGCGCGCCGGACGGGTCGTCGGCCCGCAGGTGCACCGCGGCGAGCTGCTGCGCGGTGGCGAGCACGTCGGGATCGTCCTCGCCCAGGTTGGCCCGGCCCAGGTCGACGGCGTGCTCGAGCGCGGCGCGGGCCTGGCCGAGGTCGCCGGAGTCGGCGAGGGCCTGCGCGTGCTGCCGGGCGGCGAGGAGCGGTGGCGGCTGGGACACGCACGCCATGCTGCCCGGAACGACGGCCGCACGCCAGTACGCGACGTTGCGTACCGGCGTGCGAGCGCCGTCAGTTCAGCTGGAAGCGGGAGACGATGGCCCGCAGTTCCCCGCCCATCCGGGCGAGGTTCGCGGCGGACTGCTGCGACTGGCCGACGCCCGCCGTGGTGACCTCCGCGGCCTGCGCGACGGCGGCGATCGTGGTCGCGATGTCCCGGCTGCTGTCGGCGGCCTCGGCGACGTTGCGGCCCATCTCGCCGGTGGTGGCGGTCTGCTCCTCGACCGAGGCGGCGATCAGGGTCTGGTACCCGCTGATCCGCTCGATGATCTCGGCGATCTGCGAGATGGCCTCCACCGCGCTCTGCGTGTCGGCCTGGATCGCGTCCACCCGCTGCGAGATGTCGCCGGTCGCCTTCGCGGTCTCCTGCGCGAGGTCCTTGACCTCGCTGGCGACGACGGCGAAGCCCTTGCCGGCCTCGCCGGCCCGGGCGGCCTCGATGGTGGCGTTGAGCGCGAGCAGGTTGGTCTGCTCCGCGATCGCGTTGATCAGCTTGACCACGTTGCCGACCTCGGCCGAGGAGGTGCCGAGCTTGCCGACCGTCTCGTTGGTCGCCTGTGCCACCCGGACCGCCTCGGCGGCGACGGCGGCGGCCTCGCCGGCGTTCTGCGCGATCTCCCGGATCGCGATGCCCATCTCGGAGCTTCCCGCGGCCACGGTGTTGACGTTCGCCGACACCTGGGTGGCGGCCCGGGTGACCTCCTGCGCCTGCGCGCTGGTCTCGTCGGCCGAGGTGGCGATCCGCTCGGAGACCCGGGACAGGTCGTCGGAGGCGCCGGCGAGGGAGTCGGCGTGCCCGGAGACGGCGCCGACCGTCTCGCGCAGCGAGTCGATGGTCTCGTTCAGCGCGTCGCCGAGCCGGCCGAGCTGGTCCTTGCTGCGGATGTCGACCTTCGCGGTGAGGTCGCCCTTGGCGAGCCGGCCGAGCGCGCTGACCACGACCGACAGCGGCTGGACGACGGACCGGGTGACCAGGATGCTCAGCGCGACGGCGAGGGCGAGCGCGACGAGCAGCGCGCCGCCGAGGGCGTACTGGCCCAGGCGCTGCGCGTCCTTGCTCTCCTTGCGGGCGGTCTCCATGCGCTTGTCGACGGACTTGCCGAGGGCGCTGGTCGTGTCCCAGATGGTGCCGAGCGACTCGGCCGCGGGGCCGTCGTTGATGGCGTCCATCGCCTTGACCCGGCCTTCCCGGCTGCCGTCGCCGATCCACGCCATGATCTTCTCGTCCCAGGCGAAGAAGTCGTCCCACGCGGGCTTGAGCTTGGCGTACAGCGCCTGCTCCGCGGGGGTCATGTGCGCGGTGTGCGCCTTCTTGAAGCTCTCGTACACCGCGTCCTTGGCGTGGAGTTCCTCGGTGCGGTTGAAGCTGTCCTTGCCGAGCCCCACGGCCGGCCCGTACGTGGCGACGTCGGCGACGACCAGCCCCTGCCAGCCGGAGATGTCCGCCATCTGGTACTCGGCGAGCGTCACGTCCTGCTGCACCGACTGCAGGTCGGTGAGGGTCTGCTGGGCCTGCTGCTGGCGCGCCATCGCCCACCAGCCCACGCCCGCGGCGACGATCATCAGTGCCATGAGCACCGAGAACGCGGCACCTAGCCGCCTGCCAACACCCGCTCGACCGAACTGCACGCCTGTTCCTTCCCGCAACCTGAAACCGTCGGACCCCTAATCGGCCGGGCGCACGCCGGGTACAGCACATGAGATGGCCGTCGCGATCGGATTCGGGCAAACCTCCGATAAAGTGATCAAATGCGACGAGTAGCGATATCGGTACTGACAGTCACCGTTCTGGCGGCAACCGCCTGCTGGATCGCCCCGGCGGGCGCCGGCGTACGGCCGGCCGGATGTGCGGCGACCGCGAGCCCGCGCGGCACCGCCGCGGAGATCGCGGAGATCGCCCGGTCGACCCGACGCGAACTCGGCCTCAGCGCGGCCCTGGTCCGGGTGACGGTCGGCGGGCGGGAGGTGGTGACCACCGCCGCCGGCGAGTCGATGGCCGGGGTGCCGGCGACCACGGACATGCGCTTCCGCATCGGTGCGGTCGCCATCGCGTACCTGAACGTCGTGCTGCTGCAACTGGTCGACGAGGGCACCGTGACGCTCGACGACCCGATCGCGCGCTGGCTGCCGTCGCTGCCCCGCGCCGACAAGGTCACCCTGCGGATGCTGGGCAGCAGCACGTCCGGATACCCCGACTACGAGAGCTACCCGCCGTTCGTCGCCCGGCTCTACGCCGACCCGTTCCGGCACTGGACCGAGCGGGAGCTGATCGGCCTCGCCCTGGCCCGCCCCGCCTGGTACGAGCCCGGCACCAACTGGAGCTACTCGCACGCCAACTTCGTCATCCTCGGCCAGGCCCTGGAACGCATCACGGGTACCGGTCTGGCGAGGCTGCTCCGCCAGCGGGTGCTCAACCCGCTCGGCCTCTCCGCGACCGTCTCCGCGAACACCGCGCTCATCCCGGGCCCGGTCCTGCACGGATACACCATCGAGCGCGGCCGGTTCGAGGACTCGACCTACTGGAACCCCTCCTGGACCACCGCCGCCGGCGCCGTCATGACCTCGAACATCTGCGACCTGGCCAGCTCCGCCCGGGCCGTCGGCGCGGGCCGCCTCATCTCCGCCCGCGCCCTGCGCACCCAGGTCGACCCGGGCACCGTCGGCCTCGGCGAACGCACCGCGACCTGCCCGGCGACGATCTGCGTGCACCAGAGCGAGGACCGCCACTTCGGGCTCGGCGTCGTCGTCGAGGACGGCTGGATCCAGCAGACACCGTCGTTCGCCGGCTACTCGGCCGTGCAGGCCTACCTGCCCGGCCGGGACATCGCCATCGCGGTCGCCACCACCCGGGGCCGCACCACCACCCAGGTGAACTCCGCCGAGACCGTGGCCGACCGGATCGCCGCCCTGCTCACGCGCGACCGATCCGCGACATAGAGCCCTTTTCCGTACGGGCACACCGAAGTTCCGTGGCGCCCGGCCCGGCCTCGCTGCAACGCGAGGCCGTGGCCGGGACCGCCGGGCTGAAGCGCGGCAAAAGCCGGTCTGCGGCTGTGCGCCAGCGTCCGGGCTTCCTCAGCGACCGGCCCGTCCTCGGCACCACGAGATCGTCGCTGGACTTCATGTCCGCGAGCTTCGACACCACGGTTCTGTGCGCTCCTGGGCGGCTCCTGTTGTTGCCGCGTGGCAGGCTGGCATGCCGTGATCGATGATTTCGCGAAGGACTACCTGCACGATCAGCTCAAGGTGACCCGTGCGGCCTTGGTCTGGAAGCTCGATGGTCTGTCCGAGTACGACATTCGGCGCCCCCTGACGGCGACTGGGACCAACCTTCTCGGCCTGGTCAAGCATCTCGCGACGTGGGAGGCCAGGTATCTTGGCGAGATCTTCGGCCGCCCGTTCCCGGAGCGGCTGCCCCTCTGGCAGGACGCGCCCCGACGTGAAGCTGTTCAACATGATGGTCCACGTTCTGCAGGACACCACGCGGCATGCCGGACACGCTGACATCCTGCGTGAGCAGCTCGACGGCCGGACTGGGGTGATGGCTGAATACGAAGAGCAGATCGACGCGGCAGCCCGCGCGACACACCGGGCGAAGATCGAGCGGGCCGCGCAGGCAGCGGCCGGCGGCGCGGGCCAGGCCGGTCTATCCGCCCCACCACCGGGCACCGTCGAGACCGCGCCCTGATCGGCCCGATCTCGCGGCTGCCGTGTTCAATCTCCAGCCCCGGCCCTGCCCGAGCAAGATCGCCCGGGCAGGGCCGGTCGGCTACTCGGCAGCCATGTAGTACTGCACGAGCGGAAGTCCGGTGAACCCGACCGCCTCATAGAGGGCGCGCGCGGGTGCGTGTCCGGGATCGCCGCCTGTTCCTACATTGATGAGTTTGAGCCCTTGGTCGCGGAGCCGCTGGATGGCGAACTCCATCAAGGCTCGGCCGTGACCACGACGCTGGTGCCCCGGGTGCACAGCGATCATCTCGATCATCCCCAGGGACTCGTCCCGGTCCTGTTGGAGAACGACGAAACCCACCGTGACGCTGTCGGCCGTGGCCAGAATGAACGACTCGGCGTCGTCCGCGAGACAGGTCCTTCGGACGCTGGCGGCTTGCGCCGCCCGCCATTCCGGCCGGTACAGGAGCTTGAATATCGGGGATCCGAGAATGTTCTCGAACGAGGCGAAGACTGGCTCCCAGGCTAGGAGAGACAGGTCGACGACGGCTTCCAGATCGGCGGGCGTCAGCGGCCGAATCTGGTGCGATGGCATGGTGGCGCGAGACTGCTCGGGCATGCGAGTGCTCCGTTCCAGGACGACGAAAGCCGATACGTGACACGTATGGCCAGAGACGTTGGAAGCGGCGGAGCAAGGTGTTGAAGGGTTGCTCGCCGCTCAGGAGCGGCGGGTTCGCCCAGCAGCGGCGCAGTAGCAGACGAAGGTCATGAGGCGCACATTAACGCAGGATCCGCGCCACTCGCGAACCGGTTTGCCTATCTCCGCACCGAGAGGGTGCCGACGCTTCAGCCCGGCGGTCCCGGCCACGCCCTCGAGTTGCAGTGAGGCCGGGCCGTGCGCCACAGCTTTCAGATCGGTTGGCGGGCAGGTGGATCCGGCTGCCGTGCCCGGCGGGCCGACCGTCGTGCAACCGCCCACCCCGGTGCCCTTTTTGTGGTCATATTGGCGGCATGTCAGCGGAACTGGCGAAGCGGGCTCCCTGGCGGCGTCGTGGCTGGTGGGCGGTGTTCGTGGTGGGCATGCTGGTCGCGGCCGGCTGGGTGGTCGTCGTGTGGGTGCGCCCGGCAGCCCGCGCGCCGCAGCCTGACGCGGGCACAGCCCGGATCGCCGGGCTGGCCGCGCTGCCGCCCCCGCCACCGGGCCCGTCCTGGGCGCCGCGGCCGGTACCCGTCAGCGGGTTGCGGACGGTGGCGACCGCCGACCGTGCGGGTTTCGCGTTGCACACCGCCAGCGGCGACAAGCGGTTCCTGCCCGGGGTGAATCTGGGCAGCACCACCCCGGGACACCAGCCCGGAGAGGTCGCGATCACCGCGGACGACGCCCGCGCCTGGTTCGCCGCGATGGACCGCCTCGGCGTCCGGGTGATCCGCATCTACACGATCCTTCCCCCCGCGGTCTACACCGAGCTGGCCGCGCACAACCGGGCACATCCCGACCGGCCGCTGTACCTGATGCACGGCGTCTACCTGCCGGATGAGTCGTACGTGACCAAGGGCAACCTGTACGACGCGAAGGTCACCACCTCGTTCACCGCCGAGCTGCGCGACGCCTCCGCCGCGGTGAGCGGGCAGCTGACCCGCCCGCCCATGCCGGGACGCGCCGGCGGCACCTGGAACGTCGACGTCAGCCCCTGGCTCATCGGCTGGATCATCGGGGTGGAGTGGGACCCCTACGCCACGAAAGCCACCGACAAGGCCAACGCCGCCGCGCCCCTGGTGTCCGGCCGCTACTTCCACAACACCGAGCAGGCGTCGCCGACGGAACGGTGGCTGGCCGCCCGCATGAACGAGCTGGCCACCGTCGAGGCCGCGGCCGGGCGCAGCGAGCCGGTGGCGTTCTCGAACTGGCCGACCGTCGACCCGATCTCCCACCCGTACGAACCGCTGGCCCAGGAGGACCTCGTCGGTGTGGACGCCAACCACGTCCGGCCCACCGCGGCGTGGCCGGGCGGCACATTCGCCTCCTACCACGCCTACCCCTACTACCCGGACTTCCAGCGTCACCAGCCCGAGCTGCAGACCTTCCAGTACGCCGGCCGCGCCGACCCCTACGCCGGCTACCTGAACCAGCTACGCGAACACCACCACGGCGTCATGCCGGTCATGATCACCGAGTTCGGGGTGCCGTCCAGCATCGGCAAGGCCCACCTGGGACCACTCGGCCGCGACCAGGGCGACCACGACGAGGCCGAGGCCATGCGAATCGACGCCGAACTGCTCCACATGATCAAAAATCTGGGGTTGTCCGGCGGCTTCATATTCGCCTGGATCGACGAATGGTTCAAGCTGACCTGGAACACCGTCACCCACCAGATCCCCGCCGACCGGCGTCAACTGTGGCACGACCCGCTCACCAACGAGCAGTACTTCGGGCTGATCGCCACCGACCCCACCGGAAGCCCCGACGCCGCACCACAGACGCTCGCCGAGGACCAGAAGGCGAAACCCGCCAGCCGGGTACGGGCCACGCTCGACGAGTCCTACCTGCACCTCTCCGTGACGCTGGCCCAGCCGCTCCCCGCCCGCCTCACCGTCGGGCTCGACGTCCTGCCCCGGCTGACCGGCGCACCTCCACCCGGTGGCACCGATGAGCGGCCCGACACCGCGTTCGCGCTCGACCTGGGCGCACACACCGGACAGTTGTGGATCCGCGTCCCACTCGACCCGATGCCGCTGGACTACCCCGTACCGGCATCCGCGCGCCCCGCCCCGGTCGACGGCTGGCAGCAGTTCCAGCAGATCGTCAACCGCGACCTGACCATCCCCGCGACCGGTAAGCGGCTACCCATCGAGCTGTTCGACGTCGGACGGCTGCGCCACGGCAGCTGGAACCCCGGCGACCCGCACGCCGACAGCCGCAACCTATGGCGCCTCGACCGCAGCGAGCTGACTCTGCGCATCCCCTGGGCCATGGCCGGCTTCGCCGACCCCTCCTCCCACCAGGTCCTCGTCCCCCACGGCAGCCAGGCCACCACCGAAACCAGCCCTGGCGCCGGCGTGCTGCTCAGTACCGGGACCGGCCCCGACCAGTTCGCCGGAACCGTCCGCTGGAACAACTGGCAGCGCGTCTACCACACCGAACGCCTCAAACCCGGGGCCGACGCCGTCCGCGACGCGCTGATCACCACCGCCGAAGCACCACCCTCCGCCCCGCCCGGCACCGCACCCGCACGGCCCACCGCGTCAGACTCAGGGCCCCGACCGCAGCCGTCGTGACCCACCAGCACTCCCGGCAAACCGCGGGAACCAGCAGCTTCAGCCCGGCGGTCCCGGCCACGGCCTCGAGTTGCAGTGAGGCCGGGCCGTGCGCCACAGAACTTCGGTGTGTCCGTACGGAATAGTGTTTCTACGTGTGATCGGGCGGCGGCAGGAAGTCCGGGCCGTATTGGTCGATGAGCGTTCGCAGCGCCTGCATCGTTGCCATGATCTCGTTGCGCCAGTCGCGGTCCGCGGCCGATTCCTGCTGGTCGGCCGAGCCGTCGAGCACGGTCCAGGCGTCGCGCAGCACCCGGTGTGCGTGCTCCTCCTCGGCCCGGCGGCGCAGCTGGTAGCGCCAGGTGTCGAGCACGTCGCCGGCCAGGGCGGTCATCTGCTTGAGGTCGCGGACCACCGGCTTCATCTCGTCCTCGACCAGCTTCATGCTCCGGGCCAGCGCGGCGTCGGCGTGGCCGAGCTTGGCGCGCAGGCCCGGGTCGATGGCCCGCAGGCGCTGCGCCGTGGCGCGGGTCTTGCGCCGCTCGGCGCCGATGGACTGGAGCATGCTCAGCTGCGCCGCCACCGTCAGCAGGGCGCGGGCGGCGGCCCGCTGCAGGTCGGCGAGGTCGACCATCGGCCGCTGGCCGCCGGCCTGAAAGCTGTGCAGGTCCACCAGGATGGTGTCCAGGGCCTCGACGGTCTGCAGGAGCTTGCGCAGCCGCTGCTGCTCGCCGGCGCCGGTGAGCCGGTACACGTCGCCGGTCTGCCGCCGCCGGGCGCGGGCCCGCCGGGCGGACCCGGTGGCCCGCAGGCGCAGGCAGACCAGGACCGCGAAGGTCAGCAGGACGGCGACGGCGCCGCCGACGAAGGCGCCCTGGTCCAGCCCGGGCACGAACGACCAGGCCACCACGAGGGACAGTCCGCAACAGAGCAGGGCGATCGCGACCGGGTCCAGCGGCGGCTGCGCGTCGGCCCGCCGGCCGGGTGTGTCCCGGTATGCCACCGGGCCGAGCCCTTCGGTGCCCGCGGCCCAGCCGTGCACGTGCAGCTCCGCGCCCTGCTGGACGATGCGGACCGAATCCAGTGTCGCGCGGGCCGCCATGGCGACCATTCTTCCAAGAAGCGGCCCGGATCTCGGTCACCCAAAAGGGGTCAGCGGAGCCGCACCTCCAACGTGTGCCGCCCGCCGGTGCCCGCGGCGAGCAGCACCTCGCTGCCGCGCGCGGTGCTCCGCTGCCGGTACGCCGCGGTCCGCCCGTCCAGGCGTACCCCCGCGACGGTCGCGCCGGCCGGCAGCACCGCGCCCAGGGTGAGCCCGGCCCGCACCGTCGAGCGCACCGAGACGGTGAGGGTGCCCGCGGTCCGGGTCGCCGTCACGTCGAGCGACCCGGCGCCGACCCGGATGTTCCGGCCGGCGATGCGCTCCTGGCCGGGCGGCAGGGCCGGTATCACCGACAGCCGGCCGCGGCCGACGTCCGGATCGACGCCCAGCTGCTGGTGCACCACCGGCCAGAGCACGCCGTACGCGCCCCAGGCCTGCAGCACGCTGGACCGGCCGAGGAAGTCCCGCTCGATGTTGGCGACGAAGTCCGGCGACGGCGCCACCTCCGGCATCGCGCCGGGCATCTCCCAGACGGCCGGGTCGAGCTGGATGCGGGCGTTGCCGGTGGTGTAGCGCCGCTGCGGACCGAGCCGGCCGTAGTTGCCCTCGGCGACGGCCATCACGGCGGTGTTGAGCGAGAACGTCGCCCGCTCGGCCGGCACGGTGGACACCACGCTGTCGCAGGACGGGCCGGTGTTGCCGGCCGGCGCGCTGGTCGGCCCGCTGCCGGTGTGGAAGAGGCCGAACTCGCCCGTGTAGCAGGCCCGTTCCCGCTGCGCCAGCGCGACGTGCGCGTGGCCGGGTGCGGCGAGCGGCCCGCCGGGCAGCTCGGCCTCCATCGGGGTGAGCCCGGTCCAGTGCCGCTGGAACACCGCGACGTTGCCGGGATCGCTCAGCGAATCGG
This sequence comes from Actinoplanes sp. NPDC049668, assembly GCF_044465445.1. NCBI lineage: Bacteria > Bacillati > Actinomycetota > Actinomycetes > Micromonosporales > Micromonosporaceae > Actinoplanes > Actinoplanes sp. NPDC049668. The sequence continues at coordinate 854,391 of NZ_JBITLR010000003.1, forward strand.
CGTACGCGGCGGCGTCACCGCCGTACCACCAGGTCCGCTCGAAGGCCTGCTCGCGCCGCTCGGCCTGCGCGTTCGCCCAGCGGGCGACCGCGCGATCGCCGCGGGCCGCCGCCAGTTCGGCCAGGTCGCGCAGCCCGCGGACGGTGTAGACCGCGACGTCGAGCTTCTCCGCGCCCATGCCCGGCCGCTCCACGTTGCCGAGCCCCTCGGGCCAGCCGTCGGCGTCGGCGTCGAGCCCGGTCACGTACCGCATGGCGCGCACCGCGGCGTCGTACATCTCGTCCCGGAACGCGTCGTCGCCGGTCCACCGCCAGATCAGCGCCACCGTGCTGGGGAATTTGGCGCTCTCGTCGGTGTTGCCCGGGTCGTCGTTCGCGCCGAAGTAGACCTGCCCGTCCGGGGTGACCTCGTGCACCACCTTGCCGGACCCGCCGTTGACGATCTCGCTGATGTCACGCAGCGCCCGCAGGTGCGCCTTGATCGGTTCGAACTGCCCGGCCGCCACCGACGCGAACGCGGTGTACTCCGCGTCGGTCGCGAAGATCCACGGATAGTCGGGCCACCCGGCGCCGACCCACCGCGCCACGTCGACGGTGCCGGCCGGCGGCGGGAATTGCGTGCCCTCCCGGCTGGCGAACACGCCCAGGTCGCGCGCCTCCTGCACGGAATCGGCGAGGTTCTGCTTGGACCACTCCACGCTGCGCTGCAGCAGCCGGTCGCCGGGCAGGTCCACCCGGGTACGCGCGGCGACGTCCGCCCGGCCGGCCAGCTTGCGGGCCAGGCCCCGGCCCGGGTCGCGCAGCGCGGCCCGCGCCTGCGCGGTGGCCGCCGCGACGCCGTCGTCCGAGCCGGCCACCGCGAACCAGACCGTGCGCCCGCCGCGCGGCACGTCCACCGTGTAGGTGAGCCGCCCGCCGGTGCCGCGGCCGAACGGCCCGTCGTCGCAGCGCGGCGGCGCCGGGTCGGCCGGCGGGCACACCACGGCGGGCTCCTGCGGCCCGCGGTGGCCGGCGCCGAGCGCGTGTCCGTCCGGCGCCAGGTCGCTGCCGACCACCGCGGCGTACTCGTGCGGTCGCTCCCCGCCGGCCGTCTCCCGGAAGACCAGATTCCGCCCGTCGAACCCCCCGCTGTCGGGCAGATTGACGGTCTCCTGGCTGGGCGTCGTCCACCCCCAGGGGTACGCGGAGAGCAGCTCGGAGTGCGCGTCGACCGACAGCGCGACCCGCCGGGCCGGCCCGGCGAAGGCGAGCCCGACCAGCACCGCCCGGCCCCCGTCCGGCGCCACGTCGGTACGCCGGACCCGCAGCCCGCCGGGACCGGCCAGCTCCATCTCGACGAAGCCGTTGCCGCTGGTGAACCGCTCCGCGCTCAGCCACTGACCGTCGACGGCGAACCACAGGCCGTCGAGCAGCTTGATCGGCGGGCTCCAGAAGCCGCCCATCTCGCCGCGGATGTGCCAGCCCGTCGCCGGATAGCGGCCGTCCTCGGCGCCGACCTCGTAGGCGCGGTCACCGGTCGCCACGAACCGCCGGTCGGCCAGGCGCCGCTGCTCCGACAGCCCGCCGCGGCCGGCGTCCGCGGAGGCCGGCGGCGCGACGGCCCCGGCGGCCGCCACGACCGCGACCAGGCAGGCCAGGCTCGTCCCTCGGATCCGGCGCATGCGGGCCTCCCTGCTGATCGACGTCGATCGCTGGCCCTACCGTGTCCCCGGCCGCCCATGACCGCAACTTCAGGCCGGCACGCGCCTTCGCGCCGACCAGGTCGCGGCAACGGCGACGAGGCCGACGGCGCCCAGCGCCGCGCCCCGGGAGAACCCGACGAACAGCGAGTCGGTGAGCAGCCCGTACAGGAAGCCCGCGACCGCCGGGCCGAGGATCGCCGACCAGGCGAGCACACGGGTCCGGCGACTTTCGATTTGTTCGGGTGCGCTGCGCTGGGGCGCGCGGCGCCACCAGACGGCGAGCCACGCGACGATGATCACGGTCGCGGCGACGTCGCTGAAGTGCTGCATCCACTGCCATCCGAGCAGTGAGCCGTGCCGCGCCTCCAGCCAGGGGATGTGCTGGGTGCCCCACATCCAGTCGTGGGTGATGCTGTCCCAGGCGATGTGGGTCGCGGCGCCGAGCAGCACCGCGACGAGCACGCGCAGCACCCGCCCGCCGGACCCGAAGTGATACGCGAGCCCGCGGGGGACGTCGTCAGGGAGCCGGGCGGCCAGAGACCGGGGCGCGATGGCGACCACGGCCGGCCCGAACAGCGCCTGCCACAGCACGAAGGCGCCCGTGCCGAGCACCAGGTCGACGGTGATCAGCCCCAGCGACGTGTGCGCGAAATGGATCACCACCGCGACCGGCAGCAGCATCGTCAGGTCGGGTGTCATGGAGCCGATGACCAGCGCGGAGGCAGGCAGGCCGCGGCGCACGAACGGGAGCACGGCGGCCGGATGACCTGCGGTGAAGGGCACCAGCCATCCTACGTCGCGAGCACCCCCGCGCCGCTGCGCACCTCGAAGACCAGGTGCGTCTCGGTCTGGCGCACCACCCGGTGGCTGGTGACGTGCTGGAGCACGAAGTCGCGCAGCGCCTCGGCGTTCTCGACGGCGACGTGCAGGTAGAAGTCGTCGGCGCCCGCCACGTGGAAGGCCTGGATGACGCCCGGCGCGCTGACCAGTGCGTCGTACAGCTGGTTGACGTTGGTCATGGTGTGGCTGCCCAGCCGGACCATGATGATCGCCTGGAGCGGGTAGCCCAGCAGCGCCAGGTCCAGCTGGGCCCGGGTGCCGGTGATGATGCCGGCCTCGCGCAGCGCCCGGACCCGGTAGGCGCAGGTCGACTCGGCCAGCCCGAGCCGCCCGGCGAGCGTCTTGTTGCTCAGGTCGGCGTCGGTCGACAGCGTGCCGAGCAGCAGCCGGTCTATCTGATCGAGTTGCGGTTTCCCCAACGTGCTCGGCCCCCACACGCTCGCAGTTTCCTCAGAAACACAGGAACAGCCGCCAGGGCTGTGGAATTCACAATGAGTATTTGAAAAAGTTACGCCATCAGTAAGTCTGGCGCCATGCACAGCGACTCGATTGCCGTGCACGCCGGCCGTGAGGACCTCACCGCCCTCGGCGTACACGCCCTGCCCCTCGACCTGTCGTCGACGAACCCCCTGCCGGACATCCTCCGCGGCGGCGAGTCCTACGAGAGCATGGCCACCGGCGGCTACCCTCTGCCGGACGGCGGCGCCGTCTACGCCCGGCTCTGGAACCCGACCGTGGCCCGGTTCGAGTCGGCGCTGGCGCAACTGGAGCGGGCCGACACCGCTGTCGCGTTCGGCTCCGGAATGGCCGCCATGACGGCCGCGATCCTGGCACACACGACCATGATCGGCCGGCGCCACGTGGTGGCCGTCCGCCCGCTCTACGGCGGCACCGACCACCTGCTCGCCACCGGCCTGCTCGGCGCGGAGGTGACCTTCTGCGACGAGGCCGGCGTCGCCGACGCCATCCGGCCCGACACCGGCCTGGTCGTCCTGGAGACGCCCGCCAACCCGACGCTCGAGCTGGTCGACATCGCGGCCGTCGTCGCGCAGGCCGGCACCGTCCCGGTCCTGGTCGACAACACCTTCGCGACCCCGGTCCTGCAGAACCCGGTCACCCTCGGCGCCGCGATGGCCCTGCACAGCGCGACCAAGTACCTCGGCGGCCACGGCGACGTCGTCGCCGGCGTCATCGCCTGCGGGGAGGAGACCGCGTCCCGGCTGCGCCAGGTCCGCGCCGTCACCGGCGGCCTGCTCCACCCGCTGGGCGCCTACCTCCTGCACCGCGGCCTCACCACCCTGCCCATCCGGGTACGCACACAGCAGGCGAACGCGGCCCGGATCGCCGAGTGGCTGGCGGCGCACCCGGCCGTCGACCGCGTCTACTACCCGGGCCTCGACGGCGACCCGCGCGGCCTGCTGGACCGGCAGCTGCGGGGGACCGGCGCGATGATCTCGGTAGCGTTGCGCGGCGGTTTCCCGGCGGCCGGGCGCATCACCGGTCGTACCCGGCTGTTCACGCATGCCGTGTCGCTGGGCGGCGTAGACTCCTTGATCCAGCACCCGGCGGCATTGACACACCGCCCTGTCGCCCCGGAGGCCCGGCCCTCGGCCGGTCTGGTGCGGCTCTCGATCGGCCTGGAACACGTCGACGACCTCGTCGACGACCTCGACCAGGCACTCGCCGCCGCCGCCGTTCGCACCCCGGCCATGCCCGTCCTCTCGACCCGCTAGACCCCACCTCGGAGACATCGATGAACGAGAAGTCCGCCGACGCTCCCGGTGTCGAGGTGCTGCGGGTGATCGCCCGCCGCGTGCTGTGGCTGGCGGCGTCGATCGTGGACGCCGCCAACGCCGGGCGGCCCAACGACTCCGGGGTCAAGGTCGGCGGCCACCAGGCCTCCAGCGCCTCGATGGTCGACATCATGGTCGCCCTGTGGTTCGCCGAACTGACCAGCCGGGACCGGGTGTCGGTCAAACCGCACGCCTCGCCCGTGCTGCACGCCATCAACTACCTGCTGGGCGACCTCGACGAGTCCTACCTGCCGATGCTGCGCGCCAAGGGCGGCCTGCAGTCGTACCCGTCCCGCCTGAAGGACCCCGACACGGTCGACTTCTCCACGGGCTCGGTCGGCATCGGCGCGACCGCCGCGCTGTGGGCGGCGATGGCACACCGCTACGTCGCGGCCCGCTTCCCCGACGTGCCCCCCGGCGGCCGTTTCGTCAGCCTCCTCGGCGACGCCGAACTCGACGAGGGAGCGATCTGGGAAGCGGTCATGGACCCGGCCGTCGCCAAGATGGGCGAACTGCTCTGGGTCGTCGACCTCAACCGCCAGTCCCTGGACCGCGTCGTCCCCGACATCCAGATCGCCAAACTCCAGGGCATGTTCGCCGCCGCCGGCTGGCAGGTGGTCATCCTCAAATGGGGCCGCGTCATCACCCGCCTGTTCGAACGCCCCGGCGGCCAGGCACTGCGCGCCCGCCTCGAGGCGATGCCCAACGAGGAGTACCAGCGCATGCTGCGGGTCGACCCCGCACAGATCCCCGAACGCATCCTCGCCGGCGGCGAGGACACGGCAGACACGCCGGCCCTCAAGGCCCTCCTGGACGAGATCCCACCCGCGGAGCTGGCAGCCGCCGTCCGCGACCTCGGCGGCCACGACCTGGGCCTGCTCGTCGACACGTTCGGCAGCGTCGACCAGCACCGCCCGTCCGTGGTCTTCGCCTACACCGTCAAGGGCCGCGGCCTCCCGACGGAGGGCCACCCCAACAACCACTCGGCGCTGCTCTCCGCCGCCCAGATGGACGCCCTCGCCGCGACCTCCGGCATGGACCGCGAATCACCCTGGCACGGCTTCGAGCCACACACCGCCGCCGGCCAGCTCTGCCAGGAGCGCGGAGCCGCCCTGCACCGCGAGCCGACCGCCCCCACCGCGCCCATCCCGGTCCCGGCACAACTCGGCCACGGCTACCGCAAGCCCATCAGCACCCAGGCCGCCCTCGGCCGCCTCCTGGCCGACCTGCCCCGCGACGCCCCCTCGGCCGCTGCCCGGGTAGTCACGTGCTCCCCGGACGTCGCCTCGTCCACCAACCTGGGCGGCTGGATCAACAAGACCGGGGTGTGGTCCGTCGAGGAGCGCCACGACTGGTTCGAGGACGACGCCGAACGCGTACTGCGGTGGCGCGAGAGCGAGAAGGGCCAGCACATCGAGCTCGGCATCGCCGAGGTCAACCTCGTTTCCCTCCTCGGCGAACTCGGGGTGACCTGGTCACGCTGGGGCGAGCGCCTCATCCCCATCGCCACCATCTACGACCCCTTCGTCTCCCGAGCCCTGGAACCCTGGTCCTACGGCATATACGCCGGCGGCCAGTCGATCCTGGTCGGCACCCCGTCCGGGGTGACCCTGGCGCCGGAGGGCGGGGCACACCAGTCCATCACCACCCCGTCGATCGGCCTGGAACAGCCCGGCTGCGTGGCCTGGGAACCGGCGTTCGCCCAGGATCTCGAGTGGTGCTTCCTCCACGCGATGAGCCAGGTCGGCATCGAGGGCGGCACGTCCGCGTACTTCCGCCTCTCCACCCGCCCCCTCGACCCGGCCCTCGCCGAAGTACCGGAGGACCCGTCCCTGCGCGACCGCCGCCGCCGGCAGGCCGTCGCCGGGGGCTACCGGCTACCCGCCGCCCACCTCCCGCAGGACGAGGACGTCACCCTGGTCGGGGTCGGCGCGATCATGCCGGAGGTGATCGCGGCGGCGGACACCCTGGCCGCGGCGGGCGTCAGGGCCGGCGTCGTCTGTTTGACCAGCCCTGACCTGGTGTTCCGCTCGTTGCAGCAGCGGGACAGCCGGGAGGCCGGGCTGGGCGGGGGGATCCTGAGCGAGCTGTTCCCCACGGAGCACCCCGCACCACTGGTCACGGTCCTGGACGGGCACCCGCACACGCTGACGTTCCTGGCGGCGGCCCGCGGCGACCGGATCCGAAGCCTCGGCGTCACGACGTTCGGCCAGTCCTCAGGCCTCGCCGACGCGTACCACCTCCACGGCATCGACACCGACTCAATCGTCGACGCGGCCCTGACCATGACCGGCCGCTGACCACGTCCGCCCTTCCGGCATCGGGCACTGCAACCGTGTGGGTCCGCTGATTCGACCTGTCCCTGACCTGGCGGGCCGGCGTCCCCGTCGAGGCGGGTGGGCCGGGTTCGGGTTCGGCGGCGGGCCGTGTAGAGTTCTCTCCTGTGCGGCCCGCCGGGCAGCGGTTTGAGGGTGTGAAACCGCAGGTCGGCTCGGTTAGGCTGGACATAGCAGGTCCGGGTGGCGGAATGGCAGACGCGCTAGCTTGAGGTGCTAGTGCCCTTTATCGGGCGTGGGGGTTCAAGTCCCCCCTCGGACACCAATCAAAGACACGAGTGATCGCCGGGGTGACAACCTCGGCGATCACTGTTTTCCGGCCAGGCTGGTAGGTCAGCCGGAGGCCGAGCCGGCTGTACAGCTCCGCCCTGTCGCGCGGGTCGGCGCCACGGATCAGGCCGAGCAGGTCGTTGAACGCGTCCGCGATGGCGTCGAGCTGGTCGCCGGTCATCTGCTGCGGCGGTACCTCGGTGAGGCCGAGCCGGGCCTGCGCGGACTTCCTGATCGCGGTCGTCTCCGCGATCCAGCCGGCGATGAGCGTAGGGTCGCCGCCGGCGTCTAGGGCGGCCCGGTAGCGGTTGATCTTGTTGTCGGCGTCGGTGATGGTCTGGCGCAGCTTGTCGATCTCGCCGGTCTCGTCGTGGGCGGCTTGCGCGGCGCGGTACTGAGCGTCGGCGACGCGGCGGAGGTTGTCGGCCATGCCGGCGCCGGTCAGTTCGTCGCGGAGGAACCTGTCGATCGGGTGGGTGATGGTGTCCTCGCGGAGGTAGAGGGCTGGTGGGTGGCTGATCTGGTGCTGGCGGACAAAGTCGCGGCTGGCGGTGCATCGGTAGTAGAGGCGGCCGTGGTTGGGGTTGCCGACCATCTTTCGGTGGCACAGGCCGCAGGTGATGAGGCCGCGGAACAGGTATGGGCGGCTGGTGTGGCGGGGAGCCTTGCCGGCGTCGCTGTTGGTGCCGCGCTTCTTGATCGTCTGCTGGGCGCGTTCGTAGAGGTCGGTGCTGATCAGCGGCGTGTGTGACTCGGTGCGGGACCACACCCACTGGCTCGGGTCGTTCCAGCGGTGCCGGCTCTCGTGGCCGAGCGCGACGTCCTCGACGTCGATCAGAACTTCATCGGTGCGCGCCCGGTTCCAGACTTGACGGCCGGTATACCGAGGGTTCTGCAAGATCGCCTGGACTGCGGTGGTTTCCCACACCTGGGTGTGACGATGCGGGTTGCGTACCCGGTCGTAGGCGGACGGGCACGTGATGCCGTCCTGGGTCAGGCCCCGGGCGATCGAGGTCATGCCTCGTCCGGCGACGTACTCGGTGAAGATCCGCTCCACGATTGGGGCGGTGATCGGGTCGCGTTCGAGTTGATGGAGCCGCTTGCCCGCGGCTGCCTTGCCGGGGTTCGGGTGTGGGCCGGCGTCGCCGAGCCGGTAGCCGTAGGGCGGCCGTCCGCCGAGGTAACGGCCCTCCAGTTCGGTCTGCGCCCTCATCGCCGACCGAACGCGAATCTTGATGCGGTTGCGTTCGCCTTTGCTCATGCCGCCGTACAGCGCCATGACCAGATCGTGCGCATCGGAGCCCGGGTCGATCGCCCCGCCGACCTCGGGCACCCACAAGCCGACCCCGTAGTGCACGAAGACGGGGAAGGTCATGCCGAACTGGCTGCCGTAGAAGGCGCGCTGCGGCTCGCCGATGACGACAGCCTCGAAGTCCCGCGTAGGGCTCTTGATCGTGTCCAACAGGCGCAGCGCTTCGGGTCGCCGTTTCCACGGCAACGAGCGGGACAGCCCGATGTCGAAGAACTCCGCGACGACCTCCCCGCCGGCCGGTTCGATCAGGCTGCGGGCTCGCGAGAGCTGCCACGCCTTGGAGGCATGCGGGTCCTGCTGGTCCTCGGTCGATACGCGTCCGTAGAAGGCGAACCTCATGCCTGTCGAGTCTTCCGGGCGCGGTCGATGATGCGCCAGAGTGCGTCTGCGGCGGCGTCGGCCAGAGGGACGTCTAGGGACGCCTTGACCTGCCCATCCTCGATGACCAGCGTCTTTGTCGTTCGTATGCTGCGATTTCTCCTCTCCCCTTCAGGGTCGTTCGTGGTGATCGCGGGCCTCCTTTCTGATCGGTGGTGATGATGCGAAGCTCCAGCGGAGTTGAGACAGTCGTGCGGGAGCCGAGATATGGATCTTGAAGAGTTTGACGCGCTTGCCGAGGCGCTCCGGCAGAAGTCGGCTGCGTCTGTGGCCAAGTACGGCTTCGCCCTCATCGAAGGGCGCACTGCGACCGCGGACGAGATCACCGCCGTCGAGCTGCGGATGGGAGTGATCCTCCCGTCCAAGTACAAGGCATTCATGAGGAACTACGGCGGAGGCATGTTCGGGTTCGTTGATCTGCTGCCGGTCATCGCCGAGCCAGGGGACGACGACCTCTTGGCCGTGAACGATCGTGAGTTCTCCGATCGCGGCTTCGTCGCCGTCGCTCCGGTCGGCACCGGAGACTACTGGGGTTTCCCGGTAGCCGGCGGTCGCTGCCATGATGAGGTCTGGTTCCGCTTCCACGACGCCGGCGAGCCTGAGGTCGTCGCTGACGATTTCCTTGAGTTCGCCGCAATCCGCGGGCTTAGGTCCTGAGTGGAACAATGCCACCGAAAACCAGCGATTCTCAGCGCCCATGCTGTTCGCGTGGTCGTCCGTCCGTCGTCCGTCCGCGCGCTGAAATGCGCAGACGTGCGCGAGCGGATGGACGTCCGCGCGGACGATCGGGTCAGCCGCGCCAGCGCCCGCGGGTGACTTGCCGGGCGCGGCCGGCGGCGGCGAGTGCCTGGAGCCGGTCGTAAACCCAGGTACGGCCCATGCCGGTCAAGGCCATGAGTTCCGGAATGGTGAGGCCGTCGTTGGGCGCCTGGTCGAGTGCCATCTGAAGGGCATTTTCCGGATCGTTGGCGTCGGCCTTCGGTGGTTCGATGGCCTGCGGACTCTGCTCGAGCGCGGCGCGGGAGAGCGGGTCGAGGTCTGGGCGGTCGTTGGCGTAGCGGGCTGCGGTTTCCCGGACGTGGTCGTCGGTGACCAGGTAGGCGCGGGCGCGGCGGGGTTGGTTGTGCCCGTCAGCGAGGACGTAGAACTTGCCCGGTGCGTCGAGGGTGTGTGCGTGCCAGCCAGCGGCGAGCATGCCCTTATCGAGGATCAGGTCGACGTCGCGGCGTTCCCGGACGCGTAGGCAGACGCGAACACTCATCTGTGAGCGCAAGGCGCCGCCACCCATGGCTTTCTGGGTCGGGCGTTGCGTTGCGGCGAGCAAGTCGACGGCGAGCGCCCTGCCTCGTCGGGCGACCGATTCGGCATGCGCGACGGCGGCTGGCGCGGTGTCGGCGAGTTCGGCGTACTCGTCGATGACGATGACCAGTGCCGGCGTGTTCGGTGTGGGGTCCCAGACGCGGGTGTTGTCGCGGCCGGACGCGTGCGCTCGGGCGTCGAGGACCGCGACGGCGTCGGCGAGCAGCCGGGTCGCCTCTTCCGGGGTGGTTGCGAGCCGGGCGAGGCAGGATGCCCACGGCCGTAGTTCCATGCCGCCCTTGAGGTCGATGCCCCACAGGACAACGTCGGTGCAGGCGGCGAGGTTGCCGAGCACGACGTTGAGCACGCCGCTTTTGCCAGAATCCGTGGTGCCGCCAATCAGCGCGTGCCGACGCAGGAGCGGCACCCGAACGCGTGTCGCGTCCTCGAAGACACCGAGTTCGATCGGATCGGCGAGGGACCGTGCGGTCGGGCCGGGCCAGGGGATGGCGCCGGCGTGCGGGTCGACCGCGAGGACGCGCATCGTGCATCGGCCGGCGTGGGCCGGGTCCTGCTCGACGCGGACGGCGCCGGGTCGTGTTCCCAAGGCCGATTCGATGGACGGCACGCGGGCGACGACGTCGGCGACGCTCTGGCCGGGGCGCAGTTTCATCCTGGCGCGCCAGCCCCAGGTGTCGATGACGGCCGACATTACCCGCGATCCGTCGAGCCCGATCGCGGTCGCGAGGTCGGGCCAGGCTTGGATGACCCGATCCACCCGGACACGGGCGCGACGGCGCCGGTGCGCCCACCACGGAACGCCGAGCGCGATCACCGCCACGACGAGGATCGTAGACAGCGGAGGCCGGCCGGGGCCGAGCGCCGACGCCGCGGCGAGCCAGCCTCCGGCGGCAGCGGCTGCCGTCGCGGCGTAGGCGCGTTCAGCTGGGCGCGTGACGCCCCACGGCAATCCGCGCAGTCCGGCCGCCAACGCCGCCGCAGTAGCGAGGACCGCGACCACCGGCCACGCGTCCGGATGGGTGCGGTGCAACGCGAGTCCGGCGACGGCGAGGGTGAGCCCGGCTATGGCCGGTGCGAGTTCTGACCGGTACCGGAACAGGGCTCGTCCGAGCGCGGCCAGGCCGACGATGAGGAGCGGTTCATCGGGTACGAGCAGGAGTGGTTGCGGGTTGCGGCGGCCCCATCGGCGGTGCCGGCGTCCGTAGGCCCTCATTCGGCGAGTTCGCCGTCGTTGGGTGGCGTCCAGGCCCGGTGTTCGGCGACCGCGTCGCGGAGGTACATGAGGGGGTCAGGTTCGCCGTCGTGGTCGGCGGCGATGGTGGCGTGAGCGGCGGCGAGCAGGTCTGCGAAGTCCCACCGGGTGCGGCTCAGGAGCCGTGCCAGCCGGTCGACTTCGGTGAGCAGGACGCGGATGTCGGCGAGTGCGGTCCAGACGGCGACAGGCGTGCGCCGGATCTGGGCGGCGACTAGATGGGTGAGAATGGCCTCCTGGTCGATGGTCGGGCGCGGGATCTGCGGCGAGTTGGTCATGGGCGGGATGAAGCCTCCTTTCGGTCGGTGCTGTTGGTGTTCTCAGCGGCGAGAAGACGCCGTAACTCGGTTGCCTTCGGTCCGGCGATGCGCAGTGCGGAGCGCAGTCCGTCACGGGTGATCGGGCGTCCGTTGTGCGTGGCGCGGTACCGGGCGTCGGCCTCTCGTGCGTCCTTGAGTAGTGCCGCGTCGGTACGGTGCTTCGTACGTCGGGTCCGGACTTGAGGACGGACCGCGGGACGGACCGTTGCGGCTGGCGTTGGCGCGGGTTCCGTCGGCGCGATCGTCGTTAGCGCGTGTAGGTGTGCGGTCAGTCCGAGGACCGCGGCCGGTACGGCGCCCACCAGGACGACGATCGGCCATGAGATCGACATGATGCCGGTGGCGACCAGGTGGTAGCCGGCGTTGCCGACGATGCTCGTGGCGATGGCGCCGATCGCGTTGGCTCGGGCGAAGGCCCGCGTTCGGTTGCTGCCGAGCGTTCCGGCGAGCCAGACGCGGGCAGACGTCATCGCGTACGCGTCGATGGTGATGGGTAGCAGCCAGGCTAGCCGCGCGGGCCAGCCGGCGACCTCGGCCAGGCCGCGCAGTCCGGCGAAGCTCGCCACCGCGGCGGAGACCGCCGCGGTGGTCATGCCGGCCATGACCCACCAGTCGCGTCGCCCGGCGGTCAAAGGTCCAGCCCGGCGACGAATCGCGCGAGGGCGCTCAGCCCGTCACCGACCTCCGGGCCGATGGACGACGAGGCGAGAAAGTAGCCGAACGCCGCGCAGATGGCGGCCTGCCAGAGCGGCAACCGGGCGTACCGCCACAGGAGGCAGACGAAGACACCGAGCAGGATGACGGCGGAGACGGCGATCGTCACGCGTCACCGCCGTTGCGGTTGCGCCGGGCTCGGCGCGTACGAATGGACCGGTCGGCGCCGCCGTGAGTGCCGCGCGGCTGGTGCCGGCGGTTCCAGCGCAGCCGGTTGACGCACTTGCGGCACAGGACCGGGTGTCCCGCGCCGAGCTGGGCGCCGCACGGGCAGGTCGGGTCCTCGCTGGTGAAGAGTTGAGTGTTGATCGCTGATCTCCTCTCGATTGGTCGATGCGTGGTCCGCATCGACGTGCCACCGAGAGTGCGATCAGAGGACTGGACGTGATCAGGTCATAGCTGGACGTGTCCAAGATGTCTCGCCTATGTTGGGCAGGCTGCCGGACGTCCTGACGGGAAGACGATGCCGAACGAGCGACTACGCACCGCGATGCTGGAGCGAGGCATCACTCCGTCCGATCTGGCGGAGTCGCTGAGCGTGGACCCGAAGAGCGTGGAGCGGTGGATCAGCGGTCGCACGCCGTACCGGCGGCACCGCTACGCGGTCGCGGCGAAGCTCGGGGTTGACGAGGTCTACCTGTGGCCTGACGCGCTCAACGCCGACCAGGTGGCCAGCGCCAGCGAGAGCGAGATCATCAACATCTACCCGCACCGCTGGACGGTGCCGTCCGAACTGTGGCGCAACGTCTTCGACAACGCTGACGAGGAGATCGGCGTCCTGGTCTTCAGCGGGCTGTTCCTGTCGGAGGACGCCGGCATTCACCGGATCTTCCGGCAGAAGGCAGCTGCGGGGGTACGCATACGCATTCTGCTCGGCGACCCGGACAGCGAGGCCGTGGCCCAGAGGGGGACCGACGAAGGGCTGGACGACGTCCAGGCGGGAAAGATCAAGAATGCTCTCGTTCTGTACCGGCCGCTGCGCGAGATCGAAGGCATCGAATTTCGGCTACATCGCACCGTGCTCTACAACTCGATCTACCGCGCCGACGATCAAATCCTCGTCAACACCCACATCTACAGCTTCCCCGCAGCGCAAGCGCCGGTGCTTCACCTGCGCCGGGTGGCCGGCGGCGGCATGGTAACGACGTACCTGGACAGCTTCGAGCGCGTGTGGGACGAAGCGACCCCGTTGGAATGAGGCGGTATGGCACGGCGCATCGACTACTTCGATGATCCCGAGGCGCCGCGGGCGACGTCGCTCGTTCCCTCGGCGAACGCGGTGGTCACCAACGAGGACGGCGAGATCCTGCTGATCCGCCGATCGGACAACGGCAACTGGGCACTGCCCGGTGGTGCGATGGACCTCGGCGAGTCGCTGCCCGACACCGCTGTGCGCGAGACAGCCGAGGAGACGGGAATCGACGTCGAGATCACCGGATTGGTCGGCATCTTCTCTGATCCCCGTCACGTCATTCTCTACACGAGCGACGGGGAGGTTCGGCAGGAGTTCTCCGTCGTCTTCGCGGCGCGGCAGACAGGCGGATCTCCGACGACCAGCGTGGAAAGCACCGAGGTTAGGTGGGTCCCCGCAGCCGAGATCGCCGCCCTGCCGATCGACCGCTCGATGCGTATGCGGCTCGACCAGTTCCTGACCGCGCCGCACGACGTGCACCTTGGATAGCGACTGGCTCAGCGCCTTCGCCGACGTCTTCTCCGCCGTCGGCACCGTCGGCGCGTTCCTGGTCGGCTTCCTGCTGCTGCGGCGCGAGCACCACCGTGAGGCCGACCGCGCCGAGGACCACCGCCGAGCCCAAGCCGAGCGAATCAGCGCGTGGGTGGAAGTCATCCGGAAGCTCGACGGCAAGCGCGAGCTGGCGTTCCACATCCACAACGCGAGTGACATGCCGATTTACGAGGTCGAGCTGCCGATGCCGGCGCGCGCCGGCGACGAGCCCGGCACGGAGTTCGTCGGCCTGGTGCCACCAGACAGACCGTTCAACGAGCCGCGCCCGCGGACTGGCTACGGACGTACGTCGAGCCCGAGCCCGTCCAGATCGAGTTCCTGGACAGCGCCGGCCGCCGGTGGAGCCGCGACGAGCAAGGTGCGCTCTCCCGCACGAATTGATCCGTCAGCCGTCTTGGAGCGCCGCTGTGATCACCTGAACCGAGTTGATGATCATCGGACTCGCCTCCCGAATCGACTCGGCGACGAGGTCGCCGTGCCCGTACCGCGCAAGGATCTCGGCAAGGCGTTGCTCGACGTCGGTCGGCTCGCCGACCGGGCTCGTCGTCATGTCCGCGTACGTGATCGCGTCGAAAACCAGGCCTTCGACCGGGGGAAACTCGTTCGCGAGCTGATCAGACAGACCCCGGTTCCGGGCCTCAATGAACGCGCACGAGTGGTGGGCAACCAGACGGCAGACCAGATCGTCGGCATGGGCGACATCGCGCAGGTAGCGTGCACCGTCGAGCTGGTGCATGCCGGTGACTACGAGGTCAGGCGCATACCCGACGTCGTGGAGCCAGGCTGCCGATACCAGCGCCGGACCGTCCTCGCCGACCAGGTGCGCGACCGCCTCGGCCTTTCGGCCGACACCTTGACTGTGTGACCAGCGGCGCGGGATTGGGACGGCGAGCAACAGGCGCGCGAGGTCACGGGCACGTTCGACCTGATCCACATAGGCAGATTAAGCGAACGTCCCGCCGAGCACAGCCAAGGTCACCGCTTGTTGTTGTCCCCTTCCGCCTGATCCGTCTGTTGCGCAGCGCCACGTGTCAGCGCGGCGGCAAGCCTGTAGGCGACGGCTGGCTGGACGTCACCGATACGCACCACCGCGAAGCCCTGACGGCCGATCGCGTCGTGCAGCGCCGGGAACTCCTGGCCGACGTCGAATCCTGCGTCCTCCAGGGCGAGCGCGAGACGATCCGCGGATCTCTGCGCCTCGGTCTCCGCGCTCCGATCGTTGCTCGCCATATTCGCTCCTGTCGTGATCGTTCGGCTCAGAGTCTTCACGGCAGGTAACTGAGTGTGAACCGTGGCGTTAGGACGTCTTGGGACTTCTTGGTTAAGATGACGATCTCGCCAGCGATCGGAGTCGTTGCGTGAACCATCCACTTGCCCGCGCGCTACGAGGTGCCGGGGTCAATGCCGTCGATGTCGCCGCACGGTTGGGCGTCGACCCGAAGACGGTGCAGCGGTGGATGGCCGGCCGCGTGCCATACCCCCGGCACCGCGACGCCCTGGCCGACTTGACCGGTTGGGCACCCCATGACCTGTGGCCCGACCTGCCTCGGCGGATCGAGCCTGTGGCTCTAGCGGATGAGGTCCGGATGGTCTACCCCTATCGGTCGGCGATGCCACCCGACGCTTGGTCACGGCTGTTCGCCCAGGCCGAAAAGGAGATCGACATTCTCGCCTACAGCGCGCTCTTTCTCGCCGAGGACTTCGGGACGTCGGCCCTGCTCTGTGCGAAGGCAAGGGCTGATGTGCGCGTGCGGATCGCACTCGGCGATCCCAGCGGCGCCCATGTGGCCGATCGAGGAGTCGAGGAGCGGATCGGCGACGGCATGAGCGCCCGCATTCGCACCGCGCTGGTCGGCTTCCATCCCATCGTGGAGGCGGGTGCTCAGCTACGGCTCCACGACACGGTGCTCTACAACTCGATCTTTCGGGCGGATGACGAGTTGCTCGTCAACACGCACGTCTACGGCCGGCCGGGCGCGCACGCGCCAGTGCTGCACCTGAAGAGCACTCGGCCTGACGGCATGGTGGGGACCTACCTCGCGTCGTGCGAGCGAGTCTGGTCTACCGCGAAACCTGCCCACGGCTGCTGAGGTGTCCGTATCCCCGCCGCTCCCCGCCGTCGTTTGGGCAGGATTCCGTATCGCTGGAACACCTCCATTGCCGCGTACCGTGCCTGGCAGGGTTCCTGCTCGGCGCAGGTGATACACAGACCGCCAGGTGTCACCGAGAGGTGCTCGTACAGGTGCGCCTCGGCCGTAGCGAGCTGATCGCGGGCCGCGTGGCCGAGATACAGGCCGCCGCTCACGGTTTCGTCCCCGAACTGGCAGGGCGCGGTGGGCGGCGAATCCCGCCTACCCGGATGAGGGCGCATCGCTCCATACCCTCGTAGCCGTTCCGCCATATCGGGATGCCGTCGACTTCCACCCACAGCCCATCCTCGTGCTGCCGTAGGCGGTGTACGGCGGTGACGCGCAATGTCAGCGATCCGAGCCCGTAGCAATAGCTCTGTTCATCCACGTGGATTACGTCGCCGACCCGGACCGGTGCGGCCGGCGTCATGTCGGCCTGCCTTCAGTCACAGGCAGAGTGGCCGTCATGGTGACCGGAATCGCCGGCCGCTCACCGGCACAGGTGAGGCGCTCGACGGCAGACCGCCATTTCGCACACCTCGACACCCTGCAAAGCAGGCAGGCGCCGACGGCGGGATCGTCGGCGTGTGTCGCGGTGACGTGGCGGTAGTACGTCGTCAGTCGGGCGGAGAGCGGCGTCATCTCGTCCTTGTACGGCCCCAAGGTCATCGAGCGTCCCTTCACGTGGACTACGGCCGGGCCGCCTGGAGACTGCTGTCCCGGACGGCCGGGGCCTACCAACAGGGCGCACCCACCAAAGGCGTGAGGACCCATATGCAGAATTCGTCCTATGGCCAGCGAGCCGGGACCCGCTCGACATGGACGTCCTGTGCCGTCTTCTCGTCCCGTGATGTCTCAACGGGGGATGTCGATGATTACTATTTATGGCCATTCATGAGGGCTTGACGTGATGGGGGCAGGTCTACCGCGTCCGGATCCAGACCTCGATGTTCGCCGCAGGAACCCTGGCACCCGCTGGACCCCTGGTCATCGCCGATCAAGCGGTCCTGGCCGCCGCAAGCCATTGTCCGTCTCCTAGAGAAGAGGATCTTCGATAGCAGGCTTCGGGACACCGGGTCGGCACGTGGCGCAGCGCGACGAAATCATCCACAGTATCATTATAAAAGACATTCTGGCCTATATCGGGAGCCGCATGGGCGCCGAGACGAAGTTGGTCCAACACCTATTGGGGCGAGGTACTTGGTCTCTATGCGGCACCTTCCCCGGCTAGGCCGGAGTCTGCCTGTCTGGCGAGCAGGTCCATACGATCCGAGTTTGCGTAGTGAAGTGGCGCGAGTCGACTCGCTGGCTGCCTATCAAATTTGCGGGAGAACTTTGCACGTGCTAGAGATATACGGTGTCCTACAGCGGTGTGATTCGACGGCTCCTTATCTCATGTCCAGGTGACGTGAACGAAGAGGATCTTGCGACCGTCCGGCGCGCGATCAACCACTGGAATGGTGTATACGGCGTGCAGTTTGGAACGGCTATTGTTCCTATCTCCTGGAGCGAGCACGCAGCCGCCGAGTTCGGCCAAACCGCACAGGGCGCGATCAACCAGCAGATCGTAGACTCGTGTGATGGGTGTATCGCGATCTTCGCCAATCGGTTAGGCACCCCTACGGAATCAGCAGTTTCCGGAACCGCTGAGGAGATCCAACGTCTAGCGGATTCTGGAAAGTATGTCGCGATCTTGAGATGTACGCGGAGCGTGAATACCCGAAATCTTGATCTTTTGCAGCTGCAGGGTCTGAACCAGTACCTAGGCGATATATCGGCCAAGTCGTTGACGTTGTCGTATGACACCAACGAGCAACTCTCCCGGCACGTAGACAATATCCTTGCTCAAGCGGTTTCGCGAGATTCCGCCCGAGCGGAGCTTCAACTCGGGAATGGCAAAGCTGTCTCTGCCCGGACTGCCGAAGTCTGGCCTCGTCTTGATTCTTCCGAGCGAGTGCGGACTGACTCCCGTGGACGCGTAAGCACCTCAAGAGATTGGCGGATCGTTCTCCATAACACCGGCGAAGCGCCAGCCCGCAACGTCCGGTTTGACGTTGACACTGATTCTTGGCACGTAATTAGCAGCGCGGCGGATGCTGACGCGCCCGATGTAGAAATCTTGGCGCCAGGTGGTGAAGCCAAGTTCATCTTCGCGGCGAGTTTGGGGAGTGCGCCACAGGCTCTATGCACGGTCACCTGGGAAGATGATCGCGGACCACAGAAGAACTCGGCCACGCTGCGGCTGGCATGAGTGAAGATCGAAGAGCCCGAGCCCGAGCCCGAGCCCGAGCCTCGAGGTTCGGAGTTCTTCGTGTATTTCGGGCTCGTCGGTAGCCAGGCACCGTCTGGCACCGACTCGGCTTACCAGAAGGTACGAGCTGCCGCGAAGCGGCTGCTCTGAAGACAGGGATCTTCTCGTCATGAGCCTTCATGCGGGTCGACTGTTCAACGTGCTTGGACGTCCTTCCCTTTGGCTCGGGCACGAGCGTCCCGGCGACTGGGTAGAAATGAGAGCTAAGCCGGCTCCGCCAAGATCGATATTCAAGTATGTGTGTTTGAAGTTGCAGTCGAACGCATTTCGACGTTTCTAGTGGCAATGAAATGCTTGGTCACGGGGAAGGGCGAGAAACTAGATCCCGCAGCCTATCGGATACCTGCTTTTTGAGGTGTCCGAGACCTTCGTTGTTCGACAGATAACATATGGATCGAATCGATCGAAGGTCGAAGGGGACATCGTTGCTCGACTGGGCGATCTGAATGACGTCGCGGCCGATGCTATGTGCGATGCCAGTTTCGTAAAATACATTCGGGTTCTTGCCAGTGAGGTCTGAGATAACCACTCGAGATCGCCATATTAGACTGGTGACGTCATCCATAATGTGGTTATGCTCCCAGATATCGTCAGCGCGGTAGCATCTCAGGCCGACGTCTGTGGTTGCTTCACGGAGAACTTCATACACCGGACCGAACCTTGCGTCGAACGGCATCATGATCGCAACGAGGTCGGCCTCTTGTGGACGATTTACCGGAAAACGCAGGACTTCTGAAGCGGGTGGAGCACTGACATGCGCTTCGTGCAGAGTCCGATATAGGTCGACATCCTTGACCGCCCAATGGGTTCTGCGAAACTCCCAATCAGTGATGCCAAGTCGGTTCGACAATGTACTGATCTTCGTTAATGGAATCTCTGGGATGGCTGGATTTGACACGAAACGAAAGCGGTAAGTTCTACCTGAAAGAACGATGCTTTCGACGTGCCCAATTCGAGCGCCCTGTCCGTCAGCGTAGTCGATTTCAGGCATTACAAGAGTCGGAAGATTGACTAGACGCGAAGGGTCCAGGCGACCGCCTGGACTGATGTACTCGCGGATCACGTCGTCTGTGTACTCAACCACGCGTTCCTTCAAAGCCTCTCCATCAAGGAGGCCGACGAGCAAGTTATACATGCGCTCCCGTCCGGTTTTGCACTGCGATTCGTTTGCTCTACGGGCGATGCAATGCTGTCCACAAGGTGTGTTCTCTTGATATCGCTGCTTCCGCTTCAGCAACGAATGGCGGCCAGTCGGCTTCGGCGACCAGCCCAGTTTTTGTCTCTATGAGAGACAACTCGTTCGCTGCTAAGGCATAGGCTCTTGCTGTCGATCCATATTGTCGCGTCTGGGACCACGCTGCCAAGCCGGCGACGATAGCGGAAATGATACCTAGTAAATCGAATCTGATGACGGCAGCTACCCGAAGTGCAGCAGCGAGGACTCCAGCGAATTCGAGTGCGATCGCTCCGATGAGAAAGAGATTTCCGTTACGCTCCGCTGCGCGAGAGCGATGTTCATACCAATTTCGCTGATTCTGAATCCTGTTGACTAGATATGCCTCCTTCCGCTGCGCAAATGACTCCTTCCGCAACCCCTCCATCTGCGGAGTAATTTGAAGCTTACTGCCATCGATTGGAGTCGGGAATTCGCCCTGCAGTGTGCGCGCTATTGCCGCAATTTGCTCCAGGAAGGCGCTGTGCATTTCATTCGGTTTTCGATCGATTGGGAAAGGTGCACCGCCAACGCCGTACCTCCAAGATAGTGTTTTGGCGGACTCGGCCGCAGCCCTTCCCTCAAACCATTTACGTTCCGGATGAGTTGCCAGTAGAACGACTTCGGCTGCAAGCGCGACTAAAAAGCCGATGAAGGCAATCCAAGCCCAAACATCGCCCTCTCCAACTTGCCAGCTTAGAGCGCCGCCGGTGGCGGCGATGACCAATGCAATCAAACGGACCCGGACAGCACGCAGATAGCGGAACTGTCCTGCCCGCGCTGCCGCGCTGGCGGCTTGGCAGAGCGCTCCGTAGGCCAATGTGGATGGCAGGCGCATCTATGCATGGTAGACACCGCTTCGACGTGGTCCGCCCGGGGCCTCTGCCTGGTGCGTGCTATGTATCGCGAGGTACCCCGGCAACCTCCTCACCGCCCCGCGGCCCGAACCACGCTGATGGAGATCAGCGTCCATCGGTGGAGGCGGTTGCCTTGACCCGGCGTTCCCGTCTTGCGCACACTCTTTACGGCGCGGTTTGGAGGGCGGATGGTCGATCCCGGGGCACCGCAGGTGTTCGTCTCGTACGCTCGCAAAGACGGCGCCGCCACGAAGGAACTGCTGCGCCGCCGCCTGCCGGAGCTTCTGCCGGGCTGGCGCGTTTGGACCGACGATCTCATTGACCCTGGTGGGCCGCCGTTTACGCTGCAGATTCAGCGTGCCATCGATGCCTCGACCATCGCGCTGTTTGTTGTGACGGCGGCCAGCTCGGAAAGCGAGTGGTGCGAACGGGAGGTCGCCCGCGCTCGGTCACGCCACCTGCGGTGCGCCTTGATCCGGCCTAGGCCCGAGGTACCGCCACCGCTGTCGCTTGGTTTCCCGCCGACGTTAATCAACATGGTGGAAGGTGACGAGTCCGGCTGGCAGAAACTCGCGCGGTTCCTTAGTACCGCTGACACTCCCGCCGGGAGCCTAACGGTCATCGAGGAGGTTCGCCAGCGTGCCTCCGCAAGCGCAGTCGGTGTCACAGGAGCGGATCGCGAGCGCTTTGTGCTTCGCGACCGCGAGCTCGCCGCTTCGATCGCGAGCGAACGGGAGCGGATCGCCGACCCGGTCACCGCACAACAGCGCGACCGTGAGCGCATCGAGAGAGACCTCGCCGTGGACCGCGAACCGGCTCCGAACCCCAATGACAATCCGGTGGTCACCGCCGCTGGCGTGCGTATGATCAATGAGTTGCCCGGCATTCCTCCGGTGCGATTCTATGATCGCGATGAACATCTGCGCCGGCTCACCGAGGTACTCAAGGACCCCGCCGCCCGCCTAATCGCGCTCACCGGCCGAGACGGGATGGGCAAGACCGCCCTTCTCGACCGGCTGCGGCGGTCGCTCGGATATGGATCTTTGGCCAGTTATCGCGCCGTGATCCTGCTAAACGCGTGTGGCTATCGGCGGGTGAGTGTAGGAGCATTGCTGTTCGACTTGGCTCGAGCGCTAGAAGAACCGGATGCCACGGCCGTCCGAGGCCGTCTGGAACGGCCGATTCCCCCGGTGGATAGGCTTGCGATCGTGCTTGCCGCGTTGGGCGAACGTGGCGTTCTTGTCGTGGTGGATGGCGCCGAAGAGTTGCTAGACGACGCGCAGGAGCTGCGGGATCCGGACCTACGGGAGGTCTGTTTTGAGCTGGCCATGCGTGACGGCCATCGCGTGCGGATCTTATTCGTCACGCAGTATCTTCCCCGGGATCTGTTTCGCGAGGTGGGCCGGCCGAGGGCACTCGAGGTCGAGCTTCGCGAGGGGCTGCCGATGCCTGAAGCCGGCGATTTCTTGCGCACGTTGGACAGCAAGAACTTGCTCGGTCCAGCCTTGGCGGACGACACCTTCCTGAGCCGGTTGCGTGACATCACCGGAGGCCGACCGCGGTCGCTTGAGCTGTTTTACGGCATTCTGCTCGTCGAGTGGTTCACCACGCCGGACCAACTGCTCGACCGGCTTGAACGGGAGCCGGCGGGCATAGACGTCGCCTTTGTGCTCTTCGAACGGATGCTAGGCGACTTGTTCGACGTGGAGTTGCGCGTTGTGGAGGCGCTGGCCGTTTATGGCCGACCCGTCCTTGCCGGTGCCCTTGCGCACTTGCTGCCGGAGTCCGCTGGCGGCACTGCGATAGAGGAGCTGCTGAGCAATTTGGAGCGTCGGCAGCTGGCGCGTCGCGACGGTGAGCGCTACTACTTGCCGTCGCAGGATGGCGCGCACGTCGTCGCACGGTTACACAGGGATGCGCCAGAGATCCTGCGTGATCTGCGTCAGCGGGCCGCCGACTATCACCACGCGGCGTGGACGCCGGAACGGCTAGTCCGCCAGGTCGCCGACCTCGACGGACACCTGAACGAGATCGAGATGAGGGTCACGGCTGGAGAATACGATACGGCCACCCGGTTAATGAATCACCTCGACCAGCGATATCTACGGCGCTGGGGCCAGAGCGCACTGCTTCTGCCGTTGCGAGCCGACATCGCGGAACATCTGCCCAGTCGTCGCGCGCGCATTAGCAATCTGAGCATGAGCGCAGCCGCACGCTCCGAGCGCGAGCAGTATGCGGAGGCGATGGAGGACCTGCGAGACGCGCTGCGACTGGCCCGTTCGGAGCCCGACGCGAAGGTTTCGCTGTGGCGCCAGTTAGCCGCCGTGGAAGGGCGCTGCGGCCGACTGACACGAGCCAACCAATTATTCCGGATGGCCCTCGCCGGCGCTGTGGTCCTGAGAATGCACGAGGAGCAGGCTCGCGTGCACCTTAATCTTGGGCTCGGAATGGGACACGTCGGCCGTTTCCAGGCTGCCCTCCGCCATTTCCGGCGCGGACTTGCAATCGCCGAGCGGTACCCAGTTGCTGATGAAGTCATCATCCGGCTCCATCTGAATCTCGGTTGGGTGCACGGCCAAATGGGCCAGCTACAGGAGGCGTTGATGGTCAACGCTCGGGCAAGGCGGCTCGCGGTTGGCCGGGAGTTTCAGCTGCTTGCCGGGGTCTGCGCGTTGCGGCGCGCCGAACTGCTGGTGAATTCGGACCAGCCGCAGGCCGCGCTCGAACCGGCGGAACAGGCCCATTGGGCAGGTGTAGTTGCACGCAACGCTGCGCTACTTTGCGATGCCAGCCGGACCATCGCGTTGGTTCATCTCCGCGCCGGGCGAGTGGCCGAGGCCGCGGACGCGGCCCGCGCCGGGATGCTGCACCGTAGTAGCCAGAACGCGGCCCAGCTTTACCTCTTGCAGGGCATCGTGGCCTTCCGCCAGGGCGGCCGCCGCGACGCCGCTCGGTCCGCCTTTGCCGAGGCGTCCCAGCAGCAGAGCGGCACCGGCCCCGTGGCGCGGCGCAATTACGGTGAGCATAACGTTCGCGGACTTGTGCTCGCGGGCCTTGCCCTATGCGGTGACCGCGGCCAGCTAGAGCATGCGATCGCCGCGTTCGGACGGGCCCGAGTGGTCGCTGCGGCGCCCGGCGCGACGCGTCGCAATGAGATACTGCTCCGGCAGTTCGGAGAGTCGGCCGACCCCGAGATGGTAGATCGACTGCTCCGGGCAGTTCAGGGCTAACTGATAAGTCAAAGCGCTACCACCAACACGATGGTCAGGGCAACCACGACCATGCCTGCAAGCCACCAGATGGAGTTCGGTTTCCGCGGCGGTAGGTTCTTCCCGCTGTCGTCAAAGCCCCTCGACCGATCGATCATTGAATCGGTCCTCCGGTCTACTAGTCGGCATCGATTAGCCGGTTGTGCGGCATCCAGGTCCGGTCGTTGAACTCCCAGTCGACCAGCACTTGCCAGCCCCGCCCGGAGGCCCTGAGGTCGAGCACCTCGCCCTCCCACTCGAGGGCCGGATCGTCCTGGTCGTAATAGCGGGGATCCAGCGCGACGATGTCGCCAATGTCGAACGGCTCGTCGTCAGCCGCATGAGACAGGTCAATGGGGCCGTCGTCGTCATCGTCTGAATAGTCGACCATCACCACCTCCGAGGCCTGCCTACCTTGGACGCTAGGTAGAGGCCGAGCAGCGGGTCCATGACGCAATTGAAGATGGCGGACCGCCGACACTGGGCGACATGCTAGGTCAGGGTGAGGTGCCATATCGGGCGTCGTGAGACAGGATCGGCGTCATCAGCCGGCCAGAAGCGAAGGACCAACCAGCGATGTACACCAGGATCGCCGTCTTTGACCCGCTCCCGGTGTATCGCCAAGGCGTGGTGGCCATCCTGGGCGACGGCGGCTTCGAGGCGGACACTCCGGCGGACCTGCTTACCTGGCTGCGCGCCGAGGAACGTCGACTCGTGGTACTGGCGCTCGTTTCCCCCCAGGATTGGGATCTGCTCACCGAGATACGTCGGGCACGCCCGGCCTCCGACGTGCTGGCGTTGCTCGACGAGCCCAACGTCGATGGATACCTGCGCGCGCTGTCCGCCGGCGCGATCGGCGCGGTGCCGCGGAATGCGCCACTCAGGCTGGTGCGGAATGCCTTCGATGCGGCGGTGCACGGCCGTAGCGTGCTGCCGGTCGAGGTGGTGCGAGCGCTGTCCGCGGGCGCGGCCGCCACGGCGCCACCAGCTGGGCAGCCGTCGCCACGGGAGTTGGACTGGTTGCGCGAACTCGCCCAGGGCGTGACCATCGCCCGACTGGCCGAGCAGGTCGGCTACTCAGAGCGAATGATGTTCCGATTACTGCGTTCGACCTATGGCAAGCTGAACGCGGCGACCCGCACCGAGGCCCTCATGACGGCCCGCGCCCGAGGCCTTCTCTAGGCAACCGTTGGCCTGCCATCGGCCATCGTCGGGTCAGGGCATGCATGTCAGCTCCTTGGATGCGATCACCGTGTGCTTATCCCGAGTGTTGGGCTCGGACACGTTAACCCCCACTAGAGTCATCCCATCGAGGGACGGCTGTGGTGGGGTTACCTGTTTCTGCAGTTCGATCGGTTCCAGGCTGAGGCTGTCCAGGCCGCAGGCGATGATCATGCCCTGGGTTCGGAGATGGGCGAGTAGGTCGTCGGCGCCGGCCAGGATTGGCAGCTCGCCGGAGTAGCTCGTGCGGTAGAGCACGGTGTCGATGATCCGCCGTTCGGCCCAGTACACGTTCCGCACGGTGGTCGTGTGGGCGGGCGCTGGTGCGGCCGTGGCGGCAGCGGTAGCCGGCCCGGCCGTGGAGCCAGTGGGCTTCGAGACGTCGCCCGCAGACCGCGCAGATCACCAGCCCGGTCGGCAGGTAGGTGCGGACGACCTCACCG
Source organism: Actinoplanes sp. NPDC049668 (assembly GCF_044465445.1). NCBI lineage: Bacteria > Bacillati > Actinomycetota > Actinomycetes > Micromonosporales > Micromonosporaceae > Actinoplanes > Actinoplanes sp. NPDC049668. Next base: position 879,773 of record NZ_JBITLR010000003.1, read on the forward strand.
GTCGGGGCAGGGGTCGCGGCGATCCGCTGAGCGGCCAGGAAGTCGGCCTCGCTGACCAGTGCGGGGTGAGCGAACTGTTGGGAGATCACCCATTCAGCAGTCAGCGAGCAGCAGTGCGAGGCGCGCCCGCCGTCTGACCAGGGGTGCTGAGCCGTTGTTTCAGTACAGACCACCCCATTTCCTCCCCACGTGCCAGGCGGGCGATAGGGTTTGCCTGCATCGAAGGCGCTGGCGAAGGGATCTTGGATGTTCCTGCTTCGTGGATCGGTTGCGGACCTGACACATAAGGTCGCAGCGGGCGGTCTGGTTCCTCATCTGACGGAGCAGTTTCGATTCCAGTTCGGGTATAACCCCACGCCTTCGGAGGTTCGCAGCTGGGAGCGGAGCATCCCGCCACTGCTAGGTCAGCTGACCGACGCCGGCCTCGAGGCGGTGGAGGTACTGGTTGAGTACCGGCTGCCGCTGTCCTCAAAAAGAGCGGATGTAGTCCTGCTCGGCCAACACCCTCGTGGCGGACCATCATGTGTGGTGGTCGAAAACAAGCAGTGGAGTCGCCTGCAGCTGGTGGACATCGAGCATCGGCTGGTGGAGGTAAGCGGAGCGGGTGAGCAGGAGCGCCTTCACCCGCAAGAGCAGGTGCGCCGCTACGTTGAGTACCTGGCAGACTTTAACCGGTTCCTAGGCGGTCATCCCGGTTCACTTTCGGGCTGCGTGTACATGCACAACGCCACCTCAGGCAACATCGCCGGCCTGCGCCATCCGGACGTGGCTGACCTGAGCCTCTATCCGGCTTTCGCGGCAGACGAGGTCGCGACGATGCGGTCGTTCTTCGCACAACGCCTCACCTCGGCTCCCGGGGCCCAGGTCGCCGACGATTTCCTTACGTCCGTAATCGCCCCGTCGAAGCAGCTCTTGCCACTGGTGGCGCAGGAGATTACCGCCAGTTCCCAGTTCACGCTGCTCGATGAGCAGCAGGTCGCCTACGAAGTCGTACTCCGCGCGGTGGAGCACGCGAAGCGCTCCGACGCGAAGGAAGCCGTTGTCATTACCGGAGGACCAGGCACCGGCAAGAGCGTGATCGCCGTGGCGCTCCTAGGTGAACTCGCCAAACGTGGCCACACCGTCTGTCACGCCACCGGAAGCAGGTCGTTCACCACCACGTTGCAACGCGTGGTCGGGCGACGCGTCCGGCGAGTGAAGGATGTCTTCCGCTACTCCAACGTCTTCATGAATGCCGAGCGCAACGGCCTGGATGTACTCATCGTGGACGAAGCGCACCGGATCCGTGAGGTGTCCACCAATCGGTTCAACAAGGCCAAGAATCCGGACGGCACACCACAGGCAGACGAGTTGGTACGCGCCGCCAGGGTCCCGGTCTTCCTCATCGATGAGCACCAAGGCGTTCGGCCAAATGAGATCGGGACAGTGGCCAGGATCGAGGAGGCCTGTGCACGAAACGGCACCTCCGCGCGGCGGGTGAACTTGGACGCACAGTTCCGCTGCGGCGGATCGGAGGTCTACGTGCGCTGGGTTGAGGAATTACTCGGCCTGCGGCCCGGTGGCCCGAGGCCATGGCCCGGCGATGACACGTTCCAGCTGTCGCTCGCTGATTCACCAGCACTGATGGAGGAGGAACTCGGCAACAAGATCAAAGGCGGGTATGGAGCGCGGATCACAGCAGGGTTCTGCTGGCCGTGGAGCAACCCGCGCCCTGACGGCACGCTGGTGGAGGACGTCGTCGTCGGTTCTTGGACCCGTCCATGGAACTCACGGGCTGACAAAGAGTTGAACGGCATTCCCCCGTCCGCGCTGTGGGCGACGGAGAAGGCAGGGTTCGACCAGGTGGGCTGCATCTACACCGCACAAGGCTTCGAGTACGACTACGGCGGGGTCATCCTCGGCGGAGACCTGGTCTGGCGTACGGATCATTGGGAACCTCGGCCCGCCGCCAGTCGTGACCGCGACCTGCGTAACGCGAACAACTTCAATGACCTTGTCCGCAACACCTACAAGGTGCTGCTCACCCGGAGCCTGCTCGGTTGCATTCTGTACTCCGTTGACGAGGAGACCCGGCACATGCTCGCCGAGCTCGGTCTCCCGTCCCTGCAGGCAGCAACCCATGAGTAGCGGCCAGGAACGCTCGGGGGATAGCTTGCGCGACTTGGGCGATCTCTTACGTTCTTTTGCTCAAGCTCGGGACTGGGAGAAGTACCACACCCCGAAGAACCTGGCGATGGCGCTGGCTGGAGAGACAGGGGAACTAGTTGCCTGCTTCCAGTGGATGACAGCCACCGAATCGGTCCACGCTATGCAAGATCCCGTCAACGCCACCGACATCGAATCAGAAATGGCAGATGTGCTCCAATATCTGATCCGGCTAGCAGACGTCCTCAACATCGACCTAGCCGAAGCAGTCCGGAAGAAAGTGCAGCTGAACGAGAAGCGGTTTCCCCCTCCGCCTTCTTCCCGCCTTAGCCACTAGTCCGCGGGTCTCTGAGGTGCTGGCGCTATCTGCGTCCCAGTCGCGTCCTCAGCCGGTAGTCGGTGTCGGTGACATGCATGGGGCACCGATCTGGGTGACTAACTGAGTGACGACCAAGGCGTACAACCTCGGACAACCGTGGACTCCCGCGGACCGTTTGCGCTGGTCAGCTCAGGCCTCGACCCCGGGCCAGGGATTCAAGATCGTTCCTTGACACGGAAGGGGTCGCGATGCCCGGCCTCGTGCTGGATCCGTGTCAGATGGGTCGGCCATCGGCTTCTACCTCGGCCGCTCCGATTCGCTCCCGTCTCCTTTGGCAATCGGCGATACGTTCGAGGGCGCGACATCCTTGCGAAGCATGGTGATCAGGATCGAGATCCTGACCGCCACCGCTGGCGGCGACGCCATGTCGATCGAATGCGCGCCAGTTCGGCGCCGGGACGGTCAGGGCCTTGTGAACCATGGCGGCGCAGTCGTAGCAACCGGGCAGTGTCGAAGTCGGTGAATCTGCGCACGCGTACTCAGGTGTCCTCATCGCTTAGGTTGTAGGTTGCCAGCCTAGGAACGGGGGACGGTATGGAAACGCAGGTGGACCCGGCGATTTTGGACAACGCCGCGAGTCAGTGCGCCGGCCTGGCCAGGCGCCTGCATCAGGCAGTGGCGGAGGTCGAGCCGGAAAGCCGGACGGCGATCGGCGGTCTGCCCGGTGGTTTTCGGCTGCGGTCCGCGTTGGACAAGGTCCTCGCGTCCCGTCTCGACGAGTTCGGCAAGTTTGAGCGTTACCTCGACCAGGTCGGCGAGGCGCTGAGCGCTACCGCGAAGGACTACCGGCGCAGTGATGCCGTCAGCGCCGACCGGTTCGCGTTCCTTCGAGAGGGCTGACGTCTGTGGTTACTCTGCCGGAGCTGCGCGACGGCCGGTTCGACGCCCTGGACGCCGCCGCCGACGCCTGGATCGTCTTCGGTAGACAAGCGGAGGATCTCTCCGGCGATACCTCCGCCGATCTCATCGGGCCGCTGAGGGCGTCTCCGTGGGCTGGCCCGGCCGCCGACGCCGCCTACACGCTCCTCGACAAGATCGACGACGAGTTCGAGGTCGCGGCCATGCAGGTCCGCACCGTCGGGTCGCTGCTCGGCGGCGCCGCCGATGAACTACGCGGCCTGCAGCGCCAACTTCAGGCGCTGCTCAGCTCGGCCCGCGCCCAGGACTTCACCGTCGGCGACGACGGCAGCGTCACCCCGCCTCGACAGACGTACGCGGAGATCCACGACCCCGACTCCGCCCAGATCGTGCAGCAGCGGATGAGCGTGGCCCGCGACTATGCCCAGCAGGTCGGCGACATTCTCACCCGGGCGACCGAGGTCGACAGCCGCTGCGCACGAGCCCTCGGCGATTTGATCACCAACGTGTACGGCCAAGAGGCGTACGAGTATGGCGACGCAACCGATGACGCCCGAGCCGCCGCCGAAGCCCTCGGGCTGACCGAGGCATCGATCCCCGCGGCCGGTACCGACCCGAGGCAGGTCAACGCCTGGTGGAAGACCCTGACACCCGAGCAGCGGCAGCTCTACCTCACCGCGTACCCGGAAAGGTTCGGTGCTCTGGACGGCATGCCGTCCACCGACCGTGACTATGCCAACCAGCTCGCGCTGCGCGGCTACGTCGGCGACAACGTCAACAATCGCCTCGACCACGGCAACGCCCAGCACGACCGGGCGCTGAAGCTGCTCGACAAGCTGGAACGCTCCGAACAAGGCCCGGACGGCAAACGGCTCTACCTGCTCACCATCGACCCGGTCGGTGACGGCAAAGCCGCCGTCGCGGTCGGCAACCCGGACACCGCCGACTACTCGGCCGTGCTCGTACCCGGCGTCGGCACCGAGCTGGACGGCATCGGCGGCCTGATCGGCCGGGCCAGCGACATTCAGAGCAAGGCCGCGTCGATGGACCCCACCAGCCAGGTGTCGGTCATCGGCTGGCTCGGCTACGACACCCCGTCGCTCGATGAGGACATCGTCACCGCTACCGCCGGCGGCAAGTCCCGCGCCGGCGCGGTCGCGCTGGACGGGTTCGTCAACGGTCTGCACGCCAGCCACGACGGCCCGGCGCACATCACCGCGATCGGGCACAGCTACGGCAGCACCGTGCTCGGCGAAGCCGCCAGCCACGGCGACGGCCTGGCCGTCGCCGACATGGTCGCGTTGGGCAGCCCCGGCATGCGCGTCGACAACGCCGCACAGTTCACCCTGCCCACCGATCACGTCTGGGCCGGCGCCGCGGTCGACGACAACTTCGTCGCCCGCCCAGAGAACACAGCCAGCAAGATCCCGTTGATCGGTGACTGGATCGGCGAGAATGCGAACCAGAACATCCACGGCCCCGGCCCGCACTACCCCGGGTTCGGCGGCAATGTGCTGCACATCGACACCCGCGGCCACTCCGGATACTGGGACGCGAACTCGATCAGCTTGAAGAGCCAGGCCGCGATCGTGCTCGGAGATTACGAACTCGCACCACTGACGTCCGGGAAGGCACCCTCATGAGACGCCGCGCGGGGGTCGTCCTCGTCACCGCCCTGCTGCTGGCCGCGACCGCCTGCAGCTCCAACGACGACCAGCCCGGCGGCACGGAGGCACCGTTGCAGACCAAGAAGAAGGCCGACGTGGAGGCGCTCGCGCGCCAGCAGTTCGAGAGCGTCGCCCAGCTCGCCGGCGGTGAGCTGATCGGCTGGGAAGCGCGAACCGCCGCCTGCCAGGGAAAGAACGGCGAGTTGGCCGACGACGGCCGATGGAACCTGACCGCGTTCGCCACGGTGAAACTCCCGGCGGACAAGCATGTCGCTGCGCTGCGTGCCGTCCACGACACCTGGGTGGGGCAGAAGTGGGAGATCGTCGACTATCGCACCCTGTCCGACGGCGTGCGCGGCACCCTGTCCGGACGGGACCCGGCATCGGGTAACAGCATCTCCGTGGACAGCAGCAGGCCGCCCGTACAGCTCTCGCTCAACCTCGGCAGCGCCTGCTACCAGCCAGCGCCAGGTGAGGACCCAGCCAACAGCTGACGGATCACCGTGCGGGATGGACGCCGATCGCGTTGCGAGTCCCACCCGTACTCGCATCGGGAGCCGACCCGGTTCACGCGCCGAACCGCGCGAATAGGGTTCGGACACGTTAAACCCTACGCAGGTCATTCATGTTCTACGTGGTGCCTCGTGGGGTTCGTGCATTTCCTTTCGGAACACCCACATACCGTACGCCGACGGCCGACGGTGCGACTGCACCGGCCCTGCAACCGCCTCCATCGGTACAACAACGAACTCTTCTCGCTCTCCCGGCCCGCCGGTTCCTATACCTTGTACTTGCCAGCCGGTTCGCTTGCCTCCTCTGTCTCCGTTCCTTCGACGACCGTGGCCGAGGGTTCGGCGGTGTGTTCCTGCACCCAGCCGCGTCCAGGGAAGCGCTACGAAGTACGCGAGCCTCACTCAAGGCACGCCCGGCGGTGCCGACCAGCGTCCATACGTGTCCTCGTCCTCTCCGATTGCTGCCGTGCGGTCCTCTAGGCTGCGGTGTCATGGGCGCGAAGACGGCTTTATTGGCTTTCACGGATGGTGACCTCCGGCCGGCGTTACTCGGCGCGACCCGGTCCACACCGGCGGAGGCCGAGGCCTTGGTCCGCACTATCCACCCCGGGCACGAGGTGACACCGGCCGAGGATGGGTTCCTGGCCGAACTGTCCTACCCACCCGACAACCTCACGTATGCCACGGTGCTGGCCGGCGCCGAGATCCTGTCCGACAACCGGCTCGTCCTCGACCGGCCGTCGCAACTTCCGGAACACCTCGTAAAGCTCGGCACGGGCCGGCGCATCGTCATGCACGGCATGCACTCCACCGTCGATTGGCTCTGCTTCGCGATGTGGGAGAACGGGAACCTGATCCGCTCGCTGAGCCTCTCTCCCGACGGCGGCATCGCGGAGAACATCGGTGAGCCGTTCGCCTTCGAGCGCCCCTTCTGGGCCGGCGAACACTCGGTCGAACCGAACCCGGACTGGGAGGACGAGGAACCGTACCCACTGCCGTTCCACCCGCTGGAACTGGGCGAGGAGGCGCTGCGCGCGCTATTCGGCTTCGTCCTGGAGGACTACCCTCACCCTGACGACATCAACGCCGACGCCGTCCACCTGCACGGCTTCCTCGTCAGAGAGCAGTTCGGAAGAGACTGACAAAGCCTGCAAGCATCTCCTTGAGGAGACTCTCGGTCGCAGGTCGCACACCAGTCCCCCTGGCCGCGATCACCATTCGGGCGCGTTACCCCTGGCGAGTGCTCGGCAAACGAAAATCACGGTGCGCAAGCCAGTTCCCCGGTCGGACACGTTAAACCCCATACAGATCACTCACGTTTCTTGGGAGATCTGGTGGGGTTTTCTGCTGCGTGGCGCCGCTTGGCCATTCGGCTCCTGCGCGTCGCGGGGCGCCGGAGCGGCCGCCGCGCGACCGGTGTCGGGGTCTCGGCCTCGCTGATCGCCGGCTCCGCGGGCGCTGGCACAGCGGCTGCGGTCTGAGCGGCGCCGTGGTCGGCCGCGGCGACGGGTGCGTCCACCTGTATGCCGGCCGTGTCCTCGATCGTGAGAGTGCCGCGACCGCAGACGACCACCATGTCCCGCGTCGTCAGATACGCCGCCAAGTCGTCGGCGTCATCCAGCTCCGCGAGAGCTTCGTGGGTGGCGGTCAGGTCTTCCACGAGGCGTGCCTCGGCCCAGTACACCCAGCGCGGTGCGTCCTCGGATGCGGGGTGGGCGCTGGTGTGTCCGTGGCGGCAGCGGTAGCCGGGACGGCCGTTCACCCAGTGTCCGGCCAGCCGTCTGCCGCAGGTCCCGCAGACCAGCAGGCCGGTCAGCGCGTACCTGCGTGCCTGTCCGTCTTCGGGTGTCGCGCGGGCGGTGATCTCCTGCGCCGTGGTGAAGTCCTGGTCGCTGACCAGCGCGGGGTGGGTCTGGTCGGGGCAGATCACCCACTCGTCGCGGGGGTTCCAGATCCGTACCGGGCCGAGGCTGCTGCGTTTGTCTCCGGGTACCGCCTCGCGGTGGTCGGTGAACTGCCGGTTCCACACCTGCCTTCCGGTGTATCGGGGGTTCGCGAGGATCGCCGCGACCGTCCGTAGGGTCCACACGGCCCGCGGCCGGTGCGGGTTGCGGACCCGGTCGTAGACACCCGGCGACGGAACCCGCCGCTCATTGAGGCCGCGGGCGATCCCGGCCGCACTCATGCCGTCCAGGCGGCGGGCGAAGATCCACCGCACGTGTGGTGCGGTCACCGGATCCACCTCGAGGCGATGCCGGCGCCGGCCCCAGCTCGCGTGCATCTTGTTCAGGTGCGGGCCGGCGTCGACGAGTTGGTAGCCGTAGGGTGGGCGGCCGCCCTGATGGTGTCCCTGCTCGCGGACCTGGGCCGCCATCGCCGCCCGGACCCGGAACCGGGCCCGTAGTACCTCCCGCTGCGACTGGTGACCCAGCATCATCAACAGCGCCCGGTGATCCGGGTCGGTGAGATCGACCGGGCCGTCGGTCTCGGGGAGCCACACCTGCACGCCGTAGCCCTGCAACGTGTCGATGATCCGGCGGGCCTCACCACCGGCGAACGCCCGTTCGAACTCGCCCACCACCACCGCATCAAACCCGCGGTCCGGCTCCGCTGCCGCGGCGAGCAGGGCTGCCGCCTGCCGGCGTTTGCGCCACGGCATGCTTCGCGACGCGCCGGTGTCGAAGAACTCTGTCACGATCCGGCCCCGGCCCGCGGTCACCCGCTGCGCTGATTCGATCTGCCACGCCCGTGACGACACCGGATCCTGATACTCGCTGGTCGAGATCCGTCCGTAGAAGGCGAACCTGACACCGCCCGCACCTGGGCGTACTGACCGGCCTCGGGCCCGCGGCGCTGGGGACGCGGACAGCCAGGCGTCGAACGAATTCGGTGGGGGAGTGGATGGAGTGGAGGCGTGTGCAGGCATCGCCGATCACCTCACCGAAGAGGAAACGAGCCACTGCTATATCGATAGCAGGCCCGACCCGGGGCGGTCTGCAACGACCTCGGCGGCGTTCACCCCCACGACGCTCCCGGGATCCCAAGAACCACCCGGTAAGGCGAAGAGCCCGAACTGGAGAACCCACTCGTGCCTCCCCGGTTGGCGAGGCCGGCGACACTGACATCGAGGGTGTTCGCACCGTCAAACCGGCACTGTCCTGTTTGGCGCACTGTCCTGTTGGCACACCGTGCCGCCGGTCAGTCGAGCAACCAGTTGTGCAGCTGCCGGCCGTACGGGCTCAGGGTGACGGCCAGCAGCACGACCCAGGCCGCGATGGCGGCGAGGCTGCCGAGGAGCACCTTGCGGTCGCCGACGCGCTGGGCATGCGCTACGGCCGCCACCCCGGATATCAGCCCCACGAGCGCGACCGGGAAGACCAGCATGGCCACCAGCCGGCAGATGCCGAACACCCAGGACAGCGGGTTCCACACCGAGTCCGGGAGGGCGACCTTCGGGTCGTCGAGCCGTTCCAGCCTCGGATCCAGCAGGGCCCCGAGATCGCCGGCTTGCACCACGGCGGCGAGCAGGGTGCCGAAACTGCCGACCAGGTAGGCGGTCAGCAGCCCCCACTGCGCCCACAGCACCACCCGGCCGCCCGGTGTGTCCTGTTGCTCCGGCACCTGCGTCATGGCGGGAACCTATCTCAGGACGGCAACCACCACTGACAAGGGCATGGCCGATCCGCTGACAACGACGGGCTCTGGCTCGCTTTTGGTGGACTCATCACGCATGGTGACGAGCCGGACAGCAATCCCGATCGCCTACGAGAACACTCGAACCGCAGCGGCTACGCTGACCCCAGCCGCATAACCCCGTGTCCAAGATCCGGGGGCAAGCCCCCAGGGGGCAACGCCCATTGATGTGCCCAGGCAGACTGGCGTTATGGACCGGACTGAGCTGCGTGCCTTGATGGCCGACTTCACCCAGTGGAGCCGGCAGGCCGCGGCCGTTCAGCGCCGGCATGCCGTCGTGCGGGAGGCTGCGGAGGCTGCCGAACGCCTCCTGGAGTCACGCGCCGTCCTCGTTCAGCACGCACGACGCAACGCTTGGCGGGTGGTGCCGCTGGAGCGCAAGCACAGCTCCGTCGTGCGGCCCCTGCGCGAACGCGCCGTCCTGCCGACGCTCACCCGCGGCGATCAGGCTCTGATCCGGCTGCTGGCGGTCGAGGTGCCCCGTGCGCGGGCCGACGTGAACGCCGCCGTGGGCCTGCGGCGCTATCTCGCCGGGCCGGGGAGGCGCCGGCGGGCCGAGGCGTCGGCCGCGTTCCTGCGCCGTCAGCATGACGTGTTCGCGGAAACGGGTTGGCCGCAGCGGCTCAAGGAGCTGGGCGAGCACACCCTCGACGACGACATCGGCGTCGAGGCGCTGGTCGATCCCATGCTCGGTGTCGTTCCCGAGGATCCGGCCCACAGCCCCGAGGTGATTCAACGGTCTGCGCTCGATGGCCTGTCCAAGGCGCTGGCCGCCATCGACAGGATCGTGCAGGCCGAGGCGGAGTACCGCGCCGCGGCCAGGGACGCCGCGATCACCGTGCGGCGGGTCGACACGATGCGCGTGCTGCGGGAGATGTCGACCGATGCGCTGAAGACAGCGACCCGTGACCGGCTCCGGCTCGGCGGCCTCGCCTCGGCCGGCATCCACACCGTCCAGCAGGTCCTGGCCAACGCCGCCACGCTGTCGACGATGCCGGGCGTCGGCGAGGTGTCGGCGCGACACATTCTCGGCGCGGCGCAGACGTTGCGGCACACGACCTTCGAGGAGACGCCGGTCCGCATCGACGTCATCCGGCGCAGCGCCGAGGAGACCGAACTGCTGCGCTGCCTCGCCGAATGGGACGCTCGCCGCCGCACCAGGGGCGCCGCCGCCGACCTCGAACGCGCGGCCGAACTGGCGCCGATCGTGGCGGGGCTCACCTTCTCCACATCGCATCTGCTGGTGGTTCCGCTGCGGGAGCTGCCGGTGAGCGAGCTGTGGGAGAGCATCAACGTTGTGCGGCACCGGGCCGAACAGTTGCGTCGCACCAAGCCGTCGGGCCACCGGACCCGCGACCCGTGGGAAGACTTCCTGGCCCGGCCGGCCGACTACTTCGCGATGCTCTCCGAACTCGGCTTCCTCACCGGCGACGAGGAGGCCACGCACGGCAATCTTCCCGACGACATCGTCAAGGCGGTGCGCGACCAGCCGCTCAACGGCGAACATCTGAAGGCATCGCTGCGCGGCTATCAGAGCTTCGCGGTGCGTTTCGCCCTCGTGCAACGCAAAGTAATCATTGGTGACGAGATGGGCCTCGGCAAGACGTTCGAGGCGATCGCCGTGCTGGCACACCTGCGCAGCCGGGGCGAGAACCGCTTCGTCGTGGTGTGCCCCGCGGCCGTCGTGACGAACTGGGTGCGCGAGGTGACGAGCAAGTCGACCCTCAGCGCCCACCGGGTGTACGGTGCCGACCGGGACCACGCGGCCAGCGTCTGGGAACGCGACGGCGGTGTCGCGGTCACCACGTTCGAGACGCTGGCCGCGTGGCAGCCCGGTCCCAACCTCGCCTGTGTCGTCGTCGACGAGGCGCACTACATCAAGAACCCGAACGCACAGCGTTCCGTGCGCACCGCCGCCATCGTCGAGCGCGCCGCCCGCGCAGTGCTGCTCACCGGCACACCGCTGGAGAACAAGGTGTCGGAGTTCCGTAGCCTCGCCTCCTACGTGCGGCCCGACCTGACGGTCGACAGCGACGGCGACGCACTGTCGGCGAAGGCGTTCCGCCGCCAGATCGCACCGGCGTACCTGCGGCGCAACCAGGAGGACGTGCTGTCCGAGCTGCCGGGGCTGGTGGAGGTCGACGAGTGGCTGTCTCTGTCGAAAGAGGACGCTACGGTCTATCGGGCGGCGGTCGACAGCGGAAACTTCATGGAGATGCGTCAGGCGGCGATGCGCCAGGGCGCGAAATCCGAGAAGTTGCGGCGGCTTGTCGAGCTCGTCCGCGAGGCGGAGGAAAACGAGCGGAAGGTCATTGTCTTCTCCTACTTCCGAAGCATTCTCGATCTGGTGACGGCGGCCCTGCCGGGACCGGTCTTCGGGCCGCTCACCGGCTCGGTCAGCTCCGACGAGCGACAGCAAATGGTGGACCAGTTCTCAGCGGCACAGCACGGAGCCACTCTCGTAGCGCAGATCGTGGCCGGCGGTGTCGGGCTCAACGTCCAGGCCGCATCGGTGGTCATCTTCTGCGAGCCACAGCTCAAGCCGACCATCGAGGCGCAGGCAATCGCGCGAGCGCACCGGATGGGTCAGGTGCGTTCGGTGCAGGTGCACCGGCTGCTGTCCGAGGAGAGTGTCGACCAACGCATCGTCGAACTGCTGGAGGCGAAGCGAAAACTGTTCGAGGACTTCGCCCGAGGCAGCGACATCGCCGACGCGGCGCCGGATGCGGTCGACCTGTCCGAGGCGCAGCTGGCCCGTGAGGTCGTCGCATCGGAACGGAAGCGGCTCCTGAGCTCCTGAACCGACGACCCAGCAGCGCCGACCTGGGCACCATGGGCTACCTCAACGGCCGGGAGACCGCGGTGACCCGAGCCGCCCGGCGGCTGGGCGTCCCGGCTCTTCTCCCGGCACGCCGAAATCAACGGGCTGCGCCACATTCGCAAACAGGGCTACACCCAGTAAATGTGCGCTGCATATGATGGCCGGTTTCGACTAGGACCTCGGCGAAGATGACAACTACGATCGGGAGCTCGGCTTCGAGGAGGGGGTCCGGCGGGAGCTGCGTCGCTTTCCCGACCTCACTGCCAACAACGTGTCAGCGCTTCGACAACAGGCGCAACATGACGCTGAGGCGACCCGAGCCGCGGTGGCCCGGTTTCACTGAGTGTGACACCCGCGGCGGAATGAGGAGTTCATCCGCCCAAGCACCGTGACGGCGCGGCGCTCGATTGCCCCGGTTGGGCGTCAACCTGTCGCCCAACCGCGCCGTGACGGCGGTATCCGCGAGGGCCGGTTCGACTGCCCCCGTTTACCCCTCGATAACCCGTTCGAAGCGTTGACAACGGACGGCAAACGATGATCACGCTGTGACGGCGTTTGTGCAGGTCAACGCCAAACCGCGACGACCACTGGCAAGCCGTGTGCCGTCGCGGCCGGTAACAAGGGGTCGCAGGTTCAAATCCTGTCAGCCCGACCAATCTGACCAGGGGATATGCCGATGAAGGCATATCCCCCGCGATCGTTTCGGAGCCATGTTGTCGCGTGGCTGTCGCAGCCGTGCACGAATCTTGCAACGGCGGTCAGGCTGCCTGGGCGTCGGCGGCGTCAAAGGCCGCGCAGGTGGCTCACACCGTCGTCGGCGGCTTCGCGGGTGAGGTGGCCGTAGAGGTTGATCGTGGTGGTCACGTTCTTGTGCCGCATCGTCTTGGAGAGCACGGCCAGCGGCACGGCATGGGACAAAGCGACGTGCTCTCGTGTCGCTAACCGAACTCCTGCGGTGCCGGGCCGCCAACGGTGAACCAAGATCATCGGTGTTCCCGCCGGGAACACCACATGATTGCTGCGGCCACAGAGGACTACACAAAGCTCCACAGTTGACGGTCCCATACCCGGACAGATAGCGTTTTCCCAGGTTAGCGGCAGTATCATCGTGGGGGTTCAAGTCTCGAACACGTTAACCCCCACCAGAGTCATCCCATCGAGGGACGGCTGTGGTGGGGGTTACTGTTCTTTCCAGGTCGATCGGTTCGAGGCTGAGGGTGTCCAGGCCGCAGACGATGACCTGGCCCTGGGCCCGAAGATGGGCGAGTAGGTCGTCGGCGCCGGCCAGGACTGGCAGCTCGCCGGAGTAGCCCAGGCGGTAGAGCATGGCGTCGATGATCCGCCGTTCGGCCCAGTACACGTTCCGCACGCGATGGTCGCCGGGTCGGACGCTGGCGCGGCCGTGGCGGCAACGGTAACCGGCCCGGCCGTGGACCCAGTGGGCTTCCAGGCGCCGTCCGCAAACCGCGCAGACCAGTAACCCGGTCAGCAGATACCTGCGGACGGCCCGCTCCTTCGGGGCCGGGACTGCGGTGACCTGTTGAACCGCGAGGAAGTCGGCCTCGTCGACCAGGGCCGGCTGCGCCGGCTGCTGCGAGATCACCCATTCGCTGCGCGGGTTCCAGGCCCGAGTCGGGCCGAGACTGGTGCGCTTGTCACCAGCGACCGTCTCGTTGTGGTCGGTACGCTGCCGGTTCCACACCTGCCGGCCGGTGTAGCGCGGGTTGGCGAGGATCTCTGCCAGGGTCCGTAACGTCCACGCTGTGCCGATCCGGTGCCTGTTCCGTGCGGGATCATGAGCGGCCGGTGACGGCACGTTCCGCTCATTGAGTGCCCGAGCGATACCCGCGGCACTGTCGCCGGCCAGCCTGCGGGCGAAGATCCACCGCACGTGCGGGGCCGTTACTGGCCCATCTAATTCCGGCAGCCACACCGTGTGGATTCCTCGCTTTACTCTTGATCCCCGTCCCGTTGGGCGGGAATTCTTGCTTGTAGGGCCTTGGGTAGTGGTGCCGCGGTCAGGGTGATGGTGGTGCCGTTGGTTTCGACGGTCCAGTTCTCGTGGTCGCCGACCAGGATCATGCCGTGCTGGCGCAGCACCTCGGCGGCGGTCCTCGCGGTGGTGTTCCGCAGCCGCGGGTGAGCCTGCAGGAGCTTCGGGTTGCACTGGAGCAGTTCGACGAGATGATCCTCTCGGCAATAGAGGATGTGCTGCGGAGCAGCGTCGGCAGGTCGGGAACTGGTGCGGCCGTGCCGGCAGCGGTAGCCGGCGCGGCCGTGTGTCCAGTGGGCGTCCAGGGCGCGCTCGCAGATGCCGCAGTAGACCAATCTGGTCAACGCGTAGGTGCGGATTGTGCCGTCGGTGGGAACCGGGGCGGTGTGGATGTGCTGGACAGCGACGAAGTCGGCCTCGCTGACCAGGGCCGGGTGAGCCGGCTCCGCGGAGATAGCCCACTGCGTCGCGAGATTCTCGCTGTGTCGAGCAATCCCGTCGAGGGTTCGAGGTCGTCGCGGTCGGTGCGTTGCCGGTTCCAGACCTGTCGGCCGGTGTACCGCGGGTTGGCCAGGATTGCCGCGACGGTGGTGAGCATCCATCCCGTGCCGCTGCGGTGCGGATTCCGCCTTTGATCCGCACGTGACGGGCAGGGCATCTGGCGCTCGTTCAGCTCCCGGGTGATCTTTGCGATGCTGCGGCCGGCGAGTCGCGGCGCGAAGATCCACTGGAGGGTCGCGGCGGTGACCGGTTCCGGGTCGAGGCGGTGCAGACGCCGTCCCCAGGCGGCGTCGGCGCGGTTCGCGTGCGGGCCCGCATCGACCAGCCGGTAGCCGTAGGGTGGTCGCCCGCCGAGGTGCCGGCCCTGCAGCTTGGTCTGGGCACGCATCGCCGCGATGACCCGGTACCGGGCCGTGGCGACCTCGCGTTGGGAGCGAACCCCGAGCAGATCGAGCAGCGCGAGTTGTCGAGGATGGTCGAAGTCGACCGGTCCGTAGGTCTCCGGCAGCCATAACGCGATGCTGTGGCGCCGGAGGACCGGCGTGAGCTGGTCGAGTTGCTGACCTTGGAAGGCTCGTTCGTACTCGCCGACCACGACCGCGTCGAAGGTGCGGCTGGCGGCGGTCATGTTGGCCAGCAGGCGCGCCGCGTGAGGGCGATCAGGCCAGGCAGTCCGCCGGGAGACACCGGCGTCGAAGTACTCGCAGACGATACGGCCGTGCCCGGCGATCAGATCGGTAGCTGCCGTGAGTTGCCAGTGCCGTGATGAGCCGTGGTCCTGGTGATCGTTGGTGGAAATACGGCCGTAGAACGCCAACCGCAGACTTCCGACCTCCGGGCGGAGACGTCGCGGGCCTGTCTTGCGTTGGCTTGCGGCCCAGGCGGCGAGCGAGCTGCTGTCGGTGGCGGACGGTAGGTGAACGGTCATGATGACCCCGCATCGACGGATGCGATCCGCCTACGGTCGACGCTAAGCCCGTTCTTCTCGTGCGACCGTGCAAGTCACCCGACCGGGGTCCAACGTCGCGAGACGAGGAGCAAGGGTCCGTTGCGTTGCGGGACCGGCAGACGCGCTGAGCTCGCCGGACACGTTCGTCAGACCGCGTTGGCCAGCTCGGTGAACGCTGCGGCGACCCGGAGTGCGGGTCGGACATCGGCTCCCAGTTCGTAGTGGCCGCGGCGCAGGTTCTGGACGTGATCACAGTTGGCGTGCGTAGTGCCCGGGTGAAGCGACGACAACCCGGTGGAGAACATCTACTGGCCCACCGGTACGGCACCCAACGGTTCCTACCAGGTGCGGGTGAACGTCTGGAGCTCCTGCGATGCGCCGGTGGACTGGCACCTGACCGTCCGGCGAAATGGGACTGTGATCGTGGATCAGGCCGGGCTCCGGCAGCTCGACGGCATACGCTTTCTGCCTGGGGTCATAGAACCCGCCAGCCACAATAGGGCCCGGCACCACCGGGCTGCTGACGAGCGAGAAACAAGGAAGCCGTGAAGCTCGCGGAGTTTTTCAAGCGCTTCTTCGGGCAGATGGGCGCGGTGTCGGACCTGGCCAGGTCCGACACGGTGGTTTCCCTAGTGCCGGTCGACGCGCAGTTTGTCACCGTAGGGCCCATCGCCGTACTGCCCGACGTCCGATCCTTCAATCGAGGCGAGCCCGGTTCCGTGTACGGCGTCGACCTGGGCTACCTGCCGGCCAAATATCAGCAGGAAATCGCCCTGCTGGTGCGCACCCATGATCGGCTGGCGGTCATCGAACGATCCGGACCGCGCTGGTCCTGCCCCATCAATCACATCACCGACCTCGACGGGCACCGCCGCGGGGGCTTCCTCGTGTTCACGTCCCGCCCCGAAGGACTCGCCGTCGGATCGCAGACCCCGGTCCAGATCCCGCCGGGCGCCTCGTTCCGAACCGTGCACGGCGTGACAGACCTGTTCCGCGGCTGGGACCAGGAGCTGACCCCGTTCGGCATCCGACGGCATTTTTGAAACGCGCATCGAGGGAATCTCGGTGCCGAGTTCCTAGCGTTCAAAGCCGACCCGGATATAGCAAGGTCACGGGACCGCCGGCTCTCTAGCCACGATCACCGTGTGCTAGTTCCGCGCCTCTCCGCGTCGGCCCTGTCGCTCGGCTACCAGATGCCGGGAGGCGACTGAACCGGTTTGGCGGATCCGCGACTCGAGGCTGCGCGGCATAGAGGTCTGTCGCTACTTTCACCCCGGGTGAGTCCACTTCGGATTCACTGTCACACGGGGGAGAGAAATGAGAAGACCCAGAAGTCTGGTCGCCGCACTGGCGTGCGCCGTCATCGCCTCGGTCGGCCTCACGGGCACGCCCGGCGCCGCCCGCGCCGAGGAACCCGCACCGGCCGCGCGTGACTTCGGCGCCGTCAGCTACCTCGGCCGCCCAGCCGTCGACAAGGCGGGCAACGTCAGCGTCGCACAGCCCAAGGCCCGCAGCGCGACGGCCGCCGATGCCGACAAGATCGCCGTCGAGACGAGACAGAAGTCGTTCCTGGACCCGACCACGGTGGCGGCGGCGACCGCGCCGCGCACCCCGCCCTCGTTCCCAGGCTCCGACGCCGACGAGTGCCTGTCCTCGCCGGGCGCCAACACGGCGATGGGTCGGGTACACAACCGGTTCATCTGGTGCCAGCGTTGGACGCTCAACGCGGTCCGCGGCACGGCCGGTCCGGGCGTGCCGGGCGGGATCAAACTGTCCGAGATGAACATGAACTACGACGCCGTGGCATACGGCCGCGACGACGGCCGCCGTGGCATGACCATCTTCTTCAAGTCGACCGGGCTCACCGTCATCCCGCGCAAGGGCTACATCCGGGAGAGCTCGATCCTCTACCAGAAGATCGACTGCACCGGCGACGCCGCCGCCGAACGCCCGTCGAGCGGGGTGGGCTGCGACTCGTCCGGCTCGTACATCGGCAAGCGCCTCGACGACTGGGACGACGCCTGGACCAGCTGGACGGTCTCCTCGGACGCCTCGGTGAGCCAGGCCGCCGACAGCGTCCTGCTGCACCAATGGCAGTTCCACGGCTACGTCGTCGACAGCTTCGGATACCGGCTGGCCGACGCGCTGGCGGAGAAGCACACCATCCGCTGCGACTCGGCGGGCATCTTCGGCAAACGCCGTAGCGCCGCCTGCATCAACGACGACGTGATCCCACACCTGCAATACTCCGCGGCGCCCGGGTCGAGCGTCGCCGAGGTGGCCACGCACATCGCCTGCGCGCAGGACATGTACTGCCTCACCTATCCGATCAAGAACACCGCCAAGACCATCCCGGGTAAGTTCGTCGACGGGCAACGCCTCGACACCTGGGCCCTGCACCGGGTCCGGTCGGCGAAGACGAACAGCCCGATCGCCGACGCCAACCGGGCCGTTGTCCGCGCCGCGTGCGCGAAGCTGCCGACCAGCGTCTACGACACGTCCCTCGGCCAGGAGTGCGACGAATACCCGTTCGCCTCCACCATGGAGGGCGCGGCCTGCTGCGATCCGCCGGACTTCGACTGGGACTACTCCATCAAGGGCGTGCTGAAGGCGGACAACGGCTGCGCCGGCAACGCCCTGAAGAAGTACTACCGCGACGACCGCATCCTCTACAAGCAGGACGGCTTCTTCGTACGGATCACCGACACGCCGTCCAGCGGCCCCGAGTACTGCGAGGCGATCCCGGAGGACGAGGACGAGCCGGACGCCGGCGGCGGTGGCGGCGGCGAGCCGGTCGAGGACCTGCCGCCGACGGTCGGCGCCGGACCGGACGTCCACGGCGACGAGGGCGGCCCGGTGGCGCTGAACGGTTCGGCCAGTGACCCGGAGTCGGGCACGCCGGACGTGCGGTGGAGCTTCCGGCCGGTCAGCGGCGTCGACGCGGGGGCGAGCTGCTCCTTCTCGGCGACCGCCTCGGCCGACACCGCGGTCACCTGTACCGACGACGGCGTCTTCGAGGTCACCCTGACCGGGTGGGACGGCGTCAACCCGGGCGTCAGCGACAGCGCCCTCGTCACGCTCGGCAACGTCAGGCCCGGATTCGGGGTCGGCCCGTTGGTCGCCACCGCGTCGGCGACGGCGGCCGCGGCCGCCGACGACCCGCCGGAGAACCCCGGCGTCGTCACCCCGGCGCCGTGGCAGGTGTTCCGCAAGGGCGACGAGGTGAAACTCGCCGTCTCCTACACGGAACCGGCCGAGAACGACACCCACACCTGCGTCACCGCCTGGGACGACGGCACCACCAGCACGTACGCCGGAGCCGACCTGACCTGCCGGGCCGCGCACACGTTCGACAGGGCCGGCATGTTCACCATCCGCACCACGGTGACCGACGACGACGGCGGCGCCGGCAGCGCCGACGTGATGGTGATCGTCTACGACCCGTACGGCGGCTGGGCCAACGTCGACGGCTCCTACGACTCGCCGGCGGGCGCCCTGACCGGGTCGCCAACGGTCGCGGGGGAGGGCTGGGCGCACCTGGCCGGCCACTACTACCCGCAGAACAACCCGAGCGTCCCGCAGGGCGCCGCCCGCAACTGGCTGCCGGTCGACCCGTACCGTTTCGACATCACCGGCAGCACTCTCGAGTGGCTGGTGGTGACCCCCGACGGCAAGATCGCGGCGAAGACCACCGGCACCCTCGCGGGCCGGTCCGAGCGGTACGGGATCGTCTTCTACGCCTACGAGAGCTGCACCGGCGCCACCCGCGCGGGCGCCTGCCAGAACGGACCGGACAGGGTACGCACGGTGGTGTGGCCGCTGTCCAAGGGCGCCTATCCCACCGGTGACGTCCTCTACGACAGCCGCGCCTCGGCCGGCTACGACGTCGACGTGGCGGAACCGCTGCCGATGCGCTCCGGGATGACACTGATCCAGTGGCCGTGACCCGGGCCTGATCACCGCCCGGCGCCGCCCTCACCGGGCGGCGCCGGGCTCCGCACCCTTCAGGAGTACCGATGCCAGACCTGATCGAACGCGTGGAGACCGAGGTCCTCGTCGACCACGGAACCTTCGACCTCATCGACGACAGCGGCGACCAGCACGCCGACCCGGACCCCGCACCCACCGCATGGCTGTTCGCCGGCCGCAACATGATCACCGTGGTGAGCGCGTCCACCCGCCACCACGTCGCGGCCCTCACCGTGGAGGCCTGGAACGCCGAGCCACCACCGGCACCCGGCTGGGCCGACCCCCGCGAGACCCCGGTGCTCCTCGACAGCGGCTTCCTGGAGATCAACCCGCTGGTCGACGGGGAGGACGCCGACGACATCACGGTCGGCGACGCCGGCGCCTACCGGGTCCGCGCGTACGTCACCGGGCGCACGGAACTGCTGGCCGCCGCCCCGCCGCCGGACGTCGAACTGCGCGGCGTCGAACGCTACCTACTCCAGATCTGGCCCGAATGAAGTGACCGGTGGTAGACCGCCACCCGGCGACGCAGGTACGCCATCGGACTGCACCGGTGGGCCGATGCGCGGGCCGTGGGGCGGTCCGCCGCTGCGAAGCGAGGCCCTCGGCGGCGGCTGAGGCACCCGGCCGATGTTGGTGGGTCGGCGGGCAGGGAACAGCCTGAACCCACGACCAGGATCCCTATCCTTACGTCAGTGGGCACACAAGGTGATGCGGCAGAGGCAACCGACGAAGTCACGTAGGCACCCAGGCACACGGCCGCGACGAGCCCCACTACAACACGGCGGTTATGGATCGGAGCTGCGGTGCAGAGGTGCCGCGCGACGGTCCGTGAGCGTCGCTATGCGGAGTCCCTCAGGGGCTCGAGGGCGGCAAGGATGAGGTCGAGGCCGAAGATGAACTCCTCCGCCGGGTCGTAGCCGGCAGCGACGAGTGCCGCGGCGGACTCGTTGAGGTAGGGGAACTCGTCAGGAGGAAGCTGGGGCAGGAAGACGTCCTCGGTCATGTCCGCGAGCTCATCGGCGGTGTCGAACGGCAGGCTGGCTTCCTGCAGGGCGAAACCGTAGACGTAGCTGTCGAGCAACCAGTTGGCGTGCGTCGCCATCAAGACCGAGAAGCCGGCCCTCCGCAGGCAGGCGGTGACCGCTTCGCGGTGGCGCAGGTTCGCGGGCCCCGGCGATGTCCGCGACTCCATCAGGGCGATCGCCCATGGGTGGCATGCGAGAACCCGTCGGGCGGATACCGCCCGCCGTCGCATCGCTGACTGCCAGTCGGTCTGTTCGGGCGGGAGCTCGATCTCCTCGAACACGATGTCGATCATGGCGTCCAGCAACTGCTCCTTGTTCGCCACGTAGTGGTAGAGCGACATCGCACCCGCGCCGAGCGCGCTAGCCAGCCGGCGCATGCTCAGCCCGTGGACCCCCTCGCGGTCGGCGAGCCGGAGTGCCTCGGTCACCACTCTTTGCTTGCTCAGCCCCGCGTCTGACGCGACCTGGCGTTGTTCCCTCGCAGACACGGGTCTCCTCGCTCGAACGGCTTGACAATCGTCCAGCGCACAGTCATCGTACAGTGTACGACCTGTAGTACGGTGTACGACGTACGGTGTACGAATCAGGGAAAGTCGCAGCTCGGACGTGAGGAGGCTGCTGTGGGAATCGAACAGCGATCGAATGCCGGAGCACACCCGGTGCCGGGGGCGAGCCCGGCCGGGACGACGACGATGCGGGCCGCAGGCCAGTACCGCATCCCTGGCAGGGACCTCGCCGGCGTGGTGGCAGCGGTCGGGAAGGATGTCATCGCTCTGCGCCCCGGCGACGAGGTGTTCGGCTGAAGCACCGCTGGAACGCTCGCGGAGTACGCCTGCGTCCCGGCGGACAACCCCGTGTCCGTGCCTGCCAACCTGTCGGTCGTGGACGCGGCAGCGGTGCCCACGTCGGCCATGACGGCATTGCAGGCATTGCGCGAGATCGCGAACGTTCGACAGGGCCAGACGGTGCTGGTCACGGGCGCGTCGGGCGGTGTGGGCTCCTTCGCCACCCGCTACGTTGAACTGGTCCGTCCCTCGGTGCCGACCAAGTCGTCGACTACACGAGGACCGACTTCACCTCCTCGCCAATGTGGAAGCCCAGCCCCTGGCGGCTGTCCGCCGAGCGCTGACGCCCACCGGCACCCTCATCCCCAACAGCGGACGCGGCGGCCGCCGGCTCGGCCCCTTCGGCCGGATCGTCAAAGCGCGCGTGCTGTCCGGGTTCACCCGTACAGGTCACGCCCGTCATCGACCGCACCTACCCCTCGACAAAGCAGCCGACGCCCTCCGCTACGTCGCGGCCGGCCACACCCGAGGAAAGGTCGTGATCACTGTCTGACGACCGGACCGACGAGAACGACCCAACTCGTGCGTGTGCACGCCCAGACCTGCCCACTCCGGCGGACGAACCGCTCCTCTCGAAAGAAGGAACCGATGACCATCCCAACGAAAACCCCGAACCTGCTCGACAACCCGCCGGTCATCCGACCGTAACGAAGGAGTAGGAGATGAGACCACCGAAGAACACCGCCACCACGCCAGCCCGCAGCTGGTTCGATCGAGGCCGGCTCGTCGGTGCCGCGGCGATCGCGTTCGCGGTGTTGGTGGTGATCGAGAACGTGTTGTTTGCGGTAACGGGCGCGCTGCCCTACGGCGCTCCGATCGAGGACGTGCTGGCCTACTACGCGGCCAACCGCGACGCGGTCGCGATCGTGTCCGGTCTGGTAGCCCTGTACCTGCCGCTGCTGCTCGTGTTCGTGACGGGCCTGCACGGCCTCGTGGAGCGGCGCGGCGGAGCGGGCGCCGACTGGTCGCGCCTCGCCTTGGCCGCTGGCGCGACGCTGTCGGCCATCTTCGTGCTTGTCAACGTCCTGCAGATCGGGCTCGCGCTCTCCGCCGGCGGGCTCGTTGAGCCGACGCCCGCGTTCGGGCTCGTCTGGCAGATTCACGCGGCGGCGTTCGCGCTGGCGCTGCCGATGCTCGGCACCACCTGCATCGGCTCGGCCCTCGCCACGCACGCGAGCGGGCTGACTCCGGCTTGGCAGCGGCTGCTGGGCATGGTGGGCGGGAGCCTGCTGCTCGCCGCGGGGCTGGGTAACCTCGCGATCGCCGACGGCTCGCCGCTGATCTTCGTCGGGCTCCTAGGGTTCTTCGCCTGGCTCGTCTGGCTGGTCGCGACCGGCGTGCGCCTCGTCCGGTCGTGACCGAGATGAGGGCGGCGCCGAGGCCGCGGACGAGGACTCCGTGGAGGGCCGCCCGGGGATAGGGGTCGTCGCGGCCCCGGACCCAGCCGCGGCGGGAACGTCAAGTGGCCGCTTGTTCGGCGTTCGGACCGGCAGTGGTGACGAATTGGTCTACGTCGGAGCGCTTGGCCGTGGGGGACTCATTTGAGGTGTTGGTAGCAGATCAGGAGGCCGGCGATGTCGGCGAAGGCGTGGAAGTGTTCGGCGCGGCGTTCGTAGCGTCGGACCAGGCGGCGGTAGTTCATCAGCCAGGCGATCGTCCGTTCGTGGTCGAGGTGGCGCGCCGGCGGCCGTCAGCCGATGACCGAACTCCAGTTCCTCGACCGGGTTGGCGAATTCGCTGACGCGCAATGACACCTGCATCCGCCAGGTCCCGGGTGCCGGGAGCGTGACCTGCGCGGTGTAGAGGCCGGCGGAAACCTGTCTGAGCGGGACGGTGCCGAGCGCGGCCAGGTCGGAGGAGAGGCGTACCACCGGTGGTGCGACGCCCTCGGCGGGTCCGCCGGCCGCTGTGGTCATCCGCAGGGTGATGGTGTTGGGCCCGCGGGTCAGCGGGGTGAGGCGGGCCCGCACCTGGATGTCTCCGAGGGTTGTCGTCTTTGTGTCGGGGTTGGTCTCGGCAGCCACGCGTGCCGGACCGGAACTGGTATCGGGGCTGGTGTCGACGAGGAATCCGGTGAGGAGCAGGGCGACGGCCAGAACGGCGCCCTCGATCGCGGTGGCGCGCACCACCGGCCGGGTGGTCGCCTCCCGGCTGACCTGTTTCGCCGCCTGCTGGAGCCGGGGCAGCAGCTTCCACCTGTTGTACGCCGCGATGGTGAGGGCGGCCACCACGACGGCGATCTTGGCCAGCAGCAGCTGCCCGTAGTCGGTGTCGATGAGGGCTCGCCAGGATCCGAGAATGCGCCAGGCGAGCAGCCCGCCGGTGGCGACCAGGGCGGCCAGGACGGCGGCGGCGGCGTGGGAGAACCGGGCGAGGGTTTCGGCCGCGGCGGTGCCCTGGTGTGCGAGGGCGGGCAGGGTCAGCGCCAGGCCGGTGAGCCCGCCGAGCCAGACGCTGCCCGCGAGCAGGTGCAGGGCGTCCGCACCGACGGCGAGGAATTCGGGGCCTGGCCGCGCGGGTGTGCCCGACCAGCGCCGGGGCGGTGGCCGCGATCGCGGCGGCTGTCACGGCGGCGATGCGGCGCTGGCGTGATTCCGGCCCGGGGCCGAGCAGGGCTACGGCCAGGAGTACGCCGCCGGCGACGGTGGCTGCGACGGCGTACTCGGTGGGCGGCAGGAAGGACCAGGTGGGGCCGTGGGTGAGCAGGCCGGGTCCGCCGCCGAGCAGATAGACCGCGGTGATCGGCAGCGCGGCCAGCCAGGCCGCGGCGGCGATCCCCGCAGCGGTACGCGTGACAGCGGCGAGTCGGCGACGCATCCGGTCGGGCCAGGGGCCCGCCGGCGGGAACAGGGCGGCGAACGTGACCAGCCCGGCGGCGAGCAGGAGGCTGACGTAGCCCACCCACCGGGCCAGGGTCAGCGTCCAGGGGACCGCCGGGATGCTGCCCGCGGCGCTCGGCGGTGGGGTGATGGCGGGGGTGGGCGCGCCGACCGAGAAGGTGAGGGCGCCACTGATCAGGTGCCCGTCCTCGGAGACGACCCGCCAGGTGATCACGGTCGTGCCGTTGCCGAGCGGTCGCGGCAGTCCGACCTGGAGTTCGGTCCCGTTGACGGTCGTCGTCGCCGCGACCGGGTCACCGTGGGCTTCGAAGACCTGGACGCCGTCCGGCACGCCGCGGACGGCCTCGTCGAAGGTGAATCTGATCTGGCCGGGTGCGGCCGGCAGTACCGCGCCTTCAGCCGGGTCGGTGCTGACCAGGTTGGCGTGCGCGTTCGCCGGTGTAGAGACGCCCAGCAGCAGCACGGGTAGCACGGTCAGGAGTACCGCCGTTCGCCGACAACGCGGCCGAGGGCGGCTCATGCTTGGCGGCGTTGGCGAAGCAGCGCCACACCACCGAGGACCGAGCCGAGGACACCGGCTGCCAACGCGGCGAGCGTCAGGCTGTCGCTCTTCGGCGCTGGAGTCGCTGCGGGTGCTGCCGCGGCCGCGTGGTGATGCGAGCCGTCGACCGGTCCGGAGATGGTGAAGCCGGGGGCGGGCAACGCGAGTTCGGCTAGGTTCTGCCCGTCCTGCGGTACCTCGATCCAGGCGGCCTCACCCTGTTGGCAGGTCTGGATGGTCGGGAACAGCAGGGTGGTTCCGGCGGCGTCGGGCAGTTGGACCGCGAGTTCGAAGACCTCGCGGTAGCCGTCCGGCAGCGGGGTGTCGGTACTGAAGGTGACCGCGGCGACCCGTTCCACGATCTGGTTGCCGTGCACGTCCACCACGGGCGGGTCGACCTGCTCGGTTCTCTTCTCGACCTTCCACAGCGCGGTGCGGGAGGGGGTCACCGAGGTGATCGTGGCCGGGATCTGAACGGTGATCCGGGTGGTCGGCGATTCCTCGCAGCCGTGCCCGACGCTGAACTGCAGGATCGCGTGGGCGCCGGCGCTGGTGGTCGAGGGCGTAACGCTGACGTGGGCGCCCGCCGCGGAGGCGGGGACGGCCAGGCTGACGATCAGCGCGGCGGCGCCTTTCAGCAGGAGACGCCGGATCCAGGTAAATCCCATGTCAACCTCGCGCCTGAAGAACGAGTCGGGCGCACAGATTGGACCAACATGCCGAATCGATGTCAAGGATGTGAACTAGACAGGCATGGCGTTGCGACACTCCTGGCGGAAAGGTAGGGTCCGGTTCACATAAGTGAATCGAAGTCCATCTGATGGACGATCGAGAGGAAGGGCGGCGCAATGCCTAACATCACCGTCGAGTTGCTGGCGGGCCGGACCCTGGAGCAGCGCAGGGCCTTCGCCCGGGCCGTGGCCGACAGCGCCGTCGAGATCCTCGGTGCCCGGGAGCAGGACGTCCGCATGGTGTTCAACGAGATCACCCCGGATGACGTGGCCAACGGAGGCGTGCTGGCCAGCGAGGACGCCAGTCGCGCCGGGGTGCTGGCCGCGCTCGACAAGTAATACGCCTGCCGCCGTGCCCCGCCGTTCAGGTGGCCGCGCGGCGGCTGCTTTTTTGCCCTGGCACCGCCGGTGCGGTGCCAGGTCAGCGCACCATCCGGTTGTCGCGCATCGCCGACAGGCGGGCCTTCACGCTCAGCAACGTTTCGATGATGAAGTCTTCCCGGCCCTGGTCGAGGCGGCTGATCGGGACGGCGACGCTGATCGCGTCGATCGATCGGTGCGAGAAGGGCAGCGCAACGCCGAAGCATCGCACGCCGAGGCAGGACTCCTCGCTCTCCTCGGCGTATCCGAGTTGGACGGCCTTGTCGATGATCGCCAGCAGGGCGTTGCGGTCCGTTGTCGTCTTGGGGGTGAGGGCCTTGATCTCATGGGCCACGAGCGGGTCGCGGACATCCTCGGGAAGCTCGGCGAGCATCGCCCGGCCGAGGGCCGTGGTGTAGGCGGGAAGGCGCCGGCCGACCGCTGAGTACATGCGCAACGGGTACTTGGACTCGCGCTTGGCGGTGTAGATGATCTCCGCGCCCTCGAGGCGGCCCAGGTGAACCGTTTCATCGGTGGCCGCGGCGATTTCGTCCATGACGGCGCCGGCGCGTGACAGCACCGGGTCGCCGTCGAGATAGGCGGAGCTGACCGTCAGCGTGTGCACGCCGAGCCGGTAGACGCTGCCGGTCTGGTCGGTGTCCAGCCATCCGCGGGCGCACATGGTGCGCAGCAGCGCGTGCAGGCTGCTCTTCGGGATGCCGAGGCGCTTGGCCAGCTGAAGCTGGGTGCCAGGGCCGTTGGCGGCGATGTCGTCCAGGACGTCGAGGACGCGGGCGGCGGACTTGACCTGCGAGGTGACGCCGCTGCCGCTGGCCGTCTTCTCGATGTCCACGAGACCTCCTCATCAACCGTTCGTGGTCGCATAACCCTACACCACGGTTCACATAGAGGGACTGACTTCGGCCCCTTGACCTGTGATCGGCGCCATAGGTATCGTCGAATCCAGTTCACATAGCGGAACGCGGTTCACGAACGAGGAGAGAGTGTTGATCGAAGTTAGGTACTCCGCATCGCCGTCGGAAGTGGAGACGGCGACCAATGCGGACCTGCGAAAGAACTTCCTCGTGCAGGACCTGTTTCGCACCGGCGAGGTGCGCGGGGTCTACACCCACGACGACCGGCTGGTCGTCGGCGCGGCGGTTCCCGGTGACGGCCAGCTCGAGCTGCCGGCCTGGGACGTGCTCGGCGCCGGCTCGCACCTGGCCCGCCGCGAGCTCGGCATCGTCAACGTCGGGCAGTCCGGTCACGTGCTCGTCAACAACGAGAAGTTCGAGCTGCGCCACCTCGACGGGCTGTTCGTCGGCCGGGGCAGCGAGGTCGTCTTCGCCGGTGCCGACGCCGCGTTCTACTTCGTCTCGGCTCCGGCGCACGCGGCCTACCCCACCACCCTGCTCAGCCACTCCGCGGTCGAGCCGGTCAGGCTGGGCAGCCCGGAGAGCGCCAACGAACGCCGCCTCTACCGCTACGCCTGGGGTCAGGAGCTGCAGACCGCGGTTCTCCAGTTCGGCGTGACCGTCATCGCCGACGGCTCGGTGTGGAACACCTGCCCGCCGCACCTGCACGACCGGCGCACCGAGGTCTACATGTATGTCGACCTCGACGAGAAGGACCGGCTCTTCCACTTCATGGGCCGCCCCGGCGCCGCCCGCCACCTCGTCATGCGCGACCGCGAGGCGGTCATCTCCCCGCCCTGGTCCATCCACTCCGGTGTCGGCACCGGCTCATACGCCTTCATCTGGGCGATGGGCGGCGAGAACAACGAGTACACCGATCTGACCCCGGTAGCGCTGGAGGACCTGTGAGCACCGGGCCTGCCGCCGAGCCGCGTTCGCCGTTCGACCTGCGCGGGCGCTGCGCCGTCGTGACCGGCGCCGGCCGTGGCCTGGGGCAGGCCATCGCTCTCGGGCTGGCCCGGGCCGGAGCCGACCTGATCCTGCTCGGCCGGCCGGGCTCCCAGAAGTCCACCCGCGACCAGCTCGCCGAGCTCGGCCGGGAGGTGGAGGTCGTCGATCTCGACGTCAGCGACCACGACGCCGTCGAGCGGGTCGCCGCCGAGGTGAGCGGCCGCCGCCGGGTGGACATTCTGATCAACAACGCCGGCGTCATCGACCGCGAGGACTCGGTGATGGTTCGCCGGCCGTCCTGGAACCGCGTGCTGGACATCAACCTGACCGGCCTGTTCCTGCTCTGCCAGGGATTCGGGCGGCCGATGACCGAACGCGGGCACGGCAAGATCGTCAGCGTCGCGAGCCTGCTCTCCTTCCAGGGCGGCATTCGCGTCGCGGCGTACGCCGCAAGTAAGCACGGCGTCGCCGGCATCACCAAGGCCCTGGCGAACGAGTGGGGCCCGCTCGGTGTGCAGGTCAACGCCATCGCCCCCGGCTACATCGCCACCGACAACACCACCGCGCTGCGTGCCGACCCCGACCGTTCCCGCGCCATCCTCGAACGCATCCCCGCCGGCCGCTGGGGAGACGCCTCCGACATCGCCGGAGCGGCCGTCTTCCTCAGCTCCGCCGCCGCCGACTACGTCAACGGCCACGTCCTGGTCGTCGACGGAGGCTGGATGGCCCGCTGACCCCCGTACGAAACGACGCCTCTCTGCATGTGCCACCGCGCCGGAGATCCGGCATCGAAGAGATTGAGGATTGATAATGAAGATCACCGCTCGTCCCTCCGCAGCCATAATGAGCGTGTCATTGGCCGCGGCCGTCCTGGCCGGCTGCAGCAGCGAGCAGGCCGGCGGAGGGGACACCGCCACCGGCGACAGCGCAGCCTGTGCGTCGGCCGACGTCCGCCTGGTGGGGCAGGTCCGCAACGAGTCCAACCCCTACGAGGCCGCCTGGCTCTCCGGCGGCGACGCCTTCGCCCAGTCGGTCGGCCTCAAGCAGGAGCGCCTCACCTACGACGGCGACTCCACCAAGCAGCAGGAGCAGATCAGCCAGCTCCTCGCCGGCGACACCAAGTGCCTGGTCATGAACGTGCTCCCCAACGGCGACTCGGACACCCCGGCGATCGTCAAGGGCGCCGACCAGGCGGGCGCCTACCTCGTCACCCAGTGGAACAAGCCGGCCGACCTCAAGCCGGCCGACTACAAGACGTGGATCAGCCACATCACCTACAACGGCGTCGAGTCGGGCCAGCAGATCGGTGACGCGCTCGCCACGGCGATCGGCGGCTCGGGCGGCATCATCGCGCTGCAGGGCATCCTCGACACCGCGGCCGCCAAGGACCGGTTCGCCGGCCTCGAGGCGTCGCTGAAGAAGAACTCCGGCGTCAAGCTGCTCGACCAGCAGGCCGCCAACTTCTCGCGGGCCGAGGCGCTCACGGTCACCAAGACGCTGCTGACCAAGCACGGCGACAACATCAAGGGCATCTGGGCCGCCAACGACGACATGGCCCTCGGCGCTCTCGAGGCACTGCAGCAGGCCGGCAAGGCCGGCAAGGTGGCCGTCGTCGGTATCGACGCCGTTCCGGACGCGATCACCGCCATCCAGGGCGGGACCATGACCGCCACCGTCTCCAGCGACGGCACCTGGCAGGGTGGGATCGGCCTGGCGATCGGCTACTGCGTCGCCACCGGCAAGTTGAAGGTGGCGGACATCGCCGCCGACAACCGGGCGTTCTTCGCCAAGCAGTTCCTCGTCAACAAGGCGAACGCCGCCGACTTCGCGTCGCCCAAGTCGAACCCGTCCGACTACGAGTGCGCCAACGTCTTCAACCGTGTGGCCGGGCCTCTGACGTGACAATGACAGCCGAGGTCGTCAACGCGCCTCGCCGCCAGTCCCGGCGAGGCGCGTCGTTTCGAGACGCCGGCCCACCGGTCGCGCTGATCGTCATCTTCCTGATCTTCGCGGTCCTGAGCCCGCAGTTCCGCAGCATCGGGAACGTCCAGAACATCGTGGACGCGGCCGCCGTGCTCGCCGTCGTCACCTGCGGCATCACGTTCGTGCTGATGATGGGGTCGATCGACCTCTCGGCTGCCGGCGTGATGGGTGCCTCCGCCCTGACCGTGTCGCTGCTGGTCGCCAACAATCGCAACGACAACGACTTCGGGCTTCTCGGCATCCTGATCGCCGTGCTGCTGGGCTGTGCGTTCGGCTGTCTGAGCGGGCTGGCCCTCGTCCTGCTGAAGGTGCCGTCGTTCATGGCCACGCTGGGGGTGTCGGCCGTCGGGCTCGGCGTCGCGACGCTGATGTTCGCCGGCGTGCAGCCCAACATCTCCGACGCCATGCTGGAGAGCTGGGCGATCGAGCGGTTCCTCGGGTTCGCCTATCTCACCTGGATCGCCGCCGCGTGCATCCTGGTGGGCTGGCTCATCCAGCGTTACACCCGGCTCGGCCGGTACGCCTACGCGATCGGCGGCGCCGAGGAGGTGCTCGCCCTCTCGGGGGTGCGGGTCAGGCCGTGCAAGGTCGCGGTCTTCGCCCTGGCCGGCGCCTTCTACGGGCTGGGCGGCGTGATGGTGACCAGCCAGCTCGGCGCCGGTCTGGTCCAGGCCGGCGACGGGTACGACTTCTCCGCCATCACCGCCGCGGTCGTCGGCGGCACCCTGCTCACCGGCGGCCGCGGCGGCATCCTGCACTCCGCTGTCGGTGTCCTGCTCGTCATGGTGCTCACGAACGGTCTCGTGCAGGTCGGGGTCAGCCCCTATTGGCAGGGCGGTGTCGAGGGCCTCATCGTGGTGGCCGCAGTCGCCGCCGCGGTCATTCCCCAGCGTCGACGGAACCAGGTGGTCAAATGAGCGAGCTCGCGAGCGAATCATCAACTCAGTCCCGAGCTCTTGGCATCGCCGGAGCGCCAGCGGAGGCGATGGCATGAGCTCGCCCGCGCCGGTGCCGGCACTGGAGGTACGCGGCCTCGTCAAGCACTACCCGGGCGTGAAGGCCCTCGACGGCGTCGACCTGATCGTGCGGCAGAACGAGGTCCTCGGTCTGGCCGGCGAGAACGGCGCCGGCAAGTCCACGCTGCTCAAGGCGCTGGTCGGTCTGGTCGCCCCGGATGCCGGTGAGATCTATGTCCGTGGCGAGCCGGTCCGGCTGCGCAGCGTGGTGGAGGCCGCCGATCACGGCATCGGGATGGTCTTCCAGGAGCAGTCCCTGGTGCCCAACCTGACCGCCGCGGAGAACATCGTTCTCGGCAGCGAAGGGGCGGCGGTCCGGCGGGGCATCTACCGCTGGGATGCCATGCGCCGGCTGGCCCAGGAGCAACTCGACAAGATCGGCTCGCATATCGACCCGCTGGCCCGTACCGACTCGCTGTCCTTCGCCGAGCGGCAGATGGTCGAGATCGCGAAGGTGCTGCGCATCGAGCAGCGCAGCCAGCACCCGCCGGTCATCATCCTGGACGAGCCGACCTCGGTGCTGGAGTCCAAGGAGATCGAGACTCTGTTCGCGCAGATCCGCCGGTTGCGCGAGTTCGCCTCGGTCGTCTTCGTCTCGCACCGTCTCGACGAGGTGCTGGACGTGTGCGACCGCGTCGTTGTGCTGCGGAGCGGGGAGTCGGTCGGCGAGGTCGCCACGGCCGGTGCCGTCCCGCGTGAGCTGCACCGGATGATGATCGGGTCCACCGGGTCCGACGATCATTATCACGAGAACGCCGCCGCGCCGGTCGTGGCCGAACAGCCCCGGCTGTCCGTACGCGGTCTGTCCGGCAGATCGTTCCACGACATCGACCTGGACGTGGCCGCCGGTGAGATCGTGGGGATCGTCGGTGTCCACGGCTCCGGTCGCGAGGACGTCTGCCGTGCCCTGTTCGGGGCCGAGCCGACGACCGCCGGTGAGATCCGGATGGACGGCAAGCAGATCGAGCTGCCCAGCACCCGCGCCGCGTGCGCCGCCGGCATCGGCTACGTGCCGGCCGAACGCAAGATCGAGGGCATGGTCGGCGCGATGTCGGTGGCCGAGAACATGACCCTGACCAAGCAGAAGGCCCGCTGCACGGGACCCTTCGTGGCGCCGAAGAAGCAGGCCACCCTGGTGGACGGCTGGATTCGCCGGCTGTCGATCCGGACGCCGAACCGCGGCACCGCCATCGGCCGGCTGTCCGGCGGCAACCAGCAGAAGGTGGTTCTCGCCCGGTGGCTGGTCGCCGGCGACATCCGGCTGCTGCTGCTGGACCATCCGACCCGCGGCCTGGACATCGGTGCCCGCTCGGAGGTGTACCGGCTGATGCGCGAGCTCGCCGCAAGTGGGGTCGCCACGGTGCTGCTGGCGGACAGCCTCGAGGAGGCCATCGGCATGGCCGACCGGATCCTGGTGATGAACGACGGCCGGGTCGCGGCCGAGGTCGCCTGCCCGAACGGCGGCAAGCCGAGCCCGCTGGATCTCGTCAAGGAGATGGTATGAGCACTCCCGTCGCCATGAGACCGGCCACCGAACCCGCCAGCGTCACGAGCAGGCCCCGCACAGCCGAGCGGCTCACCGGGTTCATGCCGCTGATCGCCCTGGTGGCGCTGGTAGCCGCCCTGACCATCGCCGATCCGGACTTCCTGACTCAGCGCAGCCTGACCGCGGCGGCGCGGACCGCGGCGCCGCTGATCGTGCTCGCCGCGGGGGCGACGCTCGTCGTCCTCTGCGGTGGCATCGACCTGTCCATCGCGGCGTCGGCGTCGCTGTCGACCGTCCTGCTGGCGCTGTGGCTGCCGGACCTCGGCGGCGTCGCCACGCCGGTCGTCATTCTGGTCGCGGCGGCGATCGGCGCGGTGCAGGGCGCGGCGCATGTACTGCTGCGGATCCCGTCGTTCATCGTCACCCTGGGCGGGCTGAGCATCCTGTCCTCGGTCGCCCTGGTCATTTCCGGTGCCGGCACCGTGCGGGTGGTGGACGACTCCCCGGTCCGGTGGCTCGACCTTTATGTCGCCGGCTACGTGCCGATGTCGTTCGCGATGGCGGTCCTCGTCGTCGCCCTGACCGCCGTGGTGCTCAGGGTGACTCCGCTGCACAGCTGGATCTCCGCCACCGGCTACTCCGAATCGGCCGCGCGGCTCGCCGGCACGCCCGTCGACCTGGTCAAGATCGGCGCGTTCTGCGTTTCCGGTGCCTGCGCCGGCTTCGCGGCGGTCATGCTGGTCTCACGTCAGTTCAGCGGCGGTCCGACCATGGCCGACAACCTTCTTCTGCCGGCGGTCGCGGCGATCGTCGTCGGCGGAACCGCGATCACCGGCGGTCACGGCAGTGTGTGGCGAAGCCTTGCCGGCGCGCTCGTCGTGACGCTGCTCCGGGTCGGCCTGCCGATCGTGGGGGTCCCGTCGGCATACGAACAGATCCTGTACGGCGTGATCATCGTCGTCGCCGTCGCGCTCACCCTCGACCGATCACGAGTCTCGATCATCAAGTAGTTCCAGTCCCGACCCTATGGAAGGCGATCATGCCCCACGAGAACTCCGCACTGCTGCCCGCCGTCCGTTCGTTCCTGTCCTCACCCAAGCGGCTGCTGATCGACGGCAATTGGGTGGACGCGAAGGACGGCCGGACGTTCGCCACCGTCAACCCGTCGACCGAGGAGGAACTCGTCCAGGTCGCGCACGCGTCGAGTGTCGACGTGGATCGCGCGGTCGTGGCGGCTCGCACGGCGTTCGAGTCCGGCTCCCCGTGGTCGAGGATGACCCCGCGAGACCGCTCACACCTGCTGTGGCGGATCGGCGACCTGATCGAGGCGCACGCCGACGAGTTCGCCCAGCTGGAGGCCCTCGACAACGGCAAGCGCGTGGAGGCGGCCCGCGACGGTGACATCGCGGTCGCCGCCGAGCTGTTCCGCTACTTCGCGGGCTGGGCGACCAAGATGGAGGGCACGTCCATCCCGATGTCCGTGCCGGGTCGCGAGTTCCACGCGTACACCCGGCGCGAGCCGGTCGGCGTCGTCGCCGGCATCGTGCCGTGGAACTTCCCCCTGCTGATGGCCTGCTTCAAGATCGTCCCGGCGATCACCGCGGGCAACACGGTCATTCTCAAGCCGGCCGAGCAGACCCCGCTGACCGCGCTGCGCCTCGGCGAGTTGCTGCTCGAGGCCGGTCTGCCGGCCGGAGTGGTGAACGTCCTGCCCGGCTTCGGCGACACCGGTGCCGCGCTGGTCGACCACCACGGCGTCGACAAGGTCGCCTTCACCGGCAGCACCGAGGTCGGCAAGAAGATCGCCGCCGCGGCCTCGGGCAACCTCAAGAAGGTCTCCCTCGAGCTCGGCGGCAAGGCTCCCAACATCATCTTCAACGACGCCGACATCGAGGCCGCGATCGCCGGTGCGGTGCTGGGTGGCTACTTCAACGAGGGGCAGTGCTGCGTCAACGGCTCGCGCCTCTACGTGCAGAGCGGCGTCTTCGACCGCGTCGTCGAGGGCGTGGCCGCGGCCGCTGCCGCGATCAAGGTGGGCGACGGTTTCGACCCGAGCTCGCAGATGGGTCCGCTGGTCTCGCAGGAGCAACACGAGAAGGTGCTGGGCTACATCCGCGGCGCGGTCGAGCAGGGCGCCGTCCTGAACGCCGGTAGCGCCGACCGGGTCGGTGACCGCGGCTTCTTTGTGCAGCCGACGTTGATCACCGCGGTCAACGAGCAGATGGCGGTGCAGACCGACGAGATCTTCGGCCCGGTGGTTACGGCGGTCCCGTTCCAGACCGAGGACGAGGCCGTCGCGGCCGCGAACAACACGGTGTACGGGCTCGCCGCGGGTGTCTGGTCGAACAACATCGGCACGGCGCACCGGGTCGGTGCCCGGCTGCGGGCCGGCACGGTGTGGCTCAACACGTGGCACGCCGACGACGTCACCCTGCCGCGCGGTGGCTTCAAGCAGTCCGGTTGGGGCCGCGAGCTCGGTTCGTTCGGGCTGGACGACTACACCGAGCTCAAGACCGTCATCGCCGAGCTGCGGTGAGCGTCATCGACGTTCTGCGCGGGCACCGGGTGGTGCCGGTCGTGGTGCTCGACGACCCCGCGTACGCCGATGATCTGGGCGCCGCGCTGGTCGCCGGCGGCCTGCCGGTCGCGGAGGTCACCTTCCGCACGGCGAAGGCGGCGGAGGTGCTGAGCCGGCTGGCGCGGCGCGGTGATCTGGTGGTGGGTGCCGGTACGGTCCTCACCACCGAGCAGGCCGGTCTCGCCTACGAGTCGGGTGCCCGGTTCGTGGTCTCGCCCGGCTTGAGTGCCGAAGTCGTGCGCCGCTGTCAGGCGCTCGGGCTGCCGGTGATCCCCGGGGTCAGCACCGCCTCCGAGATCATGGCGGCGCTGGACCTGGGTCTGGACACCGTCAAGTTCTTCCCGGCCGAGGCCGGCGGCGGGCTGCCCACCGTCAAGGCCCTGGCCGCGGCGTTCCCGCAGGTCCGTTTCGTGCCGACCGGCGGGATCACCGCGGAGAAGGCGCCCGCCTACCTGGCCCATCCGGCGGTGGCCGCCGTCGGCGGCAGCTGGATGGTGGCGCCCGATCTGCTGGCCTCTGCGCAGTGGGACGAGGTCACCGCGAGGTGTGCGGCCGTGCCCACCCCCGACCGGCGGGGAACAGCATGATCGAGATGCGTCCGGCCGCCGAGTGCGAGTTCGACATCGTCGCGCTCGGCGAGGTGATGTTGCGGCTCGACCCCGGTGCGGGCCGGGTCCGGACCGCCCGGCGGTTCGAGGTGTGGGAGGGCGGCGGCGAGTACAACGTGGCCCGCGGGATGCGCAAGGTCTTCGGGCTGCGGGCCGCGGTGGTGACCGCGCTGGCGGACAACGAGATCGGCCATCTCGTCGAGAACCTGATCATGCAGGGCGGGGTCGACACGTCGCTGATCCGCTGGGAGAAGTACGACGGCATCGGCCGCACGGTCCGCAACGGGCTCAACTTCACCGAGCGCGGTTTCGGGGTACGCGGTGCGGTCGGGGTGTCCGACCGGGCCAACACGGCGATCGCCAACGTGCGGCCGAGCACGATCGACTGGGACGACCTGTTCGGCCGGCGTGGTGTCCGGTGGCTGCACACCGGCGGGATCTATGCCGCCCTGTCGGAGAACGCCGCCGCCGTGGCCGAGGAGGCGATGGCCGCCGCGCACAAGTACGGCACGGTGGTCTCGTTCGATCTCAACTACCGGCCCAGCCTGTGGGCCGGTATCGGTGGCACGCAGATGGCGCGTGAGGTCAACACCAGGCTGGCCCGGCACGTCGACGTGATGATCGGCAACGAGGAAGACTTCACCGCCGCACTCGGCTTCGACGTCGAGCACGTGGACGAGCAGCTGCGGGCGCTGCCGATCGACAGCTTCGCGCAGATGGTTGCCACTGTGGCGAGCAGATTGCCGTGGCTGTCGATCGTGGCGACGACCCTGCGCACGGTGCACACCGCCAGCGACAACGACTGGCAGGCGATCGCCTGGTCACCGTCGACCGGTGTGCTGTCCTCGGCCGTACGCGATCATCTCGGCATCTTCGACCGGGTCGGTGGAGGCGACGGGTTCGCCTCCGGATTGATCTACGGCCTGCTCGAGGGTGAGGCGTTGCAGTCCTGCCTGGAGCTTGGCGCCGCGCATGGCGCACTCGCCATGACCACGCCGGGCGACACGTCGATGGCGACCCGGGAGGAAGTCTGGGCGCTGGCCGGTGGCGGTAGCGCCCGCGTACGCCGGTAGGTCGAACTGACGAGGTAGGCCCCGCGGATTTCCTCGGGGCCTACCTTTCTGTACGGATCCAGTTCTCATATAAGAACTGGAATGATTGAGGTTCGCGTATATAGACGCAGTTCTTGACGATGCATCCATGGTGGGCATACGTTCAGGCACACCGTGGCAGCGACCGTCCCTCGCTGCCACGTCACCCGAATCCCCAAGGGAGCTCTTAATGAAAGTGCCCCGCTTCCCCTTGTCTGCCCGCCTCGAACGATTGTTCGGGGGACTGTTCCTCCCGATCACCGCGGTTGTCGTCGCGCTGACCCTGGTCGCCGGCTCGGCGGCCGGCGCGGTCGCCCGGGCGGCCGCCGTCGACGACGGGCGGCTCAACGTCCTGCTCTTCTACAAGCCCAACTTCCACGCCTCCAACGTGCAGGCCCGCCAGGCCGTGCGTGACCTGGCCACCCAGCTCGGCACGCAGTACAACCAGCCGGTGGAGATCCAGGAGACCGACGACCCCGCGGTCTTCAACACCTCGAACCTCGCCGCCCGCGACACCGTGGTCTTCGCGCAGACCGGTGGTGTGCTGTTCAACGCGGCG
Organism: Actinoplanes sp. NPDC049668; assembly: GCF_044465445.1. NCBI lineage: Bacteria > Bacillati > Actinomycetota > Actinomycetes > Micromonosporales > Micromonosporaceae > Actinoplanes > Actinoplanes sp. NPDC049668. The sequence continues at coordinate 916,791 of NZ_JBITLR010000003.1, forward strand.
CAGCGCTCCGCGCTCGAGGCCTACATCCGCGGCGGTGGCGGCTTCATGGGCCTGCACTACACCGGCTGGTCGGTCGGCGAGAGCGAGCACGACGTCAACCCCTTCTACGCCCGCCTGGTCGGCGCGGTCTCCGAGGGACACCCGGAGAACCCCGGCGTGCGCCCGGGCCGGGTGTTCGTGCGGGACGCCGGTCACCCGCTGACGTCGGGTGTGACGGCCTCGATCACCCGCAGCGACGAGTGGTACGACTGGGTCGTCAACCCGGCGCCCAACGTCCGGACCCTGATCGAGGCCGACGAAGCCTCCTACGGCGGCGGCCACCAGGGCACCTCCCACCCGGTCACCTGGTGCCAGAAGATCGACTCCGGCCGGTCCTGGTACACCTCGATGGGCCACGAGGGCACGGCCTACTCCGAGGCCTACATGCGCGCCCAGATGAAGAACGGCCTGGCGTACGCCGCCGGGCTGCTCACCGCCGACTGCTCGCCGCCGGTGTTGGACCGGGCCGGCGCCTGGAGCGATGTCACGCCGTGGCCGCTGGTGCCGATCAACATGTCGCTGACCTCCGACGGCAAGGTGCAGTCCTTCGGCAGCGTCGGGGGCTGGAGCAACGACACCACCCCGTACGACTGGAGCGGCAACGACTCGGTCACCCAGGGCGGCCAGATGGAGGTCGACGTCTGGGACCCCGCCCAGGCACGCACCCTGGCCAACCTGCGCGCCGGGATCCTGCCGAACACCACCTACACCGACCTGTTCTGCGCCATGCAGGTGCAGAACCCGCACGACCACTCCACGATGACGATCGGCGGCGACGACGGGTTGGGTGGTAACAGCCCGAACGACGCCGCCATCGGCGTCACCGGTTACACCACCAACAACGGGCTGCAGAACAAGGCGCCCATGAACTACCCGCGGTGGTACCCGACCGGCACCACCATGCCCAACGGCGACATCGTCGTTCAGGGCGGCAGCCTGCGTGGCGGCACGGGCGGACCCGGCGTGCTCACCCCGGAGATCTACACCCCGCAGTCGGGATCGGGCTGGAAGACGCTCGACGGCGCCCGGAGCCCGGCGGCGTACGGTGACGGTGGCGCTGACCACGCCGGTCAGGACGAGAACCGCTGGTGGTATCCCCGCGCGTTCGTCGCGCCGGGCAGCGGGACGCTGTTCAACATCAGCGGCACCCAGCTGTCCGAGCTCAACCCCGCGGGCAACAACGGCACCGGACAGCTGGTGCTGCGCGGCACCCTGCCCGGCACCATCGCCAACCAGGGCACCAACGGCAACCCGGTCGGTGCCACCTCAACGGCCACGATGTACCGCCCCGGCAAGATCCTTCAGGTCGGCGGCGGCTGGTGGGGCAACGGTGGCGGCCCGGACGGCGCTCGCGCCGGCTTCACCGTCGACATCACCGGCGGCACGGCGAGCCCCGTCATCGCGGCGACCAAGCCGATGAAGTACCAGCGCCACTGGGCGACCTCGACGGTCCTGCCCGACGGCGACGTGCTCGTGACCGGTGGCGGCCGCGAGAACAACGGCAACGGTGGATACGTCACGAACGCCGAGATCTGGGACCCCGACACCGGGAACTGGAGCGAGGTCGCCGTGCCGTACGAGCACGCTCGTCTCTACCACTCCGCGGCCCTGCTCCTACCGGACGGCCGGGTGATGATGGGCGGCGGCGGCACTCCCGGCCCGCGCAACTACACGGACGTGGAGTACTACTCCCCGGCGTACCTGTTCAACGGTGACCAGCCCGCGCCGCGCCCGGTGATCAACACCGCGCCCGCGACGATCGGGTACAACGGCAGCTTCGCGATCACCGCGTCGGGCACCGTCTCCCGGGTCACGCTGGTCCGCAACGGCTCGGTGACGCACGGCTTCAACAACGACCAGAACTTCCAGGACCTGGCGTTCAGCCAGTCCGGCAGCACGGTCAACATCACCGCGCCGGCCAACGGCACGTACGCGCCGCCCGGCTCGTACATGCTGTTCGCCTGGGACGCCGCCGGCACCCCGTCGGTCGCGAAGATCGTGAAGATCGACCCGGCGGTGAAGCTGACCCAGCTCAACCCGCGGGTCGTCGACCAGTTCGAGTACCCGCGCCTGCCCGCCGAGTGGCGTACCGCCAACCCGCCGGCCACCGTCGACGTCGCCGCCGGCAGCACCCGGATGTCCCCGTGGACGGTCGGCAGCCAGGTCCAGCTCGCGCGCGGCACCGTTGCCGGCCAAGGCGGTCTCGGGCTCACCGGCTACCAGCTCAGCCTGGGCGCCGCGGGCGGCATCCAACGCACCCTGAGCTCCCTCACCCCCGGCACCACCTACCGGGTCTCGCTGCGCTACGCACGGGACAGCCGGGTGAGCGGAACCACCGCGGCGACTGGCACCCTGTCGGTGGCGAACCTGAACGCCACCCTCACCGCCACCACCGCCCAGCCGTCGACGGCCGCCTACGGCACCTACGCCGGCACCTTCACAGCCGCGTCGAGTACCGCGACGCTCAGCCTACGAGGCACCGCCGTCGGCCTGATGATCGACGACCTGGTGGTCGTGGGCGACGACGCCCCACCGCCGCCCGCCAGTTCCCTCACCCGGTACGAGTTCGAAGAGGGCACCGGCACGTCAGCCGCCAACACCGGCACCGCCGGCGGGCCCGGTCCGGCCATCCTGACCGGAACCACGAGCTGGGCCGGTAACGGGGTCATCGGCAAGGCGGCCAACCTGCCCGGCGGAAGCACCGCCAACGCGGTGGACCTGCCGGACAACCTGCTGCAGGGCGCGACGAACTTCACCACCGGGTTCTGGGTGCGCCCCGACACGAAGGCCAACTGGACCGGCCTGTTCCACATCGGTGACGGGACCGGCTCCGCCGGCAGCTACTTCCAGATCCAGATGCAGACCCAGGCGTCCGGCAGCACCGGGCTGGCCGCGACCTTCAAGGCGAAGACCGGCCCCGAGGAACGGATCTACGCCAGCCCGGCTCAGGACGTGGCCGCCAACCAGTGGAACCACGTGGCCTTCACCCGCCAGGGCTCGGTCGGCACGCTGTACCTCAACGGGGCGGCGATCGCGAGCCGTGCCGATCTGACGATCGACATGACCGCGATCGGTCCGACAGCCAACAACTGGCTGGGCCGCAACGGCTACCCGGACGCGGCGTTCGACGGCCTGATGGACGACGTACGCCTGTACACGTCCACGCTGAGCGCGGCGGACGTCGCCGCGATGTACAACGAGGGTGCCGCCGTCCGCTACACCTTCGACGAGAACGCCGGCACCTCGGCCGCGAACACCGGGACGAAACCGGCGCTCGGGACAGCCACCCTGCAGGGCACGACGGGCTGGAGCACGGCAGGCCAGATCGGCGGCGCGGTGTCGCTGCCCGGTGGTGCCGCCGCCACGGGTAACCAGGTCCGGATGCCGGACAACGTCGACGCCGGATTGGACGAGCAGTTCACCGTGTCCTTCTGGGCGCGTCCGGACACGCTGCCGAGCTGGGTGCCCTTGGTGCAGATCGGCAGCAGCACGGACACGTTCTTCCTGCTCCAGTCGGCCACGAACGGCGGGACGACCGGACTCGGCGCCACCTTCAAAGCACCGGGGGTGGCCGCACAGGAGCGGCTGCTTCTCGGTGCCGGCCGGGACCTACCACTCAACGCGTGGACGCACGTGGTGTTCACGATGAACGGCTCGACCGGGAAGATCTACTTCAACGGCGTCCAGCAGGCCATCCGTACGGACTTCCCGATCAACATCGGTGACGTGGGTGTTGGCGGCAACACGACGGCCAACTTCATCGGCGGCACCAGCTGGGGTGACGCCCGCTTCGACGGGCTGATCGACGACTTCCGGCTGTACGGGTACGAGCTCAGCGCCGAGCATGTGGCACAGCTCCATGCGGGCCGCCGATGACCGTATCGACCAGGTAGAGATGACATGACGAGATGGGCCCCGGGAATCCTCCCGGGGCCCGCGGATCACCGTGTGCCTGTCCCGACTGGAAGGTGTCTAGCTCTCGGGGGCGGCGACCCAGCTCGCGATCTGGATACGCGAGTGGAAGCCCAGCTTGTTCAGGATGTTGCGCACGTGGCTCTCGACCGTGCGTTCGGAGATGAACAGCCGCGCGCCGATGTCCTTGTTGCTCAGGCCCTCGGTGACCAGCCCGGCGACGTCCTTCTCGCGCTGTGTCAACGGACCGTTCGGGCTCGGGGCGGCCACCTCGCGCAGCGCCAGCCGCAGCGCGTCGGCGCGGCTCATCCGCCGGCCGCCGCGCAGCGACGACTCGAAGCGCGCCGGACCGAGAGCCGCCCGTCCACGGCGACGCCGCCGCGGGAGCCAATTCGTCGAACCATCGGACGCCCCCTCGGTACCGAATCGTGCGCATCGTTGCAGGTAGTGATCCGCCCAGCGCTGTTCGAGGCCATTCGGGAAACGCGTCGAGCCGGCGTACTCGCGCATGGTCTCGTGCAGGCGGTAGACGACCGCGCCCGCAGCGGGCTCTCGCTGCAGCAGCGACTTGTCGACCAGCGAGGACACCAGTTCGATGCTCTGCGCCGCCTGATCCGTCGGTGTGTTCCGGCGAGCCCACGAGTCTGCCTGATCAGCACGGGGTCAGGCCGAAATCGTCGCCGGACGGAGCGCATTCCTCGAACCGTTCGCCCTGTACGCCGAGCAGATCGATCTACTGCTGCGGCTGCGTGCCGACGACCACGTCACCTGGTTCCGGACGCTACGGCCACCGCTGCAGGGCACCCCGATCGCGCCCCGTGCCCGCAGGCCGAACTACCCGTGTGAGCCGGCGTCGGCGGCTCGGACAGCGCCGAACGCGCCGGCGGACCGCTCAGCCAGCCAATACGTGCCTGCCCGGTCGCTCCGGGTTGACGGTCAGCGGTGCTGGCGCTGGATGACGATGAGTTCGTTGAGCCGCTCGACCTGATCGCTGATGCCCGCCGCCGCCGTACGGACGGTCTCGGCCGCCTGCGCGGACGCCTGCACCGAGTCCGCGACCGAGCGCACCCCACCGGACATCTGCGCAGTGGTCACGGTCTGCTCCTCCACCGCGCTGGCGATCATGGTCTGCTGCTCGGCCACCCGGTCGATCAGCTCCACGATCCCGGCGATCGCGCCGTCGACCTGTGAGCTCTCGCCCTGGATGGCGTCGGCCATCGCGATGATCTGCTGAGTCGCCTCGGCGGTGCGCGCCGCGAGGTCCTTGACCTCGCCGGCGACGACGGCGAAGCCCTTGCCGCTCTCCCCGGCCCGGGCCGCCTCGATGGTCGCGTTGAGCGCCAGCAGCTTGGTCTGGTCGGCGATGGAGGTGATCAGCTTGGTGACCTCGCTGATCTGCCGGCTGGACTCCTGCAGCCGGACCATCGTCTGCGCCGCGTCCCGGGCCGAGGCCACGGCCGCGCCCGTATCCGCGGACGCGGCGACGACCCGATCGGAGATCTCACTGATGCTCGCGGTCATCTCGGCCGAACTCCGCGAGATCAGCTGGGCCTGGTCGGCGGTGTCGCTGGAGGTGCTCGCCAGCTCGTCGCCGAGGCCATTGAGCGAGTGCACCGCCGAGTCGAGGTCCGCGGCCAGCTCACCCGCGACCTCCGTGGAGGTCACCCGGGCGGTCACATCCGCCCAGGTCGCGACGTACCCGCCGCCGGGGATGCGGTTGATGACGGTCTCGGCGTAGACCTCGTCGCCTCCCTCTCCTCCTTCGACCTTGCGGGCCAGGGTGTACGGGTACTCCGTGACGGTGGCAGCGATCTCCTTGAACGTGTCCCGCAGCGCCTGCAGCGCGGCCGGTCCCCGCTCGGCGACGACCCGAGCCACCATGGCAGCGCCGGCCTCGTTACGCCAGACGACATCGCCCTGGTCGTCCACCACGATGATCACGACCGGGAGAGCCGTCATCACGACCCGCAGCGCCTCGGCGGTGCCCACCAACGGGTGCACCGACTCGGCCTTGCCGAAAAGCCCCAACCGTGCCACAGCGGCTCCCGTCTCGTATCAGTCGATAGCCGATCGACAGATCCGGGACACGGCTGAGGAATCCCACCTGCTGAGTTTCTCGTTCGCACCGGGCAGGTCAGACCGTCCATGACCGGTCGGCGGGCGAGGCTGGCCTCCAGCCTGCGATACAACAGGGCGTTATCGAGGGAGACGGCGAGTCGCGCGGCGAGCAGCGTGACGGCGTCGAGCCGGTCGGTGGTGAAGGCGTCGACGCTGAGCCGGTTCTCCGACACCAGCCCCGCCCGCAGCGCGCCCTGCTGCAGGACGGGCACGACGAGCAGCGAACGGCCCGGCACGTCCGCCAGGTACGGGTCGTCGGCGCGGACGCTACCGCCGGACGCCCGGCGGGTAGGCCGGGGTGGGCGCTGCCGACTCGGCCACGCACAGTCGGTTTCGGCCCTGCCCCTTGGCGCGGTAGAGCGCTGCGTCCGCAGCCGCGATGAGGCCGTCCGCTGGCGCGCTGCCGGCCGGTACGTGTGTCGCGACGCCGATGCTGAGCGTGACTACCTTGGCCTCGGTGTGCTCGTGCGGCAGCGCGAGCGCCTCTACGGCGGCCCGGGCCCGTTCGGCGACGGCGGCGGCTCGGGTCTGGTCCGCGCCGGTGAAGACGATCGCGAACTCCTCGCCGCCGTAACGGCAGACGATGTCGGTGCCCTGACGGACGATTTCGGCGAGCTCTGCGGCGACCCGGCGCAGGCACTCGTCGCCGGCCTGGTGGCCGTAGGCGTCGTTGTACCCCTTGAAATGGTCGATATCGATCATGGCAAGCGCGACGGTCGTGCCAGCCTGGCGTGCCCGCGTCCAGGTGGCCTCAAGGGCGTCGTCGAAGCGGCGTCGGTTGGCCAGCCCGGTCAGCGGGTCGGTCAGGCTCAGCGCCGCGAGCTGCTCGTTGGCGTCCTGCAGGGCGCTGGTGCGCTCGGCGACCCTGGCCTCCAGCCGCCGGTACAACAGGGCGTTGTCGAGGGAGACGGCGAGTTGCGCGGCGAGCAGCGTGACGGCGTCGAGCCGGTCGGTGGTGAAGGCGTCGACGCTGAGCCGGTTCTCCAACACCAGCCCCGCCCGCAGCGCGCCCTGCTGCAGGACGGGCACGACGAGCAGCGAACGGCCCGGCACGTCGGCCAGGTACGGGTCGCTGGCGAATCGGTCGTCGGCGGCGGTGTCGGCGACGAGGAGCGGCTCGTGGGTGCGCTCGACGTAGTGCAGCGCCCGCAGCGGCACCAGCCGTTCGGTTCCCGGCGTCGAGACGGGCACCGGGGGGTCCCCGGGCCGGTCCGGGTCGGGCAGTACCCAGCCGCCCGCGTCGGTGTCGAACAGGGCGAGCCGGATATCGGTGGCCCCGGCGAGGGCGCCCACCTGCTCCACGACGCTGGCCTGCAGCCGGTCGAGGTCGGTCTCCGAGCTCAGTGCCTGCGACGCACGCAGGACGGCCAGCAGGTCGATGTCGTCGGCGCGGACGCTACCGCCGGACGCCGGGCGGGCCGGCGCGGACGGCGCGGCGGGTAGGCCGGGGTGTGCGCGCTCGAGCTGGCGAACCTTGCCTGCGGCGCCCCAGCTCCGATAGTGCTCGCGGGCCTCAGCTAGCAGGCCGCGGCCGGTGCGCGGCAGCCCGTGCTCCAGGTGGAACAGGCCGGCCCGCTCGGCGATCAACGCCCGGTGCCACGGCCGTTGACGCGGCTCGATGTCGCGCAGGGCAGCGTCGAACGCGGTTGCTGCGGCGCGGAAGTCGTCGACCGCCCAGGCCCGTTCGGCCGCTACCAGCCGCTCCAGGTGGCGGAAGTTCTCGGGCGCGTCTACGGCGCGTTCAGCCAGGTAGTCCCGGCAGTCGTCCAGGGCCGCCAGCAGTGCGGGTCGCTGCTCGGGTTCGGCGTCGCGCAACCGCCGGGCCAGCGCCAGTGCCTGCAGCAGTTGCGTCAGGGCGTACGGATAGCAGGCTTGCAGCATCGGGGCCAGTCGCACGGCCTGTTCGGTGTGGCGAACCAGGACCTCGACGTCGTCGAAGATGACGGCGGACAGCGCCCGGTAGATGAAGTAGTGCAGCGCAACCCGCTTGTTGACCTCGAGGTGCCGGTGTTCGTCGAACGTGTCGTCGCTGAATCCGCCGGGCGTGCTGGTATCGCCGCGCAGGGCGCGCACGAACTGCCGGTACAGGATCTGGATGGCGGCGGCGTTGTCGTTGCCGGTGCGGGCGGCGAAGGTGAGGGCGGCGTTTGCCTCGGCGTCGAGGTGGTCGAGGGTCGGCCCGGTGTCGACCAGTGCGAACAGCGACGGCCAGTAGGCGAGGCACACCGAATGCAGGTCGCCGCCGCGCAGCAGGCCCTCACGGGCCGAGCGGGCCTGGTGCACCTCGTCCTCGAGCGGCTGGAACCAGTGCAGGGCGCCGGCGGCGTGCACGTACCGGGCGTGGGCGGTCTCGGTCTCGTAGCCGCGCGCGGTGCCCACGGCGAGGGCGTGCTGGACGAGGCGTTCGGCGACGCGGTGCTTCCCGCCGGTCATGATGGTGGCGAAGCCGGCGCTGGCGACGGTGGGGACGAGGGCGGCGCAGGCGCCGTGCCGGGTCCACAGTCGGTGTGCCTCGGTGACCGCCCAGGGCAGGGCGGTCGGGTCGGCGAGGAATCCGAAGAACGCCGCGGGGGTGAGTCGTTGCAGCACGCGCGCCGCGGCGAGCGCCCGGGGGTCGGTCGGCTCCGGGCGGGCCAGGTCGTCTGTCACCGAGGCGGTCTCGATCCACCGGTACATCGCGTCCATGCGGTGCCGCACCTCGGCCGCGGCGTCCTGGCCCGGATGGGGGTAGCCGAGCCGGTCGAGCAGGGCGAAGCCGAGGGCGATCGCGTCGGCGTGCCGGTACCGGTTACTCAGGCTGGAGATCTGGTTGCAGGCCGCCTCCACCAGCGCGAGTGGCTCGGGCGCGAGGCACTCCAGCGAGTGATACACCTCGTCGGCGTCGCCCAGCCGGCCGAGGCTGTAGAGGGCGGCGTGCCGCTGCGTCTCCCATCCGATCGGCACGGGGTCGTCGTCGGCAGCGCCGAGGGTCGCCCAGAGCGCGAGTGCCGCGGTGAGATACCGCTCGGCGGGGGCGTGATTGCTGATCATCCGCGCGGCCGCGGCGGCCGCGCCGAACAGTTCCGCCGCGGTGCGCCGTTCCGCCGGTTCGACGTCGCGCAACAGTGGCCCGGCGGCTAGGTACTGTTCGGCGGCCACGGCGCGGAAGGCGTCCTCCCTGGCCAGGCGGCGGGCGATCGCGAGGTGGGTGGTGGGCAGGTCGGTCGGGTCGAGGTCGAGGCGGGCCGCTTCGTGTACCCGGTCGTGACGGAAGCGCAGCGCGGACGTGCCGCCACCGCCGTCGTCGTCCATGACCAGCAGCGCGTCCTCCAAGGCGGCGGCCAGGTGCTCGCGGGCGGTCTGCTCGCGGTACCCGCCGGCGCGGGCGAGCAGGTCGAGCCGCACCTCGCCGCCGAGGCAGGCCATTACCCGCAACAGCTTGCGGTCGTCCTCGGCCAACCGGCCGATACGCTCGGTGAGCAGGTCGACGACGTCGCCCGATCCGACATGGCGACGGATCGCCGAGGAGTCCCAGCACCACCCCGCCGCACCCAGTTCCAGGGTGCCGTCGGCGCGCAGCGCGTTGATCAGCTCCACCGTGTCGTAGGGGTTGCCGTCGGTCCGCTCGCTCAGCACGCTGGCGAGTTCGGTCGCGGGGGCGGCGGGCAGTCGCAGCATCTGCCCGACGAGGGCACCCAGGTCAGCAGGGCCGAGGTTGTCCAGGTGCAGCCGCGCGGGCGCGGTGCCCAGCCGCTGCCACCGGTCGAACAGCGCGGTGAGCGGGTGCGCCGCGTCGACCTCCCGCTCGCGGTACGCCCCGACCAGTAGCAGCCCGGGCAGTTGACCGTTGGTCTGGATGGCGTCGACGATGCCGAGCGCCGATGGGCTGGCCCACTGCAGGTCATCGAGGACGATCACCAGCGGCCGCTGCGGCGACGCGGTCACGCGCAGCAGGGCGAGCGCCGCCTGCCCGAGCCGCGCCTGCAGCTCCACCGGGTCGTCCGCCCCGACCACCTCGTGGTGACCCAGCAGCGAGGCGAACTCCGGCGCGGCCACGGCGATGAGGCCGGCGTTGGGTCCGAGCGCCGCGAGGATCCGCTCACGCTGCTTCGCCAGTTCCTCCTCCGGTTCGGCCAGCAGCAGCCGACCGATGCCCAGCAGCGCCTGCGTGACGACCCCCGACGCGGTGTCGTGGCGGTACGGGTCGGCCTTGCCGGTGGCGAACCAGCCCCCGTACGCGGTGACCATGGGCCGGAGCTGGGAGATCAGGGCCGACTTACCCACGCCGGGCGCGCCGGTGATCAGCAGGCCGGCCGCGCGGCCGTGGACCGCCCGGTCGAACGCCGACCGCAGCGCGGCGGTCTCGGGGTCACGCCCCACCACCGTCGACGGCGGCGACAGCCGGCTCGGGAAGTCTTGTTCCCCCAGCCGCAGGGACGCCTCCGGCGCGGCGATCAGTCGGGTCAGGTCGTGCACCAGCCCTTCGGCGCTCTGGTACCGCCGTGCCGGTTCCTTCTCCAGCAGCCGGGACACGATGTCGGACAAGCCCCGGGACGCGCCTGGCACGATCTCCGCCAGCGGCCGCGGCGGGCAGGCGAGGATGTCGCGAACCAGCTGCAGCGGGTCGCCGTCGCCGAACGGGGGCTGCCCGACGGCCAACTCGTACATGGTCGCCCCGAGCCCGTACAGGTCGGCGCGGGAGTCTACGGGCAGCCCGGTCCGCCCGGTCTGCTCCGGCGCCAGGTACGGCAGCCGGCCGACGATCTCGCGGTGGTGGGTGAAGGCAGGACGAACCTCGGCGAACGTGGTCGCCAGGTCGAAGTCGATCAAGACCGGCCGGCCGTCGTCGTCCAGCAGAACGTTGCCGGGGTTGATCTCGCGGTGCACCACCGCGGCCCGGTGCACCGAGACGAGGATGCGCGCGAGCGCCAGCGCGAACGTCGGCAGGTCGGCGTTACCCATCCGCTCGGTCGGCGGCAACTCCGCCAGCGCCCGGCCAGGTACGTCGACGAGGGTCAACACGTGTCCGTCGGCGGACGCATCGTCGCCCGCGAGCTGGCGCACGCCATCAACGCCGGCCAACCGAGACAGGATCGTCCGCTCGTGGCCCGCCCGCGCCGCCGCATTCGCCCCGAGTGACTCCTTACGGACGACCGTACCGCCGTCCGGCGTCGGCGTTCTGGTGACCCGGGTTCGGTCGCTGTCGTACAGCACGCCGGCTGGGTACCGGTCCGCCCGGGGCGAACCCCCGATGGGCGTTACTACTGACATGATGCTTCGCTCCCGTTTACCGACGCTCTCCGACACGTCCCGCCTCGCCGATGCCAATGTCGGAATACGCGGTCCTCCCGGTTCCGGTCGGTCGCGACCGGCCCAAACTGAGGGTTCCCCCGGTCATCCGGGCCGATCTTCGGCCGACGGATACCCCACCCGTCACCCTTGACGCCTTCTGCACGACGGGCGGCCAGCTGCTCGCCAACCGCGGCGTTTGGCTCTCGCGCTGAAGACACTGACCCGTGGTTCGCGAGGCCACCTCGCGTGACGACGGCCGGCGGCTGAACCTGGTTGGGGTGGTGGCATGCCGAAGCACACCGCGCGTTCAGCTCCGCGAGGGACGCGACCTCCGGAACCGGGACTAGATGGTTGCGGCGTAACCGGCCGATGTCGCCCTCGACGCCGCCTTTGTCATGCGCACCGGTGATGCCCGATGACCAGCCCGGTCAGCTGATACCGGTCGAGGTTGCCATCATCCGGTGCCGCAACCGCGGTGACCTGCTGGACGCGCAGGAAGTCGATGTTGCTGACCAGCGGCGGATGCGCGTTCGGCGGGGAGATCTTCCATCGCTCGCGCGAGTTCCAGGTGCGGGTCGGTTTGCTGCCCGGGGGTCAGCTGGTCTTGGCCCCAGGCCGGGTTTCGTGGTGGTCGATGCTCTGTCGTTTCCACACCTGCCGGCCGGTGTGGCGCGGGTTCGCCAAGATCGCGGCGACCGTACGGAGAGTCCACGCGGTCCCGGCGCGGTGCGGGTTGCGGACCCGGTCGTGCGCCGATGGCGGCGGCACACCGAGCGCGTTGAGGGTCCGGGCGATCCCGGCGGTGATGTACCCGGCGAGTCACTGCGCGAACATCCATTGCGTGTGGGGTGCAATGTCCGGGTCGAGGCGCAGGAGTCGTCCCCAGTGGGGCGTGCTGCGGGTTCGGGTGCGGGCTGGCGTCGGCGCGCCCGGTACCCGTACGGCGGGCGTCCGCCGAGGTGCCGGCCTTGGGCGGCCATCGCCGCGGTGGTACGTCGGCGGGCCCGTAGCACCTCACGGCGGGACTGGTGGCCAGGCAGCATCAGCAGCGCCTGGTGGCTGGTGTCGGTCAGGTCGCCCGTTCCGTCGAGTCCGGACGGCCACACGCTGATGCCGTAGGCGTGCAGTTGGGCGAGGATGCTGCGTGCTTGCCCGGCGGTGAAGGCGCGTTCGAACTCGCCGATCACCATCGCGTCGAACCCGGTCCGGGCTGGCGGCCGCACACGGCAGCGCGGCGGCCGGCGCTGCCAGGGCAAGGTGCGGGAGTGTCCGATGTCGAAAGAACTCGGTCACGATCCTCCCGACCCCGCCGATCACCTGCAGCGCGTTGTCACGCTGCCACTCCTGCGACGAGGCCGGGTCCTGGAATCGGCCGGTCGAGGTCCGTCCGTAGAACGCGAACCGCAGCCCGCCACCAGCCATCCGCAGCCGATGCCGGCCGCGCACCCGTGACCGAGCAGGTCGCTCGCCAAGCTACGACGCCAGCGCGTTGCCGCTGGTCTCGGCGGCCGAGGTGAGGCGGCTTCGGTGGGCCTACCGCTCACCAACGTGGTGTTCCCCGACCGCGGCGCTCGACCGCAGCCTGATGGACGGCTATCGATGCCTCCTGTATTTTGGCTGGCATGCCAACAAAGAAGTCGCACTTGAAGTACGCCTTGAGTGCCGCTGGCGCACCCGCAGTGGTGACTCGGCATTGTCGCGACGGCGGCAACGCGAACGCCGCGGCAACTGGATGCCGCCCACACGATCTCGAGCCACTGGGGCGGCTGCGCCAGCGACGTCAAGATCACATGCCTGGGCGACCCTGTCTCGACTTGGCGGTTGACCTTCGCCTTCGCCGGTGGCGAGTGCGCAGGCAACGTCTGGAACGGGGCGCTTACCCAGTCCAGCCAGCCACCAGGCGTGCGCCGGATACACCGCCATCAGTTGCGTCAACGACATCCGGGAGAACGCGTCGCGGTGCGCCGCGCCGGGTGGCCGGTTCCTCAACCAGCCGGGCAACTACCCGAACTGTCCCGGCGGCGGGCCCGCACTACGACCAGTCATTCCGGCTCACCGCCGGGGATCAGCGCTCGAGACCGCACGAGAGGACCCAGCTATGAGTTCAAATAGACGGAAGGCCGGGCTCGCATTCCTTGCCGCCATCCTGGCCTTCGCCGCAACGGTGTCCGGCGTGACGAGGTCGGCGTCGGCCGACGTCGTGGCCCAGCTGAACGGTCCTCAGCTGGTTGCCGACATGGGTGCCGGCTGGAACCTGGGCAACACGCTCGAGGCCAGCAACAACGGCATCCCCAGCGAGACGGCCTGGGGAAACCCGGTCGTGACGCAGGCCTTCATCGACCGGGTGCGGGCCTCGGGATTCAAGACGATCCGGATCCCGGTCTCCTACCTGGGACACATCGGGTCCGGACCGAACTACACGGTGAACGCGGCGTGGCTGACCAGAATCCAAGAGGTCGTCGACTACGCCTACAACCGGGGCCTGTATGTGCTGATCAACATGCATGGCGACGGTTACAAGACCGTCACCGGGTCCTGGCTGATCTGCGATGCGGCCGACCAGACAACGATCAAGGACAAATATCAGAAGGTCTGGCAGCAGGTGGCGACCAGGTTCCAGAGCTACAACGAGCACCTGATCTTCGAGTCCATGAACGAGAACTTCGACGGGCAGTACGGCAACCCGACCCAGCCGTGCTACTCGAACATCAACGCCTACAACCAGATCTTCGTGGACACCGTGCGCCGCACCGGCGGAACCAACGCCTCCCGGTGGCTGCTGGTGCCCGGCTGGAACACCAACATCGACCACACCGTGGGCAGCGGATTCGTGCTACCCACCGACCAGTACCGGTCGTCGTCCATCCCCGCGAACGAACAGCGGATCATGATCTCCGTCCACTACTACGACCCGTGGGACTTCGCGGGACAGGAGGACGGCACCATCACGCAGTGGGGCGCGGCCGCGACCAACCCGGCGAAGAAGTCGGTGTGGGGCCAGGAGGACTTCCTCGACGGGCAGATGAAGAAGATGTACGACAAGTTCGTCACGCGCGGATATCCGGTCTTCGTCGGTGAGTACGGCGCGATCGACAAGACGACGTACGACTCCTCGAGCAACCGGTACCGCGCGGACTATGCGCGCGCCGTGGTGGCCACGGCCAAGAAGTACGGAGCGGCCACCGCCTATTGGGACAACGGCTGGAACGGGCAGCACGGCTTCGGCCTGTTCGACCGGAGCTCGGGCGCGGTGACCCAGCAGAGCATCATCGCCGCCATCATGAGCGCCGTCGGCGGCAGCCAGCCCACCACCGCGCCCACCACGCCGCCGACCACCGCACCCACCACACCGCCCACCACACCGCCGACGACCAGCCCCGGCGGCACCTGCCGGGTCAGCAACGCGGTCAACGCGTGGAACACCGGCCTGACCAACAGCATTACCATCACCAACACCGGTACCACCGCCGTCAACGGCTGGACCCTGGCCTTCACCCTGGCCGCCGGACAGACGATCGTCTCCGGCTGGAGCGCCAGCTACTCCCCGACCAGCGGCACGGTGACCGCGACCAACGCCAGCTACAACGGCGCCCTCCCGCCGGGGGGCTCGGCCACCATCGGCTACCAGGCCAACCACGCCGGCAACGCCGCCGCCCCCACCGGATTCAGACTCAACGGCACCGCCTGTAACTGACCCACCGCGATGGGCCGGCGCCGCTTCGGCGGCCCCGGCCCGTCGTGCGTTTCGCCGGCCCAGCCGTCGCAGCACGAGGACAGGGAGACGGTCCGCCCGTTCATTGCGGGCCGCGGTTCTGGCGGAAGGCGCCACTGCCGTCCCGTCGGCTCGGCCCCGCGACGTGTTGTTTCGGTCTCCGCAGTTCGATCTACGACTGCACGACCCTGCCCAGCCTCCCCATGCGAGGCCACGGGTCTGAGTCGAAAACAGACCTCAGCCGACTGGTGTCAGTACGGCTTGGTAGCCGAGTAGCTGGAGTTGGTGGACCAGGCGGGCGGGTCGACGCGATTGAGGAAGTGCTCGGCCGAGGTCCTGGTAGTCGGCGTCGTTGCTGATCATTTGCCAGATGGCGACCAGCGCGCGTTTCTTGCCTCGGCGGTCGGCCAGGCGGCGATAGGGGGCCTGCTGACCCGATCGAGGACTCGGTGTCGGTCGAGGGTCTCGGGCGTTGGCTGGTGCTCAGTGCCCCGTGGACGGGATGTTCGAGGAGTGGCCGTTCTGCGCGTCACGCTTCAAGCGCTTCGCCGTCTGCTTCTCCTTGATCGTCTTGCCTTTTTTCTTGACGTTCGCCTTGCTCGTCGAGTCCTTGGACATGATCGAACCTCCCTGAAACGGGTCGGTGGACGTGCAGCGTCGGTGCTCGCCTGATCGCGGCGGGTGGGCGGTTCATGACGTCCGCGTGACGGCGGCGGAATCCGTGCGACACGCTGACCTTACGCCTCTTCCAGCTCCCACGATGATCAAGAGAAGCTGCTGAGGCGGAACCGAAGTCTGACGACATCGCGGACCTGTCCGACCCGGCTGGCCAACTGCGATCCGGACGACCATGTCTGGACACTGAGGGCGGAGCGGCAGGCCGTGGCTGGCGTCGACGCCGAGGTCCGGTGGCTGCGGGCGGATCGCCGCCATGCGCCCCCGCGCGGCCCGCGGCCCCTCCTTCGAGCGCGAGCCAGGGCGTTGAGAGTGCGGGCGATTCCGGCGCTGATCCACGGCTGCGCCGGTGAACAATCGAGCCAAGCCCGAAGCAGTCGGTTGGGAGGCTGGGCTGTGCGAGTGAGGGGAGTGGTCGACATGCCGATCACCTCGATTCTCGAGGCTGGTGAAAGTCGGTCCTTGAGATACCCGCACCGGGGTGCGGCCCTGAACGCACTGAGCCGCGATATCACTCGTAAGCCTGAACGACTGGGTCCATCCCCGGCCGGCTCGGTTCCGCATTGATAGCCGCGGACCCGTCCGCCTGCACGATCGCCGCCGCATACGCCTCCTCGGACGGGTGACCCACTGTCGGTGGCGATGCTGCGCTAGCGCCTACCTGACGCGCGGACACCGTTCCAGCCGTCCTCGTGGACCTGGACTCGGCCCCGGTCCGCCGCAGGAAGATCCTCAACGGACTGATCAGCGAATATTCGCCGGCAGTGCAGCCAAAACCGCATTTCCGAGCGGTACAGGTTGATCTCTTCCGCACCTGAAAGAACCGCGAAATCCCTTGAGCTGGCACCCTTCACCGTGTCGTCCAGGCAGCCGCCATTCCTCGCTGCGATCACCTCAATGTCTGATGATTGACACCTATCTATACAGGCTGTCATATTTGTGAAAGCGCTCTCTCGAGTGTTAGGAGGGCGCGGCCGTTCGGTCTCCCCCAGGCCCGAAGGAGTCCCCCATGAACCGCACGAATCCCCAGACCAGTTGGCCGAAACGTCTGCTTTCGCTGCTAGGAACCGCGGTGCTGGCCCTCACGGCCGGCATCCTCGTTGCACCCACCCAGGCACAGGCGATCGTCCGCGTGTCGGAGTTCCTCGCCGACTGCCCATTCAGCCACCGCCTTCCGGACGACCCCATCGTGTTCCCCGGCCTGCCCGGTGCGTCGCACATGCACAGCTTCTTCGGTGCCACGTCGACGAACGCCCACACCAACCTCAACTCCCTACAAAACGGCAGAAGCAATTGCAACCCGAGCGTCGACCTGTCGTCGTACTGGGTGCCCACGCTCTACAACGCCGCCAACCAGCCGGTCGAACCGAACATCGTGACGTTCTACTACCTCGGTGAGGGCATCGCGAACCCCGGGGCGATCCAGTCCATGCCGCTCGGCATGCGGATCGTCGCCGGCAACGCGAGGGCCACCGCACCGGACGCGACCACCATCTCCCGGTGGTCCTGCCTGCATGGACCGAGCAACCTGGTCAGCAAAGACTTCGTCAGCTGCCCGGCTGGCACCCAACTGGAGTCGTACCTGGACTTCCCGCAGTGCTGGAACGGGCGTGACCTGGACTCCGCCGACCACAAAAGCCACATGGCGTACCCGGTGAACAACGGTTGCCCGTCGTCGCACCCGGTCCCGGTGCCGAAGCTCCGCCAGGTGCTGCGGTACCCGATCACCGGCAACGCCGCCGCCATCCGGCTGTCCTCCGGCCGCGGCTTCACGATGCACGGCGACTTCTTCAACGCGTGGCCAGTGGCCGAGATGGATCGGCGCGTCCGTGACTGCATCCGTCCGGTCATCAAGTGCGGCGCCGACGGCCGCCCCAGCTAACCGCGCACTGACCAGCAAGAACGGCGGGCGGAACCACCGAAGCTCCGCCCGCCCCTACGCCCGGACGTGCCCTTCGCCGTGTCGGCCGCCTTGAGGTACGCGTGCTGCGTGCCGGTGAGCTGATCGGCGGCGGCGGTCGGTTTACTCGGCTCGGGCGTCGATACGGACGGCCGCCCGGCCGGCGTGGCGCCTGGAGCGGTGGTGCCGTCCGGTGCGGCGCCTAGTGCCTGGGTGCTGCCCGGTGCGGCGTCGGCGGGCTTGCCCGTACCGGTGGAGTGCCCGCACGCCGCGAGGGGTAGCCGCAGGAACGAGGCGAGTGTCAAGCGCCGAAGAACCGCGGTTCCCCAATCTTGAAGTGATCATGCTCGAAGGACAGTGTCGGATCCGGCTTTCCCATGCACAAATCCGCTGTTGTCGCACGGCGTCAGTCGCACTTCGCTCGGGATCACAGTTGGCGTGCGTAGTGCCCGGGTGAAGAACCGCCGGGCCGTCCGGGCGTCCCGGCGGACTGGCAGCAGGACGTCTACGACCTGGCCGTACTGGTCGATCGGCCGGTGGACGCAGAGCGAGGAGGAGACCCGGGGCGCGACGCAGCGGCATGCTTCACCGGTCGATCCTGCCCGGGCCTATCCGATTGGCGAAACGCGATAGAGCCCGGCTTTCTTTCAGTCGGCTGGCGACGGCGCGGTGCGGGTGTCGACCGGAGTGCCATGCTCGACCGTGCGCGAGACGGTGCAGAGCCGGTCATGCGACATCCGCGCCGCGCGCGGCAGCGCCTCCCGGGCCGCGTCGCCGGCGGCACCCTCCGGAAACGTGACGCGCAGCTCGATGGCCAGGTTGACCAGCCGGTTGCCGCCGGCCTCGTCCCGGACTTTGTCGCCGGTGACGTGGACGACGAAATTCTCCGGCTCCGCGCGCTTGCTGGTGATGTAGTCAACGTCGGCACCGGTGCAGCCACCGAGCGCGGCGAGCAGCAGCTCTACCGGGGTGAAGTCGGTACCGTCCCCGACGCCGACGGTTATCGTGCCGCCGCGGGCGTTGCGCGCCTCGTACTGGCCGAGGCTCGTGCGCTTCAGGTCCACCGAGCGCTGGGTGTCGTCCGCCATGCGGCGAATCTATCCCACCATGATCGCGGTCGGTGTGCTCCCCGAGATTCGCTGCTCTATAGTGACACTCATCAATCTGACGCGCGTGAACCGTGACCGCATTGCCTTCAGGAGGCGATCAGTGACCCGTTCAGCATCCGGGAGGACCCGATCTCGTATCCTCCGAGTGCTGGCGGCAGTCCTGGTCGCGGCTTTCGCGCTCGTGGCGTCCGGTACGGCGCAGGCCCGTACCCCCGTGGTGCAGACCTTTGCCCAGCTGCCACCGGGCCCTTGGCGGATCAACGAGCCGGCGACCGTCGCCGGCAATGTTCTGACCCTCGGCCCGTACGGGTACGTCGGCTTGTTCGACGGATCGTCGAGTGACTGGTCCGGCAACGCGGACAACGACCTGGGCTGGACCGTCGAGGCGAGGATGCGCCTCGATGAGTCGGTGACCCAGGAGTGCGGCTATGCGGAGCCGGCCCGCATCTGGGCCGGCGACCACCTGAGCGTCGTCACGGTCGGCTTCGCCCGCGGGCAGGTCTGCCTGACCTATCCCGTGCAGATCGCTTACGCGATGGACACCCAGAGCGCCTTCCACACCTACAAACTCGACGTACGGCGGGAGCGGGTCCAGTTGTCCGTCGACGGTCGTGTGGTCATCGCCCACACGCTGCCCTGGTCCGGTGGGGGGACACCGGCGTTGATGGCGGAGAGCCTGACCGGGACATCGCACTGGAAGTACCTCCGCTACGACACCACACCGTCGCTGCCCCGGTGCACGATGCGCGGGACGCCGGGTCCGGACCGCCTGGTCGGCGGTCCTGGTGCGGACGTGATCTGCGGCGGCGACGGCACGGACGAGCTGATCGGTGGTGGTGGCGACGACGTGCTGATCGGGGGCCTCGGCGCCGACGTGCTCCACGGCGGCTGGGGGCGCGACACGTTGGTCGGTGGGGACGACACCGACGTACTCGACGGGGGCGCCCAGGACGACACCCTGTACGGCGGGATAGGCCAGGACCAGTTCCCGGCGCTGCCGGAACACGACGGCGCTGACGTCCTGTCCGGCGGTGGCGGGTACGACACCGCCGACTATCGCGCCCGGACGACCCCGGTCACGGTCAGCCTTGACGGGCAGGCCAATGACGGCGCCGTCGGCGAGAGGGATCTGGTCGGCAGGCAGCGGTGGTCCGGCGACTCCGAAATCGAAGCGGTGCTCGGTGGTGCCGCAGCCGACATGTTGACCGGGGACAACTGGCGCAACTCCTTGACCGGAGGCGCCGGCACCGACGTTCTGCGCGGACTCGGCGGTGAGGACTCCCTCAACGCCGTGGACGGCGCGCCCGGCGACCTCGTCGACGGTGGGGACCTCATCGACTCCTGCCAGGCTGATCCGGGCGACGTTCTGAACTCATGCAACGAGCCTCGGTGCTTGCCCACGACAATGACGATGCCGCCGCCACCGACTTCAGCTGCGCCGCGGCCGGCGACGCCGACGCCACAGCCGTCCCCGACGAACCCCACCACTGCGCCTCCCACGGTCCCTACTCCGGCGGCTACGCCGCAGCCGGCAACCCCGATCCCCACGCCGTCGTGCCTGACGCCTCCGCCGACGTCCGCTGTCAGCACGCCGACGCAGAGCGCAGCGGCGGTACGCGGTGAATCCGGCGCGTGGACGGTGGGCTCTGTGCCGGTCGGCTGAGGGTGCCGAGCGCCTGCCCGGGTGGCGCTCTACAAGCTCGACAGGTCCACTCCGACGATCCGCAGGGCGAGCTCCGCGTAGTGGTCGCCGATGTCCTCCGGCGTCCACGTGCCCTCGTCCCGGTACCAGCGGGCGATGTCGATCCCCAGCGACAACAGCGCCAGGGTCGTCATCCCTGCATCTCTGACCTGAAAGACACCCGCGGCCATGCCGGACTCCACCAGGCGTCGCACCTCGTGGTCGATCTCCTGGCGGATCTGCCGGATCTCCTCGAAGTGCTCGGGGCTGAGCGCTGCGAGTTCGTAGTTCACGACCCGGGCCACCGTGTGCCCGCGCGCGTGGTCGATGGCGAACCGCCGCACCACGCTGACCAGCTGCTCCACCGGATCGTCGGAGCCGATCAGACCGTCGCGTACGAGCGCGAGCGTGCGTTCGTGGCCGGACCGGGAGATCAGGTAGAGCAACTCTTCCTTCGACTGGTGGTGCACATACAGGGCCGCGGGACTCATGCCGGCCGCCGCTGCGATGTCGCGGGTCGTCGTGGCGTGAAAGCCGCGTTCGGCGAACGCGCTTACCGCGGCGTCGAGAAGCCTTGCGCGGGTAGCCGCAGCCCGGGACAGGTCCGTGGTCTCGGTCATAGCGCTGCCATCCTCTCAGGTGCCTGGCGGGTGTGAGATGGGCCACGTCATGCGGCGACCGAATCTCTTGACGGACCGGAACGCTTCTCGCAAGCTGGGCAAGTAAGCAAGCGCTTAGTCAGTAGTGTAGAGGAGCGGCGTATGGGTCGCACAAATCGTCAGTACCGGCTCGCCAAGCGACCGGTCGGCCTGCCGGCGCCCTCGGATTGGGACTTGGTCGAGCAGCCGGTCGCGGAGCCGGGCGAGGGCCAGCTGCTGATCGAGGTGATCTATCTGTCGCTGGACCCGGCCATGCGCGGCTGGATGAACGAGGGCAGGTCCTACATCCCCCCGGTGGAGATCGGTGCGGTCATGCGCGCCGGCGGAGTGGGCCGGGTGGTCGCCTCCCGCAACCCACGGTACGTGGCCGGTGACTACGTGTCGGGAATGCTCGGCGTGCAGGAGTACCACCTGTCGGACGGCCGGGGCCTGACCAAGGTCGATCCCGCGCAGGCGCCGCTGCCGGTGTACCTCGGTGTCTTGGGCATGCCGGGCATGACCGCCTACTTCGGGCTGCTCGACATCGGCCGACCCGAGCGCGGCCAGACCGTCGTGGTCTCCGGCGCGGCGGGTGCGGTCGGCAGCGTGGTCGGCCAGATCGCCAAGATCAACGGATGTCGGGTCATCGGCATCGCCGGCGGCGAGCGCAAGTGCCGTCTGGTCGTGGAGGAGCTCGGCTTCGACGCCTGCATCGATTACAAGTCCGAGGACGTGCGCAAGGCTCTGCACGAGGCGGCACCCGACGGCGTCGACGTCTACTTCGACAATGTCGGCGGCGACATTCTCGACGCCGTGCTGACCCGTCTGGCGCGGGGCGCGCGCATCATCATCTGCGGCGCGATTTCGCAGTACAACGCGACCGATCAGGTCAAGGGCCCGGCCAACTACCTGTCGCTGCTGGTGAACCGCGCCTCCATGACCGGGATGGTGGTATTCGACTACGCCAGCCGGTATCCCGAGGCCACCACCGAGTTGGCAGGGTGGCTGTCGACCGGAAAGCTGCGGTCGCTGGAGGACGTGGTCGACGGCGGCGTGCAGGCGTTCCCCGACACCCTGCTTCGGCTCTTCAACGGCGACAACACCGGAAAGCTCGTTCTTCAGGTCGGTACCGAGTGAGCGGCCGGTTCGCCGGGCGGACGGCGATCGTGACCGGGGCCAGCCGGGGGATCGGGCTGGCCATCGCCGAGCGGCTGGTGGCCGACGGGGCGAAGGTCGTCGTCACCGCGCGCAAGCAGGAGGCGCTGGACGCCGCGGTCGCGCAGCTCGGCGGGCCCGAACACGCGGTCGGCGTGGCCGGGCACGCCGCAGACGTCGACCACCAGGCGGAGGCGGTCAAGCGCGCGATCGACGTGTTCGGCGGCGCCGACCTGCTGGTCAACAACACCGGCATCAACCCGGTGCACGGACCGATGGTCGAGCTGGACCTGGATGCGGCCCGCAAGATCGTCGAGGTCAACTGCCTGGCCGCGCTGTCGTGGGTGCAGCAGGTCCATCGGACCTGGATGGCCGAGCACGGCGGCGCCGTCGTCAACGTCTCGTCGGTGGCCGGCATCCGCCCGGCACCGGGTATCGGCTTCTACGGCGCCAGCAAGGCGATGCTCACCCACATCACCCAGGAGCTCGCGGTGGAGCTCGGCCCGGGCATCCGGGTCAACGCGGTCGCCCCGGCCGTGGTGAAGACGAAGTTCGCCGCGGCGCTCTACGACGGACGTGAGGAAGAAGTCGCCGCCGCCTACCCGCTCAAGCGGCTGGGCATGCCGGCTGACGTCGGCGGCGTGGTCGCGTTCCTGCTCTCGGATGACGCCGCGTGGATCACCGGGCAGGTGCTCGTCGTCGACGGCGGTGTGACGCTGACCGGGGGCGTCTGATGCCGGTGGGGGGACAGCGGGTGGTCGTCACCGGTGCCGGGCACGGCATCGGTCGCGCGCTCGCCACCCGGCTCACCGCCGAGGGCGCGCGGGTCGTGGTCAACGACCTTGACGCCGCCGCGGCGACCCGGGTGGCCGACGACATCGGCGGGCACGCCGTCACTGGTGACGCGGCATCCGAGGCGGGCGTGACCGCGCTGGTCGATGCGGCTCGCCGTCACCTGGGCGGTATCGACATCTGGTTCGCCAACGCGGGCATCGACCGCGGCGAGGGTCTGCAGGCGTCCGAGGCGGACTGGGCGGCCGCCCTCGACGTCAACGTGCTCGCGCACGTGCGCGCAGCGCGGCTACTGGTGCCCGAGTGGCTCGAGCGGGGCGCCGGTCGGTTCGTGGTGACGGCGTCCGCGGCAGGCCTGCTCACCATGCTCGGCAACCCGACGTACTCGGTCAGCAAGCACGCGGCCGTCGCGTTCGCCGAGTGGCTCTCCGCGACCTACCGGCACCGGGGCGTGGTCGTGCAGGCGATCTGCCCGCAGGGCGTCCGCACCCGGATGCTGGACAACGCCGGCCCCCTGCAGGAGCTGCTCAGCCACGACACCGCGATTGCGCCCGAGGAGGTCGCCGAAGCGATGTGGCAGGCCCTGGCCGACGACCGGTTCCTGGTGCTCCCGCACCCCGAGGTGGCGGGGTACTACGCCAACCGTGCTGTGCAGACCGACCGCTGGCTGGTCGGCATGAACAAGCTGCAGCGCCGGCTCGAGGCGAAGGGAACGACCGCATGAGGGCGTGGCAGACGACCGAACTCGGCCAGCCGCGTGACGTACTGCGGCTGGTCGACGTGGCCGACCCCGAGCCGGGCCCGGGTCAGCTCGCGGTCGCGGTGCTGGCCGCGCCCGCCAACTTTCCCGACGTCCTTATGTGCCGGGGGGAGTATCAGGTCAAGCCGGAGCCGCCGTTCACGCCGGGCGTGGAGCTGTGCGGCGAGGTGATCGCGCTCGGCGAGGGCGTCACCGGGTTCGCCGTGGGCGACCGGGTGCTGGGCGGCGCCGTGCTCCCGTACGGCGGGTTCGGCGAGCGCGCGCTGATGAACGCCGCCACGACCTTCGCGGCGCCGTCGGCGCTCGACGACGCCGAGGCCGCGTCGCTGTACATCGGGTACCAGACCGGCTGGTTCGGCCTGCACCGCAGGGCGGGGCTGCGGGCGGGCGAGACGTTGCTTGTGCACGCCGCGGCCGGCGGCGTCGGCAGCGCCGCGATCCAGCTCGGCAAGGCCGCCGGCGCGCGGGTGATCGGCGTCGTCGGCGGGCCGGCGAAGGCCGAGGTCGCCCGCAAGCTGGGCGCCGACGTGGTGGTGGACCGGCACGAGCAGGACTTCGTCGAGGTCGTCAAGGCCGCGACCGGCGGCCGGGGCGCCGACGTCGTCTACGACCCGGTCGGCGGCGAGACCTACCAGCGCTCAACCAAGTGCGTCGCCTTCGAGGGCCGGATCCTCGTCGTCGGCTTCGCCGGGGGCCAGATCCAGTCGGCCGCGCTCAACCACGCACTGGTGAAGAACTACTCGATCGTCGGGCTGCACTGGGGCCTGTACAACCAGTACGACCCGGCGGCCGTGGCGCAGTGCCACCGCGATCTCACCGCGCTGGCCGAACGAGGCGCCGTGCGGCCGCTGGTCAGCGAGCGGCTTGCGCTGCACGAGGTGGCCGACGGCGTGCAGCGGCTTGCCGAGGGCAGCACCGTCGGCCGCGTGGTGTACGTGCGGGGAGCGCAGCGATGAGCGCCCAGCGCCGGGTGGACGCCGTCATCTTCGACTACGGCGGCGTGCTGACCGGACCCGTCCGCGACTCCATCGCCGCCTGGATCGAGTCCGATGGCATCGACCCGGCGTCGTTCTCCCGCACGCTGAAGGCCTGGCTGTCCCGCGACGCCCCGGACGGCACCCCGATCCACCAGTTGGAGACGGGGCGGCTGTCCGTCACGGAGTTCGACGCGCTACTCGCCGCCGAACTGACCACCGTCCACGGCGACCCGGTGCACCCCGTCGGCGTGCTGCGCCGGCTTTTCGCCGGATTGCGGCCGGACCCGGAGATGTTCGCGCTGGCCCGGAGCCTGCGCGACCTCGGCGCGCGCGTCGGGATGCTGTCCAACAGCTGGGGCGACACCTATCCGCGCGAGCGGATCGATGCGCTGCTCGACCCGGTCGTCATCTCCGGCGAGGTAAGGCTGCGCAAGCCGCTCGCGCCGATCTACCACCTCACGCTCAAGCGTCTGGGTCTGCGGGCCGAGCGGGTGCTGTTCGTTGACGACGCCGTGCCCAATGTGGCCGGCGCGCGGGCGGTGGGCATGCGGGCACTGCTGCACACCGATGCGGCCACCACCCGTACGGCCATCGCCGAGCTGATCCCCGGCCTGACCCCGCAATGACAGGAGTGACCCACATGACCACCACCACCCGCATCGCGATCGTCACCGGCGCGGCCCGTGGCATCGGCGCCGGCGTCGCGAAGCGGCTCGCCGCGGACGGCCTGGCCGTCGCCGTCGTGGACCTGGACGAGGCGGCCGGCAAGCCGGTCGTCGAGGAGATCGAGCGCGCCGGGGGCCAAGCCGTCGCGCTGGGCATCGACGTGAGCGACGAGCGGGCCGTGCGAGCCGGCGTCGCGCGGATCGCCCAGGAGCTGGGCGCGCCGACCGTGCTGGTCAACAACGCCGGCATCCTCCGCGACAACCTGCTGTTCAAGATGACCGTCGACGACTGGGACGCGGTCATGAACGTGCACCTGCGCGGCTCGTTTCTGATGTCCCGCGAGGTGCAGAAGCACCAGCTGGAGGCCCGCTGGGGCCGGATCGTCAACCTGTCCAGCACCTCCGCGCTCGGCAACCGCGGCCAGGCCAACTACGCCGCGGCGAAGGCCGGTGTGCAGGGCTTCACCAAGACGCTGGCCATCGAGCTGGGTAAGTTCGGCGTCACCGTCAACGCCATCGCGCCCGGCTTCATCGAGACCGAGATGACCGCCGCCACCGCCGAACGCATCGGCGTGCCTTTCGAGGAACTCAAGAAGGCCGCGGCCGCGGAGATCCCGGTGGCCCGCACCGGCATGCCGGAGGACATCGCGCACGCCGTGTCGTTCTTCGTCAGCGAGGGCGCCGGCTTCGTCTCCGGCCAGGTGCTCTACGTGGCGGGAGGGCCGAAAGCATGAGGGTCTTCCAGGGCATCGAGGAGTTGGAGCGGGCCGTCGGCACCCACCTCGGGTACTCCGGCTGGCACACCGTCACCCAACGGCAGATCGACACCTTCGCCGAGGCCACCGGCGACCACCAGTGGATCCACGTCGACCCGGAGAAGGCCGCGGCCGGCCCGTTCGGCGGCACCATCGCGCACGGGTACCTCACGCTGTCGTTGGTGCCGACGCTGGTCTGGCAGGTGTTCACCGTCGAGGGCGTGCGGATGGGCGTCAACTACGGCGCCAACAAGGTCCGCTTCCCCTCACCGGTGCCGGTGGACACGCAGGTGCGGGCGGGGGTCGAGCTGCTTTCGGTGAAGCCGGGTGGCGGCGGGCACCAGGTCACCACCCGGGTCACCGTCGAGCGCGAAGGTGCGGACAAACCGGCCTGCGTGGTCGAGACGGTCAGCGTGCTGGTGGCGTGATGTCCACGATCCCGCACGACCCGCCCGGCCTCGACCTGCCCCGGCTCGCCGCCTGGTTCGCGGCGACGGTGCCCGGGGTGGCCGACGGGCCGCTCAGGGCCCGGCTCATCGCCGGGGGACGGTCCAACCTCACCTACGAGGTGACCGACGGCCGGGCAACGTGGATCGTCCGGAGGCCGCCCCTGGGGCACGTGCTCGCGACCGCGCACGACATGGCGCGCGAGTTCCGCGTGATGTCGGCGCTGCGGGACACCGAGGTGCCCGTGCCGGGGACCTACGCACTGTGCCGGGACGAGGCCGTGCTGGGCGCGCCGTTCTACGTGATGGAGCGGGTCGCCGGTACGCCGTACCGGTACGCCGCCGAGCTCCGGCCGCTCGGCGCCGAGCGGACCCGGGCGATCTCGATCGGGCTGATAGACGTTCTGTCGATCCTGCACGAGGTCGACCCGGCCGCGATCGGGCTCGGCGACTTCGGCCGCCCGGAGGGATTCCTGGCCCGGCAGGTGCGGCGCTGGCGCAAGCAGCTCGACGCCTCGCACAGCCGCGACCTGCCCGCCGCGGACGAGCTGCACGCCCGGCTCGCGGCCGGCGTGCCGGCGGAGACCGCGCCCGGTGTGGTGCACGGCGACTACCGGCTCGACAACGTCCTCGTCGACGACCACGACCGTCCCGTCGCCGTCATCGACTGGGAGATGGCCACGATCGGCGACCCGCTCACCGACCTGGCGCTGTTGGTGGTCTACCAGCGGCTCGGCACGCTGCTCGGCGGAACCGTCGTGGCCGACGCGTCGTCGGCGGCGGGCTTCCTCAACGAGGACGAGCTCGTCGAGCGTTACACCGCGCGCAGCGACCGCGACCTGTCCCGGTTCGGCTTCTACCTCGGCCTCGCATCGTTCAAGCTGGCCGCGATCCTCGAGGGCATCCACTATCGCCATCTGCGCGGCCAGACGGTCGGTTCTGGTTTCGACCGCATGGGTGACGCCATCTTTCCCATTCTCGACGCGGGGCTCGCGTCACTGAAGGAGCAGTACTGATGGATTTCCAGTTCGATGCCAGGACCGAGGAGCTGCGGGCCGGACTACTCGAGTTCATGGACAGCCACGTCTACCCGGCCGAGCCGGTCTTCCACGAGCAACTCGGTCAGCTCGAGGACCGGTGGGCCTGGGACTCGGTACCGGTGCTCGCCGAGCTGCGGGCCGAGGCACGCCGCCGCGGCCTGTGGAACCTCTTCCTCCCGGGGGAGCACGGCGCAGGGCTGACCAACCTGCAGTACGCCCCGCTGGCCGAGATCACCGGCCGCAGCCGCCTGGCCCCGCCCGCGCTCAACTGCTCCGCACCCGACACCGGGAACATGGAGGTACTGGCGCAGTTCGGCAGCGAGGCGCAGCGCAAGGAGTGGCTGCGGCCCCTGCTCGAGGGTGATATCCGCTCGGCCTTCGCGATGACCGAGCCCGGCGTCGCATCCTCGGACGCCACCAACATCGCCACCCGGATCGAACGGGACGGCGACCACTACCTGATCAACGGCCGCAAGTGGTGGATCACCGGCGCGATGAACCCCAACGCGAAGATCCTCATCGTGATGGGGAAGACCGACCCGGCCGCCGATCGGCACCGCCAACAGTCGATGATCCTGGTACCCCGCGACACCCCGGGCGTGGAGATCACGCGCGGCATGGAGGTGCTCGGGTACGACGACCGCGACCACGGCGGCCACGCGGAGCTCGAGTTCCACGACGTACGGGTGCCCGCGGACAACCTGATCGGCGGAGAGGGTGACGGGTTCGCCATCGCGCAGGCCCGGCTCGGCCCCGGCCGGATCCACCACTGCATGCGGTCCATCGGCGTCGCCGAGCGGGCGATCGAGCTGATGTGTGCCCGAGCCGAGGAGCGGATCGCCTTCGGCAAGCCGATCTCCGAGCAGGGGGTCGTGCGTGACTGGATCGCCGAGTCCCGGGTGCGGGTCGAGCAGCTGCGCCTGCTCGTGCTCAAGACCGCCTGGTTGATGGACACCGTCGGCAACAAGGGCGCGCACACCGAGATCCAGGCGATCAAGATCGCCACCCCGGCGACCGTGCAGTGGATCCTCGACAAGGCCATCCAGGTGCACGGCGCTGCCGGGCTGTCGCAGGACTTCCCGCTGGCCTACGCCTACGCCCAGATTCGTACGCTGCGCTTCGCCGACGGACCCGACGAGGTGCACAAGAGCGCCCTGGCCCGCCACGAACTGCGCCGCCAGGCCATCGCACGGGAGTCATGATGACCACGTGGGTACTTCGTCCCGCGGCAAGTATGCACACGCTGTCCGCCGCGACTCTGCACACGATGTCCGTGGCTGTCGTACATCCGTGATCGATCCCGCATAGTGAGCGGCGGCGCGTCGGGAAATTCTCGGAGAGGGCGTCGCACGGACGCGCTACCGACCAACGCCTCGGGGAAGTTCGAGATGAAGATTGCCGCGAGTAGTGCCAGCTCGCGGGCGCTCTCGCTGAGTGAAACCCCCAAGGCGACACGGCGGCCAGCGGGGCCGGCCCGGCGAATCCATGTCCTAAATGGAAGAGCTGACGCCAGCCATACATTGAGGATCTTGACAGTGGATCTCACCCTTGCCAGACTCCGGGAAGTGCGCCCGAGCCGAAGCCCTGCGTGGAGCGCAGGTGCCAAGCCAGGTGTCCAGGTTCTGCCTTCGAAGCACAGATCTGGAGACGGGAGATTCGCAAGTGAGCACTGTGGCCGGCGAGATCGAAACGGTAGAGCAGACAGAGCAGGTCAACATCGTCGCAGCGGCGATGGACGCCCTGATCGGTCGACTCAGCTACGACGAGGCGTTCAGGACGGCCCTCGCCAACAGCCCAAAGGAGACGCTTGAGGCGTCCGGAATCGTTCTTCGGAAGGAGGCCCTCGAGGCCTACATCCGCACCCAGCCTGAGCGGTTCGACAAGGCGTCCGAGGCGCTGTTCTCGCGCGTCGACTCGGACTTCCTCATGAGCCTGTCGGCACCCTCCTGCGACCAGCCCACGTAAGAAGTTCCATTGAGAGCGGTGTAATTCAGAAGCGGCGTTCTCGGTCGATGTCTGGGGCCGTGGTCTGGACGGCTCCAGACATCCCCCCTTTAGGAGCGACATGGCGCGCGTCGCACTGGTGAATCTGGCAAGTCTTCGAATGCCGGGTAATCAGCCCATATTTCCCCTCGGGATCGAGCGGATCCGGCAGGTTCTGCAGATCGATGGGCACGAGGTTGAGATCATCGACTTCTGTGAACGCCCGGAGCTCCAAGCCGATCACAGCTGGGTTCGCGAAGGCTGGGACGTCGTGGGTCTCACGATACGGAACATCGATCCGATCGACATCGCCTGCGAGAGTCACGTCCCCCACTATCTGCAGTACACCAGGGACCTCCAGAATGCGGCTGGAGATGCCGACATTCTGTGGGTCGGTGGAGGACCGGGGTTCAGCCTGTTCGCGACCGAGCTCACCGAAAAGATGCGGCTGGCCATCGGCGTCGTCGGTCCGGGGGAGACCGTCATGTCGCGAATCTGCGCCGACGTCCGGTCCTATTCGAATTCGGCGCCCCGCGTGCTGACCGGCGTTCCGGACCCGGGTTTCGACACGCGCGTCATGCTCTACTCTCCGGCGCTGATGGAGGTCTACACCGTCCGGGACCCTCGGGCGATGATCGGGGTGGAGACCCGGCGCAAGAGCTGCTACCAAGGCTGCACCTACTGCCCGTACGCCCATATCACGAAGGACGACGGCGGGACCTGCCGAACCATCCCTTCGCTGATCGAGGAGATCCGTGGCATCTACGCCGCAGGTTTCCGCAGGATCTTCTTCACCGACGGGATCTTCAACGCCGAGCTCCGGTTCGCGAAGGACGTCGTAGCGGCGGTCAAGGCGGAGGCACTACCGGGACTGCAGTGGTCCGCGTACTTCACGCCCAAGCCGTTCGACGAGGAGTTCGCCGAGCTGCTGTCGGGCAGCGGCAACGACACCGTGATCGTGTCGCCGGATTCGCTCGACCCTCAGATGATGAACGAGATCGGGAAGTCCTTCGACGTGCGCCACGTCCGCCGCTTCCTCGACCTCTGCCGCGCCCACGCGTTGAATCCGCGCGTCAGCCTGGTGATCGGGGGCCCCTTCGAATCCGAGCAGACCGTCGCGAACACGATGGCCTTCGTCAACGATCATCTGCGCGACAACGAGCTGGCGCTCAACGTCGGCTACCGGGTCCTGCCGGAGACCGCCATGAGCAGGCAGACCGAGGCGAGCACGGCTGAGCTCCTGGAGCCGACGTTCCTTGAAATGGATCCACAGGTGTTTCAATGGATCTACAACGCGTTGGATTCACGCTTTCTCACGACCGACCTGATGCTGAACGTGGCGGCGGCCAAGCACGGCATGAAGAAGCGAAGCTCGATCAAACCGAAGTTCTCCGTCGCCCGCAAGCAGCAGATTTCGCTACTGACTTGACACTCGAATTTCGTGTCCTGTGCGCCGGCGACAGAGCAGCCGAGGTCGTCCACGATCGGCTGTCCCCTCGGCACGACGTCCTGGGCGAATCGCAATTCCCCGACGACTTCCTCTGGGCGGTCATCTCGGACGACGATTCGGTTGTGGCGGCGCACCGGGCGCTGATCGGACACGGCCGTCTCTACCTTCGGGGCGTCTTCGCCTTTCAGAACACGGGTTTCGCGACCGCCTACGCGCTCGCGCGCTACCTTCTCGGTGAGTCGCGCAGGCGCGGAATCTGCCGGTCGCACGTCTGGGTGGAGACGGCGGGTCGCGAGCGAAAGATCGCCGAGCTGCTGGGCGCGAGGACGACGCTGACGCCGTTGCACCGCTATCGCGTCCCCGTGCCGCTCCGGCCGGGCGGCCGGTTCGAGGGAGCTTCCGGGACGTTCGATCTCGCGAGCGGAGCACGGCTCGACTGGTTGGTCGATCGAACGACGACCGTGATCATTGGACCGCCCGGCTCGGACGGCCTTCCAGGTCCCCTCCCGGTCAGCGAGACCATCAACCTGCCCTGGAGCGAACTCGTCTCGACGCCTTACGTCGAGTTGCCGGTGCCGGCCAGCGACATCCCGGCCACCCTGGAACTGCTCGGGCGGGGGGCGAAGCGAGTGAGTCGGTGCACCGTCCTGCATGGTGACGCCCAACCGGAATCGGCGGCGCCATGACGGGAGTCCTCGCCCTCCACGGCGCGGGCGGCTCGGCCGCGCGCTTCCGGAAGCAGCTACACCACATCGCGACGGGCACGCCGGCTCTGAGCTGGCAGGTTCCGAGCGCCGACCGACCACCCGAACCGGTGGACAAGATCCACTATGCCGGGCTCGGGGCCGCCGCGTACCGCCATCCGTGCTGGAACATCGACGCGCTGGCGCGGGCCGGTGCGCAGAAGGTGCTCCTCGGCTTCTCGATGGGGGCCATCACCGCGATGCGGGTGCTTCAGGCATCCCCGGCGAAGACCCGGGCCGTCGTCTGCATCGCCGGGTGCCACAGCATGATGCAGCTGTTCGGAGAGCCCTGCTCGGCGCCCGAGGGCTTCGCCGGCCCCGTGCTCTTCATCCACGGAACGATGGACAAGCAGATTCCGCCGGCTCTGTCGCACGAATGCGCAAGGGCACTCGAGAAGGCGGGGGCGACGGTCGACTACTGGCTGATACCCGGCGCCGGACACAGCCTCGACCAACTGGGACTGACCGGTCCTGGACCGACAGCTGATCGCCTACGGCAATGGATCGAGGACATCCCATGAAGCCAGAGACGAAGACGGCCGCGGCGCCGAGCACCGCACCGGATCCACTGCGCCTGACCCGCGAGAAGCTGATGGCCGCGCTGCGCGCCCGCGGCGCGGAACAGCAGGCCCTGCACGCGGCCGCGTTGAAAGTGAAGAAGCAGGTGTTCGGGGACGATGTCGTGCTCCGCGGCGTGATCGAGATCGGCAACGTGTGCCGGGTGAACTGCACCTACTGCCCGATGCGACGCGACAACAACCGCGCCAATTCGAGCTTCTTCATGTCGACCGCGGCCATCCTCGAGCGAGCCGGGCACGTCAAGGAAGCCGGCATCGACGTGATCCTGCTTCAAGCGGGAGAGAGCCCCAAAGCGGCGGCTGTCGCCCTCGACGCGCTCCCTCGGATCCGCGCGCTCTTCGACGGCGCCGTCGAGGTGATCCTGAACCTCGGATCGCTCGGGCATCAGAGCTATCGGCGGCTTCGCGACGCCGGTGCGACCACCTACATCCTCAAACACGAGACCAGTTCCGACATCCTGCATGCCGAGTCGAGGTTCGAGAAGCTGTCTCAGCGCATCCAGGAGTGGTACCTGGCCAGAGACGCCGGTTTCCGCATGGGTACGGGAATCATCTCGGGGCTGCCTGGGCAGGACTACGAGTCGCTCGCCGACGAAATGGTCTTCCTGCGCTCGATGGACCCGGAGATGATCAGTGTGAGCCCGTTCGTCCCGGCCCCCGACACACCCCTGGCCGACGCGGCCCCGGGCAACGTGGACGACGCCCTGAACTTCCTGGCGCTGACCAGACTTGAACACCCGCACGCCCTCATCCCGTCGGTGAGTGCCCTGGAGAAGAACTCCAGCGGCGGCCAAGGGGCCGGCATCGCCGCGGGAGCCAACGTGATGACCGTCAACTTCACCGGCGACCACCAGGAGGAATATCTGATCTACGGCAAAGAGCGGTTCGTCGTGAAAACCGAGCACGTCAGTCGCGTCCTCGCGCTGAACAAGGCGAGACGAGCCGGTTCGGTATGGATCTGATGACACTGAATCTGCTCGACGGCCTGATGGCTTCCGGCGCCCTGATCAACGGCGTCAAGATCCCCGACCTGACCACCGCCCTGCGGGAAAGCCGAGCCTTCGACGAGGTCGATGACCTGCGAGGCCGGGTCGTAGTGGTCCAGGAGCCGGACGCCGCCTCGACGATCGGCATGATGGTGGCCGCTTGGCAGCGCGAGGCCGTGCCGATGCTGTCGGGCGGGCCTGCGGACGAGCTGCCCTGGTGGAACAGCGCTCCGGGAAGCTTCCTCGTACCTGAGGAGATCTCGTCAGCTTGGGAACTTCCGGTGGAGTGCGCCCTGGTGCAGGCGACCTCGGGATCGAGCGGAACGCCCCGACTGGCGATGCGGTCGCACGCCTCTTTCTACTGGGAGTCGCAGGCGTACGCGAATGCCTGGGGCACCGGCACGCATCCCCTGGTGCACTGCGTTCTCCTGGAGCACTCGCTCGGCATCGGCATCACGCTCAGCGCGCTGCTCGCCGGCCGCGACGTCGTCCACGAACGCCCGGTCCGGGCCAATCGGCTGACCGACTTCGGTACCCGCGCCGGCGTGATCGCCGGCACCCCCTCGACGCTGCGCATCCTCAATGAGGCCCTGTCGGACGGGAGTCTGGGCGCCGACACGGTGTTCTGCGGAGCCGGAAGCCTTGCCCCGAAGTTCCGAAAGGTCCTGGAGCAACGCTGGGAGACGCAGGTCATCGTGGGATTCGGGTCGACCGAAACCGGCGGTGTGCTGTCGGGAACCCGCGGCCTCGGTTCTCCGGTACCGGGCGCCTCGCTGGCCGATGAGCCCTCGACCGGATCGGCGGAGCCCTTCCAGTTGAAGGTCCGGTTGCCGCACCTCGTGCTCGGGTACGTCGGGCGACGCGACAGCACGGAGGTCTGGGAGTTCCCCGACCTGGTGCGCCGGGGCGGCGACGGGCAGCTGGAGCACGTCGCACGGATCACCCGAACCATGCGGACCCGGGACCAGACGCGGGCTCTCGGACTACTCTCCGACGCCCTGAGCTCGATGGATCGCGACTGGCGACTCCTCGAAGCGAGCGAGGGGGACACCGCTTCCCCACAGTTACTCGTCGAGGGCGAGCCGTTGTCGGCGTCCGAGGAGGTACGGCTGCGGCGTGCGGGCGGCGCCGTCTCCAGCGAGATCGCGATCCGCACGGTGCCCAGGTTCCCGCGCAACGACGTGGGCAAGGTCGAGCTGGCGAAGCTTCTCACCTGTCAAGGGACCGAAGGCGGTGGCGCTTGAACGGAATCGAGTACGAAGAGTTCCTGGAATTCATGAAGAGCAGTCTCGCGGCGGATCACCCGGAGCTCGCCGACCTGCCCGTCGGCGCCTTCGCCCGCTCCTCCCTGCAAGGACTCGGCGTGGACTCCCTGGCACTGACCGAATTGGTGATCAAGGTGCACTCCCGCTGGGGCCGCGAGTTCAGCGACCAGTTTCTGGCTTCACCCGTGATCGACATCCCGGTGAACTGGTGGGCCGAGGTCGGCGACAGCCCACAGAAGATCGAGAAGGGCGAGCGATGAGCAGGCAGATCACGTCGGTCGGAGACCGCTTCGTCGTCTTCGATGACTTCTTCGAGGATGATCAGCTCCAGTTCGCGCGCGAATGGGCCGAGTCGCGGCCCGTGGAACTGCGCGATTCGGTGATCGGCGGGACTGACGGCAAGGCCTGGCGAAGCTCGACGGTCGCCGTCGGCACCGATTCGAGCGAGGCGCCGCTCCACCTGCGAACCGTCATCGAGGCATTCGCCATACCCGAGGTTCCGTGGACGGTGGAGGAGAGCAGCACGGTCACGGGCGCGGTGTGGCGGTATCCGCGAGGCGCCGCACTCGGGTGGCACAACGACGCGGGCGGCGGGCGGATCGGCGAGTTCGTGTGCTTCCTGCACTCCGACTGGGGCGCCGACTGGGGCGGCGAGCTCATCGTGCTGGACAAGGCCGCGGACCATGCCGATCGGACCGGCCCTGACGGGACGCTGTCGATCTCGGAGTTCGTCAGCAGGTCCCGCAGCACCATGACCTTGATCGCGCCGCTGCCCAATCGCGTCGTGTTCCTCAAGGCCGGAACGGCCCACACGATCAAACGGGTGGAAGACCAGTGGCAGGCCAAGCCGCGGCTGACCTTCACCGGATTCGTCACCAGCAAGGAGCAGTCCAACCGCGGACGCGCGCGCCGGCTGCTGCAGGCACTGGCCTTGGAGGATTGAGCACCGATGCAGGACGAATCGCGAGGAGCCGTGCGGCACCTGCGGCAGTGGGCGACCAGCAAGGACGTCGCGCCGTCCGATATCGAACGGGTGCTCGTCGGTCTGGAGACCCTCGAACGGCCCGATCACGGCGAGGCGTCGGCCGATTCCCCGGACCCGGCCTGTCCCGTTCCCGGCCTGACGGCGCGGCCTTGGTGGAACCCTGAGATCTTTCCGTGGACCGCCGGACTTCTCGCCGAGGCCGACGCGATCCGTGCGGAGTACTTCGAGGTCTCCTCCCGGTTGACGCGCTCCGAGGCGCTGCGGAACCGCGACGACATCGGCCGGCTCCGCGCCTCCGGCAGGTGGACCACGGTCCAGCTCTACCATCGCGGCCTGCGCCAGGCACAGGCCGAATCGTTCCCGGTTGCCGTTGCGTCCCTGCTGCGCATCACCGAGCCACCCTGCGGGATGGCGTTCTACTCGACCTTGGAGCCGGGGAGCAGGATCGAGCCCCACAGGGGGTTCACCAACGCGCACCTGAGGGCCCACCTGGTGATCAGGGCCAACGACGACGCACGGTTCCGGGTCGCCGACGAGTGGCGGGCCTGGCAAGACCATCAGCTGTTGGTGTTCGACGACACGTTCGAACACGAGGCGATGAACGACGGCGACGACGACCGTGTCGTGCTGCTCTTCGACATCTGGCATCCGGACCTGACCGAGGTCGAACGTATGGCATTCCAGGAATCGATGGACTTCCTGCGGAAGCAGAGAGCGCGCCATCACCTGCTGAACGCCTTGGCCACGGGCTGACCCGGACCAAGGTCCGATCGCACTCGGAGAGAAGGAGACGTCGATGACCGAGCGGGAGTTCCACGACTTCATGCGTACCGGCTGGAGTCCGGTTGGACGTTCGGTGACCGAGCTGCGGCAGGCTTCCTTCCACGCCGAGCGCCGCAAGGCGCTTTCGGATGCCTTCCCGGGCGAGACGATCGTGGTGCCGACCGGCCGGGAGCAGGTCCGCGCGAACGACATGCACTACCGGTTCCGTGCCGGATCCGACTTCGCGTGGCTCACCGGTGACCTCGACCCCGAAGGTGTGCTCGTGCTTCACGCGACCGCCTCGGGCCACGACGCCGTGCTGTACCGACGTCCGGGCAGGGGCGTCGACTCCGAGGAGTATTTCGCTTCGCTGCAATACGGCGAGCTGTGGAGGGGCCGAAGAGAGACGTTGGCCGAGAGCACCACGATGCTCGGCATCGAGTGTCGCGACCTGCAGGATCTCGACCCCGTCCTGGACCGGATCGCTCGCGGACGGGTGCGAGTCCTGCGGGACCTGGACGCCGACATCGACGCCCGATTCGCCGTCGAGACGCCTGCCGCACCGGAGACCACCGGCAGCGGGTTGGCGTTCACGCTGGCGGAGCTACGACTGGTGAAAGACCCCTGGGAGCTCGAGCAGCTGCAGGAGGCGGTCGACGCGACCGTCCGCGGGTTCGAGGACGTCGCCCGCATCCTCCCGCCGACCGGAACGGTTCCCGAGCGGCTCATCGAGGGGGTCTTCGGCGCGCGCGCACGGGTCGAAGGCAATGGTGTCGGCTACGAATCGGTCGTCGCCGCCGGTCCTAACGCGACGACCGTCCACTGGACCGCCAACACCGGGCGTACCAGGTCGGGCGAGCTCATCCTCATGGACATGGGAGTCGAGGGACGGAACCTCTACACCGCCGACCTCACCCGTACCCTTCCGGTCAGCGGATCCTTCACCGCCGTGCAGCGGGAGGTCTACGACATCGTGCTCGCCGCACAGCAGGCCGGCATCGACGCGATCAAGCCCGGGGTGAGCATTCGTGCGATCCGCCAGGCCTGCATGGAGGTGTTGGCGGAGGGCGTACAAGACCTGGGTCTGCTGCCTCGGGCCGCCGGAGGGGTGTCTGCGACCGACTCGCCCCGATACCGCCGTTGGACGCTGCACGGCTTCGGCCACATGCTCGGCATCGACGTCCACGACTGCGCGGCCTCCTGGCCCGATCGGTTCCAACACGGCGTCATCGAAGAGAATCACGTACTCACGGTGGAACCCGGCCTGTATTTCCAGCCCAACGACGAACTCGTCCCCGAAGAGCTGCGCGGGATCGGCATCCGCATCGAGGACGACGTGCACGTCACCGCCGACGGCTGCCGCAACCTTTCGGCTGCCCTGCCCCGACACGCGACGGAGGTGGAGAACTGGCTCGCCGCGCAGCGCGAGTCAGGACCCCGCATCCCCACCGAATTGTGAGCGTCCATGTCACCCGCGCCTCGGTCGGCGGCTTGGCGTCTGCTGGTCCGCCTCGCTCACCCCCATGCTCTCAGGATGACGCTCGGCGTCGTCGCGTACCTTCTTGCCGGCGCGACCTCGATGGCGCAGCTGTGGATCATCGGTAGGGTCATCGACGAGGGAATCATCGCGCGTGACCCCGACGCCTTCGGGCTGTGGATAGCGCTCCTGCTGACCGCCGTGGTCGCGCAACCACTCTTCTGGTCGGTGGGCTTTCGGCTGTTCGTCGGCGCGGAGGCCGAGAGCCAGCGTGCGATGCTGCGGGGCCTCACCGACCATCTCAACGCGGTCGGCACCGGGGTGCGAGGGCGGGCATCGACCGGGGAACTGGTGAACCTTCCGAGTGAGGACACCCGCCAGGCTGCCGGGGCCATCTCCGACGTCGGAGCCTTCGTCAACACGTTCGCGATGTTCGTCGTAGGCGCATCCCTGGTCTGGTCGATCCACCCGATCCTGGGCACGGTGGTCGTCGCCGGAAGCGTCCTCACCGCCGCCGTCACCGGGCCCCTCCTGGGGCGGCTACAGCGCCGCCAGTCCGACTACCGAAGGGCGGTCGGTGGTCTCACCGCGCAGGCCGCCGACATCGTCGGTGGCCTGCGGGTGCTGCGCGGCATCGGCGGGGATCTCCTGTACGCCGCACGCTACCGACAGCAATCGGTGGCCCTGCGACATACAGGCGAGCGGGTCGCGAACTCGAGCTCCTGGATTCATGCGCTTCAGCGCTCGCTGCCGGTCGCCTTCGTCGCGGCGATCACCTGGACAGGCGCACTCCTGGCCGCGGACGACGCGATCACCATCGGCGGACTCGCCTCGGCGTTCACCTTCGCCACCTTCTTCATCGCCGTCTCCGAGGGCCTGATCGGCACCGCGTCCTTCCTGGTGGGCTCCTGGGTGGCGGCCGAGCGCATCGCCCGGTTCCTCTCCATCGAGACCGACATCGACGACGCCGGGACCGCTCCCGGCCCGGCCGGCGGCGAACTGTACGACCCGGACACCGGCCTGGTCGTGCCGATCGGCGGGCTCACCGTGGTGGCCACCGCCGAAACCGCCGCCGCCCTCGATGCCTGCGAGCGTCTTGCCCGCTACCGCGCCTCCGGGGCGGTCTGGGGCGCGAAACCCTTGGAGGCGTACGCGCTGACGACCGTACGCGAGCGGATCATGCTCCTGACCGACGAGGACCACCTCTTCGCCGGTACCCTCGGCGAGACGCTGCGGGCCGAGCCGAACGCGGCCCTCGCGGCCATCGAGACGGCCTGCGCCGCCGACGTGTACGAGGGACTCGGCGGCACCCTCGACGGGCAGGTCGCCGAGGGCGGGCGCAATCTCTCGGGCGGTCAGCGCCAGAGACTGCGCCTGGCCAGGGCGCTCGCGGCCACCCCGGAGACGCTCCTGGCCGTGGAACCGACCTCGGCGGTCGACTCGCACACCGAGTCGCTCATCGCCGAGCGGGTGGCCGCCGCACGCGCCCCGATGTCCACTCTGGTCGTGACGGTCTCGCCGCTCTGGTTGGCCCGCGCCGACCAGGTGGTGTGGATGGTCCGGGGCCGGGTCCACGCCGTCGGCACGCATGCCGAGCTGCTGTTCGATCCGGCCTACCGGACTCTCGCCTCGCGCAGCGTCGCATGACACCCCCGACCCTCACCCACGTACGAGCTGATCAGGAAGCCGAGACCGCATGAGCGCCGTCGATGCGAGGTCCGGGTCGCGCCTACCTGTCGCGGGCCCTGCCGAGGTGCGCCGCGCCTTCCTGCGGCTGCTCGCCGCTGACAAGGCCCGCGTCGTCCAGATCCTCCTGCTGTACATCCTCGCCGCCGGATGCGGTGTCACGGTGCCCCTCCTCCTCGGCCGGGTCGTCGACGGCCTCGGCACCGGCTGGGACATCGCGCGCATCAATGCGGTGTGCGGCCTCATCGTCGCGTGCGTCGCGGTCCAGTTTGTACTCG
Organism: Actinoplanes sp. NPDC049668; assembly: GCF_044465445.1. NCBI lineage: Bacteria > Bacillati > Actinomycetota > Actinomycetes > Micromonosporales > Micromonosporaceae > Actinoplanes > Actinoplanes sp. NPDC049668. The sequence continues at coordinate 956,629 of NZ_JBITLR010000003.1, forward strand.
GCCGGCTGGGTAGGCGTTCCGCCTACCGGTTCGGCGAGCGAGCCGCGGCACACCTGCGCGAGAGTATGGTCGGCCGGGTTCTCGGACTGCCGCTCGACCGGGTGGAGCAAGCCGGACGTGGCGATCTGGGAACCCGCACCGCCTCGGACGTCAACGCCGCCGCGGACGTGCTGCGTAACAGCGGGCCGACGATCGCCACCGCCCTCATCGAGGTCCTGGCTCTCTACGCGGCGATATTCGTGGTGTCTCCGCTGCTGGGTTTGTGCGCACTGCTGACGCTACCGCCGCTGCTGCTGACGGGCCGCCGGTACCTGCGCCGATCGGGCGAGACGTTCCGGGGTGAGCGTGCGGCGATGAGCGAGGTGGCCGAGACCCTCGCCGCCTCGGCCTCGGGCGCCAGGACGGTCGCCGCCCTCGTCCTCCAACAGGAACGGCGCTCGGCCGGGTACCGACGCGCCGAGACGATGTACGAGTGGTTCATGCGGGTGCTTCGGCTCCAGAACGAGTTCTTCCTGACCCTGCAGTGGCTCAACCGGATCCAGCTGGTGCTCGTGATCGCCGCTGCCGGATGGTGGTCCCTCGAGGGCGGCCTCAGCCTGGGCACGGCGGTAGCCGGGATCGCCGTGACAGTTCGCCTCGCCAACCCGACCGGCGCGGTCATGGCACAGCTCAACGGATTCCAGCAAGGCACCGCGGCACTGGCGCGTATCGAGGGTGTCACCCTCATGACCATCGAACCGCGGGAGGCGACGCCCGACGGCACGGAACTGCGCCTGGACTCGGTCACATTCGGGTACGGCGACGGCGCCGACGTGCTCCACGGGCTGAGCCTGCACCCCGTCGGCGGGGAACGGCTCGCCGTGGTCGGACCCTCCGGGGCCGGGAAGTCCACCATCGCGCGCCTGCTCGCGGGCATCGACCGCCCGCGGAGCGGGTCCGCGACACTGGGCGGCGTCCCGGTGTACGACATCGCGATCGAGAAGCTGCGCCGCCACGTCGTGCTGGTGACGCAGGAGCATTACGTGTTCACCGCGACGCTGCGCGACAACCTGATCCTGGCCGCGCCCGACGTCGACGACCGTACCCTGTTGGACGCGTTGCGACGCGTCGACGCGACGTGGGCGCTGCACGAAGGGCTCGACACGATGCTCGGCGACGAACACCGCAGATTGAGTACGGCCGAGGCACAGCAAGTCGCACTCGCTCGCGTGATCGTCGCCGACCCGGACATCGTGATCCTCGATGAGGCCACGGCCGGCATCGACCCCGCCAGCGCGGGCCACGTCGAGGCCGCCCTGGCGGCGGCCGTCGCCGGCCGCACCGTGATCTCGATCGCTCACCAGCTCCAGGCGGCGAGTTCGGCCGACCGGATCGCCGTAGTGGAAGGCGGGCGGGTCGTCGAGCAGGGCACGCACGCCGAACTGCTGGCCGCGGACGGGGTCTACGCGCGGCTCTGGCATGCGTGGCGAGGAGACGATCAAGCGGTCCGCTCGGTGCCGCTTCAGCAACTGTCTTCTCGCGATGCACTCGGTTCTCGCGCCGGAGCAGCCAACCGATAAGCCACGAAGCAGCGCCGGTGCGGTTTGCCCGGCGCTCAGCCTCGGGGCTTCGCGTCGAGCCCGAGCATCCTCCGAAACCGGGCGAAGTGCTCGAACGGGAAGCGACTGTGGTCGGTGTTGCGGTTGGAGTAGCAGCTATAGGCGCCACCGAACATCCAGCCGTGGGTGTCGGAGCGGGTCCAGGTGTAGTCGTCGTCCGGCGGCGCGATGACCATGTTCTCGGCGATCCGCCGCGCCTGCGCCGGGTCGAACACGTCCATCCGGACGAACTGCTCCGCCACCTGGGCGCGGTGCGCCTCCAGGCCCTCGGTGTCGCCGGATTCATGGCCGACGAACCGGCTCAGCAGCAGCATCGCCATGTCCGGCGAAACCGTGCACTCGTTGTCGGAATCCTCGTTCAGCTCGTAGGTCGACGGGTTGGCACGCATGTACGCCACCACTGCCTGCGCCTCCTCCCAGCGCAGGCACCACGGGTGCCACCGGGCCTGGTCCCAGTGGCCCATCTCGTACACGTAGCCGGTCCAGTCCTCCCAGGCGTCGGTGTCCTTCTCCGCGCCCTCGACCTCGTCGTCCACTTCCTCGTCGAGGTCGTCGTATTCGGCGGCGACATACAGGTTCAACTCGTGCAGGGCCACGTCGAACGACGCATCCAGCCGCAGACGGTACGGACCGGCGACCGGCATGAAGATTCGCACGCCCCCCTTGAGCTTCTTGTCAACACGCTCACCCGCCCGTTCGAAGTTGAATCCGTCCGCATCGTCGAAGGCGTACGCTCGCCAGAACCGACGCCTGGCCATCGCCGCTTCGAGCCGGTCACCAGGCTTCTTCGCCATCTCATCTCCCGAGGGGTAGCGGATTTCTCCGGGCATCATCCTGCAGCGCAGGTACGACCCGTCGGCGACGAGCAGGATCGAGGACAGCCGCCGACTACCTGGCGTTGCCAATGTGTGGCGCATGACCATCTGATGCGGGCGGCGCCGCGCGGCCCCTCAAAGGCGAGAGATCACTCTTTTGGCGAGGTCCGCCGTGAGGGCGATGTCGGCCTCGCGCTTCTGCGCGTCGGGCGCACCACCCATGTAGTTCCTCGTTATCTTGCCTACCTTGTCACCTTTGTAGAACACCACCGTGGTCTCCATCTCTTGCGAGGTGTCCGAGATCGCGCCGTCGCCGACCCCGCTCAGCGGCTTTTGATCTGGGGCTTCCTCTCGGAGCTCATCGAATTGTGTGGATCCGGACCGGCCGTCGTTCGTGACCCTCAACTCCAGCCAGGACTGGCCACCGTACGGCTTGAACCAGCAGGCCTGATCGTCAAGGAACAGTTCTGTGTGGTAGCCCTTGCCGTAGGTGTCCTTCGCCTCCACGTCCACCAGGTCGGCGGCCGTCAGGAGCTCGCATGCGCCGCCGGTTTCTCCCTCCCTCGCGGCGGCCGCGTCGGCGGCATCGGCCGCGCCGGATTCCGTCCCGGTGCCGTCCGCCGATCCGCAGCCGGTCACGACCAGCGTGGCCGTCAAGAGGGCGCTGAGAGCGGTGAGCTTGCCGTATTTCATATGCCATCTCCGATTTGTGCACGCTCAACTTCGCGGAGTGATCCATACCCGCGCGCCGACAGGTCGGCGCTGGCAGGACCCTAGGGCTGGCGACCTGCGATCGGGGATAGCGCAAATGACATATTCACCGCCCTGCGACCCGGCGATCACCCGTCGTAGCTGCCTGTGCGACTCACTTGATGGACTGTCGCACCGCCCGCATGTCCGGGCGGTGGCCGTGGTCGGCCGCTCCGGTCTGGTGCTACCACGTGGCAGGGTCATGGATCTGATCGGGGACGTACAGACCCCCGAGAATCTGCAACACTTCGGCCTGGCTGAAGGGGTTCTTTCGCGTCTCGACTTGAGCCGTGATTCGCAGTCCCTCGGCCCGCATGGTCCAGGAGAGGCCGTCGGGGCCGGCGGACACCTGGTACGGGCCGGCCTTCAGCGGCCCAGGACGGTCGGCGCCGCGCTCAGGGTACAGCTCGATGGAATTGGCCCTGATCTTCAGGCGACGTTGGCCGTCGACGACGGTCCGGGTTCCCTTCGCGAACAGACCCGGAGACTCCATGAGCTCGACATCGCAGTCCGATACGGTCCAGCCTGCCGGCAGGCTGGTGAGCCGGTACGGCAGCACGCACCGCCGCGCCTGGTGGAGATCGACCTGCTCGAGAATGTGCACCGCGCGCTGCCGACTGGCCGCTCGCACCTCGACGCGCGCCCACAGCCCCTCGACGGGTTGCCACTCGAACGCATACACCCGCTCCGGCAGGCCGTTGACCTTCTGCCCGGGTTTCGAGGTGCGCAAGGTCGCTGCGCGGCCCCCCAAGCTGATGTCGACCGGGGTGGCGGACTCCACGGTTTCAGTTCCGCTGGTCACCACCGGCGGCAGAGCCCTGAGGCTCTGCCGGGATTGTGCCAGCGCCACATACACCCGAAGGCTGGGGCTCATCAGGTGTACGGTCTCCAACCCGGGCCCGGAGGTCCAGGTGACCGCCTGCCCGGATGCTGCCGCCAGCGTGTCCACCGAGAAGTGCAGCAGCCCCGGATCGGTACCGACCAGATCGGGACCTTCGGCGGCACCGGGCTGCCCGTCCGCAGCCGGTAGTTTCGCGGGGTCGACGTCCAGAGGCCCGGACGGTGAAGGGCTCGGTGCCTGTGACGACGAAGGGTGCCGACCCGACGGCGTCGTCGACTGCTCTCGCGGCAGCCACACGGAGATGACCGCCACCCCGGCAACGGCAGCGGCTGCCAGCGCGACGGAGCCGGCGCGGCGCCGCGCCCGCAACCGCCGCCCCCTGGCCACCGCGGCGTGGAGCAACGGTTGCGGGTCGATCGGCGATCCGGCATCCGCATGCTGCCGCAGGCTCGCGGACAACGTCCGGTCGAGGTCGGCACTCATCGGCGATCTCCCATCGGCTCGTGAAACTGCGGTTGCAGACCCCGAAGCTTGTCCAGGGCGCGCTTGGCCTGGGTACGCACGGTGCCCTGCGAGCACTGCAGCAGCTCCGCAATGGTGGCGTCGTCGTAGTCCTCGTAGTAGCGCAGAATGATCACCGTGCGCTGCCGAGGCGACAGCCGATGCACCATCCGCCAGACCGCGTCGCGTTCGGCCGACTCCACGGCGCAGTCCCGGTCGTAGGCGCCGTCCGGCACGTCGGCCACGGCGACCTCCCGGCTGACCAGGCGGCGCCGCCAGGAACGATGCGCGTTGACGACCATCCGCCGCACGTAGAGGTCGGGTCGGTCCACCTTGCCGACCCGCCCCCATCGCACGTAGGCCCTGGCCAGCACCTCCTGCACCAGATCCTCGGCCCGGTGCTCGTCACCGGTCAGCAGGCGGGCAAAGCGCACCAACGCCACGCCCCGCACCAGCACGTATTCCTCGAAGGTCACGCCCTATGAAACGCACTCGCGAGGCCACCGCGTAGACACAACCACCCAACTTTTTCCGCGCCCCGCGACGCAGGAGGTCGAGAGCGAGCCTGCCCTGTCGACAAGAAGCACGACGACGTACCGCCCGGGCCAGCCAGCCCGGGAACACATCAGATCCAGAATGATCCAGATTGGAATGATTAAGGCAAGAACAGCGGCCGATGGTGATCGAGATTCAGATTCGGCGATCGAAGGGTCCGTTACCCTCCAACAGAGGATTGCGGCCGTTGTCGAGGTGATTTGGATCAGCCATGCGTGGTCGGCGGAGGCGGGTACCCCGAGGCAGGCCGGTGCTGCGGGTGGCGGACTCGCGCGGCCTGCTGGCGGCCAAGTTCGCCCGGCCGCAGATTCCGCCCGGCCTGGTCGTCCGCCAACGCCTGCTGGACCGGCTGGATGAGGCAGCTCGCGGCGAGGTCACGCTGATCGTCGCCGGGCCGGGCTACGGCAAGACCCTCCTGGTCGCGGCCTGGGCCGAGACCCGCCGCACGCCCGGGCCTGTCGCGTGGCTCTCGTTGGACCGCTACGACGACAGCCCTGCCGCCTTCTGGTCGTATTTCCTCGGTGCGTTGCGCAGCACCGGCGCCGTCCCCGATGACAACCCGCTCGCGTCGATCATTCCCGGGGTGCGCATCGACGAGGCGTTCGTGCGCCGGATCGCCCTCGGTATCGCCGAACTCCCCGACCCCGTTGTGCTCGTACTGGAAGACCTGCACGAGATCGTCAACCCGCAGGTGCTCCGGTCGCTGGCGTTCCTGCTGCGCCATCCCGTACGGCAGCTGCTGCTCGTGGTCACCACCCGCGAGGAGCATCCGACGCCGTTGCACCGGCCGCGGATCCGGCAGCGACTGGCGGAGATCCAGGCCGCGGAGCTGAGCTTCACCCTCGAAGAGGCCGCCGAGTTGCTGGCCGGACACCGCGTGCAGCTCACCGCGGCCGAGATCAGCACGCTTCTCAACCGGACCGAGGGTTGGGCGGTCGGCCTGGGACTCGCGGCGATGTTCCTGAGCCGGCGCGACGGCCAGGCCGGGCCTGACGAGTTCACCGGTACCGAGCGGACGGTCGCCGAGTACATGGCCCATGAGGTTCTGGCCGGTCAACCCGCGCAGGTGCGACGGTTCCTGCTGCTGACCTGCGTGGTCGACCGGGTGTGCGGTGACCTGGCCGACGCGCTCACCGAAGGATCACACGGCCAGCAGACCCTCGAGCGGCTGGCCGCCGAGAACGCGCTGGTGATCCGGCTGGGCTCGCAGCGCCCCTGGTTCCGCTACCACCCGCTGCTCACCGAGATGCTACGCCAGCAGCTGCTGGTGGAGGAGCCCGACCTGGTCCCGCGACTGCACGTGAAGGCGGCGCACTGGTTCGCCCAGGAGCAGGCGAGACTGTACGCGGTCAGCCACGCGGTGGCCGCCCGTGACTGGCCACTGGTCGGACACCTGGTGACGGTCGTGGCCGGCACCCGGATCCTCTCGGTCGAGCGTCGGCCGCTGATGGATCTCGTGGGCCAGGTGCCGGCCGCCCAGCTGTCCACATCTGCCGAACTTGCCCTGTGCGCCGCCTGGCTCGCTTTCGACCGCAAGGAGTTCGAGGCGATCCCGGGCCACCTGGCGCACGTACGGGCGTTACTTGTCCGGGAGGAGCCCGACCGGCGCAGGCCGACCGAGATCGTGGCGCGCACGTTCGACTCCGCGGCGGCTCGGGCGCAGGGCGACATGGTGGCGGTTGTCGAAGCCACCTCGGACGTGCTCGACCTGCTGTCGCAGGTCTCCCTCGCGCAGCTGCCGAGCGCGCCCGAGTACCGGGCGATCGCGGTCAACAACGGCGGCGTCGGGCTGTTCTGGCTTGGGCAACTCGGCCCTGCGGAGGCGCGCCTGCAGTCGGCGCTGACGCTCGCGGAGTCGGCCGCCGTGGAGCTCACCCAGCTCAACGCGATCACCCACCTGGCTCTGCTGCACGCCGAACAGGGCGACCTGCGAGACGCGGAAGACTTTGCGCAGCGCGGGCTCGACCTGGCGCACAAGCGGGGCTGGCCGTCGGCGCTCCAGCTCGTCCCGGCCTACCTGGCCCTGGCCCTGACTCACCTGGAGCGCAACGCCCTCGACGCGGCGTACACGGCAATCACGGATGGCCTCGCGGCCCAGCGGACGGAACCCGAGGCGGTCCAGTATTTCGCCTTCCGGATAGTCGAGGCACGGATTCTGCTCGCCCTTGGGCAGGCCGACGCGGCCCGGCTGATCACCAATCGGATAGGGCAGGAAATCGGCGCCCTCACAGCGGCGCCGCTCCTGCTCACCCAATGGTTGGCGATTGCGGAAGCACACATCGAGCTCGCGGCGAACAATCCCGGCGAGGTGGTCCGCCGGTTCGGTGACACCGGGAGCGAGAACCCGCACGCCCGGCTGCGGATCTGCGTAGCCCGGGCGCACCTCGCGCTCGACGACCCGAAGACCGCCGAGACCCTGCTGGCACCTCTCCACACGACGGCGCCCGACGTCGGCTCCGCAGTCGAGGCCTGGGTGGCCGCAGCTCTGGTGCAGGACGCCCTGCGGCAGAACAACCGTTCGGCCGACGCCTTCGCGCGGGCGGCAGCCCTCGCCGAACCGCAAGGCATCCGCCGACCCTTCCTCGGGGGCGAGCGCACCCGCATGCCCAATCTCATGGAACGCCATCAATGGCTTGCGCCGGAGAAGTCCGCCTTCGTCGCCGAATTGCTCGCCGACTCGACAGCGGATCCAGCCGGACCGGCCACCGCAACGGCAGAGGGCCTTACCGACCGGGAGTTGGACGTCCTGCGCTACCTCCCGACCATGCTGAGGAATCAGGACATCGCCGGCCAGCTGTACGTCTCGGTCAACACGGTGAAGGCACACCTGAGGTCGCTCTACCAGAAACTCGGCGTCACCCAGCGCCGCGAAGCCGTGGAACGAGCCCGACAACAAGGGCTCTTGTAACCCGAGATCCAAAGCCATGTCTCACTGCGCGCCGTTGCGTTGCGAGATCAGCGGACGCGATGAGCGCGACGGGTCAGTTGTCAGATCGCTTCGGTGAGTTCGGTGAACGCCGCGGCGACCCGTAGTGTCGGGCGGCATCGACTCCGAGTTCCTACGGGCCGCGGCGCAGATTCCGCCCGCTCTAGGCTGGACGCGTGGGCGATCGACCGGAAATGGACCCCGAGACCGAAGCCGCCATCGTCGAAGCAACCGCCGATGTCTTCGCCGCACTGTGGCGGCCTCAGATGTTCACGCTGTCCGACGTCGCCGAGCGGATCGGCATGGACTCCGACGAGCTCTACCGGCTCTGTCTGCGCCCGGACCTGCTGTATGCCGAGGCCGTGGGCCAGGAACGGTGGGTGAGCGAGGTTCCCGATCTCGGAGACACCAGGTCGGAGCTCTATCAGGCGTTGACCCAGTTGGTGGGCGGCTACCCGGCACAGTCCAGCTCGGCACGCACGCTGCTGCGCATGGCGCTTTCCGCCGGCAACGACCTCGACGGCATCGAGCGGATCCGGGAGCTGGGCGAACGCAAATGGCGCGGGGTCGTCATGACCGTGCTGGAGCGGGGAGTCGCCCGAGGCGATCTGCCGCCGGACACCGACGTCGAGGCAATCCTGGATGTTCTTGCCTGCGCGGTGACCTACCACAGCGTGTACAGCGTAGGACGGGAGAACTGGGCCACCATCGTGCGGATGCTGGCGGACATGGTGCTTTCCGCGGCGGCCCCAGTACGGCCGAATGAGCGATTGATGCACCAGCCGGTCACCATCTCGCCCGAGGTCGAGCGCGCGGTCCATTGGCTCAGCGAGATCCGGACGGGGGCGACGCTGAGCACTGCCGACGTGCCGCTTCACCTGATGACGCAGGCGCCGCGGAACAGGGCCATGCTCGGCGATTTCCCGGTGACCGTGGAAGCCAGTCTCCACTGTGACTTCTTTCCCAAGGTCGCCTCTGACGATCCGCTCTTCCGCGACTTCGACAATCGTGGCCGGCTGTCGGTCGGGGTACGGGTCTCGGCCGGCAAGGCGGACGTCCTGCCGCCTTCGCTGCAAGCGGACCGCGTCATATTGGTCCAGGGCGACGAGGTATGGGTGGCCTCGCTGGTCGAGCTCAGTCCGCACACCCGGACCGACCAGGAATTCTGGGCAATCGCGGAACTGGGCCCGCAGTGGGCGCCGGGTTCGCAGGTGGACGTCTGGGTTCGGCTGCGCACCGTGTACCGGGCTTTCGCCCTCGTCCGGCTGACCGACCAGGGCATCACGCACAGCGCGTAAGCCAGGTCGACCAGCCGCCGCAGGCTCGGCGTGCCTACTGATCCAGCAACGCAACAGACCCCTGCTGCCGCGCGCCCTATGGCGTCGGCCTCATTGATCACGAAAGGAGGTGCGCTTGAGCTCAACCCGAGGTTCGCCGCCGATCTACTGCCCGTACGGGAACCAACCGAGATGAGGGTTTGATGGGTGCAGGGCGGATGCTCACCAAGGTGAGCTTCGGATTGCTGGCAGGGGCGGTGACCGCTGTCGGCCTGCCCAGCGCGGCGGCGCTCGCGGCCGCGCCGGCGGCTCCGAAGAGCTTCACGGTCGCCCGCGCGGCCGACGACGTACGCAAGATCAACGTGTCGTGGAAGCCGGTCGTCGGCGCCGACCACTACGTCGTCGAGAGCACCGCCGGCAACGTCGAGTCGGTGATCAACGTGCCGGCCTCCGCGCTCAGCTACACCGTCGACGCGCCGGACACGTGCAGCTCGTACAAGATCCGCGTCGGTGCCGCCGACGCCGACGGCAACACCACCAGCACCACCTACTGGACGCTGAAGTCCCTCGCCCCGACCTACATCTCGGGCGTGACCAACGGCCGCGAGGACGACGGCACCACCGTCTGGGAGTCCTGGAAGGCGCCCTCGTGGGCCGGCGAGTCCCCGCTGACCGGCTACCACGTCGTGTTCTCCCGCGTCTCCGACGGCGTCGTGCTGTCCGACGAGATCGTCACCGACACCACCGTCCGGTTCCGCAACGTCGACCCGATGCGCTCCTACAACGTCTCCGTCACCACGGTGAACGCCTACGGCCAGTGCCTGCCGGCGAAGTCGACCGTCGAGCGGTTCCGCCCCGCCGACGTGAGCAACCTGGTCGTGCAGCGCCGCGCCGACGCCGCGAGCACCGTCGAGGTGCTGTGGACTCCGGTCACCACCGGCCCCACGCCCACCTACTACCTCATCTCCTACGGCCAGGACAAGATCACCAACTCGGTGAAGGTCGACGCCCCGGCCACCAAGGCCACCCTCAACCTCGACGTCGCCAAGTCCTGGATGATCGAGGTCAAGGCCTACAACGCCAACGGTGGCAGCAACGCCGTCAGCGCCTCCGTGCCGGTCTGGGCGTCGAGCGCGCCCGCGCCGACCGACCCGTCCGCCACGCCCGGTACCCCCGGCGAGGACTCGTCGACGACCACGACCACGGTGAACACCGGCTCGGACCGGACCCCGCCGACGATCACCACGATGCTGTCGCAGGCGTCGAAGAACGGCTGGTTCCGCGGCGCCGTCACGATCCACTTCAACTGCGCCGACAGCGGCAGCGCGATCAAGACCTGCCCGGCCGACCTGGTCGCCGACGGGGACGGCTACGGCCTGAAGTTCTCCGGCACCGCCGTCGACAACGCCGGCAACACCGCCACCATCACCCAGCCGCTGAACATCGACCAGACGGCCCCCGCGGTCACCTCCAAGGTCAACGGCGCCAAGAACGCCGACGGCTGGTACACCGCCGCGCCGTCGATCCACTACACCTGTGCCGACTCGGTCCCTGGCTACAGCGGCGTCTCCGTCAACATCTGCCCCACCGACATCACCGTCACCTCCGACGGCGCCAACCAGAAGATCACCGGCACCGCCTGGGACAAGGCCGGCAACACCGCCACCGACAGCGTGCTCGTCAACCTCGACCGGACCGCGCCGGTGATCAAGGCCTCCGTGACCGGCGGCGACACGAACGCCGACGGCTGGTACACCACCATCCCGACCATCCACTTCACCTGCACCGACACGGTCTCCGGCCTCACCACCTGCCCCGCCGACGTCAAGGTGACGACCAACGGCGCCGGCCAGAAGGTCACCGGCACCGCTGTCGACAAGGCCGGCAACGCCAGCACCGCGACGATCAGCGTCAACGTCGACCTGGCGGCCCGGGAAGACGCGGCCGTGTCGTACGACTCCACCTGCACGCTCGCCGTGGCGAAGTCCGCCAGCGCCTGCGGCGTCAAGTTCAGCGCGTCGACGGGCACCCGGATCAACCTGCCCGACGTGTTCGACGTCAAGCACGCCGAGTACCCGGAGGGCACCTACTGGTCCACGCAGGTCGCGGTGACGGTCACGAACGACACCGCCACCGCCCGGGAGTTCCGGGTGCGGTACCAGGACGTGCAGGACGGTGACCGGGTCTGGGTCGAGCGCGCCATCTTCACCGACGGACAGCCCGGCAACGTCGTCCCGGCCGGCGCCAGCCGGGTCATGGTGTTCGACGTCTGGTACAACGTCGTCTCCGACTCTTCGGACGTCCCGGACGACCTGACCCTGGACTTCGGGTACGAGTTGGCCTGACCGGAACCACCGAACCCCGCCCTCCTCGGAGGGCGGGGTTTCGCCGTTTTGCATGTAGTACAAACCTTTACAGTCCCGCAGAATTGCGGTGCGCAGGGCCGATTCTCCGGCAGCGATCACCGTAGGCGTATCCACTGTGTTGAGCTCGGACGTGTCGGCGCAGGACGTCAGCGACCGTCGCCGGGCTGGCGGCCCCAGCCGCGGATGCGAGCGTACGACAGCCCGGTTGTGCTGCAGCGTTCACCGAATTCACCCCAGCGATCCGACACCCGGCCCGGCGAGCCCCATCCCGCCCGCCGATCTCACAACGCGACAGAGCCGACCTGCCCGCGCCCTCCCAGGAGGGCCGGCCGAATGGGCTCAGATTGCTGCCGGAGGGTGCCGCATGTCCGGCGGGAAATGCGACCCGACGTTCGACGCGGCGCACTTCAACGCCTTGTTGGGCGTCACGGCAGGTGACAAGCTGGGTGAAATCACCGTTTTAGTCCCTGATGTCCGATAAATATGTACCACCGAGATCTTTAGGGCCTGCCGCTGCGACGTTGTGCGAGGCCGGCCCGCTTGCCAAGACCCAGAGGACTGAAGCATGCGCAACGTGCACGAGGACGGCGCCGCCGAGGCGCCACCACCGGACCACGACCCGAGCGCGATGTACCCGTTGGAGGACTCTCGCCGTTACCGGCTCCGGAGGAAGATCGTCCTGATCGGTGCGTTCGGGCTGTTGTCGACCCTCGGGTGGAGCGTGCTCGTAACCGAACGAATGATCGATGCCCGCGATACCACCGGCGCCTCGCGTGCCGACGGGCTGGGCGACGCCGCATCCGCGCCGAGCCCCGCGCCGTCGACCTCCCCGCACCCCCGCGCCGCGGCCGGCCCCGCGACGACCGCCGGCACGCGCCAGAGTCCCAGCGTCGCGCCAATCACGGCGGCCCGCACCGCGCCCGCGAACGGCGGCACCTGGCCGGGGGCAGGCCTTCCCGGACGTCCGGGCGCCGGGCTTGTCGAGCTCCCGGGACCAGGCCTTCCCGTACGCCCGGGCGCCGGGCTTGTCGACTTCCCGGGACCAGGCCTTCCCGTACGCCCGGGCGCCGGGCTTGTCGACTTCCCGGGACCAGGCCTTCCCGCACGCCCGGGCGCCGGGCTTGTCGACTTCCCGGGACCAGGCCTTCCCGCACGCCCGGGCGCCGGCCATTCCGACCTCCCAGGACCCGGCCGTCCCGCACATCCAAGACCCGACCGTCCCGCACACCCAAGACCCGACCGTCCCGCACATCCAAGACCCGACCGTCCGGCACACCCGAGCACCGGCCTTTCCGGACTCCCAGGACCCGACCGTCCGGCACATCCAAGACCTGACCGTCCCGCACATCCAAGACCCGACCGTCCCGCACACCCAAGACCCGACCGTCCGGCAAACCCGGGAGGACTCGGCCTTCCCGAATTCCCAAGACCCAACCCTCCCGAATTCCCAGAGCTCGACCTTCCCGAATTCCCAGAGCTCGATCTTCCCGAGTTCCCAGAAGTCGACCTTCCCGAACGCCCAGAACTCGACCTCCCCGAATTCCCACAGCTCGACCTTCCCGAGTTCCCAGAACTCGACCTTCCCGAAATCCCGGGCGCCAGCGCCCGGGCGCTGGAACACCCGCGGGACGGCCGGTGATGGTAGGCGGACGTCCATGGAGAAACGCGCGCTGGTGCTGGGCGGAGGCGGCGTCACCGGCGTCGTCTGGGAGATCGGCCTGCTGCACGGCCTCGCCGAGCGGGGCGTGGATCTCGCCATCGCCGACCTGCTCGTCGGCACCTCAGCCGGTTCGGTCGTGGCCGCCCAACTGACCGGCGAGGGCCGGCGTCGCCGAGCTCTGCGAGCACGAGCCGGCCGACGTGCCCGGCAACCGCAGCGCCGCCATCGGCGCGCCGGTGCTGCTCGGCTTCGTGCGGGCCTTCAGCGCGGGCCCGCGGCCGGGCGCGGCTGCGCCCGGCCGTGGATTTTCGGTGGCAACTCACACGGCGCATGACCCAACCCGGCGCGGGCCGTATCCCGGAACGCGCGGAAAGGGCGCGGGAGGCTGTCCGCTCCCGCGCCCTGGCCGTCAGCGTGCCCCTCGGCCGGCCGTCACGCGGCCTTCACGAAGTACTGTGCGGCCGATCCGTTGCAGTCCCAGATCTGCAGTCGCGCGCCGTCCGCTGTCGAGCCTGACGGGGAGTCCAGGCACCTGTTGGAGTTCGGGTTGCGCAACCGGTTACCTTCCTGGACCCAGCTCTGTGCGCCGCTGCCGTTACAGTCCCAGAGCTGCACCTTCGCGCCGTTGGCCGTACCCGCGTTGGTGACGTCGAGGCACCGGCCCAACGTCCGCAGGGTCTGGCCGTCCCAGCTCCACTGCTGGTCCTTCGAAAGAGAAGGCCCCTGGCACGTCCACAGCTGCACGGCCGCGCCGTTGCCGCCCGTGTCGTTTCCGGCCACGTCCACGCACTTGCCGCCCGGCCCGTTGATCTGCGTCGCGGGTCCGCCCGTTGGAGGCGGCGTCGTGCCTCCGCCGTCCTGGTAGTAGCGCACGTAGTCGATCGATGCGGTGAGCGGGAACTGACTCTGCACGGGGTTCTGTCCGGGGTACGTGCCGCCCAGCGCCAGGTTGAAGATGAGGTGGAACGGCTTACGGAACTCCTCCAGGGTCGCCGGCGTCGTGTCGATCACGTGCGTTTGCACACCGTCGACGTACCAGCGGATCTGCGCGGCCGTCCACTCGATCGCATAGATGTGGAAGGCCGCGGCGTTGTTGACGGCGGGGTTCGCGACGTAGTTGGCGTTCTGACCCGCTGTCCACGGGAACACGCCGGTCCGGAGATCCCAGAAGATGTTGTTCGTCACGGTCGCGTTCGCGTTCGCGTGTTCCATGATGTCGACCTCGCCGCAACTGGCCCAGTTCGTGGGCAGGCGGTCGTAGTAGGTCTGCGCCGGGTTGTAGGCGCTCGTGGACGACTCGTCGCACGAATCACCGAGCATCCAGAAAGCCGGCCACGACCCGGTGGCGGTCGGGAGCGCCATGCGCGCCTCGATGCGGCCGTACTGGAAGGACCTCTTGGTGTCTGTCGTCATGCGGCACGACGTCTGGTAGAAGTTGCGGCCGTTGACAGTGATGGGCGTCGTGAGCCAGTTGGCGCGCATGACGAGGTTGCCGCCGGACTGCGTGCAGTTCTCGGGGCGGTACCACTCCCACTCGCCGTTGCCCCAGCCGTCGAAGGCATTGAGGCCGGGGTTGAGGCCGTTGCCGACGTTGTAGTTCCAGTTGGCGCTGCTGGGCGCGCCGGACCCGTTGAATTCGTCTGCCCACACGAGGTTCCACGCGGCTTGTGCGGGCTGCTGCTGGACGACCGTGCTGCCGACGAGTGCAATGGCGGCCGCGGTGAGGATGACCATGAGGCGCCGACTGTGTGACAGCGCTTGGTCCGCGAAACCTGCATTCATTGTCACGGAGAACGTCCTCTCGTACGGAGTGGTCCGATCTACTGCGAGGAGCGGGACATGAGACGTCTCTGTAAACATTATTACGTAAATATTTCCAACTGTCGATGCGCTGGGCCGGACTCGCAGACCGAGCCTGGGGAAGTGCCTGGATGGTTAGCTCCGGTTTGTTGCGTTTGCGCCGGGTGAGACGAGCGCCACGGCGGGCGGCCGCTCCGCCGCTCGGGGCCGTTCGTGCGGCTGTGCACCCGGTGTCCGGCGTGCCGGGCACAACACGCCGGCACTCGGCGCGTCAGTCACCGAACTCGTCGGAGTCGACGGCCGCCTGTCGCCTCGGTCGAACGCGCTCAGGTCGGCCATCTCGGCGTCGGACAGCGCGAAGCCGAACACGTCGAGATTGCTCCGAAGGCGCTGCGGGTAGCTCGACTAGGGGATCGGCACGAGCCCTTGTTGCACGCGCCAGCGCAGCACGATCTGCGGGAGCGTCCGGCCATGCGCCGCGGCGAGCTCGGCCACGAGCGGGACCGTCGGCACGTCGACGTCACCGCCACCGAGAGGTGCCCACGACTGCGAGACGGCATTCCAGTTGAAGCGAGCGGTGAGAGTCGCGGATAGACAAAACTAGGCGTGCCTCAGCCAGGAGGCACGCCTAGTGTTTTTATATATTTCTTGAGATTTCTCGGCCGACAACTAACCGCCACACCGTCCAGGGTTCACCCGAGAGGCGAATGCTCAGTGGTGCCGGCTCTCGAGGAACCATAAGAGCGCGCCCAGCCATTGTAGGTTTCGGTGGTGCCGAAGCACACAGAAACCGACTTCGGTGCAAGCCCCGAAGAAGCGCAATAATAGTCGCCTTCGCCGACCTGGCTTGGGGGATAAGTGTCATCGAGCAGGTAAATGCTTGCCCACGTTGAAATTGCGGTCGATAGCCTGTTACGCACGATCAATGCTGCCTGCACCTTGTCGGCCAGACTGTTCGACCTGATTACGCAGGACTGGGCAGACAGACCGTTGGCATTCGATACGGTTGGGCCGCAGTGCCAGTTACTGGCGATCGGGTTGCTGCTTCCGTAAGCTCTCCAGGAGCCGACGTCGGTAGCCAAGGCGGGACTGGCGGTTACTACACCCAGTCCGATAGCGGCGGTAATGCTGGCCACCGCCGAGGCGGCCAATCGCTTGAGCTTCATTCAAGACTCCAGTCTTTTTCCGAGTGTCGAACACGCAGGTAGCCTGTTCGGCGTCACTGCCTTCCTGACCGATCTGGACCCAGCAGCCCTTGCAGCGGCATCTACATGCGCAAATGTCAAGTCCAATGCCGAAAATCGGCAAAGCTGGGCAAGATCGGGCCAAAGGGCTGTGTCGCTTGTGGATCTTAAAGAACTTCGAGCAATAGTCAAGACCTGCGAATCGGCATCGGCGCGGACCAGTCAGAACGGCCTCGACCGCGCCTGATGAGTTTCCTGGAGGGAGTAACGTCCAGCTCGGTGCCCGGGTGAGCCGCGGAACTTCTTCCGTTCCTTCGTCAAACGGATTCCGAAGGCCGGCGTGCCACGGGTCAGCGTCCATGACGTGCGCTCACTGCCGGCTGATCTCGACGTGCACCCGCGGGTGCCGGTGCAGATCCTCCGGCCTGCTGCTCGGTATGCCTCGGCGCGGAGCCCGTTGGCGTCGTCCGGTGGAAACCGTGTCCGGTGACGCAATCATCTGCCGAGTTGAGGACGTGCGTCGAAGAGATCCAGCACGATGGGCGCATGTCCTCAGGACGCTCCACCTACGTGCCCAACGAGTTGTTGGGCCGTCTCATCGGCTTTCGTCTCTACTCAGTCGAGTTCGTCATGGACTATGTACGACTGCGATTCGATGGACGTGGACTCATACCGAGCATTGCGACAGCTGAGGAGACTGGCCGTGGACTTCGGGTCGAGTTCGACGAAGGGGCGGTCTGCTTGCGCCCTGCCATCGACGACCTGTCCGGACCGGAGATAGCGCTGTTGAGGGGTTTCGAGGACCCGTCCGGGCGAGGACTCTTTCGAGGACCTCGTCTGACGTCCTCCTCTGCCGTGGATCGTGTACTGCGCGGTTGCCGGTCCGGTCGTAACATCGATCGCTGACGCCGGAATGCTGAGCGCTGACCTGGATGAGAGGTCCGGCTGGGTGGCCTAATCCGAGGCGCGGTGCCGTCCACCGCTGCTCGGCTTGGCGGCGTCTGTACCGCGTTCGGTCGGCTGCTCGCCGACGTAATCCTTATTGATCCATCCAGGCGGGTCAGCGGACACTTCGGTGCGCAGATCCGACAGCCAGTTTTCCAGATCGTCGCTTGGCCGGTCCGGACCGGCAGGCGTACGGGTCGATTCGGGATCCTCGATGGCGCTCATCGCAGCGCGTGCTCCGATCGGTCGGGTGCGGTCAGGGCGAGAGTAGCGGGCTGGCGCGAGGCGCTGATGTCCGCTTGATTTCCGTCCCGTAGGCCTGTGCGCGTGACCGGAACGCGCGTGCAGGATGCATCCGTTACCACGGCCTTATCGGCCTCGGGTCCGTTGCGTCGGCTGATCTGACGATCACAGTCAGCTGAAGCGCCGGTTGAGACCGATGGCGTCCTTCGGGGGTTAGGCCTTCTTGCCGGACAGGTCGATGATGTCCTTGGCCGCGGGTGCCTCGATGTCGGGGAAGTCGCGGCCGTACTCGGTGAAAAGGGCGCGTCCGCCGTCCACCATGCTCATCTTCTGCGGCAGCGGCTCGCCGGTCGTGGCGACATACAACTCCTTGAAGTCGCCGCCCGCGTCGAGCAGCGAGATCACCGGACGCTGGTTGATGATCCGGGTCTCGCCCTTGGTGAGCCGGCCGGCCGGCTTGAGCAGCTCGGCCACGTCGAACCACTCGGCCAGCTCCGCGTACGACTTGGTGTCCGGCTTGATCCAGGACTCGCTCAGCCGCGCGGCGACGCTCTTGGGCATCTTCGTCCCGAACGTCTCGGCCAGTGTCGCCTCGTCCAGCTTCACCAGGCGCTTGCCGTCGACGGCGAGGATCATGAGCGTCGTGCCGTCCTTGGTGATCGAGCCCAGCCTGTCCTCGCCGGCCACCTCGAGCTCGATCCGGTAGTAGTCGCCGTCCTGGTGCACCAATCCGGAAAGGCGGTAGGACTTCGCGCCGGCGAGCGCCTGCTGCGCCCTCGCGAGGATCTCGGCCGCGGGCAGCGCCGCGATGCCGTTGTCGGCCGGCTTGCTCACGACCGGGGTCGCCGCGGCCTTCGGCGTCTCGGCGGTCTTGCCGCCGCACCCGGCGAGCACCAGCGCGCCGACGCCGGCAGCGGCGGCCAACTTCATGATGTTCATGATTTCCCCGTACGCAGAGATCTTCGCGGCCGAGGCATGATCCCCCGGGTAGGCGCCGGTGGCCTACCCGGGGGTCGCAATCAGACGGTGGCGGTGGGTGCCGCCTCGGTGGCCTCGGTGGCCTCCTCGGAGCGGCGACGGGCACGCAGCACGAGCTGAGTCGCGCCGACGAGCACCAGCACGCCGCCGACCCCGGCAAGGATGTAGCTGCCGGTGGTGTCGCTCTTCTTCTGCTCGTCGTAGGAGCGCGCCGTCGTGGAGCCCCGCCGGCTCGTCTCGCAGGTGTCGCCCGGGCTCATCACCTGGCTACCGCAGGTGACCGGGCCGGTCGAGGTCGCGTTGTACAGACCGAGCGGAAGCAGCACGAGGCCGACGATCAGCGCGGCCCACCGGTTCTTGGCGATCGTGAAAAGCAGGTTCATGGTTTCCTTCCCCGTTTTGGACGGCACACCGTAGCGCCGGAAGGGCGAAACCGGAATCGCACCAAACCGCCACATCACCTCAAACGGATCTTGGTGTGACCCACTTCACATTCGTCGATCGACGGCGGCCGGCCGGCTCGCTACCGGCCAACCCTGATGCCTGAGCCGCTAGATGAGTGCCGAGGCCACGGCCGGCAGGACGTCCGCCAGATTGCACAACCGGACGTGCATCAGTGATCTCCTGATCTGCGGTCGCCGGTTCCCGACCGCTAAGGGCCGATCCCCGGCACAGGGCGGCCGTCCTCGAGATAGCGCACCCGTTTCGTCTTCCAGGCGGCGCGTACCCGACGTCGGACCGGTCCGCTGAGCAGAGGCAGCGCCGTGTCGATCGGCAGGATCCGGCTTTCGGCGATCTCGATCGGCTGGATGACCACCGTGTCCAAGACGGCGTCGTCGTACACGCCGCAGTCGAAGAGGAAGCGCATACCACCCGGACGGCCAGGCCGTGGGCGCAGGAAGTCCACGCACACAAGCCGCCCCGTGGTGACGTCGAGGCCGCACTCCTCGCTGGTCTCGCGGCGACACGCATCCCAGGGCGACTCGCCGATCTCGACGATTCCACCCGGGATCGTCCAACCGCCCTTGTACGTCGGCTTCAGGATGAGCAATCGGCCCTTGCGGCCACGGACCAGAGCTCCGGCGGAGGCCGGGATGGTCGGCAGTATGAACGCTGGCTCGGGTAGCTCACCAGCGTTGACGTCGCTCATGGAGAGCATGCTAGATCTGGCGCGACCGATCGGCATCCGCCGGGCTTGAGCATCATCCTTCGAGGCCTGGCCCGCAGTCACCTGGACGTCAGCGGGGTACGAGGCCGTTCTCGTATGCGTACACCACGATCTGCACCCGGTCCCGCAGCTCGAGCTTGCTCAGCAGCCGTCCGACGTGAGCCTTCACCGTAGCCTCGGACAGGTGCAGTCCGGCCGCGATCTCGGTGTTGGACCGGCCCCGGGCCACCAGCGCCAGCACCTGGCGTTCCCGCTCGGTCAGCCGGTCCAGGCGTTCGTCGACGGTGACCGCGCCGGGCAGGTGGGGCAGCACCGTGTCGAGCAGGCGGCGGGTGACGGCCGGCGCGACCACGGCGTGCCCGCCGGCGACCGCGTGGATCGCGCTGACCAGGTCCGCCGGCGGCACGTCCTTGAGCAGGAATCCGCTGGCCCCGGCGCGCAGCGCGGCGTAGACGTACTCGTCGAGGTCGAACGTGGTCAGCACCAGTATGCGGGCCGTGCTGCCGGAGCCGACGATCTCCCGGGTGGCCTCGATGCCGTCGAGCACCGGCATGCGTACGTCCATCAGCACCACGTCCGGCCGCAGGGCCCGGGCCATGGTGACCGCCTGGGCGCCGTTGCCCGCCTCGCCGACGACGGTGATGTCCGGCTGTGCCTCCAGGACCAGGCGGAAACCGAGCGACAGCAACGGCTGGTCGTCGGCGAGGAGCACCGAGACGGTCATGGTCGGATCACCGTTGGTTCGAAGGTCAGCCGTGCGTGCACCCGCCAGCCCGGCCCGGTGCGGGGCCCGGCGTCGACGCGCCCACCGTACGCGGCCGCGCGTTCCAGCATGCCCGCCAGCCCGTGCCTGCCGGAGGGCTCCGGTTGCCGGGCGACCTGACCTGCTCCGTCGTCCAGCACCAACACGTCCGCGCGGTCCATGAGGTAGTGCAGCGTGACGTCGGCGTTGGCCCGCGGACCGGCGTGTTTGAGCGTGTTGGTGAGGGCCTCCTGCACGATCCGGTAGACGGCCAGCCCGGCGCCCGGACCCCACGGACCCGGCGTGCCCCGGCGTCGCACGTTGACCCGTACGCCGGCCGCCCGTATGCGTTCGACCAGCGCGTCGATGTCGTCCAGGCCGGGTTGGGGCGCGCGTGCGCTCTGCGGCGTACCGGAAGTGTCGCGCAGCAGGCCCACCAGCCGGCGCATTTCGCTCAGGGCCTGGCGTCCGGTGGCGGAGACCTGGCCCATCACCCCGGCGGCGCGCTGCGGCGCGCCCGCCGCGGTCGCGGCCGCGCCGTCGGAGAGAGCGACCATGACGGCGAGGTGGTGGGCGACCACGTCATGCATCTCGCGCGCGATACGCGCCCGCTCCTCCGCGACCGCGAGACGGGCGCGCTGATCCCGTTCCTGTTCCAGCCGCCGGGCGCGATCTTCCAAGGCATCGAGGTACGCCGCACGCGTGCGCTGGTTCACGCCGATCAGGACGACGGCGATCGTCACCGCCGCCACCGCGGCGAACGCGCCCCAGGCCGGCCCCTCCGCCAACCGGTTGTCGTAGCCCGGCAGCACGGCGAGGGCAACGCCCGCCCAGGCGAACCGCGCGGGTCGGTGACGGGCGACCGCGTGCAGCGCGGTCAGCGTGGCCGCGAACGCGGCCGGCGATTGGGCGCCGAGCACCTGGGAAACCCAGAGCAGCACGGTCACCGCGCAGAAGACCAGGACGGGTGCGCGCCGGCGCCAGATCAGGGGCACCGGTACGAGTACGACCGATGCCCAGTCCAGCGCGGTCGCGGGTTCGACGGTGGCGCCGGTCCGGCCGGTCAGCACGATCCCGGTGCCGAGCGCGACAAGCCCGGCGATTCCGGCGTCGGTCACGCGTGGCCGACGCCGGGCGGCAGCCAGGAGTCCGCGCAGGCTCATCCACCAATTGTGGCCCCCGGCGGTCACGGATCGCGGCGCCACAAGGCGACGCTTCCCGCCGCCAGGGTGAGCAGCACCCAGGCGGCGATCGTCAGCCCGGCCGGGCCGGGAGCCAGCATCTTGAACGGGTTGCCGGAGTCGCCCGCATACATGGCCTGCGCCGCCGCGACCGGGACGAAACGCAGCACGTCGTCGGCGATCCGTTCCGGCAGCGCCGGCTGCAGGAGCGCCGGCAGAACCAGCATGACCAGCACGTAGACGGTGATGGCCGCGGCGGTGTGACGCACCAGGGCGCCGACGCCGAGCCCGATCAGCGCGAGAGCGACCGGCGCGGCCGCCGCGCCGAGCAGGGCGCCGCCGTCGAGGTCGCCGAGCGGGATCCGCCGGCCGGCGGGAAGGAACGCCTCGCCCGCCGCGAGGGAGGCCGCACAGACCACCAGCATCAGCGGCAGGGAAGCGGCGCCGAGCGCGGCCGCCTTCGCCCACAGCACCGGCACCCGGCGGGGAACCGCCGCGAACGTCGCCCGGACCAGGCCCGAACCGAACTCCCCGGTGATCATGAGGATGCCGAACACGCCGAGGACCAACGAGACGACGTCGACGCCGAGGAACGCCTGCGCGTTCAGGGCGTCGGGGGAGACCTCGGCGCCCGGCACCCGGTAGACGTTCCAGTTGATCGCCGCGGCCAGGCCCACGGTGATCAGGGCGATCACCGACAGGACCACCCAGGTGGAGCGCAGGGCGGTCAGCTTCCCCCACTCCGCGCGCGTCACCCGCAGAAACGTGATCCGGTACGCGTTCACGACGGCACCCCGGGCTCGTCGCGGAACCGCACCCAGCCCCGGGTCAGCTCCATGTACGCCTGTTCCAGCGAGGCGCGGTGGGGTGTCAGCTCGTACACGATCAGGCGGTGCGCCGCCGCGGCCGTGCCGATCGCCTCGGCCTCCAGGCCCTGCACCTCGAGCGATCCCGCCTCCCGGCTGGTCACGGTCGCGCCGGCCGCGACCAGCACGTCGCGCAGCCCGGCCGCGTCCGGCGAGCGGACCAGGCACCGGCTCGTGCCCGCCCGGGCGATCAGCTCCCCGATGCCGAGGTCCGCGAGCAGCCGCCCACCACCGATGATCAGCAGGTGGTCGGCGGTCACCGCCGTCTCGCTCATCAGATGGCTGGAGACCAGAACTGTCCGTCCCTGCGCCGCGAGGTCCTTGAGCAACGTCCGGACCCAGAGCACGCCGTCCGGATCCAGGCCGTTGACGGGCTCGTCGAGGATCACCACAGCCGGGTCGCCGAGGAGCGCGGACGCCACCCCGAGCCGCTGGCTCATGCCGAGCGAGTACCCGCCGGCCCGCTGCCCGGCCACCTCCGCGAGGCCGACCATGGCGAGGACCTCGGTGACCCGGCGATCCGGGATCCCGTGCGTCCGGGCCAGGCCCAACAGATGCGCCCGGGCGGTACGCCCTCGGTGCACGGCACGCCCCTCCAACAACGCGCCCACCTCGCACAGCGGCGCCGGATGGGCCCGGTAGGGCCGCCCGCCGACGGTCGCCGTCCCCGCGTCGGGCCGATCCAGCCCGATGATCATCCGCATCGTGGTCGACTTGCCGGCCCCGTTGGGTCCGAGGAAGCCGGTCACCCGCCCCGGCCGCACCGTGAACGACAGCCCGTCCACCGCGGTCGTCGCGCCGAAGCGCTTCGTCAATCCCTGCACTTCAATCATGCGGCCGACGCTATGGCCGCCGACCCGCCCCGCAGGAGCGCCCACGGTCTCGTTCCTGGCGCCACGACCGCGACCGAGGTAGGGGGCGCGGATCGAATAGGGCGTTTGCCAGATCCACAAGGCAGGCCGACGACGCTAGGTTGGCCGTCGGCGCCGGGCCGCCGGTGTCCGCGGATGTCACGCCGCTCGCAGGCGCATCCCCGTACCTATCAGAATTGGAACACAATATGGTCAGTCCCGAGCCCTTCCCGAGGTCGCGCGGCGATGAGCCGGCTCACTACGCACCTCCTGTAGCTCCGCCCCCGCCTGCCTACGGTGCTCCGCCCCCGCCGCCTGTCTACGGTGCGCCGCCGATGAGTGGCGCCGCGGGAATGCCCATGAGCGCGGTCGGCCAACCGGGCAATCTGGTCGACCGGTTCGTGGCGAGGTTCATCGACGGTGTCATCGTCGGCGTCGCGGGCGTGATCCTCAACATCGTGCTCGCGTTCGTGTCGGATTCCTGGCTGCTCACCGGGTTCATCTCCGCGGTGGCGACCGCGGCCCTGTATCTCGGCTACTTCGCCTACCTCGAGTCCAGCCGGGGCCAGACGATCGGTAAGCAGGTGATGAAGCTCAAGGTGTTCGGGCCGGGTCAGGTCGGCAACCCGACGCTGGAGCAGGCCGCCCGCCGGAACGTCTTCACGGCGTTCGGCATCGCAGGCGTAGTTCCGATTGTCGGCAGCGTCCTGGGCGGGATGGCCGGGCTGGCAGCAGTGATCTTGATCGTGGTCAACATCAACAGCGACCCGCAGCGTCAGCACTGGTTCGACAAGTTCGCCGGGGGAACCCAGGTCCTCAAGGTCGGCTGACCGGTGCCACGCTCACCGCAGTGAAACGTTAACGCCGGGAGCCACGCCGCGCGCTGTGTGCGCGGCGTGGCTGTCGTCCGCGGGTGGGGCCGCTGCTCAGGACGAGCGCAGCACGATGTTGCCGAACTGCGAGGTCTCCTGGTCCACGCCGAGAAGCCCTTGCCGGTCGATGCCGATGACCGTTATCGCGATGTCGCTGACGGGCTCGGGGAACAAGGTGGTCTGCCCGTTGCGCCAGCGGAACGGCACGGCGGTGCTCTGCGGATCCGCCCACGTGGAGCCGGCGACGTCACCGCGTTCGTTGAGGTGCGAGCCGATGGCCACGTGGCCGGGCAGGCCGATGTCGATCATCCGGCCGTCCCGCCAGACGACCGGCCGTGAGTCATGGTTGCCGAAGTTCGCGGTGCCGGTCATCATCCCGGTCTCGTTGAGGTCCGCGACCCGGCCGGCCGTGGCATGCGTACCCGCCAGCAGGTCGGTCATCCGGCCGCCCTGCCAGAGGAACGGATGGTCGTCGGACGAGCCGGCGACGGTGCTCGTGCCACTCACCTGACCGCGATCGTTGATCGCCGTCGGGCTGCTGCCGGCGCCGCCCAGGGTCCCCAGCCTGGTCATCCGGCCGTCTTGCCACAGCACCGCCTCCTCGGTGGAGGCCTCGGGCCGGGTAACCGTGCCGATGACCTGGCCCCGGTTGTTGATGCCGACGGCTCGGCTGTCCATCCCTGTGGGCGTAGGCAGCATCGTCAGGCGTCCGCGCTGCCACAGGACAGCGCGTGAGGTGCCGTCCTGGCCGGTCACGGTACTGGCGACGTCGTCGCGGTCGTTGATCGAGGGCGCCCCGAACGAGGCAGCGGCGCTTCGCTTCAGATAGGTGACCGATCCGTCGCGCCACAGGAACAGCCCGTCGTCGGCGTACCCGGTGATGTGGCCCAGTTCGTTGATCGCGACGGGTGAGGCGCCTTCGATGCCGAGAGCGGTGGGCGAACTTCGGCCGTGCCACCACACCACCGCACGGAAGTCGTCCTTGGCGTCGACGCTTGAGCCGATCAGGTCGCCGCGCTCGTTCATCCCTGTCGCGAACGAGCCCACGCCACCCAGGGAGTCCAACTGGATCAGCCGCCCCGTGTCGGCGGGCGGCGGGGCGGCGGCGGTTGCCGCCGAGGGAACGGCGACGGCCGCCATGGTGGTGGCCGCCAGAATGAACAGCTTCCGGTTCAGTACGGAACGCCGCTCATGACGTGGGGTCGCCTCCGGCGGTGCGGAGGTCGGGAACGTGCGCTGCGGTGACAACGGGTGCAACATGCCAACTCCTCGAATAGCTGCCTTGTCACCCTCTAAGTCATCGGCCGCATCGATTCCGTTCGAGCGATTCGCTGTCGCGTCCCCGACTCAGGACCTGGGGATCAGTCCGCCCGGCGGCGGCGACGCCAGAAGTACGCCGCTGCGGCTGACAGGATCACGGCCGTCACGCCCGCTGCCACAGCCGCGGAGCGCCGGCGTGACTGGCCGACCCATTCGCTGAGCTTGGCTGCCGGCGATCCTGCGGCGGCGGACCAGGAGACGACTTCGCGGGCGGCCTCGTCGGGGCCAGGCACCTGAGGCATGGGCGGATCCGACTCGCCGTTGGTCGGGGTTACCGGGGCCGAGGGTGCCGAGGGTGCCGACAGCCCCACCCGGTTCTCCGCGATGACCGTGAAGCGATAGGTCGTGCCGTTCTTGAGACCGCGGACGACGGCCTCCCGCACACCCGGCCGGGTCACCCGGGCCGACGCGCCGGATCCCGTCGCCACCACCGTGTAGGCGACGATCGGTGCGCCGCCGTCGTTACCCGGCGCGGTCCAGGCGACCTTGGCGAACCCGTCGCCGGCCGCCGCGACCACGGTCCAGGGCGCGCCGGGCCGCTTGGGCGGTGCGGTGGGAACGACCGGCTGGGTCTCGTCGCTCTGCGCGGAGCGGCCGGACTTGTTGACCGCGAACACGATGAATCGGTAGGCGGTACCCGCGGTGAGGTCGGAGAAGGTGGCCTGCCGCGTGGTGGGTGCCACCGTCATGCTCCGGCCGGATGGCCGCATGATCACGACGTAGCCGGTGAGCGGGCTTCCCCCGTCGGAGGTCGGCGCCTTCCACGACACCGCGGCGGAGTTCGTGCCGGCGACGGCCACCGGCTTGGCCGGCTGGGTCGGGACGGTGCCCGTGGGGCCCAGGATGGTGACGGCGGCGCTGGGGGCGCTGGCGGCGGAGCTGCCCGCCGCGTTCTTCGCGGTGACCGTGAAGCGGTAGCTCTTGCCGGGAACCAGGCCGTCCACCCGGGCGGACCACAGCGCGCCGTCGACGGTGACGCGGTGTGGGTCGTTCTGCGCACTGACCGTGTACGACGTGACGGCCGCTCCGCCGTCGTTCGACGGTGTCGACCAGGTGACGGTGGCGGACCTGTTCCCCGGTTGGGCGTCGACGTCGCTCGGCGCCGTCGGGGCCTTCGCCGTCGGCTGGGCCTCCTTCGTCGGGGTGGTCACGGGGCTCTCGTTGGTGGGTGCCGAGTCGCCGACCTCGTTGATCGCGACCGCTTGGAAGGTGTATTCGGCGTCGTTGATCAGGCTGTCGACCTGTACCTGCGTCTGGTCGACGCCGACCGAGGCCACCAGCCCGCCGGGGTTGGCGTACACGGCGTACCCGGTGATCGGCAGGCCGCCGTCCACGCTGGGTGCGGCCCACGAGACCGTGGCCGAGCCGTTGCCTGGCACGGCCCGCAGGTGCCGGGGCGGACCGGGCGTCGAGACCGGCGGCAGCGGGTGGTCTGCCGGCAGCGCCGTCCATCCCGCCGGGACGGTGTCGTGGGACGTGGAATGCGTGTGGCCGCCGCCCGAGGGTCCGGTGACGGCGTTGGACAGGACGCTCGGGTTACCCCAGCCGTCCGGGTTCCGCGCCTCGACCGAGACGCGCAGGCTCCAGCCGGGCACGCCGTGCATGTCGAAGTCCACGCTCGTGCTGGTCGCCGCGACGGTGCGCTGCGCGATCGGCGTCATCTCGGTGGGATGTCCTGGCTCGGCACCGAAAACGCTGACCCGGTACAGGTCCACGGCCCCGGCCGTGCCCGGCCGGGACGGCGGCTGCCAAGTCGCCGTCATCGTCTCGCCGGCGGCGCGCGGGGCCACTCCCGCCGGCGGGAACGGCAGGTTGCTGTGGTTGCCCGGGATGGGCTGCCCGACCGGGACCGGCTTCGCCGCGGTCGTGGGCACCGGTACGGCCGGAGTGCCCGGCGTACGACGGCACGACTCGCGTCCGGTGTCGGTGAACCGTCCGGTGGTGGTACGGAACTCCCAGGCGTACCCGGACGGGTTCAGCTTCAGGAACAGCACACCGAACTCCTTGTCGGTGCCCGTCTCGAAACCGGCGTGGCGCATCGGGTCCAGCGCGTAGAAGCGGTGGTGGTTGATGCCGCCGCTGCCGACGATGAAGAACCGGTAGCCGTTGTCGGCGTCGACGGTGCTCTCCGGGGTGATCCGCGCCCACCGCTGATAGTTGTGGTCGTGGGCGTTGACGATCACGTCCACGCCGGCGTCATGCAGCAGGTGCGCCATCTTCGGCATGGTGACGTTGTCGCCGAACTGGCCCACCGACTGGATGGGGTGGTGCCAGTAGGCCAGCTGACACTGGTCAGGTGACTGGCCGGCGAGTTCCTTCTTCAGCCACTCGTAGTTGTCTCCGCCGGGCGAGCATGACGAGCTGCTGCAGGAGGAGCTGAGCGCGTAGATCTTCCAGCCGCCGACCTCGAAGCTGTAGTTGCTCTTGCGCTCGGGGTGTGCGCGCTCACCCCAGTATCGGAAGTAGTCGGGGGCTCCCGCGATCGAGTACTCGTGGCTGCCCGGCACCGGGTGCGTCTTGGCCTTCAGCCGGCCCCAGGTGGGGTCGTACGAGGCCTGGATGTCGTCCCACTCGCCGTGCTCGTACTGGAGGTCGCCGACCGCCAGCACCGAGTCCACGGCGTCCCCGGCGGCGAGGATGAGGTCCGAGGTCCGCTCCATGGCGCATCCGCCGGCGGAGCCCTTGCGGTGGTTGTAGGCCGGGCTCTGCGGCGAGCACGCGAGGTTACCGGCGACGGCGACGAGGGAGCCCGGCTGGTCCTGCATCGGCACCGGGGCGTACGCGGTCGCCGACCCGGCGGCCGCCTCGCCCGGTTGGGAGGCACCCATCACCGCCAGCGCTCCGAGCAGAAGCAGAAAGCCGAGGAGGCCGAGTCGAGCACGAATGCTGTAATCGCCGTGCGACATCGATCTCACTCATCTCGCCGTGGCAGTCGTCCCCCTGACTGTCGGCAGCTGCGGGGTCACCTGAACCACCCGCATGCGATTGAGACCTACGCGACCCTCAGCCCGGCGGTGGCTCCCGTACGAAGCGACAGCGATCCGGAACAGATCTCTGCTGGAGTTCAGGCCCCAGGAGTCCACCGCTGGGCGGGGCTGCCGTTGCACCCGAAGAGTTGAAGTTGTGTGCCATCGGTGGTCGCCGCGTTGGGTACATCGAGGCAGCGCCCGGACTGCGGGTTGATCAATGCTTGTGTCGTTGCGTTGCGGGTCCATTGCTGTGCCGTTGACCCGGTGCAGTCGTTGAGGACGATCGGGGTGTTGTCGGCGGTGCCGTTGCCGGCGGCTCCTATGCATTTGCCTAGGATGCGCAGGGTCCCGTCGGCCGCGGCGGTTATCTGCTGTGCGGTGCTGGAGTTACAGCTCCACAGCTGGATCTTGTTGCCGTTCGCGGTGCTGCCAAAACTGTCATCGATACATTTGCCGGCGAGGCCGGATTTGAAGATTGAGGTCTTTGTGACTGCTGGGAGTGCCCAGCGTTGTGCGGTGCTGCCGTTGCAGTCGAAGATGGCGAGTTGTGTGCCGTCGGTGGTGCTGCTCTTCGGGTCATCGAGGCACCGACCGGAGGCGGGATTGCGCAGGGCGCCGGTGGCTGTCTGGTAGGCCCACTGCTGGGCGCCGGTGCCGTTGCAGGCGACGAGTTGCACCTTGGTGTCGTTCGCGGTGCCGGCGCCGGCGACGTCGAGGCATTTACCCAGCGCTCGGATCGTGCCGTCGCCGACGACTGTCCAGGTCTGGGCGGTCGAGTTGTTGCAGCTCCAGATCTGGACCTTGGTGCCGTCGGCGGTGCCGGCGTGGTCGACGTCGGCGCATTTGCCGGCGATCCCGGAGGTCAGAGGTCCGGAAGCCGGTAGTGGCGAGGTGTCGGTTCCGGCGTAGGAGGGAGGTGCGGATGCCGGGCTGGTCGCCCAGCTGGGGTTGGCGGATGCGGCGAGAGTCAGGTTGAGGGTGCCGCCGGTGGTGGCGAAGCTGGAGGGTAGGTAGGCGTTGTTCCAAGCGCTGCCGTTCAACGTTGCCGACTGCACGTAGGGGGCGTTCGTCGCGGCCTGCGGAGCGTTGATGGTCATGGTCGAGCCGTTGCCCAGGGTCACGGTCACGTTGGTGAACAAAGGGCTGCCGAGGGCGAGATCGGCGGTTCCGGGGGTCATCGGATAGAGGCCCATGGCCGACCATACGTACCAGGCGCTCATGGTGCCGAGGTCGTCATTGCCGACTCCCCAGCGGGCGGGGTCATTGAGCCACAGCTGGTTCTGGACCTGGCGGACGATCTGTTGTGTGCGCCAGGGTTGACCGACGTAGTTGTATTCCCAGGGCAGCGCGAAGGAGGGTTCGTTACCCATGTCGGCGTAGCTGCTGTTGTTGCTGGATCCGTGGAAGTCGGACAGGACGTGGTCGAGGTAGGCGATCATCTTCGCGTTGCCGCCCATGGCGTCGGCCAGGCCACGCAGGTTGAACGGCACCATGCCGGTGTACTGCCATGAGGTTCCTTCGACCATGTCCTGGCTGCTGGTGGGGTCGAAGTTCGGCTTCCAGGTGCCGTTCGCCAGGCGGGGCGCCATGAAACCGGCGGCGGGGTTGAAGACGTTACGCCAGGTCTGGGCGCGGTTGACGAACTGTTGCTGCGTGGCGGTGTCGCCGAGACGGCCGGCGAATGCCGAGATGGCGAAGTCCGAGGTGGCGTATTCCAGCTGGGTGGCCACCGAGCCGTAGAAGCCCTTCTCGTAGGTGCCGTCTGAGGGCAGGTAGCCGAGTTCGGCGATGTAGTGCTGTCCCTTGCGGATGTTGTTGGTGCTGTTCGCCTGCTTGACCATGGCGTTCTTCGCCGCGGTGGTGTCGAAGCCGGTGGCGCCGAACGCGGCGTAGTCGGCGATGATGATCGGTGCGGGATCGCCGTTCATGACGTCGGTGTCAGCCTGGTTCAGCGCCCACTTCGGCAGGTAGCCGCTCTGCGCGTAGTTGTTGACCAGCGATTGCGCGCTGTCGCTTGCCTGTTGTGGGGCGACGAGGGCTTCGAGCTGGGCTTGCGTGCGGTAGATGTCCCACCCGGAGAAGGTGGCGTACTGGACCTTCTGCGTGCCGGCGACGGAGTGAATCTGCTTGTCGAACCCGGTGTACTGCCCGTTGACATCGCTGTAGGTGTTCGGGTGTAGCAGCGAGTGGTACAACGCCGTGTAGAACACCACTTGCTGGTCGTGGGTTCCTCCGGTCACGCTTACTCGGCCGAGGACGGCGTTCCAGGCGTTGTGCGCCGCGCTGCGGGCGCCGTCGAAATCCCAGTTCGGCACCTCGGTACTGCGATTCAGCTTCGCATTGCTGTCCGAGACGTACGAGACGCCGACCTTGGCCTGGACGACGCGGTTGCTGGAGGCGTCGAAGGTGACCGCGTTGCCGCCGGAGAACGTTGCGGTGGAACTCATCGGGCGGTCGAACACCATGTTGAAGTGCAGGGTGTAGGTGGGGCTGTCGGCGCAGAAATGTCCCGATCGGATCCAGCCACTGATCTCGGTGTCACTCACCTTGGTGAAACTCTGCGCATCGGTCGTCGTTGCTGCCGACTGCAGCTTGAACAGCAGGTTCGCTCTGCTGGTGGCGGGAAAAGTGAATCGGGCTACGCCGGTGCGTAGCGCGGCGGTCAGCTCCGTTCTGACGCCGTTGCCCAGCGTGACCGAGTACGCGCCGGCGCGGGCAACCTCATCGGCGTGGGAGAACGATGAGGTTGCGGTGCCGTTGATGTCACCGGTGGTGGGCATGATCGGTACGTCGGCGGTGGCGTTACAGCCGGGCCCGGAGAGGTGGTTGAGGCTGAAGCCGGTGATCGTGCTGTCGGTGTAGGAGTAGTTACCTCCGGCGGGGCGCGAGGGGGTGTCGGGACTCCACTGCACCATGCCGAACGGTACGTCGGCGCCGGGGAAGGTGTTGCCGGCGTTGGAAGTACCCAGCAAGGGATTGACCAGGGATGCGGGATCGGTGACTGCCGATGCCTGCGTAGGAGTGCCTACGGTCAGGCCGGCGGTCATCAACGCGGCGGACAGAAGCGCCAGCCCGCATTTGCGGATCGACAGGGTTGGCAACTGTCGGCGAGCGGAAGGCTGCTGTGACATAGGGGAACTCCGATGCTGCGGGAGGCGAGCCGGTGAGACGCCGGAGGAGACATGTCACCGGTGGAGAGACGGTGTGTCATTCACGCGGGCATGAGGGCTATGGGGCGGCGTTAAGCAAGTCGAGAGCGCTGTGCTGGCAGCCGTGGCTCGTGCCCCCGAACGGGCCCGTCCAGTGCGAGCCGTACATGTCGAGGCTGTCGCGGTCATGGGCATAGGCGCTGTCGGCGTTGCGGGTCAGATACGTGTTGTAGACCCCGCCAACGGCCGTGTTCAGCACACCCAGACCGCGAATCGCCGCGCCCTTGAAGGAATCCCCGTCTCCACCACAGGTGTCAGGCTCGTTCGGCTCTCGCAGAATCCCGTTCGGTGACAGGTAGCTGCTGGTCGTCATCGCGTCGCCGATCCTGCGGGCGACTGCCAATGCGTTCGCGTCGCCGGTCAGTCTGTTGAGCTGGACCAGGCCGTTGATCAGTACGCCCTGGTTGTACGTCCAGGTGGTGTCGCCGTTGTTCTTGCAGGTGCTCAGGTTGATGCCGTCGTTGACCAGGTTCGCGGCGTTGACCAGGCCGGTGCTCTGGAACCATGACCATCCTGCCTGTGCCCGGTTCTTGTACGTGGTGTCGCCGGCGATGCGCCGGCTGAGCATGGCATTGAGCTGGATGTACAAGCTGTTCTCAATGGCGTTCTTGCTCTTCTTGTCGGTCTTCCACCAGACGCCGCCACCGCAGGTGGTGTCCCAATAGCTGTGCATCCAGTCGGCGTCGGCGCGGGCGGTGTTCAGGTAGCGACTGTCTCCGGTGACGTCGTAGGCGGCCACCCAGGCCAGGCCCCACCATCCGGTGTCGTCCAGGAACTCGTTGCGGAACTGTCCTTGCCGGGCGTTGATGTTCTTGTCGTAGGTGGTCGCGATCGCGTACTCGTAGCTGCGCATGCCGCTGCGTTCGATGTTGCCGATCACCGCGGTCAGTGCGTTGGCGCCGGTCCACCAGCCGCTGCTGTCGAATAGCCCGCTGCTGCGATCGAACCGCATCATCAGCGCGGTGGCCGCGGCGGTGCGCCGGTCCCACGCGTTCCAGGTGCTGCGGGCCCAGGACGTGCAGCTGATCTCGCCGCGGTCTCCGGCTTTACCGCAGGCGCGCAGCGCTCCGACACCGTTGTTGTTCCAGTCGTCGACGTTGTACTGGGCCGTGCGCGACCCTGTGGAGCCGGCCGGGATGGTCGTGTCGCCGAGCCTGCTGTTGTCCGACCACGTGCGGCCACCGTCGAACGAACGGTCGATCCACACCTCGTCGGCCGTCTGGCCACCCTCGACCGTTGCCCAGGCCATCGCATCGCTGTCGTCGACGTGCAGCTTGAACGTGCGTCCGTAGAGGGTGCTGGTCACCGCGACACGGTCAGCCGCGGCCAAGGCCGCGTCACGGCCGTCGCAATGACGATTGCAGACAGTCTGAAGGGCTGCGGCTGAGGCCGCGTGCGCCGGGATCAGTGTGACTGACAAGGTCACCAGCGCCGTCGCAGTTGCCATGGTCCGTGATCTCGGGAACGCATACACGGGGAGAAGTCCTCCCTTGTCGCGGGGGATGGGGAACGTGCCGACGCTCAGCTCATGGGGATGGCCGCGGCGCCTTGGAGAGCGCTCTCCAATGACGGACGTTAATATTTGATGACATCGTTGTCAACATGTGTCGCCGGCCCGGGGGCTTAATCTGGCGCTCATGGCCATCGACCTGACCGCCCTGAGGGCGCACTTCCCCGCCCTCGACCACGGCCTCGCCTTCTTCGACGGCCCGGGTGGGACGCAGACCCCGCGCTCGGTCGCCGACGCCATCGCCGCGACGCTGACCGGCCCCCTGTCCAACCGCGGAGCGGTCAGCACCTCCGAGCTCAACGCGGAACGTGCCGTCACGAGGTTCCGGGCCACCTACGCCGACCTACTCAACGTGCCCGCCGACGGCGTCGTCCACGGCCGCAGCGCGACCCAGCTGACGTACGACTTCTCCCGCCACCTGGCCAAGAACTGGCAGGCCGGCGACGAGATCGTGCTCAGCCGTCTGGATCACGACTGCAACGTGCGCCCCTGGATCCAAGCGGCCGAGCGCATGAGCGTGATCGTGCGCTGGATCGAGATCGACGACAAGACCACCGAGCTGGACCTCGATTCGTACGCGCGGGCGCTCTCCCCTCGGACGCGGCTGGTCGCGGTCACCGCCGCCTCGAACGTGCTGGGCACCAAGCCGCCGGTCCGCCGGATCGCCGACCTGGCGCACGAGTGCGGTGCCCTGGTGTTCGTGGACGGCGTGCACTACGCCGCCCACGACCTGGTGGATGTGCCCGCGATGGGCGCGGACCTGTTCGTCTGCTCGCCCTACAAGTTCCTCGGACCGCACTGCGGTGTGCTCGCGGCGGCGCCGGAGCTCCTGGAGACCATCCAGCCGGACAAGTTGCTCCCCTCCTCCAACGCCGTGCCCGAGCGCTTCGAGTACGGCACCCTGCCCTACGAGATGCTGGCGGGCGCCTCCGCCGCCGTGGACTTCCTCGCCGCGATGGACCCGGGCCCGCAGCCCGGCCGCCGGGAGAGGCTCGCGCACTCGCTGAACTCCCTGCATGACCACGAGCGGGTACTGCGCGCGAGGCTGGAGGAAGGCCTGCGAACTCTCGGCGACGCCGTCACCCTGCACTCCAGGGCTGCCGACCGCACCCCGACGCTGCTGATGACCCTCGACGGTCGCGATGCCCGCCAGGCCCAACTCCACCTGGCCGCCCGCGACGTCCTGGCCCCGGCCGGGTCCTTCTACGCTTACGAGCCCTTCACCGCGTTGAAGCTGCCCGACGCCGCGCTGCGGGTCGGCCTGGCGCCCTACAACACCGACGACGAAGTGGACCGGTTCCTCGACGGTCTCACCTCCTTCGTCGGCATCCAGCGGTAGCCCTGTGGCACGTACGCTGCTTCTCCTGCTCGTCCTCGCGGTAGGCGGCGGCTGGCTGGTCCTCGGGGCCGGTCACGAACTGCGCCGGGAGCACGTCGCCTCCGCCGGGGTCCCGCTCGAGGAGGTGCATCCGCCGGCGAGCGCGAGCGCGCCCCACCCGGGCGTCGTCGTCGCGCACGGCTTCTCCGGATCCGCGAAGCTGATGGCCCCGTTCGGCGACACCCTGGCGGCCCGCGGCTATGTGGTCGTCCTGCTCGACTTCACCGGCCACGGCGCCAACCCGCAACCGCTACCGGACGATGCCGCGGGCTCGTCCGGCTCCACCTCGGCGCTCCAGCGTGACCTGGACGTGGCGGTGGCGCACCTGCGCTCGCTGCCGGACGTCGACCCGTCCCGCATCGCACTGGTCGGGCACTCGATGGGCGCAGGCGCCGTCACCCGGTACGCGGCCGCCCACCCCGAGGTGACCGCCACCGTGGCGATCTCCCTGCCGGACTCGTCCGTCGCCTCCGCCGAGAGCCCCGCCCGGCTGCTCACCATGGTGGGCGCTCTCGAGTTCCCGGCCTTCCACTCGGCCGCCGCCGGCGTCGCCGCCCAGCGCGGCGACCGCGCCGTCCACGTCGTCCGCGGCACGGAACACATCACCGTCCTGTACGCCCCCGAGACCCACCGGGAGACGGTCGCGTGGCTCGACCGCGCGTTCGGCGGGCCACGCAACGACAGCGCGATCCCGTTCCCCGGACGGCGCCTGATCGGCGCGGCGCTGCTGGTGCTGGCGTTTCTGCTCGCCTTCGCTCCGATCGCGGCCAGGCTCGCCGGCTCGGGCGACAACCCGTGGCCACGTTTCGCAAGGCCGAAGGTGCCACCGTGGACGGCGACGATCCGGATCGCGGCGGTGACGGCAGCGGCCGCGGTGGCCGGGGCGGTGACGGCCCTGTTCCTGCCCACGACCCGGCTACCGCTGGCGATCGCCGGCTACGTCATCGGATACGCGGCGGTCACCGGGGCGCTGCTTCTCGCGTACGCATACCGGCGCCCCGCGCAAGGACCCACGATCAGCCGTCCCCGTCTCCTGCTGGCCGTACCGTATGCGGCGGTCGCGATCGCCGTACCGGTGCACCTGGGATTGACCCACGCCCGGCCGGTCGGTGACCGGTGGTGGCTCCTGCTGGTGGTCTGGGCGGCCTTTGCCCTGTTGGCCTACGCCACCGAACGCGTCGCCGGTGGCGTCGCGCTGCATCTGCTGCTGATCGCGGCGATCTTCGTGATCGTCCTGGCGGCCGCCGCGGTCACCGGGCTGACCCACGGCTTCGTGACCCTGGTGCTGTTCCCGCTGATCGGCCTGATGCTCTGGCAGGCGGTGTGGAGCATATTCCTCAACCGGTTCGCCGTGTCCCCGTGGGTGATCGCCCTGACCGGTTCCGTCGTCGTGGCCTGGCCGCTGACGGTCACCCTGCCCCTGGCCGGCCACTGAAGCGCACGATCGCGGGGGTGCTTGTCCCCCGTGCGAGCTACCCGCAAGTGTCCACCGCGCGGTGACGATTCCAGGCCGGCGAATCCATAGCTTTCTCGGTAGCCGCGGCGCCTCGGTCGCGGACCTACAGAGGAGTCATCATGCGACTGATCAAACAGTTTCTGGCCGTTGCGGCGGTCGCCTTCGTCGGCGGTCAGGCCGTCGCCGCGGTGCAGGGCAACGCCTGGCTCAGCCTGGCCCTCGGCCTTCTGACCGCCGCACTCGCGGTCCTCGGCTACGCGTGGGTGGTACGGCGTACCGAACACCGCGTACCCACGGAGGTGGCCCGGGCCGGAGCAGCCGGCCGGATCGTCCGAGGGGCGCTCCTCGGGGTCGGCATGTTCGCGGCCGTCATCGTGAACATCGCCTTCCTCGGCGATTTCCACGTCGACGGGCTGGGCTCGGTGACGGGCGCGGTGGGGCTGTTCGGGGCCATGGCCGCCGTGGCGGTGACCGAGGAGCTGCTGTTCCGCGGCGTGCTGTTCCGCATCATCGAGGAACGCACCGGCACCTGGATCGCGCTGCTGCTCACCGGCGTGCTGTTCGGCCTGATGCACCTGCTCAACCCGGACGCCTCCTGGTGGGGTGCGATCGCGATCGCGATCGAGGCCGGCTTCATGCTCGCCGCCTGTTACGCCGCCACCCGCAACCTGTGGGTGCCGATCGGCCTGCACTTCGGCTGGAACTTCGCCGCCGCCGGCATCTTCAGCGTGGTGGTCTCCGGCAACGGCGAATCGAAGGGTCTGCTGGAGTCCATGACGTCAGGCCCGGCCCTGGTCACCGGCGGCGACTTCGGACCCGAGGGAAGCCTGTACGCGGTCGCGGCCGGCACGGCGCTGACCCTGGTGTTCCTGTGGCTGGCCCGCCGCCGAGGTCACCTCGTCCCGCGCCGCCGTCGCACGGACGGCGTGCAGCCGACCGTTACAGTTTCCCGGTGATCGACCTCCGGCGGGCCTCGGAGCTGTGGCGGCAGAGCCCCGTCACGGTCCGGGATCTCCCGTTGGCACTCGTGTTCGCCGTCGCATCGGTGACGCCGGCGCTGGACAGCCACCGAACGCAGCTCGGTGACCTGCCGAACCGGCCCTTCGACGCGCTGACCGTCATGGTGGTCGGTCTCGAGTGCCTCCCGCTCGCCGTCCGCCGGCGCTGGCCGGCCGTGTGCCTCGGCCTGGTGTCGCTCGGCTTCGCGATCGACCAGCTTCGCGGCTATCACACCGTCTCCGGCACCGCACTGGCCGTCGCGCTGCTCAGCGCCGGCGCCTATGTGGAACGTCACCGTCGGCTGGTCCTGCTGCTGGCCTGCACGGCGTACGTGATGCTGGCCCTCGCCCTCGACCGGCTCGGATCGGGCGAGGGGGTGGCCGGGTTCACGACGTTCTTCCTGCTTCTGGCCATCGCCTGGGGCGCCGGGTCCTGGCTGCGCCAAACCCGTGCGGCCGAGGCGGAGCGGCGGCTGCGGCTGGCCGAGAGCACCCGCGCCGCCGAACGTTCCCGCATCGCCCGCGAGCTGCACGACGTCGTGACCCACCACGTGACGGCGATGGTGGTGCAGACCGAGGCGGCACGCTACCTGACCGCCGCGCCCGACCGGCTCGAGCAGACCCTGACCGCGATCACCGACACCGGCCGGCGGGCCATCGCGGACCTGCGGCAGATGCTCGACCTGCTCAACCCGGACCACAGCACCGAGATCCGTACCCCGTCCGTCGGCGAACTCGGCACCCTAGTCGAACAGACCCGGCGCGCCGGCCAGCCGGTGGAGTTCACCGAGAACGGCCGGCCGCAGGATTCGGCGGGCAGCGCCGAGGTCACCGCCTACCGGGTCGTGCAGGAAGCACTGACGAACGCCCTCAAGTACGACCACGGCGCCCGCACCCTGGTCCACGTCCAGTACGGCGCGAGGGAGATCAGCGTGGAGGTCAACAGTGCGGGCTCGGGGTCACGCACCGCATCCCCCGGCGGGAGCGGGCGAGGCCTTGCCGGGCTCCGCGAGCGGGTCGGGGTGCTCGGCGGCGAGTTCACCGCTGGACCACGCGCGGGCGGCGACTTCGTCGTGCAGGCCCGCATCCCCACCGGGCCCGTCGCGTGACCGCGCCGATACGCGTACTGATCTGCGACGACCAGGCACTGATCCGCACCGGGTTCACGACAATCATCGACGCCCAGCCCGACCTCGAGGCGGTGGGGGAGTGCGGCGACGGTCGCACCGCGGTCGACCTCGCCGCCCGGCTGCACCCGGACGTCGTGGTGATGGACGTACGGATGCCGGTACTCGACGGCATCGCGGCAACCCGCCTGCTCGCCGGCGCCGGCGTCGCCGATCCCGTCAAGGTGCTCGTGGTGACGACGTTCAACCTCGACGAATACGTGTACGAGGCGCTGCGCGCGGGAGCGAGCGGATTCCTGCTCAAGGACGCCCCACCGGCGCAGCTGCTGCACGGCATCCGCACGGTCGCGACCGGCGCCGCACTGCTGGCACCCGAGGTGACCCGGCAGCTCGTGGGCAGACACGCGGCCCGGATCCGCCCCGCCGAGGAGAAGCCGGCGAACGTCGCGCTGACCCCACGCGAACTGGAGGTCCTACGCCTGATCGCCGGCGGCCTGTCCAACGGCGAGATCGCTGTCGCGCTGGTGATCAGCCAGGAGACCGTCAAGACCTACGTGTCCCGCATCCTCACCAAGCTCGACCTCCGCGACCGCGTGCAGGCCGTGATCTACGCCTACCGCAGCGGCCTGGTCACCTGAGCGCGTCACGTTGCGGGTGCGGGCATGGGCAGTCACTTGAGCGCAGCGTGTCGAGCCGTACACTCCGCCGGAGAACACCGAGGACGTCTGGCCGTTGCGTGTCCTCGCGGGGAGGAGATCATATGCAGCACCCTTCCGACTCGACGGAGATCGCCGAGCCTGAGGAGAACGGCCAGGGCAGTACCGCCGACTCGACCGCCGTGGACGATCCGGCGCCGGACTCGGACTTCGACGCGACGGTGCTGGCGGAAGTTCTCCCGGGGATCGCTGTCGTCTTCGGCGCGGTCCCGGCGGAGCTCAAACTCGATCTGCTCGATTTCGGGCTCGTGCCGGCCGCTGACCGCCAGCAGATCTCCGCGGTTCTCGCCTCGATCGGGAGCGTAGCGACCGTGGCAGGCAACTTCGGCAAGACGTTCGCCAGCGTGCAGGGGCTCTACCGGATCAGCGACGCGACCCGGGCGTTCCTGCAGGCCGGCGGAACACTTGCCGTCAAGGATGGTGCGAACCTGGGAACGGTTCTCGCTCAGGGCCGCATCGTCCATGCTGCGCGCTTCATCCCGGTGACCGCGGTGAGTGCGGCGGAGACGGCGGCCGCTCTCGGGCCGGCGCTGGCCATGGTTGCCCTTCAGATGGAGCTGAGTGAGATCACCGGCCTGGTCCGGACCAACATCGCACTGACCAGCCAGACGCTCACTGTCATCCGCAACGAGCAGTGGGCCGAGCTGACCGGCCTGGTCGCCAGCATCGACCGGGCGGTCGACCACGCACGAGAAATCGAATCGGTCCCGGCCACCCTGTGGCAGAAGGTCGCGGAAAAGGAAGCGGACCTGGGCAAGCAGCTGGAGTTGTACCGGTTGAACGTCCGCGACCACGTCCGGCAGATACGCGCACTCGACGCGCGTGGCCGCCGCGAGTACCTGCAGACGAACGCCGCGGCGATCTTCTTCGACGCCAATGCCTTGCTGTCCTCCCTCAAGGCTTGGACCGGACATCAGGCGCTGCACGCCGCGCGGGCGCGAGCCGCCGGACCGGACGACGCTGACGAGGCCCGGCTCGTCGGCATCATCGCGCGCGACACTCGCGACCAGTTCGACTCTGCTCTGAGCGAGGCGAAGGGCCTGGTCAACTCGCTGACGCGGGAGCTGCGAATCATCGCCGAGCTGCCCGGACGCGACACGCTGCCCCTGACGGGGAAGCGGCGGGACTCGAACGCGGCACGCTTGTCCTCCGCCCAGCTCCTACAGGCACTTGAGCCGCTTGCCGATGCTCTGCATCCACCGGTCCCGCCGATCGAGGCTCCGGGCGTCATTTGCGCACCTGAGTCCCTGGATCCCGGGCCGTACCTCCGCATCCTGCGATGGTTCCTGGAGGAGGGAGAGACCCTTCGCGTTCTCGGCGTCTCCGACCAGCTTGATGGTTCCGATTCCCTTGCTTCGCTCCTCGGCGGAGCGAAGGAACTGCTGGGAAGAACGCGAGACAGAGCGGCCGGCAAGATCCTGGTCGCCGTCACGGATCGTCGCATCCTCACTGCAAAGACGAACGCCCTGCTCGAGCAGGGC
This sequence comes from Actinoplanes sp. NPDC049668, assembly GCF_044465445.1. Classification (NCBI taxonomy): domain Bacteria; kingdom Bacillati; phylum Actinomycetota; class Actinomycetes; order Micromonosporales; family Micromonosporaceae; genus Actinoplanes; species Actinoplanes sp. NPDC049668. The sequence continues at coordinate 996,912 of NZ_JBITLR010000003.1, forward strand.
GAGATCAGTCAGGACATCCCCATCGGCCACGTGCGATACGTCCGAGCGGCGACCCGGCAGGGCGAGGGCGGGCGTGTGGCGGTCGACCTCATCACCCGCGACGAGAACCTCCGGTGGCTCTTTCCCGCCGACATCGACAACGTTCAGGTGGACGCGCTCGCTGCCGTGCTCGCCGAGTCGATGACGATCCCGGACGCCGAACGCGACGAACTCCAACGGCGCGGCTCCGCCGTCATCGGAGCGTCTGCGGCGGCCCCCGGATCCGAACCCACGACCGAGGACGCCGCATAGTCGTCAAGCCGATGCGACGTTGCCGGCCCCCTCGGCCGGCACGATGACCGCCACCGCCGGTTACGCAAACCGTCACTATGATCGTGTGGTGAACGATCATGCGGCCGGGCTCGTGGAGCGGTTGATCGAGGCGTTGGCGGCGCAGATCGGGGCTTCAGGGACTCCCGCTCTCGCGCCGGGCGCCGCGGCAGCGCTGTCCGAGTTGAGCCGGGACGAAGCTAGGTTGGTCTTCGGCCATGCGGGCCACCTCGTCCACTACGGCGCGGACACGGCAGGTCTGGAAACGCTCGTACGGCTGATCTCCGAAGTACAACGCGATGAGGCCGACGCAGGCGACCCGATCTTGCCGGGTGACGAGGTGCGGCTGGTGGGTGAGTTGCCGTCGAATCTCGCGGACTATGACGCGAACTGGCTGAGGGAGGCCACCTTCGTCGTCCGCTATGTGAATGCGGACGGGACGATCGATGTGCAGCCGGCCTTTACAGAAGACTTTGTGATCGAGACAGTACCGATGGCCGTCGTTCAGCTCACGCGCTGAAACCTCGCCTCGTTTGTCCCGCGCTCAAGGCCCCAGGTGACGATCGAGCTGGTCGGCGAGGGGCAGGACTGCGGCGGCATGGTCGCGGATCTGGTTCGGGTTGAGGCGGCCGGGCTGGTGGCAGAGCAGTTCGGTGCCCTGCACGCTCCATGACGGCGGGACCTGCCTGGTCAGATGTGCGGTGATCAGCGGTGCGGTGAACCAGTGGTGCAGGGTGGCCGGGTCGTTCGTGTGGATGCGGAATTCGCGGTCGAAGTCGGGGTTGCCGGTGGCGGTGTCGCCTGGGCCGAGGATTCGGTTCTTCAGTCGGGATGTCCGGCCGCGGGGTTCGACCTGGGTCGGCGGGAGCGGGCGGCTCAACCGGGCCACGGTGACCACGTGGTGGTGGGTGTTCGTGGTGGTGCCGTCGCTTGCGTCGGTCACCGAGTACTCCGCCACGCTGACCGGGCGGCCGTCCAGGATCGCGGAGAACGTAGGGCCGACGCCGTGTCTGTTGCCGCCGGGCAGCCGTCGGCCCCAGTCGACGTCGGGACGCAGGGTGAGGGTCCACCCGTTGCGGTCGGCCCACTGTTGCAATCGGGCTTTGCGGCGGCGCTCGCGGCGGACGCTGTAGACCGCGATGACCGCGATCAGCGCGGCGAACACGATGCAGAGTGCGGCGGCGGCGCCGGCCAGCGGTTCATTCATGACGGGTGCGGCGTGCCGCCACGCGCGCGATGAGACAGGGTGGCGGCGGCCTCGAAGACGACGATGGCGGCTCCGAACGTCGGCAGCGCGCCGGCGATCGCGGAGATCCCGATCGTGATCGTGAACAGGGTGGTGATCACCGCCGCCAGGCGGAGCCAGGCCAGGTCGCCGTCAGCCAGGACGAGGATCCCGGTCAGCGCTGCCAGGCCCGCGCTTCCCCGGCGTACCGTCGGCGGGTTGTCATGTTTTATGCCTTTGCGGCCGGGGCCAGTGGCCGTTGTGGAAGCCGGAGTTGTCGGCGAGTTTATCCCGCACCCGCCGCTATGAACGGGCCGGCCGGCAATCCGACGATCGTCGCGGTGGGGCCAGCGCGCCGATGATTCCGACGACCAGTGCCGTTGGCTGATCGCTGCCATGGCAGCGTTCGGCCAGGATGAATGTCTTTCAGTGGTGCCGGGTGACCAGGTAGGACTCTCGGCATGCCCTCGCTCATCCTTGATCAGCGGCGTTCTCGCCGGGCCATCCCCGGGGTGGCCGCTGCTCTCACCGTGCTGTCGATGCTGGTCGTTCCGGCCGGTCCGGCGGTCGCCGGACCGGCCGCGACGCGCCCGGCCGCGTCGGCGACCTCGGTCACCCTGATCACCGGCCACCAGGTGCAGGTCACTGACCTCGGCGGCGGCCGGTACGCCACCGAGGTGCGGCGTCCCGGCGGCGCCATCGGTGGCGTGCATGCCCAGACGGTCGGCAAGGACCTCTACGTCATCCCCGACGAGGCGTTGCCGTACCTGGCCGAGAAGCGCATCGACAGGCGGCTGTTCGATGTGACCGCGCTGATCCGGGACGGCTACGACGACGGGCGCAGCGACGGCCTCCCGTTGATCGTCAGCTACACCGACCAAGCCGCGGCCCGTAGGGCGGTGCCGGACGGCACCACCAAGGTCCGCTCCCTGGCCAGTGTCCGCGGCACCGCGGTGCGGGCGAGCAAGCGGCAGGCCCGCAAGACCTGGGAGGCGGTCACCGAGCGAACTGCCGGCCCGCGCGCGGCCGAGTCGGAGCCCGGCCTGCTCGCCGACGGCATCTCGGCCGTCTGGCTCGACGGCAAGGTGCACGCCGACCTCGCCGAGAGCACCGCGCAGATCGGCGCGCCCGCCGCGTGGGCCGCCGGGCTGGACGGCGCCGGTGTGCCGGTCGCCGTCCTGGACACCGGTGCCGACATCGACCACCCCGACCTGGCCGGCCGGATCAGTGCCGCGGTCAGCTTCGTGCCGGGCGAGGAGGTCGAGGACCGGCACGGCCACGGCACGCACGTCGCCTCGACCGTCGGCGGTAGCGGAGCGGCGTCCAACGGCGCCGAGCGCGGCGTCGCGCCCAAAGCCAACCTGCTCATCGGCAAGGTGCTGTCCGACTCCGGCTCGGGCGCCGACTCCGGCGTGATCGCCGGGATGGAGTGGGCCGCCGCGCAGGGCGCCCGGGTGATCAGCATGAGCCTCGGCGGCAACGAGGCGAGTGACGGCACCGACCCGCTGAGCGCCGCCGTGAACCGCCTGACCGAGCAGACCGGCGCGCTCTTCGTGATCGCCTCCGGCAACAACGGGGCGGAAGGGGCGATCAGCGCCCCGGGTGCCGCTGACGCGGCCCTGACCGTCGCCGCGGTCGACTCCGCGGATCACCCGGCCTCGTTCTCCAGCGTCGGCCCGCGGTTGGGCGACTACGGGCTGAAGCCGGACGTCGTCGCCCCCGGCGTGGAGGTTCTCGCCGCCAAGGCCGGCGGCAGCGCCCAGGACGGCTGGTACCAGTCGATGAGCGGCACCTCGATGGCCACCCCGCACGTCGCCGGCGCCGCCGCGATCCTGGCACAGCAGCACCCGCACTGGCGGGCCGCCGACTTGAAGAACGCGCTGATGAGCTCCGCCGTGGAGGTGGCGGAGAGCGACGCCTACCAGGTCGGCGCGGGCCGGGTGGACCTGGCCGCGGCGACGACGGCGTCGGTGACCGCCACCGGGTCGGCGTACTTCGGGTTCGTCGGCTGGCCGCACCCGGACCCGGCCGCGGTGGACCGGACCCTGACCTACACCAACACCGGCGACGAGGCCGTGACTCTGGATCTCGCCGTGTCCGGCGAGATCGCGGGTGGGCCGTACGACGTCGATCCGCGGGCCGACGCGGGCACCCCGGCTCCGGACATGTTCACCCTCGCCACGAATCATGTCGTGGTGCCGGCGCACGGGACCGCGTCGGTCACCGCCACCGCCCATCCGAAGGCGGCCACGGACGGCCGGCGCTACCTCGGCGAGGTGACCGCGAGCCGGGACGGGCAGGTGCGGGCGCGTACCCAGGTGGGCCTGTACGCCGAGGATCAGCGGCACGAGCTGACCATCACGATCCGTGACCGGGCCGGTGAGAACGGCGAAGGCTACCTGCTGCTCCAGAAGTTCGGTGAGGTGGATCCGTACGTGATCCCGTACGGCACGTCCGGGCCGATCGAGCTGCGACTGCGCCCCGGCACCTACAGCGCGTTCACCTACCTGGACGTGCCGGGCAGCCACGGGCCGGACTCGATCGGCACGGCATTGCTCGGCAACCCGGAGATCGTCCTGGACCGGGACCGCGCGGTCGTGCTGGACGCCCGAAAGGCCGTCGAGGCCACCGCCACCGTGCCCGGGAAGACCCAGGACCGGGCGCTGTACCTCAACTGGTATCGCAGCGACGGAGCGAGCAGCGTCCTCGCCGACCAGTACCAGCTGCCGCCCTGGATCGACACCCTGTACGCGCTGCCCACCGCTGAGGTGACCCGCGGCGAGTTCGAGTTCGAGACCCGCTGGCGCAAGACCCAGCCGTTGCTCACCGTCACCGCCGACGGCCGGCCGATCGACTTCCTCGGCCAGCCCGGATCGGCACTGTACGACGGCCGGACCCGGCTTCCGCTGGTCCACCTGCCGACCGGCGACTACTCCGGCCAGGATGTCCGGGGCAAGGCGGTGGTCGTCACGCGTACGCCGGCACTGACAGGCAGTCAGCGTGCGCAAGCCGCCGCCGAGGCCGGCGCCGCGCTGCTGATCGTCGTCAACGACGGCCCGGGCAAGCTGAACGAGTGGGTCGGCGCCGACGACGGCACCCAGGTGCCGTTCCCGGTCCTCGGCGTGACGGCCGCGACCGGGCAGGCGCTGAGCCGCGCGACGAGCCTGGCCGTGACCGGCTCGATCAACTCGCCGTTCGCCTACGACCTGGTGGATCCGCATCCGGGCCGGATCCCGGCGTCGCTGGCCTACCGTCCGCGGCCGAAGGATCTGGCCACGGTGGACATGAAGTTCTACGGGGATGCGGTTCGCGACGGCGGCGAGTTCCGGCGGGACTACCGGCCGTACCGTACCTACTCGCTCGGCTCTGAGCTGGCCATCCGGTTCCCATCGACGCGGGTCGACCACCTGTCGGCGCAGCCCGGCACGGCCTGGTCCGAGGCCGCGGTCGGCGGCGTGAACTTCGAACTCGTCTCGATCGGCGAGACGAAGTCCTATCGGCCGGGCAGCCGGAGCACGGTGCGGTTCTTCGGGCCGGTGGTGCGGCCCCGCAACAACAGCTCGTTCTGGTCGTCCACCCGCCACGGCACCTACGTCGAGTTCAACGTGCAGCCATGGGCGGACAGCGGCTCCGGGCATGCCGGATACATGCAGACCGGTGACACCCTGCACATGGCGATCTCCCGGAACGGCGAACTGGTCAAGGAGTCGGCCTGGGCGTCCGGGACCCTGGAGGAGAGCCCGCCCGGTAAGAGCAGGTACACGCTGGACCTGCACGCGAGCCGTGACTCGTACCGGCTTTCCCCGGCCACCCACACGGTGTGGGAGGTGATCTCCCGGCCGGTCGCCCACCCCGACGACCTCGACCTGATGCCGGTGCTTCAGATCGACTACGGCATCGACACCGACCTGGCCGGCGACGCTCGCGGCGGCCGTCAGCAGCTCAGGATCACCCCGTCGCACCTGCCCGGTGCGGTCGACGCCGGCAAGATCAGCAAGGTGGCGCTCGCCGTCTCGTTCGACGACGGCGAGTCCTGGCAGGCCGTGCCGGTGACCCGCGCCGGAACCGGGTGGCTCGCCACCTTCGCGGCCCCCCGGGGCGGGTTCGTCTCGCTGTCGGCGACCGCCCGGGACACGGCCGGCAATTCGATCCGCCAGGAGATCTCCCGCGCCTACGGTTTGCGCCCGTAGTCGCCGGGCGTGGGGCGGTCCGGAGAACCCTCGCGGGGCCGCCCCTCGGCGCTATCCTCACTCCCGGGGTGAGGCGCCGATGCTGGAATCGATCGGTCTGGACGCCGCCGAGGAGGACGTCTACCGGCAGTTGGTGGCCCGGCGGCTGGCACGGGCGGAGGATTTGGCCGAGGCTACCGGCCGGTGCGTCGCCGAGGTCGGTGATGTCCTGGCGACGCTGATCGAGCGCGGACTGGCCTCCGGCGGCGACCCGCTCTTCGTGCCCGCCCCGCCGGCGGTCTCCCTCGGCGCGCTGCTTCGCCGGCGGCAGGCCGACCTGCGCGACGCGGAGTTCGCCGTCGCCGCGCTCGCCGAGGAATACCGCACGTCCGGGCTCCCCAGCGACGTCATCGAGATCCTTACCGACGTTGAGGCCGTACGCCGCCGGTTCTTCCAGATCCAGGAGGCCGCGCGCGACGAGGTGCGCTCGATGGTCGTACCCGATCTGCAGGTTGTTCCGCACCGCAAGAACACGGCGGAGCGGGCCGCGATCGGCCGCGGCGTGCGATATCGCGCACTGCTGGACCGGCGCGCGCTCTCCGGCCCGGACATGGCCGACGACGTACGCGCCAGCCTCGCCGCCGGCCAGCAGATCCGGGTGATCGACACCGTGCCGATCAAGATGATGATCGTGGACGGCGAGACGGCGCTGCTTCCGCTGTACAGCGACCGGCGGGAATCCCCGGCATCCATCCTGATCCACCGCAGCGGCCTGCTGTCGGTGCTGATCTCCTACTTCGAGGCCGAGTGGGAGCGCGGCTACCCGCTGCGCGCCGGCACCGGCCCGTCGCAACTGGTCGAGACCCACCCGGACGACCTCGACGAGCTGGATAGGCAGGTGTTGTCCTTGCTGCTGTCCGGCCTGACCGACCAGGCGATCGCCGGTCAGCTGGGGCTGTCCCTGCGTACCCTGCACCGCCGGATCCGCCAGCTGATGGGCAAGGCCGGCGTGGACAGCCGGGTCCAACTGGGGTGGGTGGCCGCCCGCAGACAGTGGGCCTGACGTGCCCCGCGGCGTCTCGGACCCGCGGGAACAGGTCAGCGCCCGTCGCTACCGCCGCCGATGCCCTGACGGTCCGCGGTCCGTGCGAACTCCCTCGCGGCACGGTCCGGCCAGGCCTGCTCAACGGCGAGATCGAGCAGCCGCCGCTGTGCATCGATCGTCTCCCGCTGTGCCGCCGTCACATCGGCATGAAGGTCCTCGAGCAGCGCCCGCAGACGCCGGCAGACCTGAACTGAGCTCGCGCCGAATTGGATGATCTCGGTGGTCGCGAGGGCGACGTACTCCGTCCAGCCCGGGGTCGGTACCGTCAGCCGACCTGCTGCGGGTCTGCCAGCGGCGGCAAGCGCCCGGAGCAGCTCCTCGGTGTAGTCGATCGTCTGCACGGCCGTGGTGGGGTCGTTGACGGCCGGCGACAACGCCCGGATCGCGATGTCCACCAGCACCCGCAGGGCGAAGGCCGGATCCTGGTCGATCGTCCGCTCCCGGCCGACCGCCACCCAGCCGAGCAGCCGGTCCGCGGCGACGGATGCCCCGTCCTCGCCGTACACCTCGATGAGCGGCGCGTTCTGCGGTACGAAATCGCCGACGCCGTACGTCATCACGAGGTGACACCCGTGCCGGCGCGCTACCGCTGTCAAACGGCTGACGTGTATCGCCTGGATGACGCCGGAACGGCGGGCTCGCACCGCGACCACCGCGGGCCCGCGCGGTCGGACCTCGAGGTCGTCGCCCGACGAGGCGTCCCGGCCCGGCGTCCCGATGACCTGCCGTCCCGCCCGCGCGACGGCGGCCGCGACGGCGACGGGACGCAGATTGTGGGTGAACCGGTCCAGGTAGAGCAGGAGCAGGACCAGGTTGCCGACCGTCAGCACACCGGCGACGAAGATCCCGAGATTGGGTACGTCGTTCGGCTCCACCCGGCTCAGCAGCGAATAGGCGTAGGTGAAGGTGCCGACGAAACCCGCCAGCACCACCTTCTGCATGCGGTCGCGGTACCACAGGCGCATGAAACGCGGCGACAGGGTTCCGGTCGCCATCTGTACTACCAGGACGCCGATCGTCACGACGAAACCGAGCAGGCCGATCATCGCCGCGACGATCGCAGTCAGCACGCCGGTGGCGGTGGCCGCGGAATAGCGCATCGACTCGGGCAGGTTCAGGACGCCGTCGAGTCGCCACACGACGTACCCGATGATCGGGCCGAGCAGCGCGCCGAACAGGGGAATCACCCAGAGGCTGCCCTTGAGGTACTGCCGGATCCGGAAGCGGACGGCCCACGACGTCATCGTCCGTTCCGGTCCTCAGTCCTGCAGGTCGGCGATCCAGCGCAGGGCGCGCAGGCCTGGCAGGAAGCAGTACTCGCCGCCGCGGGTGGTCACGAAGCTGGGCAGGTTCTTCAGGCGGCGGCGGATCGGCTTGTCGGGGATGGTGACGGTGCCGGTTCCGTTGTGGTGTCCGGCGACCGGGTCCTGCTCGCCGGGGTATCCGATGAAGTTGCCGTCGTTGACCCACTCGGCCTTGATGAATTCGAACTGCCGGTCGAGGTGTGCCCCGGTGAAGACGCCGATCAGGCCCCGGTCGGCGCCGTCGTCCTCCAGGACGCCGTCCGGCAGCGGCGGGCCGTAGGTGGTGCCGCGCCGGATGAGGCGGTGCATCCGGGCGTCGCCGATGATGTCGGCGTCGCGGGGGTTGACCCGGCGGATGTGCGCGCCGGCGGGGCACCGCAGGCCGCGGTCGTCGTTCTCCCGGTAGAGGAAGTCGTTGTTGCGGTGCGGATCGGCGCCGAGCTCCGGGTCGTCGTGCTCGGGGGTCAGGGTGAGCGGCGCTCCGCTGGGCCAGCGCCCGACCATCTTCGCCGCCAGGAGCGCCTCGCCCTGTTCGCCGGTGCTGTTCGCGCGCAGGTACTGGCGCCAGGCCGCGACCTTGGTGTGGATCTTGCGGACGGCGACGTACGTGCCGTTGTGACCCAGCACGTCGGGGCTGGGCATGGGCGGCAGATTGCCGGTCTCGTCGGGGTAACCGAGGATGAACTCGCCGGCTTTGATGGGTGCTTCACGCGGGTTTGAGCCGGGCAGACCGACGCCTTCGATGTTCGGGTGGCTGATGCCGTCGCGGAAGCCGAGGGTGGTGCGCCCGGTCGGGAGCTGGCGCACCTCCTGTTGCCAGATCACCTGCACACCGGGGGTTTCCGCGAATGCCTGATGTGCCCGTTCCAGGGCCTTGTGGAGCCGGGCCGCGTCGGGCGAGAGCGCGCTCACCGCGATGTGCACCTCACCGGTTCCGAACGGCGGCTCCCAGTTGGCCGGGGCGCTCTCGCCCACATCGCCGATCCGGGCCGCGCGCGCGGCCATGCCCTGGCGAAACGCCTCCGGAAAGCTGTCCAGCGACTCCTGGGGTACCCCGAGGGCCCGCAGTCCCGGGTGGGTGAACGCGACCGCCACCCAGGCGTCCTGGCTGGGGTCGGGGCTGGGCCAACCGCCGTCGATGGCCGGGAGTAGCCGCCGCAGGAGGGCCCGCCCGGCGTGACGGTCGTCGACGCGCAGGAAGGCGAACTTTCCCACGTACGGCACTGGCCGCGGACGCAGGGCCGCGCTCTGGATGTCGTCGATCTCGATGTCCACGCCGGCCCTGCTGCTGCCTGTCACCGCGGTCAAGTTCGCCTGCCCCTCCTCATCGGTCCTACCTGGACAAACCTGCGGCGGCCACCCAGGTCCGCCGTGGGGTAACCGGAGCCCCTAGGATTCCGCTTCCGTCATCAGCTTCTGGAACTCCGGCGTGGCCTTCAGCTCCGCGATGGCCGGGCTGTCCAGCAGCTCGCGGAATTCCGGGGTGTCCAGCAGCGCCTGGAACGCCTCGTTGACGTGCTGGTCCTTCCAGATCTGCTGAACGGTCAGATCGGGATAGGAGCTGATGAACACCGCCGCGGGCGCCTGGCGCTCGATGAACCAGTTCTTGACCTCCGGATCCGTGATGCCGGGGAAGTCTTCGCAGTGCTGGAAGACCTGTCCGAAGCGCTCGCCGACCACGGTCTTGGCGAAGTCGTCGATGTAGGCGTCCCAGGTGCCGTCGAAGACGCTGGCGAACATGACCTGGGTGTCGTTGTCGAACATCACGTGACGCGCGTCGTGCAGGGTGCCGATCTCGCGCACCGCATTGTGGGTATTGGCGTCTGCCGCCGGGCTGGCCATCTTGGCGAGAGTCTTACGCAGCGCATCCGCATGACCCGGCTTGATCTTGGCAAAGACGGTGAACTCGGTGCTCATCCCGTCCTTCGCGCCCTTGCGCTCGAGCTGGACTGTCGACTTTCCGGCCATGGTGAGTCTCTCCTGCCGCGGATTCGTCTGAGGGTGGCCCGGTGCTCAGGGGTGAGGCGCCATCGCCCTCGTCACCGATTCTGGCCGCGCCGCCGACGCCGGACGGCGGGATTACGGAAAGACGGACCAGAAACAAAGCCGGACTGAAATCGGGAGATCTGCGACATTGAGCTCGACTAGAGTTCACCACGAAGTCGCCCTTTAGCCCCTAATGTCGGACACAAGCGGAAGCCGGTCGAGCCGTGGCATCGAAGTTTGTTCCTTACGCTCCGGACGTCGAGGTCGTCGATCCCCACTTCGACAAGCACGCCCAGACGGTGATCGGAAAGACCCAGCGGTTCATCACCGGGTCGGTCGAGTCCGAGGGCACCGGGCAGGCGGTGCGTGACGCACACGCCAAGGGGTACGGACTCATCAGAGGCGAGGTCGAGATCCTCGACGGCCTGCCCGCCGAGTACGCGCAGGGCATCTACGCCACGCCCGGCCGCCATGACGCCCTCATCCGCTTCTCCAACGGCTCCCCGCACGCCGGCGCCGACGCGCGGCTCGGCAAGGCGACCGGACTGGCACTGAAGATCTTCGACATCGACGGGAAGACGCTGCTCGAGGACGAGCCCGACAGCCGCACCTTCGACTACACCAACATCAACGCCCCGATCTTCTTCTGCAACAGCGTCGAGCACTACCTGTTCATCCAGGAACTCTTCCTGGACGCACCGGAGTACTTCGCCCAGGGCCGCCCGGGGCAGCACCGGTTCTACCGGGACTTCATCACCGGCAAGGGAACGCTGAGCGAGGAAGACTGGGCGTGGGACGAGTTTCTGGCCTTCCTCGTCGTCGCGCAACGGCCCCTGGTGAACCTCCTGCTGTCGACGTACTGGTCGATGGGCGCGGTCCGGCACGGGGACTACATCGCCAAGATCCGCTTCGCGCCCGACCCCGCCTCCGCCTCGGCGGTGGTCCAGCGCAACATCGACCCGTCGTCCGCGGAGGACGTCTTCCGGCCCGCCCTGGCCGCCGAGCTCCGCGACCGGCCCTACACGTTCGACATCCAGGTCCAGCTCTGCGCCGACCTGGAACGGATGCCTGTCAACGACCTCACCGTCGACTGGCCGGAGCGGCTGTCGCCGTTCGTCACGGTCGCCAAGCTGCGCCTGCCGCAGCAGGACATCTCCGACGACGACAACCTCAAGAAGATGGACGCACTCTCCTTCACCCCATGGCGGGTCACCGCCGAACACGCACCGCTGGGCGAGCTGATGCGCACCCGCAAGGAGGTCTACCGCCAGTCGTCCATCCTGCGTCATCAGCTCAACCACCAGGAACGCCGCGAGCCACGCAGCGCGGACGAAGTGCTGCCGTCGGCGAAAGCCCTTTGAGGTCTACGAAAGAGTCTCGCGCCGGGTGTGTTCCGACGGATTGGCAGCTGACCCCGTCGGTCCGGCCGCGACGACCGCGGTCAGGAGGCCGGTGTGGGTGCAGTTCTCGGCGATGAGCTGGGATTCGCGGCTGGTGTGATGATCAGTCCGCTCCCGATCATCGCGATGATTCTCATCCTGGCGACACCGCGCGGGCGAATGAGCGGACTGGTGTTCGCCGCCGGCTGGCTGGTCGGGCTCTCGGCGCTCGGCGCGATCACCCTGGCGATCTCAGGCGGGGCCGGCGCCTCCGAGAACGGGCAGCCCGCCACCTGGGTGGGCGTTCTCAAACTCGTCATCGGGTTACTGCTCCTCGTGCTGGCACTCCAGCAGTGGCGTCACCGCCCCGCGGACGCCTCGCAGGCGGAACTGCCCAAGTGGATGGCCGCGATCGACCACTTCACCCCGGTGAAGATCGCCGGACTTTCGCTCGTGCTGTCCGCGGCCAACGCCAAGAACGCCGGACTGACCATCGCCGCCGCCGCCGCGATCAGCTCCTCCGGGATTCCCAACGACCAGCAGATCGCGGTCCTGGCGATGTTCGTGCTCATCGGCTCCCTGGGGATCCTGATTCCGCTGGTGGTGTTCCTGATCGCGGGAGAACGCGCCAGAAACACCCTCTCCAGCTGGAAGACCTGGGCCGCGCTGCACAACGCCGCCATCATGACGGTCCTGTTCACCGTGCTCGGCATGAAGCTGCTCGGCGACGGCATCGGGATCCTCGTCTCCTGACACCCGCTGCGGCGCCGCCGGCCGCCCGTACGCCTGGACATGGCTCATGCAGTGGGCGAATACGGGCGGGTCGCCCCCGTACGTTCGGTTGGCAACGACGGGTTGCCTGTTGACAACGCGACGTTGCGGGTACGGTGGTCGGCGGCACCGTCCACACGGGTTGGCGAGGCGGAGGTAAGGCGTGCCGGTCACAGGCCAACGCGTCGTGCGGCGGGCGTTGGGGCGGCGAATGACGCGACTCCGCACCGCGTCCGGGATGAGCCGGCGTGATGTGGCGCAAGCGCGGCTGGGCATCTCGGAGCCGACGCTGCACCGGATCGAGACCGGCAAGGTTCCGGTCACCGGGGCCAGCGTGCGCGCGCTCTGCTGGCTCTACGGTGCGGACCAGAGCATCACCGACGCGCTCGCCGAGCTCGCCCTCGGCACGTCGCAGCAGGAGTGGTGGGACGCCAGTCCGGTGATTCCCGAGTGGTTCAAGCTGTACGTCGGGCTGGAGGCGTCGGCGTCCCGCATGTTCGGGTACGACGGCGAGATCATTCCCGGCGAGCTGCAGACCCCGGAGTACGCGCGAGCCGTCTTCGGCGCCGAGCAGCCGGTCGACACGGAAGCCGCCGAGCGCCACATCAAGCTCCGGATACAGCGGCAGAAGACGCTGTTCGCCCGCAATCCACCGATTCGCATCGTGACGGTGCTCGGCGAGGGAGCATTGACCCGGTCGGTCGGCGGCGAACAGGTGTTCAAGGGGCAGATCGATCATCTGCGGCGACTGTCCGGAGAGGACATGTTCGACATCCGGGTGCTGCCGTTCTCGGTCGGAGCGCACGCGGCGATGGCCGGCGCCTTCCGGATCCTGGAGTTCGACGACCCGGAGGATCCCGACGTGGTCTACCTGGAATCCCACGTCGGCGCGCTCTACCTGGAGGAGCAGGCCGAGGTCGCCGAGTACCGGCGGATCTTCGACCTCATCAGCAAGGATGCCGTGCCGGTCGTGGAGTTCCGGTGACGATCCGGGCCGCGATCAGTCGGTCAGGAGCCGGTCGAACTCGCCGCGCTTGGCTCCGAACAGGAACGAGTCCCACTCCTCGATCGTGAACACCACGGCGCCGGCCTCCCGCGCCTTGCTGTTGCGGACCTCGATGAGGCCGTCCTGACGGCGGGCCTCGACGCAACTGCCGCCGTTGCCCGTCGACCTACTGGAAATGATCCAGCCGGTTTCGCTACTCATCAGTGCCCCCTCACTCTGGAGTTGCTGTGGGTAACCGACTGCCACCGGACCAGTGGTCGGGTGTGTCGCCCGATGTCCGTCTGAAGTGCAGAATCAGCAATTCACGTCCTTGCATGATTCTTTCACCACGAAAGTGGCACGCACCTAGAGTAGCTGAAACCGGCTCGGGATGCATGGTGTCATCGTGACAGTTGTCGACGTGAAATCTTGCACGCATCTCGGCTGACTGTCATGATTCCACTGTGGCGCGAGGCGACAGCTGCCGCTGGTCCGCCGCAGTCTTGAGAGGACGGCCGATGCGGATCCTCGATCCTGCCGCCGCCGACAAGGGCGGTGCGCCGCCGGACAGTGCACAGCTGCGGACCGGCGCCGAGGAAGCCCACCTCCAGGCTCGTATCGATCAACTGTCGGCGCACGTCCATCAGCTGGAGCAGGAGCGCGCCTCGCTGCGATGGATGGCCGGCCACGACGAGCTCACCGGCCTCGCCAACCGCCGCCTCTTCCACGCGCTCGCCCCGGCGCTGCTGCGCGGCGACGACTCCTCGTCGGCCGTCCTGATCCTCGACCTCAACGGCTTCAAGCCGATCAACGACACGTACGGGCACGATGCCGGCGATGAGGTCCTCTGCGTTGTCGCCCGCCGCATGGCCGCCTGCCTCGACGACCATCTTGTGGCCCGGTTCGGCGGTGACGAGTTCGCGGCGCTGCCGCGCCTCCCGCGCGCGGACGCCCCGGCGGAGTGGTGGCACGAGGTGGCCGGCGCGCTGAGCGCTGCGATCGCGCCCCCGATGGACGTGCGGGGCCACACGCTGTCCGTGACCGCCTCGATCGGCGTCGTGCCGGCCGGGCGCTCCGCAGGCCTTCCCGACCTACTGCGCCGCGCGGACCAGGCGATGTTCAACGCCAAGCGGCACGCGCGCACCACCGACAAGGCCGGTATCACCTGGGTCGTGGCCACCGAGAACGGCGACCACACCGAGACGTACGAGCCGGCTCCCGCCCCCACGTCCCCGCCGACCGCCTCGGCACCCGCAGTGGCGCCCCAGCCGGGCGACCCGGTGTGGGTGCACCGCAACGGCGCCCGCCGCGCGGGAGTGGTCGAGAGCGCCTGCGAATGGGCGGCCCTGGTCCGCTACCGATGCCCGAACGGCGCGGGCACGATGGTCGACACGATGCCCACGAGCTGCCTCACGATCCGAGACGAAGCCGATCCGCACCTGGACCGGGGATCCTCCACCCATCAGTGATCGCCCGAGCCATAGCTCAGCCCGCCGTCAGCACGAGCTTTCCGCGCAGGCCACCGGCCAATACCCGCCGGTGGGCGTCGGCCGCCTCGGTCAACGGCATCGTGGCCGCCACGCGCGTGCGCAGCCGTCCCGCCGCCACCTGACCCACCAGGTCGGCCAGCAGCTCGCGGTCGAGCCGGATGAGTTGCAGCTCCTGGCGCACACCACGTGCCGGAACGATGGCCGGCGTGGGCCGGGTGGCGACGACGACTCCCCGGTCCTCCACGGCCGCGGCCGCCGCCTCGCCGACGGGGACCGCGTCGAACACCGCTGCCACCGGCCCCACCTTGGCCAGATCGGCGGAGCGGGAAACCACCTCGTCAGCGCCGAGACCGTGCACCCACTGCTCATCCCCGTCGCCGGCCTGTGCCAGGACACGGTAGCCGCCCTGAGCGGCAAGCTGGGCGGCGAAGCCGCCGACACCGCCGCTGGCACCGGTGACCAGAATGCTGCTGCCGGCCGGCAGCATGGCCAATGACACCAGCGACAGCCCCTGGTGCGCGGTCTGGGCGTTGAGCGGCACCGTGGCCGCGGACGCGAAGTCCAGCTCGTCCGGCAACGGCACCAACCAGCCCGCGTCGGCGGCCACGAACTCGGCATAGCCGCCGGGTGCACCCCGGGTCAGGTACCACGGAATCATCCCGACGACGCGATCACCCACCCGGAAGTCCGTCGTGTCGGGGCCGACCGATGCCACCTCGCCGGCGATGTCCCACCCGGGCAGGAACGGCGGCGGCACCGGCCCGCGAGGGATCTCTCCGGTGGTGGCGGCGACGTCAGCCGGGTGCACACAGACCGCGCGGGTCCGGACGACCACCTGCCCAGGCCCCGCCGCAGGCTCGGGCAGTTCAGTCACCTGCAACACCTCAGGACCGCCAAGCGCGGCCGCGATGACTCCCAGCATTTGTCCACTATAGAGGTCGATCCGGATTCGTAAGCCCCGCTGCCTGCTTCGTAGCTCCCCGTAGGCCGGCGGGCACGGGATGTCGAAGGGAAGAAACCGACCGAAGCGCGCTCTGGTGCCTCTCGGGCGGTTACCGGACAGAAGGACGGAACCGATCACCGCGTACGCGGATCAGGTGTGCCGTCCTACCGATTCTCCGGACTGCGTGCGGGCCGGTAGGTCGATACTGGGGTGGTAACGGGCCCATCGGGCCGTGCCGCGAGGCGGAAGCAGACCGCATCGCAGGCTGGCAAGACCTACAGGGCACCCCTCGCTCGCACTCGCCGGTTGTGTGACCCACGCCGGGCGTGAGCACGTAGGAGAAGTGGGATGCGCAAATCCGCTGGGCCATCGGTCAGTTGTGACCACAGCGTGCTGGACGAGCCGCAGGCGGTGCTGGCCGCCGCGCTGGAGGCCTACGTCGCCGTCGACACCGACGGGCGTGTGGTCGGCTGGAATCCCGCTGCCGAGGCGTTGTTCGGCTACCCCCATGCGCAGATATGCGGTGAACCGGTCATAGACCTCGTCTTCCCCGACCGGCACCGCGACGCTCACCGCGCCGGACTGGCCCAGCTCGCCGCCGGTGAATCCGGCCAGGTACTCGGACAGCGGCTGCGGATGCCCGTACAGGACGCCGGCGGCCACGAGTTCCAGATCGAGCTGACGGTCGTCGCGACCACCGGGCCGAGGGGCCGGGTCTTCCACGCCTTCTGCCACGACATCACCGCGGCGCACCGCGCGAGCCGTTTCGCCTCCGTGGAGTCCGCCGTCTCCCGCGGTCTTGCCGAGGCCGGCTCCAGCGACACGGCCGTCGAACGTGTCGTGCAGGTACTCGGGACCACGATGGGCTGGCCCATGGCCGAGGTCTGGCTGGCCGCCGAGTCCCGGTCATCGCTGTGCTGTGCCGCCCGGCACACCGCGCCCGCCCGTGAGCTGGGCGAATTCGAGATTCCCGCCGTCGAGCCGGGTGCCGGCCTACCCGGACAGGTCTACGCCCAGGGTCAACCCCGGTGGATCCCGGACCTGGCCGAGGACATCAGCCTGCCGCGTGACGGCCGCGCCGCCGCCCGCGTCGGCCTGCATGTCGCCGTCGGAGTGCCGATCTGCGTCGGTAACGACGCGATCGGCGCGCTGTGTGTCTACGGCGACCGGGCCGAGGACCCCGAGGACACGTTGACCGTGTTCCTCCTGGGCATCGCCGCCCAGATCGGGCAGTACTGGGAACGTCGCCGCGCCGAGGAGCTGGCCGTCGAGCTCGCCCAGACCAAGGAGGAGTTCCTTGCGCTGGTCACCCACGAGCTACGCAACCCTCTGGCGATCATCACCAGCACCGCCGAGTCGTTCGACAAGGACCTCGACACCCTCACCCTCGACGATCAGCGCGGATACCTGGACATCATCTCCCGCAGCGCGAACCGGCTCGCCGTTCTCGCCGACGATCTGCTCGACCTGAGCCGACTCGAATCGGGGAACCTCGCGATCCGGCTCACCGACACCGAGCTGAGCGGCATCATCGGCGCCGCGGTCGACGCCGTGCGTCCGGACTCCGCCCAGAAACGCCTGACCGTCATCGTGGACCTTCCGTCCGGCCGTCTGCCGCTGCGCGCCGATCCCGACCGGCTACGCCAGGTCGCCGACAACCTGCTGACCAACGCCGTCAAGTACACCCCGCCCGGCGGCACGGTGACGGTCTGCGCAACCGTCGGCGACGACGGCTGGATCCGCTGGACGGTCTCCGACACCGGCATCGGCATCCCGCCGGCCGAGCGATCCCAGTTGTTCCGCCGCTTCCACCGCGCCTCCACCGCCATCGACAACCGCATCCCCGGCGTCGGCCTCGGCCTGGTCATCACTCGCGCCATCGTCGAGCGCCACCACGGCAGCGTCACGTTCGGCGACCACGACGGACCAGGCACGACCTTCGTCGTCCGCATACCCACCGAGGCACCCACCCGCGAGAGGACCTGACGGTACGGGACGCGGGGCGCGCCGTCGGTGCTCGACGACGCTGAGTTGCTGGTGGGGGTGACCGCGGGCGGTAGTCTCGCGCGATGCAGCCGCGGACCGTGCTCGCCGTGCTCGCCGAGTTGGCCCCGGCCGCCGCCGAGCGCATCCTGGACGTCACCCGGGGCTCGCAGCCGATGGTGTGGCTGGAGGTCGCGGAGAAGGCGCCGCGGGAGAAGACGGTCGAGCGTCTCGCCGCCCTCGACGCGCTGCACCGTGAGGAGCGCATCCTCCACCGGGGCTGGGGCTTCCTGGCCGGCCGCGCCGAGATCGAGGGCAAGCCCCGCAAGATCCGGTTGCCGTTGCTCAGCCAGCCGGTGCGCCTGGAGCGCTCACTGCTCGGCTACCGGGTCGTCCCGGCCGGCGACGTCGAGGTGACCCCGCTGGTCGCCGACCCCGAGCTGGCCGCCGCGTTCGAGGCCGCGCCCGGCCTGGCCACGCCGGGCTGGCTGGAGGCGATCGGCAGCGGCGCGTGGCTGAGATCGGTCGCCGGCGCGACCGGCTTCACCGTCGACGAGACGATCGGCCCGAAGCAGCGGATCCCGTCGGAGGGCCTGGCCCTGGTGGCGGCTCCGGCGCTCTTCGTGGTCCGGGACGTGTTCGGCGCCGGCCTCGCCGACAGCCTGCGCAGCTGGGCCGGACGCGACCTCTCGGCAACCGCGCTCGCCGCGGTCTACGGCGACTCCGGCGCGGGCGGGTCCGGTGCGAGCGGGTCAGACATCGGCGGGTCCGGCACCGACGCGACCGGCACCGACCACGAACCGGTCCTGTCGCCGCTGCCGCTGACCGGGCCACAGGAACGAGTGGTGATCCGGGCCCGATCAGAACCGGTCACCGTGGTCTCCGGACCACCGGGCAGCGGCAAGAGCCACGCGGTGGTCGCGGCCGCGTTGGAGGTGGTCCACCGGGGCGGGTCGGTGCTGGTGGCGACCCAGTCCCCACACGCCGCCGAGGTCCTCGCGGGCCTGCTGGCCCGCTATCCAAGCTCTCCACCGGTCCTCTTCGGCGACGCGGGCGGCCGAGCCGGGCTCGAGGCCGAACTCGCGGCGGGCGCGGACCAGGGGGTCGAGGCAGGCGTCATCCGTTCCGGTCAGGCGCGGGTCAAGGCCGCTCATTCAGCCGTACGGGTGAGAAGCTCCGAGATCGCGTCCGCGCTGGACATCGAGCGGGCCGCCGCCACGCTCCCCGATCACCAGCCGCGCCTGCCCGGACTCTGCGCCGACGTGCCCGGCGCCTTCACCGAAGATCTCGACCGGATCCGGGCGCTGCTGGCCGTCGAGCCGGGTACCGGATGGTGGTCCCGGCGCCGCGCCCGCTCGGCCCGGCGTAAAGCCTTCCGGCTGCTCGGCGCGGCTGGGTCCGTACCGGAAGAGATCGTCTCCGAAGCACTCGCCGCGGCCGCCGCGCAGCGTGCCGCCGCCCACCTCGCCGCCACCGGCGGCACCGACCTCACCACCCGCTGGGCCGCCCTGCACGACGCCGAGCGCGAGCTGCGCGAAGTGGTCGGCCAGGCGATGCGCGACGGCGCGCGCAGCGCGGAGCGCTGGAACCGCGACGCGCGCCGCGCGGCCGGCGCCCTGGCCGCGGCGTTACGGGCCGGCCGGAACCGCCGCCGCGAGCTGCTCGCCCGGATGGAGGCCGCCCCGCTGGTCCGCGCGCTGCCGCTGTGGATCGGCACGGTCGCCGACGTCGAGGATCTGCTCCCGCCCGAGCCCGGCCTGTTCGACCTGGTGGTGATCGACGAGGCGTCGCACGTGGACCAGATCCGGGCCGCGCCGGTGCTGGCCCGCGCCCGCCGCGCGCTGATCGTCGGCGACCCGCGGCAGCTGCGGTTCGTCTCGTTCGTCAGCGACGTCGACGTGACCCAGGTGCTCGAGGCGCACGGCTGCGACGAGCGTCTCGACGTCCGCCGGGTCAGCACCTACGACCTGGCCACCGCGGCCGCCCCGGTCACCTGGCTGGCCGAGCACCACCGCAGCGTCCCGCATCTGATCGACTTCCCGGCCCGGCGCTTCTACGGCGGCCGGGTCTCGGTGATGACCCGCACCCCGCTCGCCGACGCGACCGACGCCATCGACGTGCTCCACGTCCCGGACGCGCGCCTGGTCAAGGGCGTCAACGTGGCCGAGGTGGCGGCCGCCCTGGCCACCGTGGAGCGGCTGGCGGCGGCCGGTCACCGGGGGATCGGGGTGATCACCCCATTCCGCGCCCAGGCCGAGGTCCTGGAGGCGGCCCTGCTCAAGGCGTTGCCCGTGGAGCGCATCGAGGAGCTGCGGCTGCGGGTCGGCACGGTGCACGCGTTCCAGGGCAGCGAGGCCGACGCGGTGGTGGTCTCCCTGGCCCTGCTCGACGGGGACTCGCCGAGCCGTCGCCGCTTCGTCACCGACCCGCCCCTGTTCAACGTCATGGTCACCCGGGCCCGCCGCAAGCTGGTCGTGCTCACCTCCCTGACCGGCCCGCCCGGTCTCCTCGGCGACTATCTGCGGCACGCCGAAGGGCCGCGCGAGGTCGGCCCCGGCGCCGAGCCGTCGGGCTGGCCCGCCGACCTGGCCGCCGAGTTGAAGCGGCTCGAAGTCGAGGTGCGACCGGGATACGCGGTCGGCCCGTGGACCATCGACCTCTGCGTGGGAGGCGTCGGCGTCCTCTGCGCCGTGCACCCGGACGGACCCGACACCCACCTGGAACGCCAGGGCGCCCTGCACCGGGCGGGCTGGCACCTGATCGACGCCTTCCCGAGCCGCTGGCACGGCGACGTCCGCCGCGCCGCCCTGGAGATCGCGGTCCTGGCCCAGGGCAGCGTGGTGCCGGAACCGGTCAACCCGGTCGCACCGCGACCCTCGAGGCCTTTCGTCATCGACAAATAGCCGCCTGACCTCGTCCGGACTTGTACGGACAACCCCGCCGAGCCTTCCGCAACGAGCCCAGGAGGCCGGATCCTCTTGCGGACGTCCGGCACCGAACGCCGGCAACAGGTCCTCGACGACCGCGAGGTCGCCGCCACGACCCTCGGCGGGCCGGCGCCGTGCCGACGCGGCGCCGGCGAAACAGAAGGCAGAGCATGAGGAGAATCACCGGCATCGCAGTGACCGCCTTGGTCACGACGATGGTGACGGCAACGACGCCGAGTCTGGCACTGGCCGCGGACGCGATCGTCCCGACGGCCGTGGACCTCGCGATGGACGGCGGACGGCCGAACGACTGGGCGCTGGGCGGCACTTCCCTGTCCGGCGACGGGCAGTACGCGGCATTCACTTCGTTCGCGTCCAACCTGGTAAACGACGATCGGAACGGAAAGGCGGACGTCTTCGTCCGGAACACCAGCACCGGCACCACGACGCTCGTCAGCGTGGGCTCGTCCGGAGAGCAGGGCGACGCGCCGAGCACGGACCCGTCGATCTCGGCGGACGGGCGCTACGTCACCTTCATGTCCAACGCGACCAACCTGGTGCCGGGGGACACCAACGAGGCCCACGACGTGTTCGTGCGGGATCTGCAGGCCGGCACGACCACCATGGTCAGCGTCACCGGGAGCGGCGTGGGCGCTGGCTGGCGCGACGACAGCTATTACCCGTCGATCTCCGGCGACGGCCGATACGTCGCGTTCGAGACCGAGGCCCGCCTGACGCCAACGGACACCGACCGGTTGATCGACGTGTACGTGTACGACCGCGTGACCGGCACCCCGGAGCGGGTGACCGTCACCCCCTCCGGCCAGCCCGCCGACCGGAACACCTACCTGGCGGGCACCCGCATCTCGGGCGACGGCCGCTTCGTCGTGTTCGGGTCCGAGGCCGCGAACCTCGTCGCCGGCGACACCAACGGCACGAAGGACGTGTTCGTGCGCGACCGGCGCGAGGACGTGACCCGGCTGGTCAGCGCCACCGCGGCCGGCGTGCAGGGCAACGGCACCAGCGAGGAGCCGGCCATCTCGGCGGACGGCCGGCTGGCCGCCTTCCGGAGCGCGGCGACGAATCTCGGCGAGGGTGCGGCCGGCGGCCAGGTCCATCCCACGGCGAAGGTCTACGTCAAGGACCTGCGCACCGGCGAGCTGACCCGCGAGGACCGCAACACGGCCGGCGCTTTCGTCGGTGCCTGGGAGCCCCAGCTCTCTGGCGACGGCCGCTACCTGGCGGTGACCGCGTTCTCGGGTTGGATGGAGGGCGCCTGGTCCGGCGGCCAGAACGTCTACGTGCGGGACCGGCAGACCGGCGTGGTGACGCCGGCCAGCCACGGCCCCACCGGCAAGCCCGCGCCCCGGGCCTGCCTGGACCTCGCCCTGTCCGCCGACGGCCGGCACGTTGCCTTCATCTCGGACGACGGAACCCTGGTCGCCGGCGACACCGACCGCCGAGACAACGTGTTCCTCACCAACGTGCCGAACTGATGTCGAGCGCGCCGCCCAGTCCTGGGCGGCGCGCCCCCGGGCGGGCTGTGCACCGCCAGGCGGTTCCTGACCTGTAGGAGCTGAGTAACGGATGTTCGGGTGATGCCCGTCACATAACCGCCCGGCAAGCTGTGGCGGTGACCTACCAGCCTCCTCCGGCCTGGCAGCCGCCCGGGCCCGCACCGCAGAGCCCGCTTCGGCGGACCTGGTCGCGGATGAGCCCTTTGCAGCGAGCGGGTCTGATCCTGGGCGGAGTGTTCCTGCTGTGCTGCGGCGGGCCCACTGTGCTCGCCGTCATCGGCGCCGCCATCGACGCGCCGCAGACCGAACAAGTGGCAGGAGCCGCTGCCGACGACCGCGACGCCAGCACGGCGGATGGCGCCTCGCCCGCCCCCGCCGCGCCCGCCTTAACCACTGCGGACAGTAGTCCCGCAGCCGCGTCGCCGAGCAAGCCCCCCGCCACAGTGCAGAAACGCACCGTGCGCGAGACGCGCACGATCTCCTTCAAGACCCGCACGGTAAAGGATTCCTCACTGCCGAAAGGAACGAAGAAAGTACGCGTTCCAGGAGCCGCCGGCGTGCGAACGCTGACGTACGAGATCACCGTTACCGAAGGCATACAGACCGAAAAACGCCTGATCAGCTCCACGATCACCAAAAAGCCAGTCACCAAGGTAGTCGCGATCGGAACCAAAACCGAACCCAACTGCGATCCGAACTACAGCGGACAATGCGTCCCGATCGACAGCGACGTCGACTGCGGCGGAGGAAGCGGCAACGGCCCGTCCTACGTCAACGGCGTCGTCAAGGTCATCGGCACCGACATCTACGACTTGGACCGCGACGGCGACGGCTACGGCTGCGACTGACTCGGCCTCGCAACGAGAAAACAAGAACCCACCGCAACAAACCCCCACCCGTCCACCGCAACCGAATCCCACCTACGGCCCGGCTGCCGTCGCGCCCATCCCCGCGAGCACGACGGACAGCCACTCAAGGCTCAGAAGGTGACCAGCGGCGACCCGGTGAGCTGATCCATCGCGAAGTTGACGAAGAAGAAGCCGAAGAACACCGCAACCAGGACCAGTACGAGGTACGACCACCACGATGCCCGGGCCGGCCTCGGCAGCTTCCTGATCAGGTAGATAAGTGCGAACGGGAAGATCATCGCCGCCAGGTTCGACATGTTGGCCGCCCATTGGACCAACGTGACGGGCAGCGCGCTGAAGATGATGATGGAGATGACGATCCCGAGCACGATCATGAACGGGTAGTAGAAGCGGCGCGGATCGCCCGAGATGAGCCGGCGGAATCCGGCGCTCGAGCCGTACAGCGCGTCCACCATGTTCCGGGTGAGCATCTCGAAGACGACGATCTGCGTCTTGAACAGGATCACGAACCCGATGAACAGCGCCCAGCCGAAGAACAGGCTGCTCTCGCCGGTCGCCCGCAGCTGGTCGGCCACGTAGGTCGGCATGGTCGCGACCGTGGGCTTGACGCCGCTCTCCTCGGCGAGGTGG
The DNA here is from genome assembly GCF_044465445.1 of Actinoplanes sp. NPDC049668. Lineage (NCBI taxonomy): Bacteria > Bacillati > Actinomycetota > Actinomycetes > Micromonosporales > Micromonosporaceae > Actinoplanes > Actinoplanes sp. NPDC049668. The sequence continues at coordinate 1,020,504 of NZ_JBITLR010000003.1, forward strand.
CTGACCAGAATGCCGGGCAGCAGCATGCCGATGACGGCGCCCGGCACGAAGACCGCCCACATCTCCAGTTTGAGGAAGAACCACCAGCGCTTCCACCGGGCCGTGTTCTCCGGCGTCTCCGGAAATGTGGTGCCGACCGGAGCGATCTCCGGCCGTCCTTCGCCGCGTGCGAGCAGCCCCGGTATGTAGCCGGTCTTGCTGCCCATCGCGTAGCCCTTGTCCCGGTAGTAGTTCATGAACACGTAGTTGAGTCCGGACGCCATCGCGGCGAAGCCGGCCACCGCGCCGATCGTCGTCGCCTCGGTTCCCGCGGGTGGCAGCGCGGGCCGGAGCATGCCCACGACGCCGTCGAGCCACGCGGACGGCGGGGTGATGATCAGCACCACGAGGAACAGGGTCGTGAGGATGAACAGGACGAGGACCCAGAACAGCAGCTCCAGCGTTCGCGAGATCTTCTTCCCGAACAGGGTGATCACGAAGACCGCGCCCATGAGCCCGACACCGATCCATCGTGTCGTGGTCAGCTGGTCCGCGGTGGGAATGTCGCCGGTGACCAGTGTGAACAGGCTCGCGCCGGCCGAGGCGGCCCACCCGCCGGTGATGAACGCCAGATAGAAGAGCGCGACCGCGAGGATCGTGCCGACGTACGCCCCGGGCGGGACCCGCCCGAAGCCGAGCGACGGTACCTCGCCGGTCGCCAATACATACCGGCCGATCTCCATGTTGTACAGAGCCTGCAGGAGGATCGAGATCGTGATGATGAATCCGACGCCGGTCCATCCGAGGCTTCCGATCGCCTGAGGACCCAGGAGCCACTCGCCGCTTCCGATCGAGAGGCCGAGCGCGATCATGGCCGGTCCCATGATCTTCGTGATGGTCTCCCTGGGGCCCGTCCTCGGGACCTGGAAGACCTCTTCCGGTGTCGGTAGGTCGTCCACGTGTAGCGGTGCACGACCGACGCCAAGCTGATGTTCGGCAGCCCCTACGGGCCGAGATGCGCTGGTCATCTGCTCTCCCGGTCTGCGATGTGATGGCGCGGACGCACCATCGTTATATCGATGGTCATCCACTAATCGACGCCGGGCAATCCTCGATGGATCCAAAACTCGGGGTGGAGCAGGTAGGTCAGGGCGCAGGCGCGGCTTCGGTCACGACCCGGTCGCGTCCGGCTTGTTTGGCGGCGTAGAGGTTGCGGTCGGCGGCGGCCAGGGCGGCGGTGTGGCTCCGCGGAGTGGTCTCGTTCACTCCGGCGACGCCGACGCTGACGGTGACGCGCAGACCCTTCGTGGTGTCGTGCCAGTCGTGTTCGCTGATGGCCCGGCGGATGCGGTCGAATGTCGCTGTCGCGGCGGCGACCGGTGTGAGCGGGAGTACCAGCAGGAATTCCTCGCCACCGAGTCGGGCGGCGAACCCGGTCGGGGCCACGGCGGCGAGGTGGGTGTCGAGGAGTCGGGCGACCTCGGCGAGTACCTCGTCGCCGCCGTCGTGGCCGAGCGCGTCGTTGATCCGTTTGAAGTGGTCGATGTCGAAGATCGCGAGACTCAGGTCCGGGTCCGCCGCTATGAGCGCGGGCAGTTTCTCATCGACGTAACGCCGGTTACGCAGGCCGGTCAACGGGTCGCGGCGAGCCTGCTCCCGGAACTGTCGGGCTTCCTCGAGGGCTTCCGCGGTTTCGAACATGGCGTGCCGGTTCAGCGCTTCCGTCAGCTGCTGCCGGTCGTGCAGGTCCTCGTTGGCGGCGAAGAGAACCTTCTGCGCGGCGAACGCCGCGGCGAAATCCCCCCGGGTGGCGTGCAGTTCGGCCTGTGCCTGGTGTACCCGGACCAGGAACGCGTGCAGGTCGCCTTCGATGCACAGCTCGCGGGCGGCGTCGAGGCTCACCTGAGCCCGGTCGAGGGCGCCGAGACCGTGCTGGGCTCGAGCCAGATTGAGTAGGTACTCGGCCAGTTGGCCGTGGTGGTCGAGCTCCCCGGCCTGGAAGCGCGCGATGCATTCCAGCATCACCTGCTCGGCCTCCGCGTACTCGCCATACTCGATCTGGATCGCGCCGATCGTGTCCAGCATTCCGGGGTTGAGATCCAGGCCGTGCGCCGTGGAGTACTCCTGCATCCGGCGGGCGACCGCCCGAGCCTGCGGGAGGTCGCCGGCCTCCTGTTCGGAGCATGCCCAGTTGTTCAGCACCATGAGGAGTTGTTCCCACTGCCGCAGTTCCCGGGCCAGCGTCTCGGCCTGCTGGAACCGCGGCCGCGCCAGGTCTATGTAGCCGTTGTCGGCCAGCGCATCGGCCAGCGTGCAGCGGTACCAGACCTGCATGTGTGGGGTGGCACTGTCGTCGAGCAGCTCGACCGCGCTCAGCGAGTACTCGAGGAACTTGGCCATGTCACCGAACAGCCGCTCGACGTTCGCCCAGGCCAGGTACGTGCGGGCCTGAAGGCAGCGGTCGCCGTGCTGGACGGCCCAGCTTTCGATGTCGGGCAACCGCCGGGCCGCGCCCGCGAGGTCGCCGGTCCGGCGGAGCATGTTGACGCCGAGGAGGCGGGCGCGGACGACGAGGCTCTCCTCGCCCAGGGCGATGGCCTGCCGTTCGAGCTCGGCCGCGGCCGCGTATCCACCCTCGGGATCCGAGACGGTCTCGTCCTCCATCGCCAGCACGGCAGCCGAAAGTTGCTCGGTCTCGCTGCCGTCCAAGGAATCCACCCCCAGTCCCGATTACCGCGTCTTATCGGGGGCCGGGCAACTCGGCTGAGGCATTCTCGCCGCACTGTGACCCAACCCTCGACCGGGCCGGGCACACCTCTGGTCAGTAGTCGTCGATGTTCACGGTCACGCGATGGTCGCTGGATCGCCAGTTCGGCACCCCGGCCACCTCGAGCCCGCCGCCTCGCTGGTGAACGACGATCGACACGACGCCGTGGTGGGCCGGGGCGGCCGGGATGAAGACGTCCATGCCGGTGATGAAGGTCTGGCCGAAGAACTCCGGCAGCGGCGCGGTCAGGTCGGTGACGCCGTCGCTCCCGTCGTCGAAGGCGAATACGCCGATCACCCGCTTGGTGCGGGGCGCGTTCGCCGGGTTCAGGATGTTCCGCCCGTTGACCCACAGGCGGTCACCGGCGTCGCCCTGGTCGCCCCACCACTCCTTCTGGCGGCTGAACACCAGCGCCGTGTGCCGGTCGCTGGTGTCGATGAGCGCGCCGAGTCCTTCGCCGGGCCGGCCGGCCAGCAGCCGCACGAAGGAGTCGGACCGTACGAAGGGCGGGAGGTAGAAGTGGTGTGTCGCCGTGCCGGTGCGCAGGAGCGCGAATTCGTAGCGGGTGGTGGAGAACACGGGCAGCGGGCCGAACGATCCGTCGCCGCTGATCGGGACGACATGCTGGGGCCGCGGGGACAGGCGCCGGCCGGTGAGCCGGCTCACCGGGTAGACCTCGAGCGTCGCGTCGCCGACGCCGGTGTTGGCCGGGAAGATCACGGCGCGGCCCGAGACGCGTGCCGTCCGGCCCCGCTCCGGCACGATCCTCGTGGTGGCCGGCGCGTGGCCGCGGAGGAAGCGGAAGATCTCCCGGAAGGACTCCGCCGACGACACCGTCTGCGTGTGCGACTGGTCGGGAAGGTACACGTTGGTGCCGCCGGCGACGCTCCGGGCGGGGTCACCCTCGCCCCAGATCGCGAGCGTCGGCACGCCGCCGGGGAGCGCGGCCGCGGTGCGGCCGTCCAGGTTGACGTAGTGCGCCACCCGGGCCGCGCGCGCCGGTGAACTGGTGAGGTAGCTCTGGGCGACGAAGGTCCCGAGCGAGTGTCCGACGATGTCCACCTGGTCGGCTCCGGTCGCCGCCAGCAGTCGGGTGATCCGGGCGTCCAGGCCCGCGTGCACCTGGGGGACGGTCGTGGCGATGTTCGGCGAGTCGTACTCGTGGGCCTCGATGACCTCGATCGGGTATCCGTTGCCGGTGAGGCGCTTGGCCTGGGTCTCGAACTGCGCCGCGGAGCCGGCGCTGCCGTGGACGAAGATGACCGGGCGGTAGGACGGGGTGCCGGTGGACGCGACGGCCGGAACCGGGACGGCGACGGTGAGGACTGCTGCGGCGGCAAGGGCGAGCAGCCGGCGGCGAGACGAGGGCATCGAGGCACTCCAGATCGACGATTATGATTACTGCACGCTAGGTGCAGTATCGCCCCTCGATCGATGCGGCGCCATGGTGTGGCCGTACAATCGCCGCACAAATGACGTCCAGACCACCAATCCCGTCACCCGGGCACGGTGCACCTGGTGACAGCGCCCACAGTTGAGGTGCTTGTGCGTTTCGACCTCCTCGGTCCGCTCCGCGTGTTCCGTGAAGGCCGGCCCGTTCCGCTGGGCGCGGTGAAGCAACGTCTGCTCTTGGCCACCCTGCTGCTGCGCCCGAACGAGGTGGTGGGCACAAAGGAACTGGCCGCGATGCTGTGGGGCGACGATCAGCCGGCGTCGGCCGCGGCGAATCTGCGAACCTACGTACGTGGGCTGCGGCAGTCGCTGGGCGGCGGGGCGCCCTGGGAGGGGATCACCGCCGCCGCCGGCGGCTATCTGCTGCGGGTGGGCCCGGGCGAGCGGGATCTCGACCTGTTCGACGCGGCGGCGGCGCGGGGCCGCGACGCTCTCGCCGCCTCGGATGCGGAACGGGCCGAGGCCGAACTCTCCGCCGCGGTGGGCCTGTGGCGTGGGGACTCGCTGTCCGACCTGCCGTTGCGTCCGGCGCTGGCCCGGCGGGTGGCGCAGTTGGAGGAGCGCCGGCTGCTCGCCGAGGAGGACTATGCCGAGGCGCTGCTGGCGCTCGGCGTGCCGGCCGACGTGGTGCGGCGGCTGCGTATCCTGCTCGACCGGCATCCGCTGCGGCAGCGGGCGTGGGGGCAGCTGATGGTGGGCCTGTACCGCATCGGAGACGTGGCCGGTGCCCTCGATGCCTTTCAGCAGGCTCGGCGGGTGCTGGCGGAGGAGACCGGCCTCGATCCCGCGCCGGAACTCGCCGAGTTGTACGACGACATCCTGCATCACCGCCTGGGACCGGTGCCGGCCCCGGCAACGGGAACACTCGTCCAACGCCCCGAGCAGCTGCCGCGCGCGGTGCCGGGTTTCGTCGGCCGCGGCGCCGAACTCGCCGGGCTCGACGCGCTCCTGGACGGTGACGCGCAGCGGCCGATGATCGTGGCCGTCTCCGCGGTGTCCGGCATGGCCGGAGTCGGCAAGACCGCCCTGGTGCTGCACTGGGCGCACCGGGTGGCCGACCGCTTCCCCGACGGCCAGCTCTATGTGAACCTTCGCGGGTACGACGAGGCCGGCGTGGTGTCCCCACCGGACGCTCTGTCCGGCTTCCTCGAGGCGCTCGGCGTGCCCCACGCCCGGATACCCTCCGGTCTCGAGGCCCGGACCGGGCTCTACCGCAGCCTGCTGGCCTCCCGGCGGATGCTCGTGGTGCTCGACAACGCCCGCGACTCCGCCCATGTTCGTTGCCTGCTGCCCGGTGCCGGCGGCTGCACGGTCGTGGTCACCAGCCGCGACCGGCTCGACGGCCTGATCGCCGCCGAATGGGCCGCGCCGTTGACCCTGGGCGTCCTCACCGCGGCCGAGTCGGCGACGCTGCTGGCCAACCGGCTCGGCGCCGACCGTATCGCGTCCGAGCCGGCCGCGGCGGCCGACATCGTCGAGGCCACCGGCCGGCTCCCGCTGGCATTGTCGATAGTGGCGGCACGCGTCGCCACCCATCCCACGTTTCCGCTCGGTGCCATCGCCGCCGAACTGCAGTCGGCCGAGGCGAGGCTGGACGCGTTGGACGACGGCGACGTGCGGCGGGTCTTCTCCTGGTCGTACCTGGCGCTGGGTAAGGACGCGGCCCGGCTGTTCGCCCTGCTGGGGCTGCATCCGGGCCCGGACCTGACCCGCGCCGCGGCCGCGGCGCTCGCCGACGTGCCGACCGCAACCGTCACGCCGCTGCTGCGGGAGCTGACCCGGCTCCATCTGCTGGCCGAGCACGCCCCTGGCCGATACGCCTTCCACGATCTGCTGCGCGCCTACGCGGCCGAGCTCGCGGAGTCGTCGGAGCGCGTCGACGAGCGCGCGGCCGCCCTGGGGCGCCTGTACGACCACTACCTGCATGCCGCCTATCCGGCGGCGCTGCTGCTCCAGCCGCAGTGGCCGCGGATCGAGCCGGTGCCACCGCTGCCCGTACCCGCCAGGCGGCCGGTGACCGATCACCAGGGCGCGCTCGCCTGGTTCATGGCGGAGCACCGGGTGCTGGTCAGGGTGGTCCAGCAGGCCGCCGAGAACGGCTTCGAGGCGTACGCCTGGCAGATCGCCTGGGCGTTGAACACCTTTCTGGCGCCGCGCGGAATGTGGCAGGACCAGCTCACCAGCCAACGGGTCGCGCTGACCGCCGCGGAGAAGATCGACGACGTCGCCGGCCAGGCCGTCGCCAATCGCCTGCTCGCCCGCGCGATGACCCGGCTCGGCGACCTCGCCGCCGCCGAGTACCGGCTGAAGCGCGCAATCGAGCTGTACGAAGGCCTCGGTGACCCGACCGGTCAGGCGCAGACGCTGCACAACTACTGCGAGCTCTGCTTCATGGACGGGCGGCTCGACGAGGCGCTCGCACACGGTCGCGAGGCGCTGCGGCTGTACCGGCTGGTCGGCAACCCGCCGGGGGAGGCCCGGACACTCAACGCGATCGGTTGGCTGCTGGCCACCACCGGCGACTATGCCCAGGCCATCGAGAGCTGCACCGAGGCGCTCGTCGAGCAGCGCCGCAGCGACGACCGCAACGGCCAGGCCGCAACGCTGGACAGCCTGGGCTTCGCCTACGACCGCCTCGGCGATCGCGAGCGCGCGGCCGACTGCTACGAGCAGGCGATCGAGCTCTTCCGCGACTCCGTCGACCGGTATCACGAGGCGGAGACCCTCATCCGGCTCGGGGACACCCGCGAAGGGATGGGCGACCGGACCGCCGCGATCGCCGCCTGGCGCCAGGCCGTGCGGATCTACGAGGACGTGGGCGACCCCGCTGCCGAGGAGGCCCGCCGTCGCCTCGAACGTCGCTGACCGGCACCCCTGAAGGACCGATTCGCCGCAGGTTTCGGCTGGGGCGGATTCTGGTCGGCTGTGCCGCGGCGCTGCCGTTCTACGGTGAGCTGGTGCGCGTACTCATGGTGTCGGCGCCGATGCTCGGGCATGTCTTCCCGCTCGTACCGCTTGGCCGGGCGCTGGCGGAGGCGGGCCACGAGGTGCTGGTGGCGACCGCCGCCGAGGCGCTGCGAGTGCGGGAGAGCGGCCTCGCCGTGCACGACGCGGTGCCGAGCTACCGGTTCGGCCCGATCGCGGCGCGCATGCTGCTGCGCCACCCGCTGCTGTCCCGCGCGCAGCTGGCCGGTACCACCGACACCCGCGGCGTCGCCGTCCTGTTCGGTGCGGTCAACGATCGGATCGCGGACGGCGTGGTGGCCGTCGCCCGCCGATGGCGGCCGGACCTCGTCGTCCACGAACCACTCGCGGTGGCCGGCGCGCTGGCCGCCGCCGGCCTCGGCGTGCCGGCGGTACTGCACGAAACCACGCTGTTCGGCGGCCCGTCACTGGTGGCCGCGACCGCCGCCCGGCTCGGCGACGCCCTGCGCCGGCATCCGGTCGGCGACCTGCCGCCGCCGGCCGCGGTGCTGACGATCGCCCCGTCCAGCGTGGCCGGGACGCGCGACGGCTGGCCGATGCGCGCCGTGCCGTACGGCGCCGACCAGCCGCTACCCGGCTGGCTCACCGGGCGGCCGCCGCGCGCCCGTGTCCTGGTCAGCCGCAGCACGGTGCCGCAGCCCGGCCCGGACCGGCTGATGAGCCGGGTGATCGACGCGGCCGGCCCGGTCGACGCGGACTTCGTGCTGATCCGCCCGGATCGGCGGGCCGCCGCCCGGCAGCGCCCGCCGAACGTCCGCACCACCGACTGGCTGCCGTTGCCCGCCGCGCTCGCGGTCAGCACCGCGATCGTGCATCACGGCGGAGCCGGTTCCACCCTCGCCGCCCTGCACGCCGGCGTACCGCAGCTGGTCGTCCGCGGCGCCGGCGACCGCAGGCACAACGCCGAACTCGTCGCGGCGCGCGGTGCCGGCCTGGCGGTCGACGACCGGGAGATCAGCACGGCGGTGCTCGACCGGCTGCTCAACGATCCGGCGCTGGCACGAGCGGCGCGGCAGGTCAGCGTCGAGGTGGCCGCCATGCCGGCCCCCGCGGACCTCGTACCGCGGCTGATCGGGCTGGTCCCCGGGTGAAGGCTCAAGCCGGCGGGACCCGCTCGAACCGGACCCGGCTCAGCCATCCCGGGTAGTCGCTGAGCACGTACAGCTCGCCGTGCACGTCGGCGGCGATCGCGGTCGGCTGGGTGGGGAGGTTGCCGATCACGGCGTTCTCGTAGCTGCCGTCGGGCTTGGGGCGCACGGCGTACACCCGGGGCGCGCAGTAGTCGCTCGCGATGTAGGTCCCCACCGCCTCGGGAGTCCGGGACCCGCGATACACCACGCCGCCGATCACCGAGCAGCTCTCGGTGAGGAAGTGTTCGAACTCGAAGACCGGGTCGAGGTACCGCACGCCCGGCCGGCATTGCGTCTGGTCGAACACCGGGGTGCCCTCCTTGCAGGACCAGCCGAGGTTCGCCCCGCCCTGCCACGGGCGGACGTGGTTGACCTCCTCGACCAGGCCCTGGCCGACGTCACCGATCCACAGCGAGTTGTCGGCCGGGTCGATGGAGAACCGCCACGGGTTGCGCAGCCCGTAGAGCCAGATCTCCGGCCGCGCGCCCGGGGTCCGGACGAACGGGTTGGTGGAGGGTACGCAGTAGGGCTTCGCCCCGCAGGCGCGGTTGACGTCGATCCGCACGATCTTGCCGAGCAGGGTGCGGAGGTCCTGGCCGGCCTTGAACGGGTCGTTCGCGTGGCCGCCGTCGCCGGTGGACCAGTAGAGGTAGCCGTCGCGGCCGAACGCCACCTGTCCGCCGTTGTGGTTGCCGTACTCGGCGTGCTCCTGGGTCAGCAGCACCTGCAGCCGTTCCGGGGCGCCGAGGGGCAGTCGCGCCAGGGTCAGCGCGCCGGCCGGCAGGCTGGTGTAGGCCACGTAGACGATCCCGGTCCGTGCGAAGTTCGGCGCGGGCGTGATGCCGAGCAGGCCTCGCTCGTTGTCCGTGGACTCGATGCGGGCGCTCAGGTCGAGCACCGGCTCGGCCGCCAGCCCGGTGTCGGGGTGGTAGACCCGGACGGTGCCGCTCTTCTCCGCGATCAGCATCCGGCCGTCCGGCAACCCGGTGATCGCGACCGGACGCTGCAGACCGAACGCCACCTGTTCGGACACCACGGTCAGCTCGGTCAGTGGCACCGCGCGGCTGCCGGGTGCGCCGGCCGCCGACACCGAGGTCAACAGCAGCGCGGACAGGGCCAGAACGAGCAGGCCGGCCAGTTTGGTGGCCGGAGGACGACGTCGCGACATGTTCAGCTCCTTGAGCAGAGTGGCGGACGCGAGTTGGGAGCGCTCCCACAATACATCGATCTCCAGCAATGTTTAACTGTTGAGCCCGCCTGATCAAGGATCGCGATCGCCGCGACGGCTCAGCACGGCCGCCGCGGCGAAGGCCGTCGCGAGCGCGACGACGACAACCCCGAACCATCCGTACGCGGGGAAGAGTGGACTCGTGGCGAGCGTGGCCTCGCGGGCCTGATCGCCGATCGGCGTGGCGCCCGAGACCATGACCAGCTCGCCCGAACTCCCGCCCTGCCCGGCCCGGAGGTACCACGTCAGTCCGGTGTGCACGACACAGGCGACGAGCAACAATGTCGCGACCGCGGCCGGCATGCGGGGGACGTGTGGCAGCCCTCTACGCCACCGGACGACGCTCCACACGGCCACGAGCAACGCGGCGATCGCTACGGCGGCCCAAGAGACCCGTGACCAGAAGATCAGCCGATGGTGCGACCGCAGCACCACGTCGACGAGGTCGCGATAGCTGACAGCGGCCTGGACGTCCTGTTCGAAGCCGGCGGTCACCACGGCACCGGCGACCACCGCCGCGAGACAGACGAGCAGGACCACACCCCAGATCCGGCCACGACCCCACCAGGCCGGCGCCGCCACCGTCACCTCTCCCACGACCTCGCTCGCATGCCGATGAGTCTGCAGGAGAGCGGCACCGGCTCAGCGCTGGGGTGGCCCTGTGGCGAGCCTCGTGGGTGTGTGAGCGCCAGGACGCGGAATGGGCAGGCGGCAGGTCACCCGGGTGCCGGCCGGTGCGTGCGGGGTGATCGTGGCGGTGCCGCCGAGTTCGGCGCAGCGTTCCCTGATGCTCGTCAGGCCCATGCCGGGGCGGTGGTCCGGCGGCAGGCCGCGGCCGTTGTCGCGTACCTCGATGTGGAGGTCCTCGTCCCGCCGGATCCGCACGTCGCAGGCCGATGCTCCGGCGTGGCGTACCACGTTCGTGAGGGCCTCGGAGACGATCCGGTAGGCGGCGACCTCGACCGCCGCCGGCAGGCGGTCGGCGCCGAGGGCGCAGTCCAGGTTGGTGCGCACGTCGCCGCCGAGGCCGGCCATCATTTCGCGTACCGCGGCGTCCAGGCCGAGGTGGTCCAGGGCGATCGGGCGCAGCCCGTCGACGAGGCGGCGGATGTCCTGGATGACCGAGCGGTGGATCTCGGCGAGCTCGGCGAGGATGCGGTCGGTCGCGCCGGGGTCGGTGCGCAGGAGTGAACGGCTGAGTTCGAGGCGCATCGACGCGGAGGCGATGGTGGGGCCGAGGCCGTCGTGGATCTCCCGGCGCATGCGGCGGCGTTCCTCCTCGAGCGTGATCACCTTGGCTTCCAGCGAGCGCTGCAGCCGGGCCGCGAGCAGCAGGCTGTGCGCGGTGGCGCTGACCTGTTGGGCCAGTCCCTGCAGCAGGCGGCGGTCGGAGGTACCGAACGGCTCCCGGTCGGGCCCGGGATCGAGCACGAGGCGCCCGATCCGCTCGCCCTCGTGGACGAGATCGATCGACGTCGGCGTCGGCCCGGGCCGGCCGTGACCGTTGGAGACCAGGTCCAGGCCGGGCACCTCGACCGCGGCGTGGGAGAGCCGCAGGGTTCGTACCAGGGTCGCGACGAGCTGGTTCAGCACCACCTCGGCGGACTCCGCCGACCCTAGGCGTTGCCCGAGCTGTCGCAGCACCTCGTACGGATCCTCGCGCTCGCCGTAGACCAGCCGGCTGACCACGCGACGCAACGTGGTGCGCGCCGCCGAGAACGACAGCGCCATCGCGAGGGCGATGAGCACGGGTACGGGGTGAAGCCGGGCGTCGAGGCTCGCGCTGATGCCGGCGGCGGCTCCTAGGTAGACGAGGATGAGGCCGGCGGTCACCAGTCCGTAGATCAGCGAGCGGCGCGGGATGATCTGGATGTCCCACAGCCGGTAGCGCAGGATCGTCGCGCCCTGCAGCAGCTGCACCGGCACGAACATCAGGGTGAAGTAGTCCCAGCTGACCAGCGGACGCCCGGTGACGAGCTCCGGGATCCGGCCGAGCAGCAGGTATCCGGTGGCGATCGCGGCGATGCCGTAGCTGATGAGCCGCATGCGGTGCCGCTCGACCGGGTCGCGGGTGAGTACGTAGCTCACCACGAGCGCCGCCAGCACCAGCACCGGGAAGAGCGCGGCGGCCGGCACCGACACCGACGCGAGCAACCAGGACCGCCGCAGGCCGGCGGAGCCGGGCAGCAGCACCGCGACCGCGCCGGCATAGGCGAGGAACGGCAGGGCGAAGGCGCACGCGACCAGCCACGGCCGTCGGCGCAGCACGGGCCACGGCCGGGGGAACGAGGCGGCGAACAGCAGCATGCACGCCCAGACCAGGCAGTTCGCTACCTCCGCGACGGTGGTGACCCACAGCCGGCCGGTCGCGACGTCGATGACCTGGGTTCCGTACCAGAGCGAGGACGAGTAGCCGATGAACTGCAGCACTCCGAGGCTGTACAGCGCGATCGCGGCCGGGTCGCGGGGCCGCCGCGCGATGAGCAGCGACCCGAGCAGCATCGCCATGCCGACATACGGCAGGGCGGCGGCGTGGTGTGCGACGAGCGTCCAGAACGGATAGTCGGTCAGGGTCACGGGCACGCTGATCCGCGACCCGTCGCGGATCACGTCGTAGACGACCTCGTCGCCGATGCGCGGTGCCTGTCCGTCCGGCGCGGCGGTCGTCAGCGGGCGACCGTCGACGGCGGTCACGAGATCCCCGGCACGCAGCGGGCGGCCCGCGCCGACGGCGTCGGCGACCTCGACGGCGCCGGGATGCCAGGCGGGTGACGCGGTGGAGACCACGCTGCCGTCGGACGGGTGTCCGGCCCGCGCCGCCCAGAGCCAGCCGAGCGCGAGCAGGCAGCCCGCGAGCGCGACGACCATCCGTACGGCCCAGGCGCGCTCGGCGCGCGGGGTGTCTGCCATCGCTCCTCCAAGAGAGATGTGTGCCAACATCGGGGAGGTAGCGCCACTGACGTACGGCTGGAGGACTCGTGCCCGAGACCGGCCCGGACGAGCGCCTCCTACGCGTACTGATCGCCGACGACCACCCCATCTTTCTTGCCGGGATGCGGTTGACCCTGGAGAGTTACCCGGGTCTGAGGTGTGTCGCGGCGGTGACCACGGGCGCGGAGGCCGTTCGGGTCGCGCTCGCCGAGCGTCCGGATGTGGCCGTGCTGGACATCAACATGCCCGATCTGTCCGGTGTGGTGGCGGCCCGGGCGATCGCCGCGGACGCGCCCGGAGTCGGTCTGCTGATGCTGACCATGCTCGACGACGACGAGTCGGTGTTCGCGGCGTTGCGGGCGGGTGCCCGCGGCTACCTGCTCAAGGGGTCGACCCCGGACGAGGTCGTCGCGGCGATCCGGGGCGTGGCCGCGGGCGGTGCCATCTTCGGGCCGAGCATCGCCGCGCGCATCGTCGACTACTTCGCCGCGGGCCCGGCGATGTCCCGCGAGGCGTCGTTGCCCGCGCTCTCGGAGCGCGAGCGGCAGGTGCTGACGTTCCTCGCCGACGGCGAGTCGAATCCGGCGATCGCCGGCCGGCTCAATCTGAGCCCGAAGACCGTACGCAATCATGTGTCGACCATTCTGGCCAAACTGCACGTCGCCGATCGGCGCCAGGCCATGCTGCGCGCCCGCGACGCGGGCCTCGGCTCACCCCGTACGGGATGAGCCGAGGGCCGGTCTATCGGTTGCCGGTGGCTGCCGCTCTGCGGCGTGAGAGGGCGTCGACGCTTGCGGCGAGTAGCAGGATGAGGCCGGTGACGATGAATTTGACGCCGGAGCTGTA